>NZ_JBAKAO010000001.1:0-902686 GCF_038154885.1 Olleya sp. Ti.3.14
CAGCATCAATAGTTACTGAACCATTAGCTGGATTCGTATTAGCAGTTACTGTTTGGTTATCACCTTCAAAATCTTCATCGTTAGTTAATACATTACCAGAGACTGGTTGTCCAACAAACGTATTGTTTATGTCAGTGATTGCATCAGTACAGTTAGAAAGAATTTCTGCAGATAAAGTAGTAGAACATTCATTAGCGTCTAATACTATTATAGAGTAATTACCCGCTGCTAAATCATTTATCGTAGCGTTTGATGTATATGTCGTACCACCATCAATAGAGTATGTATAAGGTAAAGAACCTCCAGAAACGGCAATATTTATAGTACCCGTAGCTTCTGTTGAACATAAAATATTAGTTACAGAATCAATTGATGCAGTTAAGACAGGTTGATTTACAGTGATAACTTGAGTATGAGATGTTGTCAAATCACAAGCATCGGTAGCAATCCATTCTCTTGTTATTGTTTGGTTTCCGGTACAAATATCTCCAACAATTTCTTCATTAAAAGTAACTATGGCATCTCCACAATTATCAGTAGCTGTTAAAACAGCAGCATCAGGAATATTACTTCCATCTACTGTAATATTATTTGGTAAAGTCTCGACAAACGTAGGAGGTGTGGTGTCCTGAACATTTATGGTCAAAGTTCTTGTTGTCTCATTTCCGCAATCATCGGTTGCAATCCAAGTTCTTTCTAATGTATAAGTATTTGGACAATCACCATCAGTTCTTATTTCGTTAAAAGTTACAGTTGTATCACTACAGTTGTCAGTTGCTGTAAGTACTTCTGCATCTTCTAAATCACTACATTCAAGTGTTATTTCATCTGAAATAGTGCTAGGATTTGTGTAATTTGAAATACAAGCAAACTCTATATTGTGTTGTCTTCCAGAGCCTGAGACATTAGCTTTTCTTGCAACAACACCTACTCTAAATTTAAATGAAGATGTATTTGTGTTTCTAGTTGTAATATTTGCTTGTGGATATGTATTAGTAACACCTGTATACTCAGTTGTTCCAGCTGTTGCCACAATCCAAGGACCTTCTTCTGTAATCGTTAAGTCAGTTGGGTCATTTACGGTATAGCTATTTGTAAATTGTGTCCAATTTACCTCTCCATAATTTGTATTTCCATCAATATCACTATAAGTAGTATAAAACTCGGCTATAGGTGTTGGTTGATTATTTGAATTGTCTATAAAATCTATTTGATACTCAACGTAAGCTCTATCTCCATTATTAGCTATACTAAATGCAGTTCTTGGTCTAAAAGAGTCAACACTACCACTTGAATTGTCATCTAATAATGGTACAGTTGTATTTACAGTTGCTAAAATTGTAATAATAGCGTCTACACCAGGCGAAACATTAGTGTATCTAAATTTTTCACCTTGTAAAAAAGTATTATTATTTCCGTCACCTAAAACTTCTGTATAATTTGAGAAACTTAAAACTGGCACACCAACGCAAGAGGGTTGATCGTTATTATTGTCAGCAGGGAATCCATCAAATGTTGGGCCAACAGTATCTTCTATTGTGAAAGTAGCTGTAGTTGAAGATGAATTTCCACAAGCGTCAGAAGCAGTAAAAGTAACTGTAGTAAATCCTGTTGCACCACAATCATCACTAAAGTTACTATAATTATTTGACCATGTTACAGCACCACAATTATCCGTAGCAGTAGCACTACCATTGGTAGCTAACCAATTATTAAATGCAGCTTGACTATTTTGATCACATTGAACTGTAAAGTCAAAAGCATTTGTATCTATAACTGGAGCTGTAGTATCTTTAACTGTGATTATTTGAACATAATTAGCAATTGTACGTCCACAAGAATCAGTAAAATTCCAAGTATTAGTATATGTACCTAAGGTTGGACAATTATTAGAAGGAACAAAATTACCTGAAGTTTTGATTGGAGTTAAACCTGGACATGAAGATACAGGTGCTAACGCTTGAGCGTTACTTAAAGCTGTTGGATTGTTACATTCTATTTCTCGATCTAAAGCAGAAGCAGCAGTTACCCATGTTGCAGGAGCTGGAGCAGCAATATTTACAGTTGTACTTAGCTCGTTACCAATACCACAACTATTTATTCCATTGGAGCTTCCAGTGGTGATATCTTTTGGATTTATTTGCCCAATGTATGTTGCTACTAAATTAGAGTTTAACGTACTAGAACAGCTATTTTGCAAATAGTAGCAATTATCGTAAACCGAGACGTTATAATTTAGATTTAGACTAATACCTGAGTCTAATAGTCCGTTAGGAACGGTAAATTTTAAGGCTCTTGTTGTTGTATTGTAAGTGTAAGTTACACCTGTAGGTAATCCAGTTATAGGTTGGATTAACTCGGTGTTATTTGGTATAATCGTAGTTAAAGTAACACTGTTGGCATTATCATTACCAATATTTGAAACATTTGCAGTATAGGTAACCGTTTGTGCACTATTAGAAGGTGTAATAGTGGCTGGTGTCGCTGTAAAAATAGTTTGTAAATCTGGTTGATATATTTCAACAGAAAAACCTAAAACAAATAAGCCATAGGTTTCTTGATTAGATGTTAATCTAAGTGTAGTAGAAGTTTGGTTATTAGTTAATAACGAATTACCAGGATTACTTAAAGGGAAAACAGCAGCATCAAAACCTAGGGTATTAGTACTTGCTGGATTCCTGTCAGTAAAATTATTTGCTCCATTACTTGGTCCTACAGTAATTCTACTATTAAAAAAGTTGTTAGAATCTCTTAATGGTGCAGATATATCAACAAACGTATTAGAGGTATTTAATATTTGTAAACGGTCTCCAGTCAAAGATCTATCTCCTTCAAGCGCTCCAATAACAATGTCAGATCTAACAATACCATTTGGTACAGTTTGAAATCCAGAAATATTAATATCAAAATTATTTTGGCTACTAGTAACGTTAGCGTAACCATCAAAAAGTGTTATATTTCTAGCTTTTAATTTGTCACTTTTATAGACCATAATGACCTGCCATCCACCAGATGTACCAGTGTTGGTGTTTTCATGAGAGACTAAAAAACCAGTTTTAGCTTCTACATTGGCAACTTGATATTTACCAAAAGGAATTCCTAAATTTTTAACACTATTAGTTATGTCCTTAACGCATACGTAAGGGTCATTATTTAAATGTGGATTTTGATTTTTACCTCTATATATTACCTCGTCTGCATTTATGGTAGTATAGGTGGTTTGACCTGGAAGCATCAATTTTACATTGTTGTAATTCCAGTTTGGTTGATTTTCGGTTTCAATTCCAACAACGTCAATTCCTTTATCTGCAGCTGCCCAGTACAATAGTACTTTTTCAATCTGTAAACAACTATCGTTAGGATATGGATTTGTTAGATTGGCACTACTAGAGTTAAATGTACTAGCATCACTATCTATGTCAACATAAACGTTGTCCACAAAATCATGATTGTCCTGCTCTCCATTATAACTTCCTGTAGAAGTCCTGGACAACATGTTGTTACCAACCATCTTTACATCTCCAGTAATAGAGGCACTATAACGAGGTGTAAAGACTTTTTTTACTTGAGCTTGCAGACTAAAGCCAATTAAAAGGAATATTATTAATAATAACCTTTTTGTGTAATTTGTTTTCAATATATTCAAAACTTATTAGTTTAATACTCTATTTTTAATATAAATTTATTGCAGGAAAATAGCTGCCAATAGTTCACTATTGGCGCAAAGGTTAAAAAGAGAATCTTTTGTTCTCATAGTATAAACTTATTTTACTGCGTTAAATTTCATATTTTTAACTATTCATAAAAGCTAAAAAATTGCTACAGTTTAAGGGAGGTTTATCAAAAAATGATAATTGTAGGTTTTTTTTATTTACTCTATATTCAGGGATCAAAATTAATTAATAGCATAACAAAAGAAGTACGATTTACACATCAAATCAAATAAATATGTTATAGCACCTATAAAACCGATAAATGGTATTTTAAAAAACAATAAACGGATATTAAAGTACTTAAACGACAATTATGAGCAAAATTATACAATTTATTAGACATGCCAAATCTTCTTGGCAATTTAATGTGTCAGATCACGATAGGCCTTTAAAAAAAAGAGGTGTTAAAGATGCTAATTTGGTTGCTAATCACTTAATAACTAATTTCATAAAGCCTAACTTAATTTTAAGTAGTACTGCACACAGAGCAAAATTAACAGCATTGCTTTTCGTCGATGTTTTAGATTTAAAAAACATACAATTTCAGCAAAAAAAAGCACTTTATGATTTTTCTGGAGACTCAGTTTTAGAGGTCATAAATAACTGTGATGATAACGTTAATGTTTTGATGGTTTTTGGGCATAATCATGCCTTGACAAATTTATGTAATTCTCTAGGTAATACAAGCATTGACAACGTTACAACCTCAGGTTTTGTGCAAATAGAATTTGATCAAAATTCATGGAAAAACATAAAAAATGGTAACACTACAAAAATTGTCTTCCCAAAACATTTAAAATAGACAATCTAATTAGATATATTTGTAGTAAATTTTGCTGTAAATGACTAACCATATTATTGATAATAAATACATAAACAGAGAGTTAAGTTGGCTACAATTTAACCATCGTGTTTTACAAGAAGCTGCTGACGAGTCTGTACCACTTATTGAACGATTACGTTTTTTAGGAATTTTTTCTAATAATTTAGACGAATTTTTTAAAGTAAGATACGCTACCGTTAAGCGTATTGACTATGCTGGAAGAGCAGGTAAAAGTCAACTTGGTGGTATTAAAGCATCTGAGTTATTAGAGATTATTACCAATATCGTTATTAAACATCAAACCGAAAGTTTAAAGATTTTAAGTGATATTCAAAAAAAGTTAGAAGCAGAGAATATCTTCATTCTAAGAGAATCTAAAATCACAAAAGCTCAAAAACAATACCTTAGAAAGTACTTTTTAGAAAAGGTTAGTCCAGCTCTTGTTACCATAGTTTTAAATACCGAAATTAAGCTTCCTAATCTTAAAGATAGCGCAGCTTATCTAGCTGTTAACATGCATTTAAAAGATGGCGAAAATCAATATGCTTTAATTGAAATCTCTAAAAATATGGATCGTTTTATTGTGTTACCAAAAGTAGGTGATACAGATAATATTATCATGCTAGACGATTTACTTAGACTATTTTTAAACGATATTTTTAACATATTTGAGTATAATAAAATTACTGCTCACATGATTAAAATCACTAGAGATGCTGAGTTAGATTTGGACAGTGATTTGACCAAAAGTTACATGGAAAAAATCAGTGATGGAGTAAAAGAAAGACAAGAAGGTGAGCCAGTACGATTTGTTTATGATAAAACCATAGACAAAAAAACATTAGAGTTTTTAATGGACAAAATGGGTATTGATAATACGGATAGTATTATACCAGGTGGACGTTATCATAACCGAAGAGATTATATGGATTTTCCTAGTTTAGGACGTACTAATTTATTGTATGATAAAATAGTACCATTACCAGTTAAAGGTTTGAGTTTAGAAGGCAGTATTTTTGAAACAATAGCCAAAAAAGACTATTTACAATATGCACCATATAATACCTTTTCTTACGTTGTTAAGTTTTTAAGAGAAGCAGCTTTAGACCCTCAAGTTAAAGCCATTAAAATTACAATTTATAGACTAGCACAAATTTCTCACGTAGCCAGTTCATTAATAAATGCAGCAAAAAACGGTAAAAAAGTAATGGTCTCTATGGAGATTCAAGCACGTTTTGATGAGGAAGCTAATATCGCTTACGCGGAACAAATGCAGCGAGAAGGTGTACAATTAATCTTTGGAGTTCAAGGATTAAAAGTACATAGCAAAATGTGTATTATTGAAAGGGAAGAGGACAAAAAAATAAAGCGATATGGTTTTATAAGCACTGGTAACTTTAACGAGTCTACAGCTAAAATATATACTGACTACACGTTGTTTACAGCTAATCAAAAAATATTAAAAGACGTCAATAAAGTGTTTAATTTTTTTGAGGTTAATTATAAAATTTACAGATTTAAACACATTATAACATCACCACATTATACAAAAAACAAGTTTTTTAATCTTATAGATAAAGAGATTAATAATGTTAAAGATGGTAAACCTGGTTACATAAAACTTAAAATGAATAGTATATCTAACTATCCAATGATAGATAAATTATACGAAGCAAGTCAAGCTGGAGTTAAAATACAAATGATTGTTCGTGGTATTTGTTGCTTGGTTCCAGGAGTAAAAGGAATAAGTGAAAATATAGAAGTAATAAGTATTGTCGATAAGTTTTTAGAGCATACAAGACTATACGTCTTTTGTAATAACAACAATCCATTGGTATATATATCGTCTGCAGACTTTATGACCAGAAATATCGAAAACAGGGTAGAAGTAAGCTGTCCTATTTATGATAATGATATCAAGGAAGAATTGATAGATACATTTCATATTTGTTGGAATGATAATGTTAAAGCTAGAATATTAAATAAAGCACAAAACAATACCTACAAACGTAATGACAAACCTAAATACAGATCTCAATTTGAAGCTTACACGTATTTAAAAAATAAATTAGATGCTTAAAATCCAAAAATATGCTGCAATAGACATTGGATCTAATGCTGTTAGATTATTAATATCTAATATTGTTGAAGAAAAAGGCAGTGACACAAGATTTAAAAAAAGTTCATTAGTAAGGGTTCCAGTGCGTTTAGGTGCAGATGTTTTTATAAATGAAGAAATATCGGAAAACAATGTACATCGTATGCTACAAACCATGCAAGCTTTTAAATTACTTATGGAAACTCATGGTGTAGTAAAATATAAAGCGTGTGCAACTTCTGCAATGCGTGAAGCAAATAATGGTAAAGATGTTGCAAAATTAATTAAGAAAAAAACAGGAATTCAGATTGATATTATTGAAGGTGAAGAAGAAGCAGCTATTATAGCAGCTACAGATTTACAATCGTATATTGATGTAAATAAAAACTATTTATATGTAGATGTAGGAGGTGGTAGCACTGAATTTTCTGTAATTGTCAAAGGTGAAAAAATAGCCTCTAAATCATTTAAGATTGGTACTGTTAGACTACTTAATGATATGGTTAAAAAGGAAGCTTGGATTGAGTTAGAACAATGGATAAAGCAACAAACCACAACTTATGATAAGATAGAGGTAATTGGCTCAGGTGGTAATATTAACAAGATATTTAAAGTGTCTGGTAAAGCTATGGGTAAACCGTTATCTTACTTTTATTTGACGTCTTATTACAATATGTTACAAACGTATTCATATGAAGAGCGTATCTCTATATTAGATTTAAATCAAGATAGGGCAGACGTTATCATTCCTGCCACACGTATATATCTGTCTGCCATGAAGTGGAGTGGAGCTAAAGATATTTATGTACCAAAAATAGGATTGGCAGACGGAATCATAAAAAGTATGTATAATGATACCGTTTCTAGCCATACAAAGTTAAAATAATACACTTTATCTATTTATTACTTTCTATTACTTAAAAAAAAATTATATTTACTTTTACAAAACTTAACTCAAAAAAACCAACTAAATTTTTCAAAATATGAAAAAAACTATTTTACTATTAACGTTTGTATTAGCTTCTTTTTACGGATTTTCTCAAGACGCTTTGTATGGTGTAAGAGCTGGATACAATATATCTAATTTAGATTTTGATCCCGAAGTTCCAACAGGAGTTGAAAATGCACATAGAAATGGATTTTTTATAGGATTTTTTGGAGAGTATAGTCTTTCTAAATCTTTTTCTTTTGCACCAGAAGTACAATTCTCTGCAGAAGGAGCAAAAGACCAAGAGCTACGTATTAACTACATTCAAGTACCATTATTTTTTAAATATAAAATTGGACAAAGTTTATCTATTGGTCTAGGTCCTCAAGCTAGTTTAAAAGGTCACTCTTATGAAGATGGATTACAAAACTTAGGTTTTTCTGCTTTAGGTGGATTAGAATATATGATTTCTGACGAGTTTTTTATTGACTTCAGATATTCTTACGGATTAACTAATGTTATTGATGATAACGCGATTGGTTTAGAAGCTAAAAACACAAATATGCAAATAGGTGTAGGAGTTAAATTCTAATGCCTGTATTAACAACATAAAAAAAGCCAATTCTATTAGAATTGGCTTTTTTTTTATAGCTTTTGATTAACCATGTTAACCATGAATAGTTTCTTTTTTACTTAGATTAACCATTATTTCAGCTTCGAACTCAAGTAAATCATTCCATTTTTTATCTACCTCTTTGCGGTCTCCATATTGTCTTGCAAAACCTAAAAACATGGTGTAATGATTAGCTTCACTGACCATTAATTTACGGTAAAATTCGGCTAAAGATTTATCTTCCAATTCTTCAGATAACAATCTAAAGCGTTCGCAACTTCTAGCTTCAATTAAAGCAGCATAAAGTAACCTGTGGACTAATTGTGTTGTTCTACTTCCTCCTTTAGGAAAAAAGGTTATAAGCTGTAATACATAATCATCTTTGCGGTCACGACCTAAAACCCATCCATTTTTTAGTATTAAATCATGGACCATTTTAAAATGGCTTATCTCTTCCTTAACTAAGGCTACCATTTCTTGTACTAATTCTGTATATTCCGGAAAACTAACAATTAATGAGATAGCAGTACTCGTTGCTTTTTGTTCGCAATATGCATGATCTGTTAAAATGTCTTCAATGTTTTTTTCTACAATATTAACCCATCTTGGATCGGTTGGTAATTTTAGTCCTAGCATAATTTTGTTAGTTGTTAACTCTTTCTTTCTATGGTATAATCCCCAAGTGTATTAATTGCTATGCTATAAGTATTACAATCCTTAGTGTTTGGTATGCATTGGGAAGCAATTAAATGTAAAGTGTTAGTTTGTAAAGATTTTAATTGGTCAACATAAATTTCAGTAGTAACGTAGTTCATACTATTTTCTAATAAAAATTGTTCAATAATATTATTTTTGAAAATAATTTTATCGTTTTTAAAAACTTCAATTTCTGAAATTACTTCTCTATAATAATGTTTAGACTTTATGACGTTTTCTGAGGTATAACCTAAAACAGAATGATTCATATCTGTATAATTTTTAATTTTAACCCTATAGCCATTACTTAAAATAGTATCAGTGGTGGATTCTGTATACGCTTCCGGAAAAAAGGTTACTTGTGTCTTATAGGATTGTAGCATGTTACTTTCAGTAAGTAATTGTGTCTTGGATTTTTTAACACGATCACGTCCATCGCAACTTAAAAATGCGACAATTACAACAAGTAATATTACTGCTAATTTATTCATGATTAAACATCTAAGTCAAAGGTTTTACGTAGCAGCTCTAAGTTAGGGTTTTTTTCTTTAAGCTTTTCATATTTTTCAATAGGTGTATAAGCGTATTTAGTATCCAACTCTTCATTAACGGTTATATCTAAAGCAATGTCGTAGTTTTTTAAGTTTTTTCTTAAATAGGACATCAAGTCAAAGGATTGTCTTTCGACTTCAACTTTATTTGTAGCGTTTGGAAACGTCAATTTAATTGAAAATCCATCTTCTGCCAACGTTGGTTTATCAATGGATAGGATAGAGGCTAAATTAAATTTACCTTCTTTTTCTATTTGATGTACAAAAGCATTCCAAACTTCAGTTAATTCATCTTGATTAAAAGGTTCTCTTGGTAAATTTTCCTCATCAACAACAACATCTAATTGTTTTATTTGATGTTCTTTTTTAGCTCTAATACTTTTTAAGGATAAACCTGAAGTTCTTTTTTTACTAGAAGCAATACCATTTTCCAAGACAATTTTAGGTTTGGTTGGTTCTGCTTGCTTTTGTAATTCAGGATTAACTTTTGTGTTGTTTTGTTGAGATACAGATGTGTTTTCAACATGAACCGGTTTTACTACCTTAATAGGTTTAATTCCTATTTTTTTAAAGTATGAAGGTGGTATTATGAACCGACTGCTATTTTTTTTTTCTCCATCAAAAGTGATAGAGGCAAGTTGCATTAGTGTTAGTTCAACTAACAGTCGTTGGTTTTTACTGCTTTTATATTTTAAATCGCAATCATTAGCTAGATTAATACCTTTTATTAAAAAGTCTTGTTCCGCTTTTTTAGATTGCTCTAAATATTTATTTTTAGTATCATCTCCAACTTCAAGTAACTCAATAGTTGATGGATTTTTGCAAACTAGTAAATCTCTAAAGTGAGAGGCTAAACCTGCTATATAGTGATGTCCATCAAAACCTTTTGCCAACGTTTTATTAAATTGAATTAAAAGTTTTGGAATTTTGTTTTCTAAAATGTAATCTGTACTTTCAAAATAGGTTTCGTAGTCTAAAACATTTAAATTTTCTGTAACCGATTGTCGTGTCAGGTCTTTACCAGAAAAACTTACAACTCTATCAAAAATAGATAAAGCATCACGCATAGCTCCATCCGCTTTTTGAGCGATAATATGTAAAGCATCATCTTCAGCATTTATACCTTGCTCTTCAGCGATGTATTTTAAATAATTTTTAGCATCCTTAACAGTTATACGTTTGAAATCAAAAATTTGACAACGAGATAGTATCGTTGGTATAATTTTATGTTTTTCTGTAGTTGCTAAAATAAAAATACAATGTTTTGGTGGCTCTTCTAATGTTTTTAAAAAAGCATTAAAAGCAGCCTGAGATAACATGTGGACCTCGTCAATAATATAGACTTTATATTTTCCAACTTGTGGCGGAATCCTAACTTGGTCTGTTAAGTTTCTGATATCGTCTACCGAGTTGTTTGACGCAGCATCTAATTCAAAAATATTAAACGCATAGTCTTCTTCACCTGTTTCGTTATCATCACTATTAATCATTTTAGCCAAAATACGTGCACAACTTGTTTTTCCAACACCTCTTGGTCCAGTAAAAAGTAGTGCTTGTGCCAAATGATTATTTTCAATAGCATTAAGTAAAGTATTAGTAATAGCAGTTTGGCCTACAACATCCTTAAAGGTTTGTGGTCTGTATTTTCTTGCTGATACTACAAAATGCTCCATGACTAATTATTGAACAACAAATTTAAAAAATAGCAGGTTAATTAGGAAGTCTTAGCCTTGATTTTATTTATAGTTATCAACAAATTTAAAATACAGGTAATGGTTAAAAGTATTTAAAGTTTCTAGCTTTAAAAATGTTTAGTTTGTTGTAATTTTGCAGCAGTAAATCGCCTTATCGCTTTAAATTTATTTTAAAGAGGAAAGTCCGGACACCATAGTGTAATCATAGTGGCTAACAGCCATCCATCGAGAGGTGAGGAAAAGTGCAACAGAAAGTATGTACAGGTCATGCTGTAGTGAAACCAGGTAAACTCTATGAGGTGCAATACCATGTATACTAACGTTTGAGCGTGCACGCGCGATTGTTAGAGGGTAGGTAGCTAAAGCGTGTTGGTAACAGCAAGCTCAGATAAATGATAAGGGCTCTTTAGGGAGTACAAAATCCGGCTTATAGATTTACTTATTTATAAAAAAAACCATCTATTATAGATGGTTTTTTTGTTTATTCTTCTTCGTCTGACGCTTCATTCTCAAAAAAGCTAAATACATTTCCGCCATAACTTTTGGAACGTACAAACTGTTTTAAGTTTGATAAGTCTGTATGCTTGGAATGTTCTATTATTAATAATCCTTCAGACTCTAAAAGGTTATTTTCAAATACAAGCTCTGGTATTTTAGAAAAGGCTTCTTCTGTAAAGTCGTATGGTGGATCTGCAAAAATGATTGTATGTTGCTGTTTAGTTTTTTCTAAAAACTTAAAAACATCACTTTTTATGGTTTGTATATCCATTTCAAAACTTTCAGCAGTTTCATTAATAAATTTTATACAACCATAATCTTGGTCAACACACAAAATCTCTTGTGTACCTCTAGAAGCAAACTCATAACTTATGTTACCTGTTCCTGCAAATAAGTCTAATACAGAAACATCATCAAAGTAAAATTGATTATTAAGTATATTAAACAAAGCTTCCTTAGCCATATCTGTTGTAGGCCTAACAGGTAGCTTTTTAGGTGCTGTAATTCTTCGTCCTTTAAATTGTCCTGATACAATGCGCATTATAAGCTTTTTAGTAAGGTGAAATATGAGTAATTTGTTGTTGGTGTCTTTGTAAAATTATAGGTATCCATTCTATTTCCAAAAGATACGTTTCGGATGTATTTATAAGTGATGTTATATAAATCATCTTCTTTATTAATTAATCCTAGTAAAACTAGTTGTAGCGTTTCTGGATTAAGCTGTAATTGTTCTAAAGTAAATAAAAGGTAATAAATGTAATCTTCTTTTGTATGATATTCAAAGGTGTTATAAAGTAGTAATCCACCTTCTTTAATAGCTATTATTTCAAAGTTATTAGTATCTATATTTACGTAAACTTTAGTCACGCTAGAATGCTTTTCTTTAACTAATAATTGTTCTATTAATATAGTAGAGAAGTGCTTGTATGTAAAACTACCATATTTATCAAATATATAGTTGTTTATATTAGTAAACGGAACATAAATATTAACGCTTTCATTGGTGATAATCTCGTCAAAAGTAATAAAGTCAGTTTTTAAAATCTTGGTATTAAATTTTAAATAATCTGCTAAATAATCTTCTTTAAACAATGCTTTTGGTACTAAGGTGGACCAATCATTAACATGTATTATGTTAATTGAGGAGAAGTTTTGATTTAAAATTTCTTCTGTATTAAAAAGGTGTATTACTGCGTCTAGAAGTTCTGTTGGTGTTTTTTTTATACTAAATACCTGAGATTTTAACTCGATAATGGTTTTAGTATCTGGGTTTAAAACACAAAAAGAAAGTCCACTCAAACTAATTTGAATGGACAGTTCTAGGTTGGTTAAATGATTATATTCCTTATTCGTTTGAGCCATAAGTTTTAGGCCAGTTTCCAATTGTTTTAGCAGAACTCATAGATCCTACACGTAAAGCATCACCATTAACACCTTCAACAGATATTACTTGGTTTTCTTTAAGAACTAAATTTTTATCTTGATCAAAAAGGATATCGTCTTTTTTAACAAATGCTTCAAAAACAGGAATTTTATTACCATTTTCATCTTCAATTTCTCCAGCATCCATAGTAAACTTAGTACCATCTTTACCTACAGGAACATTCATCATTTGCTTATATCTATCTGATCCTTTAAATAATCTTTCTTTAACAGATTCAAATCCAATAGTATCAGTGATAACAATATCTTTATAAGACGTTACACCACCATAAGCTTTAGTTCTTTCTTCATCAACAACACTTGAGTCTCTTCTTTCAACAATAGTAAATTTACCATTTTCGATAAATTTAATTAAAGAGTCGTAACTTTTAGTAAACTTACCAGTTACAGTTCTGTGTGCTAATTGAGAATCTCTAATATCAATTAAACGGTTAATAGCTGAAGCGTATCTTTTTTCTTTTAATTGATTAAATTTTATCTCACCATAAACAGAGTTAAAAGTTAAATATCCTAAAAAGATAATAAGGCCCCAAAGCGCAATAGTAATAAAAGGTTTTGCTTTTGTTGGAACAAATTTATCAATAAGCCAAACAATTAAAATGGTTAATAGGATTGCTCCAATTATAATAAGTGCTAATTTCATAGTGATTTATTAAATTTAATTAAGGTCTGTGACAAATCTACAATTTTTTTTTATTCGTAAAAACCATTGTTGGTAAAAATGATTTATATATTTGATAAAAAGTTTTCAATCCACACTATTTAATGACCAGTTCGCAATTTTATTCCCTTATAAAACAGCATTTTCCGTTTAATCCGACGTCAAAACAAGATATTTTACTTTTACAACTTTCTGAGTTTATTTTAAATGAAAGAGAAAATGGCGTGTTTTTGCTAAAAGGATACGCAGGTACAGGTAAAACCACCATTATTGGTACGATTGTAGCCAATTTATGGCAAGCAAAAAAAAGTGCTGTGTTAATGGCTCCAACAGGTCGTGCAGCAAAAGTTATCTCTAATTATTCTAAAAAAGAAGCGTTTACCATCCATAAAAAAATATATTTTCCTAAAAAGGAAAAAGGTGGTGGCGTAAAATTTGTTTTACAACCAAATAAGCATAAAGACACCATTTTTATTGTTGATGAAGCATCAATGATACCAGATTCGCCTAGCGATTCTAAACTTTTTGAAAACGGATCACTTCTGGACGATTTAATGCAGTATGTTTATCAAGGACATAGGTGTAAATTGTTACTTATTGGTGATACAGCCCAATTACCACCTGTAAAATTAGATTTAAGTCCAGCGTTAGATGAAAACACGTTGAGCTTAAACTATAATAAGTCAGTTACCAAAATGGAACTAGATGAAGTAGTACGACAAGGCGAGGATTCGGGAATATTAGAAAACGCTACGTTATTAAGAGAGACCATTGCAGGAAGTTTTTACGATAGTTTTAAATTTAACTTAAAGTCGTTTAAAGATATTGTTAGGTTAGTGGATGGATATGAAATTATGGATGCTATAAATGACTCCTATAGTAATCTAGGGTACGAAGAAACTAGTATAATAGTTAGAAGCAACAAGCGTGCTAATTTGTACAATCAACAAATACGCAGTCGTATTTTATTTAGTGAAAACGAGTTGTCTGCAGGAGATTTTTTAATGGCAGTTAAGAATAATTATTTTTGGATAAAACCAACCTCTGAGGCAGGATTTATTGCAAATGGTGATATTATTGAAGTGCTTGAAATTTTTAGCATAAAAGAATTGTATGGCTTTAGATTTGCAGAAGTAAAAGTTAGAATGGTGGATTATCCTAAAATGATACCTTTTGAAACCGTTTTGATGTTAGATACCATAGAAGCAGAAACGCCATCTTTACCCTATGAAGACTCTAATAGATTGTATCAAGAAGTCCAAAAAGACTATGAAGATGAAAGTAGTAACTATAAAAAATTTATGAAAATTAAAGGCAATAAGTACTTTAACGCACTTCAAGTTAAATTCTCTTATGCAATTACATGTCATAAATCGCAAGGTGGACAATGGAATACCGTTTTTGTAGAACAACCCTATTTGCCTAACGGAATAGACAAAGATTATTTAAGATGGTTGTATACAGCAATTACTAGAGCAAAAGAAAAATTGTATTTAATAGGTTTTAAAGACGATTTTTTTGAAGAAGACCATTAAATTATTATATTTTTATACTCCAATTTAATTCTTAGATGAAAATAATAGCAATGATTCCTGCACGATATAGTGCGACACGTTTTCCTGGTAAATTAATGAAAGATTTAAACGGAAAACCTGTAATTACGCGTACCTATGAAGCTACAGTAAACACAAATTTGTTTGATGACGTTATCGTAGTGACTGATAGTGATATCATTTTTGACGAAATTTCTAAAATTGGTGGTCATGTAATGATAAGTCAAAAAGAGCATGAGTGTGGTAGTGATCGCATTGCAGAAGCTGTAGCGGATTTAGATATTGATATTGTTATTAATGTGCAAGGTGACGAGCCTTTTACTGAAGTTGAATCGCTTAAAAAATTAATTCAAGTTTTTAAAGAAGACAAAGAACAGCAAGTTGATTTAGCATCATTAATGGTGCATATTACCGATTGGGACGAAATTAAAAACCCAAATACAGTTAAAGTAATTGTGGATCAAAATAATTTTGCATTATACTTTTCTAGAAGTCCAATACCTTATCCAAGGGATGAGACTGTATCTGTTAACTATTACAAACATAAAGGCGTATATGCTTTTAGAAAACAAGCCATATTAGATTTTTATAATTTACCAATGTTAAGCCTTGAAGCTTCAGAGAAAATTGAATGTATTAGATATTTAGAATACGGAAAACGTATTAAAATGGTCGAAACTAATGTGCAAGGTGTAGAGATTGATACTCCAGAAGATTTAGAAAGAGCAAAAAAACTATGGAAATAGATTACAGTCAAATAAAGGTCATTGGTTTTGATGCTGACGATACTTTGTGGATTAACGAAACCTATTTTAGAGATGCAGAGTTGGAGTTTGCTAAATTACTAAGCCCATTTGAAACTGCTAATAAAATAGACCAAGAGCTATTTAAAATGGAGATGAAAAATCTTCCAGTTTATGGCTATGGTGTTAAGGGCTTTGTGTTATCAATGGTCGAAATGGCTTTGGAGTTATCCAATAACACAGTCTCAAATCAAACCATATCTAGTATTTTGGACATTGGTAAAATAATGATTAATAAAGAAGTAGAGCTTTTAGAAGGTGTTGAGCAAGTATTACAACAACTGTCCAAAAAGTATAAATTAATAGTCGCTACAAAAGGTGATTTACTGGATCAAGAACGTAAACTTGAAAAGTCAGGTTTGTTAGATTATTTTCACCACATTGAAGTATTAAGTGATAAAAAAGAAGCAAACTATTCCAAACTATTAAATCATTTAGATATAAAACCTTCAGAGTTTTTAATGATAGGTAATTCTTTAAAATCTGACATACTACCATTAATTAATATTAAAGCAAGCGCTATACATGTACCCTTTCATACCACATGGTTGCATGAGCAGGTGGACGTAAATGTTAATCAGTCAAAGCAATATAAAACAATTAAAAGTCTGTTAGACTTACCAAAACTATTACAATAATTAGTGAATACTTTAGATATAAATACTTGGAACAGAAAAGAACATTTTCAACACTTTTCAAAGTTAAAAGATCCCTATTTTGGAGTCACTATACCTTTTGAAGTAGATAACGCTTACCAGTATGCAAAAGATAATAACGTCAGTTTTTTTGGCGTTTATCTTCATGCTTGTATGCAAGCTATAAATGCTGTAGACAATTTAAAATATAGAGTAGTGCAGGATACTATTCAAGTGTACGATACGATACATGCATCTGCAACAATTATGCGAAGTGATAAAACTTTTGGATTTTCATTTATAAATTTTACCGAAGATTTAGATGGGTTTTTAACTAACTTATCTAACGAAGTAGATAGAATCGAAAACAGTCCATCTCTTTTTCCTCCAGTTAATGGTTTAAATTGCGTACACTGTTCAGCAATACCTTGGCTTAATTTTTCAGGTCATAAAGAGCCTGTTTCAGGTGAAATGGACTCAGTACCTAAGCTAGCATTTAGTAAAGTTGTAAAGCAAGATAATAAGTTAATCATGAATGTTGCTATTAATGTAAATCATGCCTTAGTTGATGGATATCATTTAGCATTATTTTCAGAAATGTTTCAGAAAAACTTAAATAAGTAATAAATTTGCAAACTAAGACGACAAGTCAATGAGTTATAAAAATTTTCCAATGGTGTCCAAAGTTATATTTGGACGAGGTAGTTTTAATCAATTAAGCGATATTATAGAGCCTAAGCGGTTAAATACTAGTGCGCCATTTATATTTTTTGTAGACGATATTTTTAAAGGAGATGCGTGGTTAACCTCCAGAATACCTTTGTCATATTTAGACAAAGTGGTTTATGTTTCAACATTGGAAGAACCAAAGACAGAGCAGGTTGATCAATATGTGGAGGATATTATTTTAAACTTTAAAGAACGACCATCTGGTATCATAGGTATTGGTGGAGGTTCTATATTAGATATTGCAAAAGCAGTTGCCATTATGTTAAATAATGATGGTGAAAGTAAAGATTATCAAGGTTGGGATTTAGTTAAAAATTCAGCTGTATTTCACGTAGGTATACCTACAATATCAGGTACAGGAGCAGAAGTTTCTAGAACAACTATTTTAACAGGACCAGAACGTAAATTGGGTATTAATAGTGACTTTACTCCATTTGATCAAGTGCTTTTAGATCCAGAATTAACTAAAGATGTTCCTAAAGATCAATGGTTTTATACAGGTATGGATTGTTACGTACATTGCATAGAATCGCTAAGTGGAACATATCTAAATGCTTTTAGCCAATCTTACGGAGAAAAAGCTTTAGAGTTATGTCAAGAAATATTTTTAAGTGATGATTTATCAGAGCAAGAGTCTCAAGATAAATTAATGATGGCTAGTTGGCATGGAGGCATGAGCATTGCTTATTCTCAAGTAGGTGTAGCACATGCGATGAGTTATGGTTTAGGTTATTTACTAGGTGTTAAACATGGTATTGGTAATTGTATTGTTTTTGATCATTTAGAAGCGTATTATCCTGAAGGTGTTGCTGAATTTAAAAAAATGAAAGCCAAACATAATATAGTTTTACCTCAAGGTATTTGTGCCGATTTATCAGATAAGGACTTTGATGTTATGATTAATGTAGCTTTAAGTTTAGAGCCACTTTGGGAAAATGCAATTGGTAAAAACTGGAAAAAAACTATTACTCATGATACGCTAAAAGCGTTATATCAAAAAATGTAATATGCACTGGTTAGCTAAACTTATATATTTTAAGATAATGGGATGGAAGGTTGTTGGTAATACTAACTTTTCAAAAGATATTATTAAAAAAGCGGTTATTATATCTGCTCCTCATACTAGTAATTTTGATTTTATTATCGGAATTTTATTAAGAAAAGTGACACAGGTCAAAACTAACTTTATAGGTAAACAAGAATTATTTACTTGGCCATTTGGTTACTATTTTAGAGCAGTTGGAGGTGTACCAGTGGACAGAAAAAATAAAGAGAATAAAGTACAAACAATAGCTAAATTGTTTGAAAACAAAGAAGAATTTAGATTAACATTAGCACCAGAAGGTACTAGAAGTAGGGTTGACGAATGGCGTACTGGATTTTACTACATCGCTAAACAAGCTAATGTGCCTATTATTATGTTTACGTTAGATTTTGGTAATAAGCAAAATACTGTTTCAGAGCCTTTTTATCCTACAGATAATATGGAAGCGGATTTTAAATTTATGAAAGCTTTTTTTAAGGATGTAAAAGGTAAGATTGAAAAAAATATATAGTTGCGCTTTTTTTTTTGAAAAAATTAATTTTTGGTACGACATTTGATTTTACTAGTATGTAGTCTAAAATGAAACATAAAGTAAACTATACGTCCCTAAAAAGAAACATTGACCACTACAAACAAAAGCGACTTTAATAAGTAATTAAAGTCGCTTTTATTTATTTAAAATTATAGTAATTAGTTTTTATTTTGAATTTCTTCAATTTCGCAACCAAATAAGCTTTGTTGCATAATTAATTTAGAAACCCCTTCAGGAAGCATACTTTGCCAACCTTCTTCACCATCACAAATCATTTTTAATACTGTTCTAGAAAATACATTTAAAGTGTTAGGATCATAATCTGTAATATCTACAACCTTACCATTATATTTAAAGAATTTGTATAATTCTTTCATTCTAGGATGTACTTTTAAGTTATCACTTGTTGTTAATGAACCATCCTCATCACGCATTGGATAAAGGTATACGCGTAGATCTTTGAAAAATAATTTTCCAAAAGCTTCTAATATACCACCACTTAAATGTCTGTAATATTTCTCGTCAAATATATCTACTAAGTTATTAACTCCCATAGCTAATCCCATTCTACTCTTAGAATATTGAGAGAAGTATTCTACTAACTTATAATATTCCTGGAAGTTAGAAATTAACACTGTATGACCTAAAGAACATAAAAGTCTAGCACGATCCATAAAATCTTGCTCATCAATCTCGCCTTCAGCTCTTAGATTAGATAAAGTAATTTCAAAAATTACTTGAGTATTATCCTCATCTACTTTGTTTTCTTTAATAAACATATCCAATGACTTTTCGTACATGTCAATGTTTACTTTGGTTACTGGTCTAAAACTACCACGTAACGCTAATATATTTTTCTTGTAAAGGACTCTAGCAGGTAACACGTTATTTCCGTCAGGAGCAAACATGACAGCATCTGTCATTCCGTTTTTAACTAGTTGTAAACTCATTAAACGGTTATCTACATCTTTAAATACAGGACCAGAAAAATTAATAGTATCAATTTCTATTTGGTCTTTATCTAAATGGTCATATAAATAACGCAATAATTTTCTAGGTTCATTATACTTGTAAAAAGCACCATATATAAGGTTTGTACCTAAAATACCTAAAGTCTCTTGTTGCAATCTTGCATCATTTTCTTTAAATCGAAGGTGTAATACAATCTCATTATACTCTTCTTCAGCTGGATCTATTTGGTATTTAATTCCAACCCATCCATGACCTTTGTATTTTTTTGCAAAATCAATTGTAGCCACAGTATTTGCAAAACTGAAAAACATCTTATTTGGATTTTTTTCACGATCAATACGCTCTTCAATAAGTTTTATTTCATGAGAGACCATTTTACGTAAACGCGCTTCGGTTACATAACGTCTGTCGTTTTCAATTCCGTAAATGGCATCACTAAAATCTTTGTCGTAAGCAGACATAGCTTTTGCAATAGTCCCAGAGGCACCTCCAGCTCTAAAAAAGTGGCGTACAGTTTCTTGTCCTGCACCTATTTCGGCAAACGTACCGTAAATATTTTCGTTTAAGTTAATACGAAGCGCTTTATCTTTTAAAGAGGGAATATTTTCAAATTCTTTATCTCCTTTTAGCCTAATTTCCATATAAAAATCCCTATGATGTTAAGTTTTACAAAGGTATCAAATAACTATATCAAACAAAAAAAATAACTTATTTTTGTGAGAAATAATCATTAAGTGAAAATAACATTTTTAGGCACAGGAACATCACAAGGAATTCCAGTAATTGGAAGCACACATCCTGTATGTTTAAGTAAAAATCCTAAAGATAAACGTTTACGCGTTTCTGTTATGATAGAATGGGAGGATAGTACGTTTGTAATAGATTGTGGTCCTGATTTTAGACAGCAAATGTTGCATGCTAATCCAGAAAAAATTGATGCACTTTTATTTACGCATGAACATGCAGACCATACAGCTGGTTTAGATGATATAAGACCATTTTGCTTTAAACAAGGCGAATTACCAATTTATGCGCATAAACGTGTTATTGAACAACTTAAAATAAGGTTTGAATATGTTTTTGCCACAGAAAACAGATATCCTGGTGCACCAACTGTAGCAGTTAATACCATTACAAATAAACCATTTACAATTAACAATTTGCCAATAATCCCTATTGATGGCTTACATTATACATTGCAGGTTTTTGGTTTTAGATTTGACAAGTTTGCTTATCTAACAGATATTAAAACCATTTCTAGTTCCGAATTAGATAAACTTAAAAATTTGGATGTTTTGGTTATAAATGCGTTAAGAGAAAAAGAACATATTTCACATTTAAATTTAGAACAAGCGCTGGAAATTATTAACATCATCAAACCTAAAAAGGCCTATTTAACACATATTAGTCACTTATTAGGATTTCATGACGAAGTACAACAAAAGCTGCCAGACAATGTATTTTTGGCTTACGATAAACTAGAAATCACTATTTAAACTATTTATATAAAATGAAGAACAAAATCTTTATGTACCTGTTTATTTTTACATCACTAATTGTGGTGTTTCAATATGTTAATTCTAAAAAAATATTGGATGACAGTGCAAAACGAATGGAAAAACTTAAGGAGAGATCAGTTGTACTACAAGACTCTTTAAATCTTCAAAACGAAGAATTATCTGATTTGACATTATTTGATTTAAGATATAGTCAAGAAGCTAAAGATTATTTTTATAATAAAAAATTGGATAGCGATGTTATGATTCCTTATATCAAAAACGAATTATATAAATTAAATGAAGCTGAAGGTGACCATCCTTTAATACCCTTTGCAGCTTCCGAAGGAAGAAAAATGCAGTTTAATACTATTAAAATGCTAAATCATAGATGGATTATTGCTGATTTTTCTGATGGTAGTTATTGGGGAGAATTACTAATTAAGTACTTTGTAACAACAGATAAAAAAATAGAATTTGAAGTTTTAGACTATTTACTTTATACTAGATAAAAAGTAAGTTGTTTAAACAGAAAAGCCCAAATTAAATTATAAGTTTAATTTGGGCTTTTTATTTTTCGATAAAATTTTAGATTAAGTGTTGCAACCAATCTTTAAACTCGTAAAAATTTTGAGGTGCTACACCATGTCCCACAGGAAACTCACTAAATTGGTTTTTGATGTTTAAAGCCGATAAAAATTTAGGTGCTTTTCTAGCCCAATCTACAGGAATTACTTGATCAACAGTACCATGAGAACAATAGAAGTTTAAATGTTTATAGGCAGAAGCCTCTTTAACTTCAAATATATCTTCATTTATATATCCACTTAAAGCTACGATATTGTTTACTTTTTCTGGATAGGTTAAGGCAACAGCATAGCTTAAAATACAGCCTTGACTAAATCCAAGTAAGGATACATTATTTTTATCTACTGGATAATTAGCTGTAGCCTGATCTATAAAATTAGCTATTAAATCTCTGGATTGTTTTGCTTGCTTATTATCACTCCATTTTCCCTGATCTGCATCAAAATTAATAGCATACCAAGCATTACCATAAGGTTGCATTGGATAAGGCGCTCTCACAGATATTATAAAAATCTCTTCTGGTAATTCTGCAGCAAAACTAAATAAGTCATTTTCGTCACTACCATAGCCATGAAATAGGATTAGAAGTGGAGCATTGTCTTTTAATGACGATGGTCTAGTTATGTGATGTAGGTTAAAGTTTTCCATTAGTTACCAAGTCCTTTAAATAGTTTTTGAAAAATGGGTCCAACAAAAGGGATAGGTTTCATTGTTCCATTAATAGCAGTCATGACTCCTAAAAATAAAAGTGCTCCCATGCTTACCCAAAAAGCAATTGAGATTTGCATATTGTCAAATTGACTAACAAAATAGCCAATAATCATCCATAAAAGACATAAGCCTAAACCTTGTCTGTTATGAAAACTTGTAAATTCGTTTTTCTTTTCGCCATTCATTATTATTGCTATGACGCTACCAATTATGGTTAGGTAGCTAATTACAGCTAATGATTTACCTTCTTCAATTGTTTGTTGCTTCATTGTATTATAATACTATTTTGTTATTTGCAATTATTCCGTATGCTTTTCCTTTTAATTCTTGTCCTAAAAAAGCACTGTTTTTTGATTTTGAAACAATATCAGTTTCCGCGAAAGCGTATTTAATATCTGGATTAAATAACGTTATATTAGCTATTTGACCTTCTTCAATAGTGTTGTTATTTTGACCAAATCTTGCCCTACCTTTTGTAAGTAATTGAATGGTTTTTTTTGTAGAAAATAAGGTGTTTAATGCGCCAAATGCACTTTCTAGTCCTATGGTACCAAAGGAAGCATGATCAAATTCTACTTTTTTATCTTCTATGGTCATTGGATTATGATCACTTGTAACCATATCTATCGTGCCATCTTTTAAACCTTCAATTAATGCATCAATATCTTTTTGTATTCTTAACGGTGGATTAACTTTGTAATTAGTGTCAAACTCTTCCAAAACAGCATCTGTTAAACATAAATTATGGATGGCTACACTACAGGTAACGTCTAGTTTTTTTTGTTTAGCTTCTCTTATTAATGCAACACTTTCTGCTGTTGAAATTGTTGGTATGTGTAGCTTTCCGCCTGCATACTCTAACAAAAATAAATCTCTAGCAACTTGCATTGCTTCAGCTAAATTAGGACTACCTTTTAAACCTAATGAAGTACTAGTTAATTCTTCGTTGACAATACCTTTACCAGAAATTCTTGTTTCTAAAGGAAAAGAGCATACCAATCCGTCAAAATTGCTTGCATATTGTAATGCGATTTTTAACAAATTAGGGTTAGTTATTGGTTTTTTGTAATCGGAAAACGCTACAGCTCCTGCGTTTTTCATATCAAAAAGTTCGGCTAAATCTACACTGTCGCTATTTTTAGTTAAAGCACCAATTGGTAACAAGGTTACTGCTTGATTTTGCGCTTTGGAAAGTACAAAAGCCACATTGGCATTAGTATCTATAATTGGAAAAGTATTGGCCTGTAAGGCAATAGTTGTAAAGCCTGACTTAGCTGCAGTTTTTAGACCATTATCAATTGTTTCGCGATCTTCAAAACCTGGTTCTCCAAAACAAATACTACTATCAAACCAGCCTTGCGATAGGTGTAAGTTGTCTAAACTTATGGTTTTATAATTGTTAGTATTTTCTATGCTTGTAGCAATTTTACTAATCTTTCCTTTTTGAATTAATACGTCACAAACCAGATTATGAAAAGGGCTTGAAGAATCAATTATTGTTGCTGTTTTTATTAAGACGTTCATTTAAAATATTTTAAGATGAGCATTTCTAGAATTAATAAAGCTAATGCCAAAATTACAAACCATTTCCATAATTGGTTAACTTTACTATCGTTATTTATTGAATCAAAAATATTAGCTATTGAGTCGCTAACAGTGATGTTTTTGTAATTATCCAAGTTAATATAGGTTAAATCACTTTCTGACCTATCATAATTATAACTTACATTTTGGATGATTTCGGTTTTGTTTTTTAAATCGTAAACACCAGCTTGTTCTGGTAAATCATTGGTTTTAATAACCACTTTATTATTAAAATAATTTTGCTCTGGGATGATTTTGTTTTCTCCTTTTACTAATGTTAGCACTGCGTCTTGTTGTAAATTAATAGCAACATGGTAATTATTATCCTGTCCAATAGTATAATATAACGTACCTGTATTTAAACTTTGTTTGGCAATGTTGTAAAATGTAGGTACAATTAAATTTATATTTTTAAAATTAGAATTGGTATCGTTTATTGGAGCTGAAAATAAATACAAATTTCCGTTTTGAGACAAAAAGGATTTACCGTCTTCAAATTGTAAAACGTTAGTTGCTTTAACATTATTTTGCGGATAGTAACGTTCTACTTTTGGATATTGAAAATTATCAACGCGTTTTTCAAACACACCATTTGTGTATAATGGATGGCTATAATTTATGGTAGTAATACGTTTTTGTGTAGTTAATAAATCTCCAAAAGGAGTGGTGTTAAAACGTTGTAAAAAGGTATTATAGTCCTTAAGATTACCTTTGTCTGAAGGGATTAAAACAACATAACCTCCATTGTCCGTAAATACTTTTAATGCAGTAGTTAGGCTTTCTGGTATCGTTTCAATTTCATCTAAAATCACTAAATTTTGAGCATCAAATAAACTATAATCTAATGTATTGGATTGTATTAAAGTAAATTTAAATTCGTCTTCCGTAAAAATTCTTCTTAAATAATTACCACCAGAGTTGCTAATCGCTAATATGTTTGTTTTAGTAGGTTTATTAATGTTAAAATATAAGGTGTTATCAAATTGTAATTGTGTGTCATCAATGGTAATTTTTCCTTTTATAATTTGATTATTTGGAAGTGAAAACACAGTAGTACCTTGCCCATTTACTTCAACTGAAGCCTTAGATAGTAAATTATCATTATTGTACAATGAAACCGGAATATTACTAGTTGCTGTATCATTGTTTTTTAAAACTACAGTTAATTCTAAATTATTAGCATCTTGACTAGATACATATAAACTATCAATGGTTGTATTGGCTTTATTTACAGGTTTTAAATTAACTAAATTTAAAGTAGATGTTGAGTCTGAATCAATATTAAAGTCTGTATTTTTTTGCTGGAAATCTGATATAAATATCACATTTTTAAGCGTGTTAGCCTGATTAGAAAACGATTGCTTTGCTTTTAATAAAGCAGCATTATAGATTAATTGTTTAGACGAGTACTCTAATTGCAACAACTCGTTTTTTATTGCTTTTATAGTGGTGTTTTTGTAGCTATCTGTGTTGGTTATAAGCGAGAATGTTTCGGTTTCAGGAATGGTTTCAATTAAATCTTGGATAGCACGCTTAAGTAATTCGCCTTTGTCTCCTTTGGCTTGCATACTAAAGGAGTTATCTAGATAAATAACCATCTCTTTTTTAGCATTAAACGTATCTGTTTTTGAAGTAAAAGGTTGCGCAAAAGCTATAATTATAGCAGCTAAAAGCAATAGTCTAGTAAGCAGTGTTAACCATTTTTTTATGACTGCACTTTTTCTAGTTTGTAATTGGATTTTTTTTAAAACAGCAACATTTGTAAAATACTCTTTTTGGAATTTTCTAAGCTGAAATAAATGAACAATAATGGGAATAAGCAGTAAGAAAAGCGCGTAAAGAAGTTCGGGATATTTAAACTGCATTAATTTTAAAGTTTGTCAAAGATAATAATTGCATTTATATAAAGCCTATTTCAAAATTAACAATTTAACAAAAACTTAGTGTCAAGATTGTGTAACAAATTTTATTTTTGAGCGTCTTCTAAACAAGACCATTAACAATTAAACATAAAACATGAAAAAACTTTTAGTAACAACTATTGCAACAGGACTATTATTGGTTGGATGTAATAGCACAAAAACATCAGACAAATTAGCGTCTCAGTCGCCAATTGTAACCTCTATTGATTTGTCTAAAGTACTTAATGACAAAGCACCTGTAACAATTAATCCAGGTCGTTTTACAGAGCAAACAGTAACGTATAGACTACCTCGAGTTGTGCAAGGGACTTACTCTGTAAGTGATTTTGGAAAATATATAGACGACTTTAAAGCGTTTGATTATAAGGGAAATGAGTTGCCAACAGTTAAAGTAGACACTAATACTTGGACTATTGCTAATGCTACTCAATTAGATTATATTACTTATAATGCTAATGATACTTTTGATCAAGAAGTAACAGGTGGAATAGGTGGAGAGGCTCCTTTTTCTCCAGCAGGAACAAATATAGAGCCTACTAACTACGTATTAAACTTACATGGTTTTATAGGTTATTTTGACAACCTAAAAGACAGCCAATATAGTTTAGATGTTACTGCACCCGCAGATTTTAAACGTACTTCTGCTTTACAAGAAACTGGAAAAACAGTAAGTAAAGATGGCAAATTAGCAACATCAAGTTATTTTGCACCACGTTATTTTGATATTACAGATAATCCAATGTTTTATGGTGATTTAGATGTCGAAGAATTTCAGGTTGGAGATATCAAAATTGTATTAAGTGTATATTCTCCAAACAAAGTGCATAGTGCTGCTAGCATAAAAGAAGTAATGCAAAAAATGATGCAAGCACAAAAAACATATTTAGGAGACGTTAATAGTACACCTCGTTACGATATCTATTTATATTTATCTGAAGGTAAGCCAGAATCACCAAAAGGTTTTGGAGCTTTAGAGCACCACACATCTACTGTAGTTGTTTTAGAAGAAGATATGCCTTTTGAAGCGTTAGCAGAAAGTATGATTGATGTAGTATCTCATGAGTTTTTTCATATTGTTACACCATTAAGTGTGCATTCTGAAGATGTACATTATTTTGATTATAACCAACCAACATTTTCTAAGCATTTATGGATGTATGAAGGTGTAACAGAATATTTTGCAACACTATTCCAAGTGGATCAAGATTTAATTGACTCGGAAGAGTTTTATGGAGATATATTAGGTAAAATTCAAACTTCAGCTAACTTAGATGATAGCATGAGTTTTACGGTAATGAGTGAAAACGTTTTAGACGAACCTTACGCACCACAGTACTATAATGTATACATGAAAGGTGCCTTAATTGGTATGTGTATTGATATTATCTTACGTGAAGAGAGTAATGGTAACAGAGGTATTTTATCTTTAATGAAAGAATTATCTAACAAATACGGAAAAAACAAACCTTTTGAAGATGATAAATTAATAGAAGAAATTACTGCAATGACTTATCCTAGTGTTGGCGAATTTTTAAACACGCATGTTGTTGGTGGTACACCAATAGATTATTCGGTTTACTTTAAAAAAGTAGGATTAAGTTTAGATACTGGAAAAGTTAAAACTAACTACATCCAAAACGATGGAACTTTAATTTTTGCGCCAGATAGAGCTACAATGACTATTCCTTTTAGTGAAGCTGTTAAGGATAATAGTTTTTGGAATGACAATGGTGTTTTACCAGGAGATGTTTTAAAAACAGTTGATGGTAAAGAGTTAACTTTAGCTACAGCACAACAAATTTTAACAGCAATGTACATGTGGCAACCAGGTACAGACATTAATGTTGTTTTAGATAGAAAAGGAGAAGAAATAGTTATTAAAACTAAATTAACTCAGTCTTATACTAACGGAACAAAATTAGTTGAAGATGCTAACGCTACAGATGCTCAAAAAGCAGTAAGACAAGCTTGGTTAAAAGGCTAAATATTTGATAAAAAGTTTGGCATAAAAGTTGAAATGTTTAACTTAGAGAATGATTTACAACTAATTATAAAATCATTTGACTAAACTTAAAAATATATAAAATGAAAAAATTAATTCTTATTGCATTTACCGTTTTTCTTGGAATCAATACTATGATGGCTCAAGACGCTAAACAAATTGAAGATTCTAATTACGTTATACTTTTAGATAGTAAAGTGTTTCATTACACTGCTGATGGTGTTGCACCATTAAAAGGAGATTTAAAACTAAACAACGGAACCGTTGTTAAAAGTGATGGTACATATATTGTGGACCAAAAAACTTTACAATTAATGGATGGACAATGCTTAGGAATGAGCGGTACGCTTTATAAAGATCAAGAGACCTTGACTAAAAAGCTTATAAAGCAGATGAAAAAATCTTAGTTAATCAATTAAGACTATTAAAAAGCCTAATCTAACGATTAGGCTTTTTTTTATTTAGAGATGGTAAAAGTAAAGGTGCTGCCTTTACCAATATCAGATTTTAAAATAATATCTCCATTTAGCTTTTTGACTAAGTTTTTTACAGTAAACAACCCAATTCCAGTGCCTTTATTACCTTTTACATCTGTTTGATTGTTGTTATTAAACAGTTTAAACACTTCGTTTTGTTGCTCTTGTGCTATTCCAATACCGTTATCTGTTACAGAAAAAATATGAAAATTTTTATTTTCAGCATAATTTAAAATAACCTCTGGATTTGGTTTGTTGTTATATTTTAAAGCGTTGTCCACTAAATTTATTAAAATTTGAGTAACAGCAGCTTTATTAATAAATATGTTTTGGTTTTTTGTATTTGTTTTAAATTGTAAATCGTCTAACAGATGTATGCGTTTAACTTCTTCAAATAGCGCATTTAAAGCAATACTTTGTTTATCTTCATTTAATAGCTCGTTAGCTTTATAATGAATTAAAATTCCGTCTATATAATTTTTAAGAGAATCTGCAGATTCTTCAATATAATTAATGTAATCAATAGATTCTTCAGTAAAAACATTACCTTCTTCTTCCTTTAAAAAGGCTGTTAAAGATATAATGTTAGCTAATGGAGATTTTAAATCGTGAGACACGTGACTAGCAAATTTGCTTAAATCAGCATTACGTTCTAATAACTCTTTTTTGGATTCATCTAAAAGCCTATTATTTAATCTTAGATCAAATAAGTTCATGACTTGTTTACCTAAAGTTATAAGGGCTTTTTTCTGAATTTCTGTTAGTTGTCTAGGTTCATGGTCGTAAACACATAATGTCCCTAAAGCTAAGCCATCTTTGTTACGTAAAGGGACACCAGCATAAAATATAGCATTAAATTGATCTATTAAAGGATTATCTTTAAAACGATTATCTTTTCTAGAGTCTTCTACCACAAAAATATCTTGACTTTGTAATATAGCATGACCACAAAAAGAGATGTCTCTTGGTGATTCTTGAACATTTAAACCATGATGAGATTTTAAAAAATTACGGTCTGTATCAAGTAAGGTAATTAAAGAAATTGGTACTTCGCAAATAGTCGCTACTAGACTGGTTATATTATCAAAATCACTTTCTGGTAAGGTGTCTAAAATTTTATATTTTTTAACTTCGGATAAGCGTTCTATTTCGTTTTTGGGAAAATCTGGTACAATCATAAATGGATAGTTCTACTTACATTTTGAAAATGTATGTACGAAAATAATGATATTTTAGTTTTAAAAGATTAAAATTTTTCAAAAACACCTAATCCAAATAATGCAAAATCATATTTTACTGGATCGTTAGGGTCTAATAATCTTAAACTTGCATCTAATTGGGCTAATGCTTTGCCATCATTTTGTTTTCTGTGCAACAATCCTAATTTTCTAGCTACGTTACCAGAATGGACATCTAGAGGACATGATAGTTGAGCAGGAGAAAGGCTGGTCCAAATCCCTAAATCTACGTTTGTATTATTAGGTCTTACCATCCATCTTAAAAACATGTTGATTCGTTTTGCAGCACTATTTTTTAAAGGATCACTAATATGTTTTTGTGTTCGTTGTAGGTGTTCTATTTCAAAAAAAACATGTTTAAAATTATGGATAGAATTTTGCAAACTATCTTTTTCGGCATGTTTTTTAAACACAGCTTCTAAACCTTCATGATTTAAATAAATGTGTTGTAAACCTTTTATAAAAGTTATAAAATCTAAACCATTAAATGTGCGATGTACAAACGATTCTAATTTTTCTAAATCTGAAGGTTCATGATTCATTACAAAATCAAAAGGTGCTTGATCTAATAATTGCATCATTTTATGAGCATTGGTATTTATACTTTTTCTATTTCCCCAAGCAATTGTAGCACTTAAAAAACCAGCAATTTCAATGTCTTCTTTTTTACTAAATAAATGCGGAATTTGTATTGGGTCAGTATCAATAAAATCAGGTTTGTTATATAACTCTACTTTAGCGTCTAAAAATTCTTTTAACTCTTTGTTAGTCATTAATTATTTTGTTATTAATGTTTTATTTGTCAATAGTAAAAGTACTATTATCTAAAGTTTGTATGTTGAAAATTTAGTTAAAATCAAGTTTGAAAATAGGCCAAGCTAAATTTATCGTCTTAGTTTTGGTTAAAATCGCTGTCTAATATAACCCAAGTATTGTTTATCTTCTTAAATTCAAATAGCTCTCTACTTGTGTCGTTATAACCATTTATAATAGTTTTGGACATTAATATGGCATATGTAAAATCACTATTAAATAAAGGAACTGCTAAATTATGGTAAGTATATTGATCCGCTATTGAATTATACTTATGCAAAGCATCTTGGTAGACTTTTAAATTAACAGCAGCATTATTAGCGTTATAATTATCTTCAGCTTCTAGCATTGTATACTTTAGTTGATCCAAAGTATTTATGGCATTTGAGTCAATAATTTTTACATTTTTAAGAGGTAGAACTTTCCAGTTTTTAAATGTAACCTTTAAGTGATTATCAAAATCACTACTAGCAAATGAATCATTAATTTTTTTAATAAAATAGGGTAATTGTTGCTTGTAATTATAACTGAGAGTTACTTCGTGTATTTGTCTATAGTTTAATCCTTGATTATCAAATTGAGGAAAAAACGCTTGGTTTAAAACAGCTAGAGTTTCTGATTTATAACGGTCTGAAAAATCTACTTTTTGCGATTTACAAGCGCTAACTATTATTGTTAGCAGCAGTATAAAAAAAGTGATTAAATTTTTCATTTTTAAATCATTTATCCAAGAATAATACAGCCGGAATTACTAAAATCCCGTTGTAACTAGCATGTAAAAACATAGAATAGATTAATCCTAAACGCACACGTACATAACCAAATACTGAGCCTACCACCAATTGTGGAGCTATTAATAGTGGAGACAATAATAGTATTTGAGGAGTTATTTCGAAATTAAAAATATGTACATAACCAAATATAATAGTAAGCATGTAAAAGCTTAACTTAAAATATTTTTTATTAAATAAGGTCATAGGACCTCTAAATATTAATTCTTCAAGAACAGGAGCTAATATAACAGCACTTAGTATAATATTTATTTTAGATTGCTCTTCTAATAATTTATTTATTGAGTGTGAATCAGAACTGTAAAGACCTAAAGCTTCTAATATAATAGTTAATAGACCAAATCCCATACCAAGCATAATACAAAGTGGTATACATTGTAATACCAACCCCATTTTTTGCTTAAATGTAGCGTGCTTTAAAGGTTTTAACCGTGGATTTTTAATGTAGTTAAAAACAGATTTAAAAAGTATAATCATATTTTAAACTATTTTTCCATCTACCATTGTTAATTTACGATCAGCCAAATTAGCTAAGTCTGCATTGTGAGTAACAATTACAAAGGTTTGTCCAAATTGATCACGTAGTTTAAAAAATAGATTATGTAAATTTTCGGCACTTTCGCTATCTAAATTCCCTGAAGGTTCATCTGCAAAGATTAACTCTGGATTGTTTATTAAAGCTCTTGCTACAGCGACACGTTGTTGCTCTCCACCAGACAACTCGTTTGGTTTATGGTTGTATCTATGAGATAGACCTAAAAAATCAAGTAGCTCCTTAGCACGTTTTTCTGCATCAGATTTACTAGTGCCTTTTATAAAAGCTGGAATACAAACATTTTCTAAAGCGGTAAACTCTGGCAGTAATTGATGAAATTGAAAAATAAATCCAATATTTTGATTTCTAAATTGTGCCAATTGCTTTTCTGATAAACCTGTAATTTCTTTACCATTTATTGTTAATTGACTTTCGGTCTTATTTTCAATAAAATCTAAGGTTCCTAAAATTTGTAACAATGTTGTTTTTCCTGCACCAGAAGCGCCAACTATGGATACAATTTCACCTTTTTTAATATGTACATCTACACCTTTTAAAACGTGTAAATCATCGTAATATTTATGTATATTTTTTGCTTTAATCATAGTCTAATATAAAGTACGGAAATTACCACTTTATAACGTATTAGGCAACTTTAAGTTGTTTTAGCTTTTTCTTTGAAATACTTTTTTTAAATCGTTATAATCTATAAAATAAACCATTCTTAAAGAAAAAGTGTTACGTTGTTCTTGCTTAAATAAGTCTTCTGTACTGTCAAAAAAACCAGCCTCCGAGTTATTTGAAAAATTAAAAATTTGGTTTCGATATAACGCTGTAAGTTGGCTACCAGGAGCAAACTGCCATGTATAACTTAAATCTAAATTCCAAGTATTAAAATTAATATCTGGGTCAAAATCAGAATCACTACTTATATTGTCTTTAGTGTAAATGTCAGATCTGTTTAATGAGCCATCGCTTTGTAAAGTATACATGCTATCATCATAAGTAACAGTACTTAAATAGTTTCTAAAACTTAATGTTAAAGCATTAAACGAATTAAAGTTATAACTACCAGATATGCTGGCTGTCATATCTATTCTGTCACGCTGACCAAAAATAATTTCATCATTCACTCCTTGTCCATTAACATAACCTCTATCAGCAGTATAATTATCATAATCAAAACCTAAAACCATTAAAAATTTATCATTAAATTTAAAACGTGGATTTAGTCCAAACCAAATGTTATTAAAGTTTTTACGATCATCATTAAAAAAACGAGCATAACCTAGATTGGCATCCAATGCAAAAAACAAATTATAGTTACTAGAAATATACATATTAAATTGTGCATAATTTTCTGTTACAAAATAGCTGTCAAAACCGTTACGTGGTTCAAAATAGTCATATTGTTTTCCAAAATTCCAATTTCCATTAATACCAAGGTTATGTAACGTTTTAGTCTGAGCATCAAAGTTAAAACCAGTATTTGCACCTGTAAACGTATTTGGATTAGCTAATTGGTTATAGTTTAACCAAGTTCCAAAATAGGTATTATTAAAGTTTTTAGTTGGCTCAAACGTACGATAGCTAATTTCTGCATTATAGTTACTGTAGTTATTTCTAAATAAGATTCCTAAATCATTAATATCATAGTTTTCATCTGCATAATCGTAAGTAACACTATATCTTATTTTACCACTATTTTTACCAACACCTAATCTTGCAGTATATCCATTTTCTGTATCAGGAACATCATTGAATGTACTCATTTTAACTTCGGCAATTGCACCATATGTATTCTTCTTATTAACTAAGTCTAATAATAAACCTGTAACATTAGCATCTCTAAAATCACCATCTCTAGTAACATTAGTGTTGATTAATGTCACTGACGAGTTTTTATTAAACTGTTGATCCAATACCATAATATTATAATTAGCCAATGGTTCTACAATTTGAGATCGTTTAGCACCAGAGTCTACATTGGTAATATCCACTTCTGTTTTTTTTGTTATAGCATTAAAAAATCCAATACCTAAACCGTTTTTAGTACGTCCTGAGACTTTAACAGCATTTAGTAATTGCACTTTTTCTGGATATTCATCAATGGTTTCATTATCATCAAGGATTAATCTTCCTGAAGGACGATCTCCAATACGTCTAGAATAAAATAAATTACCCTTACTAAATAGGTCTACACCTTCAGTAAAAAATTGACGTTGTTCTGCAAATTGTTGCTCAAAAGGACCTAGATTTAATTGGACGTCATCAAAACCTGCTTGACTAAAATCAGGTATTAAAGTCGCATCTAAAGTTATATTTTCTGTAATTCCGTATTTAATATCTAAACCAGCAGCAAAATCGCTTTCAGTCTCACCATCAAATGTACTTACTAATCCCGAAGCATAAGGGAAAAAGCTTAGTCTAGTAGGTGGCGTAATGTTTTTAATTCCTTTTAATTCGGCATTATATAAACCTATATTTCCTTTGGTAACATCAATAGGATTCCACGTCATTTGTTCGCGTGTTTTTCTATAATGTCTATGAAACTGAATACCCCAAGTTGGGTCTTCCTGTTGAGTAAAACGTAATGCTCTATACGGTATTTTAATTTCTACAATCCAACCGTCATCAACTATTTGAACACTACTTTCCCAAACTGCATTCCAACCAAAATCTTCACCATAATTTGGACTTTCAACAGCGTCTGCTTGTGTCCCTGAGCTAAACACAAAAAACTCAGTATTGTTTTGTGCATCGTTATTTGGATTAAATATTAAACCAAAAAAGTCAGACTGTCCAAAATTATCACGTTGCGTAAATTGACGCATAATATCATCTGGATTGTCATAACAGTAAGCAGACACGTATATACCAGAATCGTCATAAGTCATTCGGACTTTGGTTGTTTTATTGGCTGCTGCAGTATCACCAACATCAGGTTTAAACTCGGTAAAATTAGTGGCAATTTGTGCATCTTTCCAAGCAGTATCATCTAAAACACCATCAATTTTTACAGGTATTTCTGTACGTTTTATCTGGTATGATTTTTTATCTTGGGCTAGTGATTGATTAGATACTAGTAATGCGAAAATTAGAATAAAGAAAGGTTTCATTTAGCTTTTTGGTTGATTGTTACTGTATTAAAGACAGACAAAACTTTGCTTTGTTACAGTTTACAAATGCAAATCTAATTTTGAAGTTAAAATAAACTCATAATTAAACGTTAAAACTCACTTCTGTTATAGTTTTCAGTGACATTAGCTAAACAGAATTAGTTATTTTTATAAGATGAAAGAAGAAAATTTAAAAGTAGCCACTTTTGCTGGAGGTTGTTTTTGGTGTACCGAAGCAGTCTTTTTAAGGTTAAAAGGGGTAGAAAAGGTTGTTTCTGGATTTACAGGAGGAGCAATTAAAAATCCTGCATATCGCGAAATTACAACAGGTAGGACAGGTCATGCAGAAGGTATTCAAATATTTTTTGATGATACAGTGATTAGTTATATAGAATTGTTAGAAATCTTTTTTGCAACTCACGATCCAACAACATTAAATAGGCAAGGACACGATATTGGAACACAGTATAGGTCAGCAATTTTTTATAATTCTGAACAACAAAAAGAAGAGGCTTTAGGCTTTATTCAGTTTTTAGAAAACGAAAAAGTGTTTGAAAACAAGGTGGTTACAGAGGTGACTGAGTTAGGTCCTTTTTATATAGCTGAAGCAGAACATCAAACCTTTTACGACCGAAACAGAGAAGCATCGTATTGTCAGTTTGTAATCGACCCAAAAATCACTAAATTGAAAACCTATTACAGTAATAAATTAAAAGAAAATAGCTCAAAAAATGCCCTATAAAAAATTTGAAGAGTACAATATCAAAGTGACAGATGATGTCAAAAATAGATATAAAAATATTATTGAAGATTTAGGTGAAGATACCACTCGTGAAGGTTTAATAAAAACACCCGAACGTGCTGCAAAAGCCATGCAGTTTTTAACGCAAGGTTATAATCAAGATGCAGCAAACATCTTAAAAGGTGCCATGTTTAAAGAGGAGTATAATGATATGGTAATTGTTAAGGATATCGAGTTTTATTCGCTTTGCGAACATCACATATTACCTTTTTTTGGTAAAGCACACATTGCATACATACCTAATGGATACATTGTTGGATTAAGTAAGTTGCCACGTATTGTAGATGTGTTTTCTAGACGATTGCAAGTGCAAGAGCGGTTGACACATCAAATATTGGATTGCGTAAATGACACATTAAAACCAGAAGGCGTTGCTGTAGTTATTGAAGCTAGCCACATGTGTATGCAAATGCTAGGTGTACAAAAACAAAATAGTGTAACGACAACTTCAGGTTTTAGAGGTGCTTTTGAAAACATTGAAACACGAACTGAGTTTTTAAACCTAATTAGTTCTAAATTAAGTTAGATTTTTTGGAATACTATTTGCTTTATCTAAAATAGAATTACAAAATAATATCAATGAATTTTAATAACACAAACAAGTACACAAAACTCTTTTTAGGATTAATCTTTGACGCCTTAGGTTATGTTTCTTTTATTATTCCTGGAATAGGAGAGTTTGCGGATATCGTGTGGGCTCCAGCATCTGCTTGGTTAATGACCAAACTATATAAAGGAAGAACAGGTAGGATTGCAGCAGTATTTTCTTTTATAGAAGAAGCATTGCCAGGTTTTGATATCATTCCATCTTTTACATTAATGTGGATATATACCTATGTATACAGTAACAAATCGGATAAAAATACAGTAACCACAAGATAATTTACAACAGCACTTTTTAAGTGCTGTTATTATTTATAAAAGCTTTTTCTAATTGCAATAAAAATTAATATCATTCCGGAATAGGCTACAAAAAATGGTATAATTATATGTTTTAATCCTAAGACTAAAAACAAAGCAATTAGTAATAACTGAAATCCTAATCCAAAAGTAGATATACTTGTCATTAACCATTTAGGAAATACTTTTCCATAAGCAGCTCTTGGATCTAAAAAGTAAATGGTTTTGTCAAATCCACCATAAAGCAATTTATATAACTTAAAAAGAATATTTACGTTGCTTTGCTTCTCACCAGCTAAGGCTGTAGGTGTTTTGGTTTCAAAAATGCGACTTGTGGTGTCACCTTCAAACTTATTTCTTAAAATTACATAATAGTAGTTATATAAAGTACCTTGTAATTGGACACCTAAAAAAGCTATAATAGTAAGCCAGATTGAAGCATTAGTAACATACCAAATGGCGCTAAATATAATTGCATTTAAAATAATATCTGCAACCGAGTCTAAGTAGCGTCCAGTATATGAAGGTGTTTGTTTTATTCTAGCTAACTCACCATCTGCAGCATCTAAAATAGATTTAAGTATTAAAAAAAATGCAGCTAACCAATATAGATTTTCAATAATACAATAAATAGCTATTAAGCCTGAAATGATAAAGGTTAAGGTAACATGTACAGGAGTAAAATTGGTGTATTTTAAACGATTTGCAATAAATCTTGCTATTGGTCTTCCATAATCAGAAAGATCAACAAATTTATGCGCTTTGGGTAGTTTTGACATGTAAAGTCATAAGATAGAAAGGTGTTGCGGAATATACCATGTTAATATTCAAAATAGGTTTTATTAATTGTAATGTAATCAATTAGAAAGGTTACAATAGCTTCTTCAGAATTAAAAAATTGCGTTTCAAGTTTTTCCCATTCATCTAATACGGTATGCTTTAAATTAGACATCAATTGTCTTCTAACAAAAAGGTCTTTGGATACTGGTAACTCCGGAAACAAGGCTATAGCTTGACTTACAATTGTAGCAGATTCCTCAGCACCAATCGCTTGATAAGCATCCAATACTTGATGGGCAAAAGCTCCAGATGTATTGTAAAAAAAGTCAAACAATCCACCATTATTTAATTCACCTTCAAAAATATCAATGTAAATAAACGTTTTTTCGGGTTCAGACAGTTGTTCAAAACTATTAACTTCACTGGCTTTGTTCCATAACACAGTACCTACCAATTCAATGATTTCGGTATCTTGTTTTTGGTTTAGCGCAAAGTCTATTTCTGTCATTAAAACATTTAATTTTAAAGTGAAGGCAAAGATACGACATTATTTTAGCTAAGTAATATGTTATAAAATAGTAGCCATTAATTTTATTGTTGTCTTAATAATCTAATAAAAACATACAAAAAGAAAATACAAAATAACCAATCGTTTAGACCATATATAGCGTAAAATATGCCAGCCATTTTATCTTCCATGTAAACTTTGCCAACATCATTAGTCATCATCCATTGCAACCAGACGCATCCATAAATCAATTTTTCGATAGTAAAAACAGCAACCAGCCATTTTAGATAATTAAATCTATACGCAACAGATATATAAGCTAATCCCCAAATTAAAATCATCAGCATACCAAAATTGGACATTACATCTGGATCATAAGTGTTAATAGTTTTATTGGTAAAACCTCTGGAAAAAAGTAATACTAAGCTATTCATTATACCAGCAAGAATAAATCCTTTGCTTATTAATTTATTATTTATAGTCATATTTGATATTTTGAAGTTATTATTTTTTATAAGATCGATATTATATTTGACAACTTCAAATGTTAAAAAAATTAATATAAGCTTAAATAACCGTGTTTATTCTATTAAACTAAAGTTAAACCAATGTTTGTTTTTTGGTAGGCAAGCAATTAGCGGTTATATTTAAGTATGGAAAATATATTAGTAGCAGGTGCAAATGGTACCACAGGAAAAAAAATAGTAAATCTTTTAAGTCAATCTCAATATTTTAACCCAATTGCAATGGTTAGAAAGGAAGAGCAAATCCCATATTTTAAAGCTAAATATATCGAAACAGTTTTAGCAGATTTAGAGCAGGACGTTTCTGGTGCTTTTAATAAAACTATTGATAAAGTTGTTTTTGCTGCAGGTTCTGGAGGAAAAAAAGTAGTGGAAGTAGATCAAGAAGGTGCAAAACGAATGATCGATGCATCAAATAAATATAAGGTAAGAAAATTTGTTATGTTAAGCTCTATGGGAGCAGATCAACCAGAAAAAGCTGAGCAATTACAAGACTACTTAAAAGCTAAGCACAATGCAGATGAGTATTTAAAGTCTAGCGGATTAAATTATAGTATTGTAAGACCTGGATCCTTAACTAACGGAGAATTAACCAACAAAATACAATTAGAAACAAAGCTAAATAAAAGTGGAGAGATTAGCAGAAACGATGTTGCGCAAACTTTAGTAAGATCATTAAATGATGATGTTGCAAATAATGCCACATTCGAGATTTTAAAAGGTGAAACTTTAATTGGTGATGCTTTAAACAAGGTATCCACAGTTAACGGGTAAACATTAAATTGTAATTCAAACAATAAAAAAAGCTACCAACTGGTAGCTTTTTTTATATAATTTTTTTACTATTCCGCATTATTTACCTCTATCCAATAACCATCAGGATCTTGAAAGTAAATTTGCTTAACACCATCATTGCGAACATAATCTTTTTTAGGTGTATCACGCCAATCAGAATAATAAATATCTAAAGTTTGAAGGTGTTTTACAAAAGCATCAAAATTAGGTGTGGCTAAAGCAAAATGAACCGCTTTATTGGTTTTAACTTCCAATTCTGGTCTAGGTATCAAATGGATTTGTTTTTGATCCGTAAGTGCAAGCCATCTTGTTTTAGAGGTAGAAGCTGTGTTTTTAATTTCTTTTAAATTAAAAACATGTTGATAAAAATTAACCGATGAGTTAACATCCATTACAGATAAAGCAATATGATTATGTACAAATATCATTGTTGTGTTTAATTTTAGACTATAAACTAATTAAAACCGTCAGTATTAGGCCAATAAAAACGATTTTAAACCTTCGTAATCACTAATTTTAGTAGCTACTTTAGTTTTGTCCATTACTGCCTCAATTTGTGGTGGTAAGGCTTGCTTTTCTTTAATTACGTCTTCAACAACATCTAAAAACTTAGTTGGATGCGCAGTTTCTAAAAACACACAATGAGCCTTAGGATGTGCTTTTAAGTAAGATTTACATCCCAAATAACCAACAGCGCCATGTGGATCTGCAACGTAGTTATAGGTATCGTAAATCTCTTTTAAAGCCACTTTTGTTTCGTCGTCTGTAAAGCTAAAAGAAGACAAGTTTTCTTTTAATGCGCTAAAGTTATTTTTATAAATTTCCTGAATACGGATAAAGTTACTCGGATTACCAACATCCATAGCATTACTAATGGTTTGTATTGATGGTTTTGGTGTGTAATGTTCCGTTTTTAAGTAATTAGTAACCACGTTATTTTGGTTATTTGACGCAATAAAATGTTTAATTGGCAAGCCTAATTGTTGTGCCATCATTCCAGCGCATACATTTCCAAAATTTCCACTTGGGACAGAAAATACAATCTCTTTATGTGTTTTGTGTAATTGTTTGTAAGCAAACATAAAGTAGAGTAGCTGTGGCAACCAACGTGCTACGTTAATAGAGTTTGCAGATGTTAATTGCATTTTACTTGTTAATGTATCATCCAAAAAAGCACGCTTAACCATATCTTGACAATCGTCAAACACACCATCAACTTCTAAAGCTTTAATATTTTGACCTAAGGTTGTCAATTGTTTTTCTTGAATATCGCTTACTTTTCCTGAAGGATATAAAATAACAACATTAACACCTTTTACACCCAAAAACCCATTGGCAACAGCACCTCCTGTATCTCCAGAAGTCGCAACTAATACTGTAACTTGATTGGTGTTATCTTTATTAAAATAGCCTAAACAACGCGCCATAAAACGGGCTCCAACATCTTTAAAAGCCATAGTTGGTCCATGAAATAACTCTAGCGTTGAGATGTTGTCATTCAGTTTTACAACAGGAAATTTAAACGATAAGGTTTCAGCAATAATAGTTTTTAAAACATCCTTTGGTATATCTGGACTCACAAATTGTTGTAAGGCTTCAAACGCAATATCTGTATAGCTTAAAGTGTCAATATTTTCAAAAAATGAAGCCGGTAAAGGCGTTATGCTTTCTGGGAAATACAATCCTTTGTCTGGTGCTAACCCTTTTACAACAGCATCTTTAAATGTTGTGTTTGGTGCTTTATGGTTTAATGAGTAGTAGTTCATTTTTTTATTTTTGTTTGTCTTTGCGTAAACGAAGGACGTGGTAATCTGTTTTCAATTTTTTATCTACTAGTATGGCAATTAACTTAATATTTTCATGCCTTCTGTATTAATTTTAGAGACATAAGTATTAAAGTTAATAGCTGTTTTAGCATAAATAGTAGTCATCGCTTTAGCTACATCTTCCGCAGTTTTTTTGCTTTTTGATAAAGCGAAAATAGACGGTCCAGAACCAGAAATTCCGGCACCCAAAGCGCCTGCTTTTATAACTTCGGTTTTAACCGAATCAAAATGTGGTATTAATTGACTTCTATAAGGCTCTACAACTACATCAACTAAAGCTTGGCTTAGCAATTTATAATCGTTAGTATGTAACGCATGTACCAAGCTACCAACGTTTGACCATTGTGTTATGGCGTTTTGCAACGGAATCTGTTTTGGTAAAATAGCACGCGCTTCAGAGGTTTTAACTTCAATTTGTGGATGTATAATAGTCACAAATAAATCTTCTGGAGTTGGTAATTGTAACACTTGTAAAGGTGTTGTGCTTTTTACTAATGTAAAACCGCCAAATAGGGCAGGAGCAATATTATCAGCATGCTCACAACCACTTGCAACCGCTTCGCCTTTCATAGCAAAATTGGTTAATTGTGTTTGATTATAAGGTCTGCCTAACAACTCGTTTATAGCAAACACACTTCCGGCAGCACTGGCAGAACTGCTTCCAATGCCGCTTCCTGGTTTTATGTTTTTATAGATTTCTATTTCGAAACCGCAATCAGGGTTAGCGTGATTATATAAGGCTAAAGCCGAAACACTAGCAACATTTTTATGCGCTTCAAAAGGAAGATCAGCACCAACTATTTTAGTGATTTTGATTCTTTTTTCAGTGGTTTTTCTAATCACCATTTCATCACCAATAGTATCTAAGCAAAAGCCTAAGACGTCAAAACCGCAAGAAACGTTAGCGACTGTGGCTGGTGAGAATATTTTGATTTCGTTCATTTAAAACTCCTTTTTATAATTTCCGCGAAAGCGTTACTCTTTTTACTAATTACTACCTTTACTATGGCTTATTTATTACCTATTCTGATAATATCTGCAAATAATCCGGATGCTGTAACATCTGCACCAGCACCAGCACCTTTGACTATTAAAGGCTGTTCTGGATAGCGTTGTGTGTAAAACATTACAATGTTATCTTTTCCTTCAAGATTATAAAAAGGATGTCCTTCTGGCACTTCTTGTAATCCTACTTTAGCTTTTCCATTTTTATATTCGGCAACATATTTTAGTTGACAATTATTTGCTTGTGCAGAAGCATATAGTTTTTGAAAATGTGCTTCGTCATTAATTAAAGTATCGTAAAAATCGTCAACAGAATCGCTATTTAAATTGGCTTCAGTTAAAAACGAATCGTTTGTAATATCTTCGATTTCCATCGGAATTCCGTTTTCACGGGCTAAAATTAATATCTTTCTTGCGACATCAATTCCGCTTAAATCAATACGCGGATCAGGCTCAGTATACCCTTCAAATTGGGCTTGTTTTACTGTGTCATGAAAATTCTTTTTATCACTAAAATTATTAAACACAAAGTTTAAACTACCAGACAAAACCGCCTGTATACTAATTACTTTATCTCCAGATGCAACTAAATTGTTAAGTGTATTTATGATAGGTAAACCTGCACCAACATTAGTTTCGTATAAAAAAGGTGCATTATATTTTAATGATAAATCTTGTAAGTTTTTATAGTTTGCATACTTGTCAGAACAAGCTATTTTATTACAAGCAACAACAGCAACACTTTGTTTAAGATAGCTATCATATATTGCTGAAACATTTTTGTTAGCGGTAACATCCACAAAAATGCTGTTTCTAAGATTAAGGTCTATTACTTTTTGATAAAAGCCTTCAATACTTGATTTGTCTGCATGATGAAACGGTTCTGTCCAATTATTTAAATCTATTCCGTTAGGATTAAAAATCATTTTTCTGGAGTTAGACATTCCAACAATTTTGACATCTAATTTTAGATTCTTTTTTAAAAAGTTATGTTGTTGTTTGATTTGATCAATTAGTTTTTCGCCAACATTTCCTATTCCTGTAATAAACACATTTAATTGTTTAGTATTGACTTCAAAGAAACGCTCGTGTAAGCTATTTAAAGCTTTTTTTACATCACTTTGATTAATTACTGCAGAGATGTTTTTTTCTGATGCACCTTGTGCTATTGCTCTAACATTAATATTGTTTTTTCCTAAGGTACTAAAAAGTTTTCCGCTAATACCTTGGTGACTCTTCATGTTATCACCAATTAAAGCAATGATAGACAAGCCTTTTTCAACAATAATTGGGTTGATTTTATGTAAAGAGATTTCGTATTCAAATGCATTATTAATGGCTTGTTCAGCTTGTTCTGCATTATTAATATCAATACCAAAACAAATAGAATGTTCTGATGACGCTTGTGTTATAAATATGATGTTTATTTTCTCGTTAGCTAAAGTTTCAAACAATCGTTTTGAAAACCCAGGAATACCAACCATACCACTACCTTCCAATGTTAATAAGGCAACATTGTCAATATGACTAATCCCTTTAACCGTTAAATGATTTTCCTTTTTTTGATTAGAAATAATAGTCCCAAAAGCTTCTGGATGCAATGTGTTTTTGATATGTATTGGGATGGATAGATTTAAAACAGGTTGGACCGTTGGAGGGTATAAAACCTTAGCACCAAAGTGAGATAATTCCATAGCTTCTTGGTAAGATAAATTAGCTATAGGATAAGCTTGTTTAACCAGTTTTGGATTAGTAGTGTACATACCACTAACATCTGTCCAAATCTCTAATTGGTCTACTTTTAATGCTGCAGCAACAATAGCAGCTGTAAAGTCTGATCCACCACGACCTAAAGTTGTTGTTTCTCCACTTTGTGATTTAGAAACAAAACCTGGCAAAATAGTAATAAGTTGGTTAGCTTTATTAAAATAATCTACGATATTTTTATTGGTTACATCATAATTGACTTCAGCTTTTGTAAAGTTATTATTTGTAATTATTAACTCTTGGCTATTTTTTAAAACCGTATTTAGATTCAAGTCTTCCATGACTTCTGCAATGATAAATGAAGACAATAATTCGCCATAACTTACTAATTTATCAGATGTTTTAGGAGACAACTCATTAATTAAATAAATACCATTTAATAGTTGCTTTAAGTTTTCAAACGTTGCATCAACTTCTTTTAAAATAGACTTAGGATTATTAACTAAGTCTTCAATAACTTTAAAATGAATGCTTTTGATTTTATCAAAAACAGTGAGATAACTTTTGTTTTTTTGTTTAGCTAACTCACCTGCTTGTAACAATTTGTCAGTGATACCACCAACAGCAGAGACAACACACACTATTGGACTAGATAGTGATTCTTTTTGAAGAATGGCTATAACTTTTTTTATGTTTTGAGCAGTACCTACAGAGGTACCTCCAAATTTTAATACTTTCATTTCAAATTAATTTAAGATAGGAATTGTAGTTAAAAAACTACCCAAACGGAAGGATATATAGCTATTAACCCTAAAGGGTAATGGTCATAATTAACGTAAAAATAGTATGTCTTTTTTTCATTTTATGCATCTATACCTATCAAATGTATTACTTTTACTTTTATCAAAAAAACTAAACGTCAATTTTTGCGAGATTGATAATTATTAGCCAATATATTATTAAAATGAAAATATTTTCGAAAGAACAAATTTATGAAGGTGATGCTTTAACTGCTAAAAAACAAGGTATTACATCTACAGATTTGATGGAACGTGCAGGAACGCAAATCTTTAATTGGTTGCATATGCGTATGCAAGGTGCACAGGTTCCAATTCACGTATTTTGTGGGATAGGTAACAATGGAGGTGATGGTTTAGTCGTTGCTAGACACTTGACTACTCATGGATATAATGTGAAAACTTATATTGTTAACCATAGTACAACGCGCTCTAAAGATTTTTTAAATAACTACGAACGCATAAAAAGCACCACCAAAGATTGGCCTGTTTTATTAAATGATGCTAGTGAATTACCTACTATAAATGAAAAAGATATAATAGTAGATGCTATTTTTGGTATAGGTTTAAACAGACCTGTGGAAGGTTGGATTAAGCAATTGTTTAACTATTTTAGAGCTACAAAAGCATTTGTACTATCTATAGATATACCTTCAGGTTTAGCAACAGATACAGCACCTGTGGATGCAGAGTGTGTGGTAAATGCAGGTTACACTTTAAGTTTTCAGACTCCTAAATTAGTTTTCTTTTTGCCTGAAACTGCAAAATACACTGTACAATGGGAAGTTTTAGACATTGGTATTGATCCAGAATATCTTTACACCACACCAACCGAAGCGGAATTAATTGGAAAAAATGAAGTCTTACCGTTATATAAACCAAGAGAAAAATATAGTCATAAAGGAAGTTTTGGACATGTTTTGGTTATTGGAGGTAGTTACGGAAAAATAGGATCTGTTACTTTAGCTAGTCAAGGCGTACTTGCAATTGGAGCAGGAAAAGTAACAGCTTATACGCCTAAATGTGGTTACATACCATTACAAGCTGGTTTTCCAGAAGCAATGGTTCTTACAGATGCAGATGAAGAAATAATCACATCCATAGCATTTGATATACAACCTAATGTCATTGCATTTGGAGTAGGTGTAGGGACAGATGTTAAGACAATTGATGCTTTTGAAGCATTTTTAAAAGTTAATAAAACACCTTTAGTTATTGATGCAGACGGAATTAATATATTAGCTAAAAAGAAAGCGTTATTAAAATTACTACCAGAAAACACAGTATTAACTCCGCATCCTAAAGAGTTAGAAAGATTGGTTGGGAAATGGAAAGATGAATTTGATAAACTTAAAAAGACCAAGGCGTTTTCTAAAAAGTATAAATGTATCATTATAATTAAAGGAGCAAATACTATAACTGTTTATCAAGATAAATTATATGTTAATGCAACAGGGAATCCAGGGTTAGCAACAGCAGGAACAGGAGATGTTTTAACAGGTATAATTTCTGGATTAATAGCTCAAAGTTATGATCCATTAGTAGCAGCTATATTTGGAGTGTATTTGCATGGTAAATCTGCAGATTTATTAGTAGAGGATTTAGGATATCAAAGTTTTATAGCAAGTCATATTATTGAAGGTATTCCATTGGCTTACTTAGATTTATTTAAACAACCAGAGCAGCCAGAAATAGAAAATGCTGATAGCGATGCAAAAAAATAAAAGTAAATAAATTAGAGCACAAAAAAAGCGAACTTTTCAGTTCGCTTTTTTTTATAAAATAATTGTACTTTGGATTAAATACCCATAGATGTAAAGTACTCTTTGATTTTTGGATAAGAAGGTCTTGGTGCATCAGCATTAACAATATTTCCATTTGGATCAATTAATATAAATCTTGGAATAGAGTTAATTTTGTAACCTGTAACAAAGTCAGATTCAAAAGCATTATCTGCAAATAATTGAATGCCTCCCATTTCTTTTTCTTCAATCATTTTTTTCCAACCATCTTTAGATAATTTAAAAGATTCCTCTTTACTATCTGCTCTATAACCTCTACCATCATCAGTAGATAAACTAACAAAAGCAATGTTTTTACCTTCGTAATCTTTTTCTAAAGCTTTTAATGAAGGAATTTCTCCGATACAAGGACCACACCAAGTTGCCCAAACATCTATATACACAAATTTACCTTTTAAGTCAGACAAAGAGGTTGTACCACCTTTGTAGTTTTCATAATTTTCAAAAGTAGGAGAAGGTGATCCTGCAGGAAATTCTTCCTTAAGTTTAATACCACTTAAAACATAACCTTTTAATCCTTTTAACATTGGATCCACTTGCTTTCTAGCTTCTGAAATAATTGTAGAATCTATAGCTTCATTTTTGTCATAATAAGCAAGCATTTTAGTTTTAATACCCTCTAAACTAGCATCTAAATTTGAAGCATCAAGATTTTTTAAAGCTTCCACATCTACTAAATCTTGTTCAAATTTAATTCTATCCACTAAAAAAGTAGATTTTTCAGCACCTTTACCACTAAATTTAATTGACTCGTCAAACATTTTTGCGTCTAAAGTCATTTTTAAATCCATATCGTTTGCTAAAAATACAGTTGTTTGTTCTTTACCATCGTAAATTCCAAAAACACCAGTAGTTACTTTTAAAGTATCACTAAATGTACCATCTTCCATTACTTTAATTGTTTTTTTAAAGTCTCGACCTTGGTATACAAATAAAGAATCGCTGTTTTTATTTTCTATTTTACCAGAAAAAGTGGCGTAATCTTTTGGAGCTTCTTTTTTACAAGCAACGATAGATAAAGCTGCTAAGCAAACTAATAGTTTTTTCATTATTTAAATTTTTATTTTCTCAAAAATATATAGAATAATACAAGTTTTAAAGTATTTGTTTAATTATTAACAAATACTTGCATATTATTTAAGTTATGATGACTTTTGACCAGACAAAAAATACAAATGAATACAACTCACATTATATCCTCAAAATCTTTAGATTTAGCAACAATTCAATCTATTATTTTAGAACAAAAACCATTGGAATTATCTTCAGAATCTGTTGATAAAATCAATGAATGTCGTACGTATTTAAATGAAAAACTAAAATCAGAGACGAGACCTATTTATGGTATAAATACAGGTTTTGGATCGTTATATAATGTTAAGATTAGTAATGAAAACTTAACAAAGTTACAAGAAAATCTAATGATGTCTCATGCTTGTGGGACTGGAGATTTAGTACCAGAACCTATTGTAAAATTAATGCTTTTATTAAAAATACAATCCTTAAGTTATGGTCATTCTGGAGTACAATTAGTAACAGTCAAACGTTTAATAGATTTTTACAACAACGATATATTACCTTTAGTTTATACTCAAGGTTCTTTAGGTGCATCTGGAGATTTGTCGCCTTTAGCACATATGTCTTTACCGTTAATAGGAAAAGGTAAAGTTACATATAAAGGAGCGGTATTAGAGGCTGAAAAGGTCTTAAAACAATTTGATTGGAAACCTATTACATTATTATCTAAAGAAGGTTTGGCGTTATTAAATGGTACACAATTTATGAGTGCTTATGGGACTTATTTGTTGCTTAAGTCTTATAAACTATCCTATTTAGCAGACCTAATTGGAAGTGTATCTATTGATGCTTTTGATGGAAGAATTGAGCCTTTTAATGAATTAATACATTTAGTAAGACCGCATAATGGGCAATTAGAAACTGCAAGTCGTGTTAGTGCGTTTTTAGAAGGTAGTCAAATAATTAGTCAAGAAAAACAACACGTACAAGATCCTTATAGCTTTAGGTGTATACCACAAGTGCATGGAGCAACTAAAGATACTTTAGCTTTTGTAGCAAAAACGTTTGAGACGGAAATTAACTCGGTTACAGATAATCCTAATATTTTTACTAAAGAAGATGAAATAATTTCTGGAGGAAACTTTCATGGACAACCCTTAGCTTTAGCATTAGATTATTTAAAAATTGCTATGGCAGAATTAGGTAATATATCAGAAAGACGTGTGTTTCAATTAGTATCAGGATTAAGGGGTTTGCCAGCGTTTTTAGTTGATAATCCTGGCTTAAACTCAGGATTTATGATTCCGCAATATACTGCAGCAAGTATAGTTAGTGCTAATAAGCAATTAGCATCTCCTGCAAGTATAGATAGTATTGTGTCTAGTAATGGTCAAGAAGATCACGTAAGTATGGGAGCCAATGCAGCTACACAAGCTTATGCTTTAATTAATAATGTAGAGCGTGTTTTGGCTATTGAGCTGTTTAATGCGTCTCAAGCATTAGCATTTAGAGCACCTTTAAAATCAAGCCAATTTATAGAGCAATTTATTTTTAGTTATCGTGAAGTAGTACCTTTTATTAAAGAGGACGAAATTTTACATGATGATATCCAAGCTTCGATTGAATTTATTCAAACTTTAGGTATAGATTCTGAAGAATTATTTTAATTCTATAGTCTTATTTAGTATTTGAATTGCCCAAAGTTTAGCGTCTTCAATATCGGAAAATATCTCGAAAGGTTTATTTAAAAATAAACGTTCGATTTCTGCATTTCTAGCTGCTAGAGTAGTGGATACTACTGCAAATCCTTTAAGGGTTTCAACTTGAGAAACACCTTTATATATTGTTGGGTCTACTGCGTATGAATTTACTCGGTTGGTGATATATACAAACGGATTGTTTTTAAAAACAACACTTGAAAAATAGATGATTTCGTCAGACTTGTCTTGATTAAATACAACACCTTCATTTACTTCAGCAATCATTATATTGTCAGAAACCGATAGCGTGCAAAAAGATAATTTTGTTTTCGTAAAATTCATCAAATATAATTAATTAAAAAAGCTTCACTTAAGTTAGTGAAGCTTTTAATATTATGCAAATATATTTCTAATTTTAAGATTCTGCAGGTTTTTCTGCTTTTTCAATAGCAATAGTAATTTCATCAGTTTTTGTATCTAAATCCATTACTATTTTATCGCCTTCTTGTAATTTTGAAGTGATAATTTCTTCTGCAAGAGCATCCTCAACGTACTTCTGTATAGCACGTTTTAAAGGTCTTGCTCCATATTGCTTATCAAAACCTTTTTCTGCAATAAAATCTTTTGCTGCTTTGGTTAATTTTAGTTTATAACCTAAACCATCAATACGTTTTAGTAATTTATCAAGTTCGATATCAATAATCTTATTAATATCTTCTTTTTCTAACGCATTAAATACTATAACGTCATCAATTCTATTTAAAAATTCTGGAGCAAATGATTTTTTAAGTGCATTTTCAATAACGCTTCTAGAGTTAGCATCTTCTTGAGATTTTTGAGAAGCAGTACCAAAACCTATTCCTGTACCAAAATCTTTTAATTTTCTTGCTCCAATATTAGAAGTCATAATAATTATGGTATTTCTAAAATCGATTTTACGACCTAAACTATCAGTTAAATAACCATCGTCTAAGACTTGTAATAGCATGTTAAAAACGTCTGGATGTGCTTTTTCTATTTCATCTAAAAGAATTACAGCATAAGGTTTACGACGTACCTTTTCAGTTAATTGTCCACCTTCTTCGTAACCTACATATCCTGGAGGTGCACCAACTAATCTTGAAATCGCAAATTTTTCCATGTATTCGCTCATATCAATTCTAATCATAGCTTCTTCACTATCAAATAATTGATTAGATAATACTTTTGCTAATTGCGTTTTACCGACTCCTGTTTGACCTAAAAAGATAAACGAACCAATTGGTTTATTAGGATCTTTAAGACCAGCACGATTACGTTGTATAGCTTTAACAACCTTTGCAACTGCATCATCCTGACCTATTACTTTACCTTTTATTAAATCAGGTAGTAAGGCAAGTTTGTTACTTTCAGTTTGCGCGATACGATTAACAGGTACTCCTGTCATCATGCTTACAACATCTGCAACGTTGTCTTCGGATACTATTTCTTTGTGTAGTTTAGTGTCTTCTTCCCATTTTTCTTGTGCAACAGCTAATTCTTTTTCTAAGCGCTTTTCATCATCACGTAAACGTGCAGCCTCTTCGTACTTTTGTTTTTTAACAACCGTATTTTTAGTCTCTCTAACGTCCTCTAATTTTTTCTCTAATTCGATTATTTGCTTAGGGACATCAATGTTTGTAATGTGTACTCTTGAGCCAGCTTCATCCAAAGCGTCAATTGCTTTGTCTGGTAAAAAACGCTCAGTCATATAACGGTTAGTTAACTTAACACAAGCTTCTATAGCTTCATCGGTATACGTAACATTATGGTGATCTTCATATTTAGCTTTAATATTGTTCAAAATTTCAATCGTTTCTTCTACAGAAGTAGGTTCAACAATTACTTTTTGAAAACGACGCTCTAAAGCCCCATCTTTTTCAATATATTGTCTGTATTCATCTAAAGTAGTAGCACCAATACATTGTATTTCTCCTCTAGCTAATGCAGGTTTAAACATGTTAGAAGCATCTAAGCTTCCTGTTGCTCCACCAGCACCAACGATGGTATGAATTTCGTCAATAAAAAGAATAACATCATCATTTTTTTCAAGCTCGTTCATAACCGCTTTCATTCGCTCTTCAAACTGCCCTCTATATTTAGTACCAGCAACTAAGCTTGCTAAATCTAAAGTAACCACACGTTTGTTGAATAAAATGCGTGATACTTTGCGTTTAACAATACGATTTGCCAAACCTTCAGCAATTGCAGATTTACCAACACCAGGCTCACCAATTAACAGAGGGTTGTTCTTTTTACGACGCGAAAGTATTTGAGACACACGCTCAATTTCTTTTTCACGTCCCACAACTGGATCAAGTTTACCTTCTTCAGCCATAGCTGTCAAGTCGCGTCCAAAATTATCTAAAACAGGTGTTTTAGATTTTTTGTTACCTTTTGCTCCAGGTGTATTAAATATGTCTTTAGAACCAGAGTCTTCTGCAGAGGAGTCATCCTGAAATGACTCAGCTTTTGGAGCTCCAGTTATATCTTCGAAGTTATCGTCGTTTGTAATCATAGACTTAAATTGTTCTTTAACATTATCATAATCTACTTTTAACTTATTTAAAAGTTTTGTAGTAGGGTCGTTTTCGTTTCTTAAAATACATAATAATAAATGTGCAGTATTTATTGATGTACTTTGAAACAGTTTTGCTTCTAGAAAAGTAGTCTTAAGCGCACGTTCTGCCTGACGTGTTAAGTGTAAGTTTTTCTTTTCGTTAGAAATTATTGTGGTATTAGGATTAGCAGGACTTAATATTTCAACTTTTCGTCTTAAATGATTTAAATCAATATCCAACGCATTTAAAATATTTATTGCTTTTCCGTTTCCGTCTCTTAATAAACCAAGCATTAAGTGTTCCGTGCCTATAAAGTCGTGTCCTAAGCGCAATGCTTCCTCTTTACTATAGGCAATGACGTCTTTTACTCTTGGTGAAAAATTATCATCCATATATTTATTCCTTTCAGCTTTAAAAATAGTAAACATAATTAGTAATGGCAAAAACTATACCTTAAATAATATGTTAATTAATTGAGGTTTGAAAGTAGTGAATATTTCAAAATAAAGCACAATTGAGTTATTAACTAAAAAGGAGTAGGTAATTGTTAATAAAAAACATCAAAAAATAGACTTAAAAGGCTTACCGTTACTAATGAAAGTTTTATATTAGCGTGTTTTGAAATAATGAATAAAACTAATTAAATTTATATATGGCAGAAGGAGAAAAGGTCATTCCAATTAATATTGAAGATGAAATGAAGTCGGCTTACATTGATTATTCAATGTCAGTCATTGTGTCACGTGCTTTACCAGATGTAAGAGATGGTTTAAAACCAGTACATAGACGTGTACTTTACGGTATGCATGAACTGGGTGTTAGAGCAAGTTCCGCACATAAAAAGTCAGCAAGAATAGTTGGAGAGGTTTTAGGAAAGTATCATCCACATGGAGATACATCAGTTTATGACGCAATGGTACGTATGGCTCAAGAGTGGAGTTTACGTTACATGTTAGTAGACGGTCAAGGTAACTTTGGGTCTGTGGATGGAGATAGTCCAGCTGCAATGCGTTATACAGAAGCACGTATGCGTAAGATATCTGAAGACATGTTGGCAGATATTGATAAAGAAACTGTAGATCATAAATTAAATTTTGACGATACTTTAGAAGAACCGACTGTTTTACCAACACGTATTCCAGGACTTTTAGTTAATGGAGCATCTGGTATTGCTGTAGGTATGGCTACTAATATGCCACCTCATAACTTAACGGAAGTGGTTGACGGTACAATTGCCTATATTGAAAATAATGATATTGAAATTGACGAATTAATCACACATATTAAAGCTCCAGATTTTCCAACAGGAGGTACAATTTATGGATATGATGGTGTAAAAGAGGCTTTTCATACTGGTAGAGGACGTATTGTAATGCGTGGTAATGCTAATATTGAAGAAGTTCAAGGTAGAGAGTGTATTATTGTCACAGAAATACCATACCAAGTCAATAAGGCAGACATGATTAAAAAGACTGCCGATTTAGTTAACGAGAAAAAACTTGAAGGAATAGCAACTATTAGAGATGAGTCTGATAGAAACGGTATGCGTATTGTTTACGTGTTAAAGCGTGATGCAATTCCTAATATTGTATTAAATAAACTATACAAGTATACAGCACTACAGTCTTCTTTTAGTGTAAATAATATTGCTTTAGTTAACGGTCGACCACAATTATTGAATCTAAAAGAATTGATTCACTATTTTGTTGAGCACAGACATGAAGTAGTTGTTAGACGTACGACTTATGAGTTGCGTAAAGCAGAAGAAAGAGCACATATATTAGAAGGACTTATTATTGCATCTGATAATATAGACGAAGTAATTGCTATTATTAGAGCGTCTAATAATGCAGACGAAGCAAGAAACAACTTAATAGAACGTTTTAAGCTTTCAGAAATACAAGCAAAAGCTATTGTAGAGATGCGTCTACGTCAATTAACTGGTCTAGAGCAAGACAAGTTGCGTAGTGAGTATGAAGAGATAATGAAAACTATTGAAGACCTTAAAGATATTCTGGATAAAAAAGATCGCAGAATGCAAATTATTAAGGATGAATTAATAGTTGTTAAAGAAAAGTATGGAGATGAACGTCGCTCTGTAATAGAGTATGCAGGTGGAGATTTAAGCATCGAGGATATGATACCTGATGCACAAGTAGTAATTACTATTTCGCACGCAGGTTATATTAAACGAACGTCTTTAACAGAATACAAAACACAAAATAGAGGAGGAGTAGGACAAAAAGCATCTACAACTAGAAACGAAGATTTCTTAGAGCATTTATTTGTTGGTACAAACCACCAATACATGTTATTCTTTACTCAAAAAGGTAAATGTTTCTGGATGCGTGTTTATGAAATCCCAGAAGGAAGTAAAACCTCTAAAGGTAGAGCAATCCAAAACCTAATAAATATTGAGCAAGACGACAAAGTAATGGCGTTTATATGTACTCAAGATTTAAAAGACGAAGAGTATATCAATAGTCATTATGTGATTATGGCAACTAAAAAAGGTCAAGTTAAAAAGACTGCTTTAGAGCAATATTCTAGACCAAGAACTAATGGTATTAATGCTATTACTATTAAAGAGGATGACGAACTATTAGAAGCTAAATTAACTACTGGAAACAGTCAAGTAATGATAGCACTTAAATCTGGTAAAGCCATTAGATTTGAAGAAGCTAAAACTAGACCAATGGGTAGAAACGCTTCTGGTGTAAGAGGTATAACTTTAGCACATCCAAAAGATGAAGCTATAGGTATGGTAATCGTAGAAAATCCTCAAGAAGAAACAGTACTTGTGGTGTCTGAAAATGGATACGGTAAACGTACCTATATTGATGATCCAGAAGATGGTGAAGCAGTATACAGAATTACAAACAGAGGAGGAAAAGGAGTTAAAACAATCTCTATTTCTGAAAAAACAGGAGATTTAGTATCAATCAAAACGGTTACAGATACTGATGATTTAATGATTATTAATAAATCTGGAATTGCCATTCGTATGGCTGTAGAAAGTTTACGTACTATGGGTAGAGCAACTCAAGGTGTAAAATTAATAAACCTTAAAGGAAAAGACTCAATAGCAGCAGTTGCAAAAGTAATGAAGGATGATGAAGAAGAATTAGATGAAACTTTGGAAGGTCTAGAAAACAGTACAGATGCTGAAGATGGCACAACTATTGATATTACAGAAGAAGAATAATTTTAAATTTAACAATTAAAAAAAAACTAATAATGAAAAAACAATTAATTCTTGCGATAGCATTACTTGTAACAGTGTTTTCTTTTGCTCAGAAAAAAGAAGTAAAAGCTTTAGAAAAGGCAGTAAATAAAAATAATTATGCTGAAGCTAAAAGCTTAATCACGCAATTAGAACCTATGCTAGGATCTATGGACGATAAATTAAAAGATAAGTATTATTTAGCTGCAGCAAATGCATATTTTGCTAATGGAACTTCTAGTGCTGAGGATGTTTTAAAAGCGACAACACTTTTAGATAAAGTAACAGAAGATAATAGCGACGTAACTGTTTTAAGACAAGATATTGAAAATGACCTATTAACTAAGGCTAATGGTTTTTTTACGACTAAAGAGTTTGGTAAAGCTGCAGTTGCTTTTGAAAATCTTTATAATGTAAATAAGGAAGAGCAAGCGTACTTATATTATGCTGCTTCTAGTGCTATTAACAATCAAGATATGGATGGTGCTTTAAAATATTATTTACAACTTAATGAATTAGGTTATACAGGTGTTGGTACAGAGTATTTTGCAACAAACAAAGCAAATGGAGAAGAAGAGATTTTAGAAAAAAATGCTAGAGATAACTATGTAAAACTTGGAACACACGAAAATCCAGGCGAAAGACAAACAGAATCTAGAGCAGGTGAAATCACTAAAAATATAGCTTTAATTTACGCTAATAAAGGCGAAAATGATAAAGCATTAGAGGCTATTGCTACAGCAAAAAAGAACAATCCTGAAGATGTCAACTTAATTATTAGTGAAGCTAATATTTATAATAAAATGGGTGATACTGCTAAGTTTCAAGAGTTATTACAAGAAGCAGCATTAAAAGTACCTAACGATCCTACAATCCATTATAACATTGGTGTTGTGTACATGAATAGTAACGAGATAGCAAAAGCTAGAAAGTCTTTTGAAAAGGTATTAGAATTAGATCCAACAAATTCTGACGCTGCATTAAACTTATCAACTTCATACATTACAGAAGGTAATGCATTGATTGAGCAAATGAATAGTTTAGGAACTAGTAAAGCTGATAATTTAAAATATGACCAATTAAAAAATCAAAAAGGTCAGTTGTTTAATGATGGTGCAAATACGTTATTAAATTACATTAAAATAGATCCAAAAGCTCCAGATTCAATATACGAGCAATTGTCTAATATATATAATGCTTTAGGTGAAACTGAAAAAGCTAAAGAAGCTAAAAGCCATATTAATAAATAATAGTATTTATTAAGTAGAATAAAAAAAGCCTTCATTTAATGAAGGCTTTTTTATGTTATATAATCTTTTTAATAACCCTAAGTTTATGGGTATGCACTCGTTTATCAGAATTATAAATACCACTGTGATCTAGACGGTCTATTCTTACTTTACCATGAGCATGGATAATGTAATTGTCTTTCATTATAATACCAACATGCGTTATAACGCCTTCGTTATTATCAAAAAAGGCTAAATCACCAGGTTCACTCTCTTCAATAAAGCTTAAAGCTTCACCTTGACTTGCTTGTTGCGAAGCATCGCGTAATAGTTTATAACCATTTAGTTTATAAACCATTTGAGTAAAACCACTACAATCAATTCCAAAAGGTGTTTTTCCTCCCCAAAGATAAGGTGAATTAAGATATTTAAATGCAGTAGAAATTATTTCAGATTTAGGATTTTGTTTATCAACATAAACACCTTCATAAGTATGGTTTAATAACGATAACCCATTTAAAGTTGAACCTAAAACAATCGTATTTAATAGCTGATTTTCGTCTTGAACAAATTCAACTAAATCAGATGATAGTTTTAGAGCTTCCAAATTTAGATTTTGATAGGACTCCTCAGTAATTTCTAAATACTGTTTATTATCAATCCAACCTTCATATTTATCATAGGCTAATCTAATCTTACTCCATTGTTTACGTTGCTCCAAAACCTTAAATAAATCGCCATATAGTACTTGCGAAACTAATTCGCTAGTATCAGATGGTTCTAATCTTAAAGGTAAAATACTTAAATTACAAATTCCGAACTGCATTTGTTGATTTTAGTGACGTTGAATAACCATAGCAGAAGCACCACCACCACCATTACATATAGCAGCAGCTCCAATTTTAGCATCATTTTGTTCTAAAACGTTAAGTAGCGTAATTAAAATTCTTACTCCAGAACATCCAAGTGGGTGACCTAGTGATACAGCACCACCATTTACGTTAACATTAGAATCGTTTAGACCTAAAATTTTCATATTAGCCAATCCAACTACAGCAAAAGCTTCGTTAAATTCAAAATAATCAACATCTTTAAGATCGATGCCAGCTTTATTAATAGCTAATGGTAAAGCTTTAGCAGGAGCAGTTGTAAACCATTTTGGCTCTTGAGCAGCATCTGCATAACTTAAAATCGTTGCAAGAGGTGTTAAACCTAATTCTTCAGCTTTTTCAGCACTCATTAACACCATTGCACCAGCACCATCATTAATAGTAGATGCATTTGCTGCAGTTACAGTTCCATCCTTACTAAAAGCAGGTCTTAAACCAGGTATTTTATCCATTTTAACATTAGTAAATTCTTCATCTTTACTAACAATAATAGGTTCTCCACGTCTTTGTGGAACTTCTACAGGAACGACTTCGTTATCAAATTTTCCGGCTTCCCAAGCAGCAGATGATCTATTGTAACTTTGTATAGCGTAGTTGTCTTGATCCTCTCTTGAAAAGTTATATTCTGTAGCACAAGCATCTGCACAAACACCCATTGCATTTTGATCGTATGCATCTACTAAACCGTCTTTTTGTAAACCATCAATTAAAGTAGCGGGACCAAATTTAGTTCCGGTTCTAGCATGAAGGTAATGCGGAATCATACTCATGTTTTCCATTCCTCCAGCAACTACTATATCATTATCACCTAAAGCAATACTTTGTGCAGCTTGCATAACTGTTTTCATACCAGATGCGCAAACTTTATTAATAGTTGTACAAGGTACTGTATTGGGTATTCCTGCATAAATAGCAGCTTGTCTAGCTGGTGCTTGACCATTGCCAGCCTGAACAACATTTCCCATTAATACTTCTTGTACTAATTCAGGTTTTAAATTTATTTTATCTAAAGCTCCTTTAATAGCTATAGCTCCTAATTTTGTAGCAGGTACAGTGCTTAAAGCTCCTAAAAAACTACCTATTGGTGTTCTAGCAGCAGAGACAATAACGACTTTTTTACTCATAATTTTTATGTAATATATTAGTCCCACGAAATTACTAATTTTTTAATAAAATTTAGGTTATTCTTGGGATTATAACTTAATAATAGGGTTATAATTTGTTACATTTGATAAACACGAGATTAAAGCATGAAAGATCAAATTAATACCATTTATAAAAACCATTCTCAGTTTTATAAAATATTATTGTTTTTAGCAACAACATTTTTAATCGTTTTTATTTTTCCAAAAAGCGGACGGTTTAAGTATAATTTTGAAAAAGGGAAACCTTGGCAAACCGAAAATTTATATGCACCTTTTAATTTTGCAATTCAAAAATCAAAACTAAAAGTTACAGAAGAGCAAGAACTTATAAAAGCTCAAACCACTTATTTTTTTGATAAAAACGAAACCATTGAAGAAAAAGTAAAAAATGAATATGAAAATGCTTTTAATAAAACATTTAATGATTCTATTGGTAACTTTAATAAGTTAAAATCTAAAGGTTTAGTGATACTGAATGACCTTTATCAGTATGGTATATTAAATGAAGATCTTAAAATTAACGAAAAAAGTAACGTGGTAATTTTAGTTGATAATGTTGAAAAAAAATCCGCATTATATTCTAATTTAAAAAAACAAGGAAATATAAAATACAATATTGAAAAAGAATTGAAAGAGGAAAATTTATTTAGTTATTCTAATAAATTGACAGCTTTGTTTTTTGATATCATACAATCCAACCTATCTTATAATAAAACCCTTACAGATAATGTATTACAAGAGTCTTTAGATAAGATTTCTAGTAATCGAGGTGTAATTGATAAAGGGACCTTAATAATATCAAAGGGAGAGGTGGTAAATGATGATAAATATCAAGTATTAAATTCATTATCAAAGGAATATGAGTCTCAGGTTTGGAGTAAATCTAGCTATAATTGGATTGTTTTTGCATACACATTATTAGTTGCTTTAGCGTTATTAATGTTGTTATTATTTATTAGAAAATATAGGTTAGATGTTTATAAAAACAATACCAAAGTTACTTTTATATTTTTTAACGTCTTAATTATTGTATTGCTGACTACGTTAATCATAAATTATAATTCGGAATACGTCTATTTGGTACCAATATCAATTTTACCCTTAGTATTAAAAGCTTTTTTTGATGCCAGATTAGGATTGTTTACACATGTAATTACTGTTTTGTTGTTAGGCTCTATTGTACCAAATAGCTATGAGTATATGTTTTTACAAATAATAGCAGGTATAGTTACTATTTTAACAGTATCAGAATTATATAAAAGAGCAAACCTTTTTATATCAGTTGGACAAATTACATTGGTTTATATTATAGCTTACTTTGCTTTTTTTGTAATACATGAAGCCAGTATTGATAACTTAAAATGGGAAACCTTTGGACTATTTATATTATGCGGACTTGCAACCTTATTTGTGCAACCTTTAATTTATGTCTATGAAAAACTATTTGGTTTAGTGTCTGATGTTTCATTATTAGAATTATCCGACACCAATTCTAAACTTTTAAAAGAATTATCAAATAAAGCACCAGGAACATTTCATCACTCATTAAATGTAGCAAATTTAGCTGAAGCTTCAGCCAATGAGATTGAAGCCAATGCTATGCTAGTTAGGGTAGGTGCATTGTATCATGATATAGGAAAAATGAAATCGCCAACCTATTTTACAGAAAATCAATCCTCAGGAATTAATAGTCATGATGAATTATCGCCAAAAGAAAGTGCAAAAATAATTATTAACCACGTCTTAGATGGAATTGAAATAGCTAAAAAATATAATCTACCTGATCGTGTAATAGACTTTATTAGAACGCATCATGGTACAAGTCAAGTCTATTATTTTTATATGAAAGAAAAGGCTAATAGTGAAGCTGTAAACATCGAAGATTTTACTTATCCAGGTCCAAAACCTTTTAGTAAAGAAACTGCTATCTTAATGATGTGTGATAGTGTAGAAGCAGCTTCCAAAAGTTTAAAAGAACCAACATCAAGTAAAATTGATAATTTTGTCGAAAATATTATAAATAAACAAAAAGATGACGGTCAATTTTTGAATGCTAACATAACTTTTAAAGAAATTGAATCCATTAAAAAAGTGCTAAAACGCAAGCTTGCAAATATTTACCATCTTAGAATTGAATACCCTGAATAATTTTTCAAAAAAAACAGTAAAAAATGTTGTGTAATTTAAGATGATATCTTAGATTTGCACCCGCAATTAATTGCAAAGTTCATTACAACATAATTAACGGAGAGGTGCCTGAGTGGCCGAAAGGAGCGGTTTGCTAAATCGTCGTAGGTGGAAACACTTACCCAGGGTTCGAATCCCTGTCTCTCCGCTATTATTTTCTCAAAATTTTTATTTTGATAACCTTTTTCGGGGTGTAGCGTAGCCCGGTTATCGCGCCACGTTTGGGACGTGGAGGCCGCAGGTTCGAATCCTGCCACCCCGACTTTTTATTGCTACGGGCTCGTAGCTCAGCTGGATAGAGCACCTCCCTTCTAAGGAGGCGGTCACAGGTTCGAATCCTGTCGGGCTCACTTAAAGCTTCACTAGAAATAGTGAGGCTTTTTTGTTTTTATATTGATTTCTTATATTTTACTATTCTTTAAATACTTATAAGATAGAATTAATAATTGTTATATCATTTAATAATTAATCTTGATACCATTTTTTATGGTATTATAAAAGATTCTTAAATTATCAATTAAGTACGTGTTAATTATTTTTGAAAGTTTAATTATTTAATAAATTTATTACCGACGAAAAAGTAAAGCAATATGAATATAAAAAATAGCTTACTTAAAGCTCCATTAGAAATAGTGAAGCTTTTTTGTTTTATATGGTTTTTGTGTTCTATTTTTTAGCCCAACACAAAGAATTGGTTTTCAATTAGTTATGTGCTTATATTGCATTTCGTCGAAAATTTTAAAAAAAATTATTTTGTTTCGAAATAAAGATTAATTTTGCACTCCCAAATCGCTATGTAAGCAAAAGTTTACATATAATAATTTTTTATAAATGAATAACCTACTTAAATTCGTGGCATGTCTATGCCTTATTTTTTCAGCAACTAGTTGTAGTCTAGAATCTTTAGAGGATCAGAATTCCAGCAATTTTACAAAAATGAGTGATGCAACAGCAACTACTTTTTGTGATAATCAAGATCCACAATCTAGACTAATTAACAATGGAACAATAGCGTATACGTTTACAATTATAGATATTGATCAAAATGTTATTGAAATTTTAAATGTAGCTCCTGGAACTTCATCTTCTTGGTCAAGTTTTAATGAAGGACAAACTATTTTTAGTGTTGATGGGTCTGCAAACAATGTATCAGACAGTAAAGTTGTTTTAGATATGTCTACTTGTACTAAAGTAGAAATCGTAATTAACAATTTAAATGAAGTTAATGAACCAATCATTTTAACTTTAGATTAAATTTTTACTGAACTTATTATAGTTTTTGAGTTTTCGAGGATGGTGGTGAAAAATAAATAGTTTTTACCACCATCTTTAATTTTAAACTTATTTCTAATTTGAGCAACTGTTTCAGGAAAGTTTCGTGTGGTAATATTTGCTTGATTTAAATTTATTTCTTTTTTGTAAGATTTTTTATTGTAGGGAATTGTTTTGATTATTTTAAAACGTCTTCCAGGAAATTCAGTTAAATCATTACTTGTATATAAATGTGAGTGTTTGTGTAGTTTATATATATTTTTAATACCTGCAATACTATTAAATGCTCCTGACTTTAAGATGGCTGTATTTGGCTCGTATAGATAATTTAAAGGTTGACTGTAAGTAGGAGTAGTTTCTAATTCGTTTTTTAAATTAAAATTAAAGCACTGTGTATCTTTATTAGTAATATTTATTGTTTTGATTTGTATTTCATTACTAAAATCTTTTTCTAAAATCCATAAAAGCTCTTTTACTTCGTTATTTACTGCTACACAATGAATGTGTTTTACGTTTTGTAATTCGCTAATTCCAGAGCTAATATCTAAGATTGGTGACGTTTTTATCATTATATTCTTGGAATACTGAAAAAGTATATCCAAGTTTTTTGGAACATTTGGTAAGCAATCTTTAAGTAAAAAAACTTTACCTTTAATATCATTTCTTCGTGATGGATCAATGTAAATCCAATCTACTTTTTCACCTATAGTTTTTAAAACTTCTAGTCCATCATTTGCATGAAACGTTATGTTGTTTAATTTTAACTTAGAGGAATTTTTTTCTACTATTTTAGATAAATTAACGTTTAAATCGCAATGTATTACTGTATCTACTTTTTTTGAAAAATAGTAACAATCTACACCAAATCCTCCAGTTATATCAATGATTGATTTTCCTGAAATTAAATTAGATTTATATTGTGCTGTAACTTCTGAGGATGTTTGCTCTATATTAAGTTTAGGAGGAAAGTATATGTTAGGAGTATTAAACCAAGTCGGTAATTTTTTTTCACACTTTTTTTTAGATTCAATTTGTGTGATTATATCTTGTTTTAAATTATTATCAAAGGGAATTCCTTTTAAAGCTAAATTGGCTACGTCAGAATTAATATTTTGATTAATGAATTCTTGTATTTTGGGGTCTAGAATGTCTTTATTAAAATTAGTCATCCAAGCCTTGTGTCAATTTATTTACCACTCTGTATTCTGATAAAAACTCCTTTGAAATAACTTTTATTGCTGTGTAGGTTGGTACTGCTAATATCATACCTACTATACCAAAAAGTAATCCTGCTATGATTATTACTAAAAATATCTCTAAAGGATGAGAATTAACACTTTTAGAAAATATAAAAGGTTGGCTAATAAAATTATCTACAAGTTGTGCGATTATAAAACCAATCATAACATACATTGTCTTTGGTAAAATTACATCGCTAAAATTTTCGCCTAAATTACTAGACATACTTAAAAGGATTAGCAAAAACGCACTAATTATTGGTCCTACGTATGGTATTATATTTAGTAATGCACATAGTGTTGCTATGATTACAGCGTTTTCGATTCCAAAAATTAATAGTACAATAGAGTAAATTGTAAATAGTATTAATAGTTGTAATACTAAGCCTCCAAAATATCTTGTTAGTAAATCACGAATAGTTACAAACGATTTTCTTAATCTTTTTTCATGCTTTTTAGGAAGCACAGTTACTATACCTGTACTCATTAATTTGCTGTCTTTTAAGAAGAAAAAGGAAATAAAAAGCACTGAAAATAATCCTATGCTAAAGCTTCCTAATCCTGATATAAAATAGTTTAAAAATTCTGGTATAACTCCAAAATTAATTTTTGACATTATTTTAGAGTCTTTGAAAGATTCTTCCACTTCGTTTGTGCTTAAGCCAAAATGACTTATTGCTTCTTTATATAAGTTTTCTATATTAGATTGTAATAAATCTATATCTAATAAGGATAAATTTTGTCCTTGCTCTAGAATTAAAGGGATAAATAAACTAATTAACCCGAAAACAAGACTTAAAAATAATACCATGGTAGATACGACAGCCAGCGTATCGGAAAATTTTAATCTATTTTTTAAAAACACGACTAAAGGTCGTCCCAACAAGGATACAACTCCAGCTATTACCAAATAAACAATTACAGATTGTATCTTATACACAAACCATATTAATAAGGCTAATCCTAATAGGACAGCACAAGCTTTTAAAATTCCGTTTGCAATTGTTCTTGAAGTCATATATGTAAATATATAATTATTGAAATTTATTTTAGCGAAAACTGTTTAGTAATTTCATATAGTGTGATACTAGTTGCTTGAACAACATTCATGCTACTATTTTGACCAAACATATTTATATGTACTATGGCATCGCTAATTTTTAGGACTTCTTCGGATACTCCAAAGTTTTCATCTCCTATAATCAAAGCGATAGGTTGATTAGGATTAAATTTAACTTTATTTAATGCTTGACTATTTGTAGATATTTCTAAAGAAAGAATAAAATAATTGTTTTCCTTTAATTTGTTAACTACTTCTAATGCTGATTTGTGCATTTCATAATTCACAGACTTTTCTGTAGCACGAGAAGTTTTGGTCATTTTTCTACCTAAAGGAATATCTGTTCCACAAAATATTAATTTTTCTATACCAAAAGCATCACAAGCTCTAAACAAACTTCCAATATTTGGTGCGTTTGAAACGTTTTGACATACAACTGTTACAGGAAATTGTTGTTGTTTAAATTTTGAATTGTAGTGTGTAAGTTGCAAATTTATGGATGCTATTTAATACCTATTAGTAAATAAAGATAATATTAGTTAAAATTAAAATGATTTAAGCTAATATAATTTAAAGTATGTAATAGAAGTTAGGCTTATTCAAATTAATTTTCAAAAGCATATTTAACAATATTAGCTCCCATTTTTAAAGCTTTAAGTCTGATGTCTTCTGGATCATTATGTACTTCTTGATCTTCCCAACCGTCTCCTAAATCACTTTCAAAAGTAAATAATACCACTAATCTAGTGTCATGATATAATCCAAAAGCTTGTGGTCTTTTACCATCATGCTCATGAATTTTAGGTAATCCGTCTTTAAATACAAAAGCTGAGCTAAAAATTGGATGTGTTGTTGGAAGCTCTTCTAATTCTTGATTTGGAAAAATTTGTTTTAAAGCAGCTACTACATAAGGTTGCATTCCATAATTGTCATCAATATGCAAAAAACCACCTGACTTTAAATAAATACGTAAATTTTCAGCTTCGTCATCGTCAAATATTACATTTCCATGACCTGTCATGTGTAACAAAGGAAACCTAAAAACATCACTACTTCCTGCTTCTACGGTTTCTGGTTTTATATTTATTTTGGTATCAATATTTGCGTTACAAAACTTAATAAGGTTAGGTAGTGCTGTTGGATTACTGTACCAGTCTCCACCTCCTTTATATTTTAGTATTGCTAAATCTTGACTATGTAAGAAAACAGAGAATAATAAAAATACTATTAAGTGTCTTAATTTCATAAATTACTCGTTTATAAATGCAATACTATGACATGCAACTATTGCTGCAGTCTCTGTACGTAACCTTGTTTCTCCCAAAGTTACAGGAATAAATTTATTGTGAATCGCCATTTTTATTTCTTTAACAGAAAAATCGCCTTCAGGTCCAATTAAAATGGTAATTTTTTTATTAGGAAGTACTTGTGATTTTAAAGATTTTTTATCGGTTTCCTCGCAATGTGCAATATAGGTGTCTCCATCAAAATCTTGATTAATATAGTCTTTAAATGTTATTGGCGCATTTAAAATAGGGTAGTAGCAGCTTAAAGATTGTTTCATTGCAGATTGAATTATCTTATCATAACGTTCAATTTTGACTGCTTTTCTCTCGCTATGATCACAAATTATTGGTGTGATGCTGGTAATACCAATTTCTGTAGCTTTTTCTAAAAACCACTCGTAACGATCATTCATTTTAGTTGGTGCAACAGCTAAATGTAATTGATAATTTTTAGGCGCTTGATGTGTGGTGTTTAAAATATTTACAACACAGTTTTTTTGATCTGCAATAGTCAACTCGGCTTCAAATAAATACCCTCTACCATTGGTAATGTTAAGTAGGTCACCTGTTTTTTTACGTAAAACTTTAACAATGTGTCTACTCTCGTCCTTAGGAAACGAAAATTGATTAGTATCTGGAGTTATATCTGGATTGTAAAATAATTGCATATCACTTATTTTGCGATTACCTTTAAAACCTTAATTTCCTTAATCTTTTTAATTCTTTCGGTTTTTAAAATAATATAAAAACCATTACTTTCTTCAACTCTTACGGTGTAAAGGGTATCTAGTTTATTATCTAAATTAAAAGCTTGTTCTTCTACTTCTAAAGGCATTTTTCCTTCTTTTAGCCATCCAGAATCTCCACCACGTTTAGCGTTTTTATCCATAGAATAACGCTTTGCTAAATCGTCAAAACTTATACCTTCTTCAAAAGATTTAAATATTTCATTTTTATATTGTACAATTTGCGTCGCATCTAGCGTGTTACCATCAAAATAGATATAACTAATACGGTAATGTCTTTCGTCTGTTTTATCTATAACTTTGTAATGTGTTGTATTAAACTCCGATTTAACGACCTCTGTACCACCAACACTGGTGTTCATTAATTTTGTAGCCAGTTTGGTTTTGTGCTTTTCTTCGTTAAAAATTAAAATTTTATTTTTTCTAGATTTTTTACTTACCAAAAATTTTTCAGCTTGTTCTACCGTTACAATAGTATCTAATTCTTTTTCTAAATCTTTTTGAGCATATATAGAAACAGTTAGTAAGCAAATAGTAAGTTTAATAAGGGTTTTCATTTTTTATAAAGGAATTTTAATTTCAACAAAAAAACAAAATTAAAGTTTAAATGAAGATAAATTATTGCTTTTAGTACTGTCGTTATTATATTTTAAGTCTAGAGTTGGCCATAACATTTTGTTCCGCAAAGTCACCATCTAAAAATTTTAGGTATCCAACAATAGCTATCATTGCTGCATTGTCTGTGGTAAATTCAAATTTAGGCACATAGGTTGTCCAACCATGCTTGTTTTCGGCATCTTTTAACGCTTGTCTAATTCCGCTATTTGCAGATACACCACCACCTATGGCAATATGTTTAATATCTGTTAATTTAACTGCTTTTTTTAATTTGTCTGTCAGAATACCAATTATAGTATATTGTATAGATGCACAGATGTCGTTAAGGTTTTCTGCTATAAAATTAGGGTTAAGTTTAACTTGTTTTTGGATAAAGTACAATACAGCAGTCTTAAAACCTGAAAAACTAAAATTAAGTCCATCCACTCTAGGTTTAGTAAAAGGGAAGGCTTTAGGGTTACCTAGTTTTGCAAGTTTGTCTATTTGTGGACCAGCAGGATATCCTAATCCTAATATTTTACCACTTTTATCAAATGCTTCTCCAACAGCATCATCAATAGTTTCTCCAATAACTTCCATATCAAAGTAATGTTTGACTTTTACAATCTGTGTGTGTCCACCAGAGATAGTCATGGCTAAAAATGGAAATGGAGGCTTTTTAAAACCGTCCTCTTCAATAAAATGCGCCAATATATGTGCTTGCATATGGTTTACATCAATTAAAGGGATATCTAATCCAAAAGCTAACGATTTTGCAAACGATGTACCTACAAGTAGGCTACCCATTAACCCTGGGCCTTTTGTAAAAGCAATAGCACTAAGTTGGTCTTTAGTAATTCCTGCTTGCTTTAAAGCTTGATCTACTACAGGTACAATATTTTGTTGATGCGCTCTTGAGGCTAATTCTGGTACAACACCACCAAAGGCTTCATGTATTTTTTGACTAGCAATAACGTTGCTTAATATTTTTCCGTTTAAGATTACAGAAGCAGCTGTATCATCACAAGAACTTTCAATTCCGAGTATATAAATATTTTGTGAAGTCATTAGTTATTTTTAGGCATAATAATTGTTAATTTTGATGAAATGTTTAACAACTCAATTACATTTGTTATAATAATTACAAAAGTAAGTTATTCCGTATAATTTTTAACTTTAAAAGCAATATCAAAAAAATTCTCAAAATAATAGGTAAACTGATAGCTATTTTGCTATTGTTATTCGTCATTGTGGTGTTAGTTTTATCTATTCCTTCAGTTCAAACGCGACTAGGTAAATCTGCCACTAATTGGGTAAATGACCAATATAAGACTAATATTAATATAGAAAAGATTGGTTTACAGTTTAATGGAGAGGTTGAGATTAAAGGCGTATTAATTAGAGATTATAAAAAGGATACATTAATTAGTGCAAGCCAGCTAAATACATCCATAGTTAATTTTAAAAATTTATATAAAGGAAAATTAAATTTTGCAGACATTGATTTAGAAGATTTAATTTTTAATATCGTTACTTATAAGGACGAAACAGATACTAATCTTGATGTATTTGTTGCTAGATTTGACGACGACAATCCTAGACCAGAAAAAAGCACCTTTTTATTATCCTCTAGTGATGTTACAATTTCTAACGGAACGTTTAATTTTATAAACTATAATAAGGAGACACCACAGATACTAAATTTTCATGGTATAAATTTAAATGGAACCAATTTTGTAATTGATGGTAGTGATGTCAAAACCAGAATAAATACCATGCAATTTGTAGATAGTCGTGGTTTAAAATTAGAAAATCTAACCTCTAATTTTTCGTATACATTATCTCAAATGCGTTTTGACGACTTAAATTTAAAAACACCACAATCTTATCTACAAGGAGATTTAATATTTAGTTATAACAGAGCAGATTTTAAAGAGTTTGAAGACAAAGTTAAAGTAGAGGCTAATTTTACAGAAGGAAGCGTTTTATTAGACGAATTAAATGTGTTTTACAATGAGTTTGGTATAAACCAAAGAGCGGATTTTTCGACAAAATTATATGGTACACTTAACAATCTAACTGCTCAAAATTTAAAGTTAGAGACCAGTCGAAACACTAAAATTTACGGAACACTTAATTTTAAAAACCTATTTAATGCTGAAGATAATAACTTTGCTATGCAAGGTGATTTTGAAAATTTATCCTCAAATTATAAAGACTTAAAAGCATTGTTACCTAATGTATTAGGACAATCAATACCAACCATATTTGATAAGTTAGGAAACTTTAAGGTGGTTGGAAACACCAATATTACAACACAAAAGATAAAAGCGGATCTAGAGATAAGCACCTCTTTAGGTTACGTAAATTCCAATTTAGAGATGTCTAACATTGATAATATTGATTACGCATCCTATAAAGGTAATATTATTTTGGACGAGTTTAATTTGGGTAAAATGTTAGACGATCCCAAATTAGGTAACACCTCGTTAAATGTAGATGTTGATGGTGTTGGTTTTAAAAAAGAAAATTTAAAAACTCAACTAAAAGGGGACATTTACAGTATAAATTATAACAAATATACTTATCAAGGTATTGTTGTTAATGGACAATACAAACAAAGTAAGTTTAATGGTAAATTAGTTGCTAACGACAAAAATTTACAACTAGAGTTTAACGGATTAGCAGATTTATCTAAAAATGTCAGAACCTTTGATTTTGAAGCCAAAGTTGATTATGCTAACTTAAAAGCACTTAATTTTTATAACAGAGACGAACAATCAGAGTTTAAAGGTATAGTGGACATGAAAATGACTGCTAATAATATCGATGATGCAGTTGGTAGTATCAATTTTAAAAATACAGTGTATAAAAATGAGAACGACACCTATACATTCAAGGATTTTGCTATTAGTTCAGAGTTTTTAGACAACGAACGATTTATAAAAGTAAACTCTCCAGAAATTGTCGAAGGACAATTAAAAGGAAACTTTAAATTTAATGACTTAGGCCTACTTTTTGAAAATTCGCTTAAAAGTATTTACACCAATTACGTTCCTAATAAAATTAAGGGTAATCAATATGTTGACTTTAATTTTAAAATTTATAATAAAATTATTGAAGTCTTTTTACCAGAAGTAGAAGTAGGCGCAAACACCTTTATTAAAGGTCGTGTAGAGAGTAACGAAAAAGCCTTTAAGCTAACGTTTAAATCTCCTAAGATTAAATTGTTAGACTATTTTGCAGATGCAATTGAGGTGCAAGTGGATAATAATAACCCTTTATTTAACACTTACGTAGAAGTTGATAGCGTGTACACCAAGCACTACAGCGTGTCCAAATTTAACTTAATTAACGTAACTTTAAATGATACTTTGTTTATGAGATCAGAGTTTAAAGGAGGTAAACGTAATGACGATTTTTATAACTTAAGTTTTTATCATACTATCAATAAAGATAACCAATCTGTGGTTGGTTTTAAAAAGAGTGATGTTACTTTTAAAGGTAATAAATGGTATGTAAATGAAGAAAAAAACAAGTTAAATAAAGTAATATTTGACAGAGATTTTAAAGATTTTAAAATTGAGGAGTTAGTTATGAATCATGAAAATGAAGAAATTAAACTAGCCGGAACTATAAAAGACTCAACCTACAAAGACATAAAATTAAATTTTAAAGATGTCGATTTAAATAAAATTGTTCCAGATTTTGATGGTCTTACTTTAGCAGGTAATATTAATGGTAATCTTGATGTTTTACAACAAAACGGAAGCTATTTACCAAATTCTGCAATAACCATTGATAATTTAGAAGTCAACGACACTTTTTTAGGATCTTTTGATGCTAAAATCACAGGTAACGCTACATTATCTAATTACATTGTAGATGCTAAGATTAAGGATGATGACACCAATTCATTTACAGCAAAAGGTGATATAAATATTGCTGCAGATGATGCCTATATTGATGTGGATTTGGATTTCAATAAATTCAGTTTAAAAATACTAAACCCTTTCCTAGAAGACGTTTTAAGCGATATCAGAGGAGATGTGTTTGGAACAGCTAAAGTGGTAGGTAGTTTAGATAAACCTAATTTTAACGGACAATTAAATATAGATAAAGGTGGATTAGGTGTGCCTTATTTAAATGTCGATTATGCTTTTCAGGATAAAGCTTCTGTTACTTTAAAAAATCAAAGTTTTATATTTAATACTATAAATATTACAGATACAAAAGAAGACTCAAAAGGTGTTTTAGACGGAAGTATTAGTCATACTAATTTTTCAAATTGGAAATTAGATTTAAATCTAGAAACACAACGTTTATTAGTATTAGATACTAAAGAAACAGAGGAGTCTTTATATTACGGTACAGGTTTTATTGGTGGATCAGCCTCAATTTTTGGACCAACCGAGAGTTTAAGCATCAATGTTATTGGTGAAACTAAAAAAGGTACAGTCTTTAAAATACCCTTAAATGATAACGAATCCTTTGGAGATAATTCAATCATTCACTTTTTAAGTCCAGAAGAAAAAAAAGCTAAACAAGAAGGTGTTGTTTTAGAAAATGAGACAGATTCAGGTTTAGATTTAAATTTTGAATTAGATGTTACCGAGGACGCAGAAATAGAAATTTTAATAGACAAAACTTCAGGAAGTACAATAAAAGGTCGTGGTGTTGGTGGTTTATTAATTGAAATAAATACCAATAATAAATTTAATATGTATGGTGACTTTGTGGTATATGAAGGGGTTTATAACTTCTTTTATGGAGGTGTTATTCAGAAAAAATTTATTGTAGAGCCATATACAAGTACACTAGCATGGAATGGAAAGCCATTAGACGCTATAATAAACATTGAGGCTAAATATTTAACACGTGCCAATCCATCACCATTATTAGATAGTCCAATTAATAGAAGCATTCCTGTAGAGCTTACTTTAGCTTTATCTGATCGATTAGAAAGACCAGAAATTAACTACCAATTTGACTTTCCAACAACAAGTTCGACTATTAAATCAGAGCTAGATTATAGGCTTGATACAAATGAAGAAAAAGAAAGTCAAGCTTTATTTTTAATTGCCACAGGAGCGTTTAGTAGTGGATTAAACGATATTAATTTTACGGGAACATTAACTGAGCGATTAAATGGATTAGTTAATAACTTATTATCTAGTGGTGACGGTAAATTTGATATTGGTGTAAATTTTGAAGCTGGTACCAATAACCCAGAATACCAAACAGACAACCGTGTTGGTCTAACACTGCAAACCAAAATATCCGATCGTGTATTAATTAATGGTAAAGTTGGTGTTCCTGTTGGTGGTTTAGGTGATTCTGTTATTGCAGGAGACGTTCAAGTAGACTTTTTATTAAACGAAGAAGGTACACTTACCGCTAAAGTATTTAATAGAGAAAACAGTATCAGAAACTTTGGAGAAGAAATTGGATACACACAAGGTGTTGGTTTATCTTATAGTGTATCGTTTGATACTTTTGGCGAATTAATGCGAAAAATTTTCAACCCTTCAAAAGTAGACGAAGAGGATAACGAAGGTGTTATTTTGGAGAACGAAACTCCAGAAAAAAAATCTGAAAATAATTCTCCCTTTCCTCAAAATATGATTATCAAAGAAGAGGAATAACAGATTGTCAATTCTGTATTTTTCTTCATTTAACAGCCTGTATTTTATTAAGTTATTAACGAAAACGTTATAGTTTTGCGCTTATTGCAAAATTTTGTTAAAAGCGATGTCATTTATAATATTTGTTTAGTAATTTTACTTTGATAATAAAAAATACATGTCAAAAACCATAAAAAAAATAGCTGTTATGACTTCTGGAGGAGATGCTCCAGGGATGAATGCAGCCATCCGATCTGTAGCCAGAACTTGTGCATACTATAACATAGAATGTGCAGGAATATATCGTGGCTATGAAGGAATGATAGAAGGAGACTTCAAAGAATTAACAGCACGTAACGTAAAGGGTATTATTAACAAAGGTGGTACTGTTTTAAAATCTGCAAGATCTAAAGAGTTTCGTACTAAAGAAGGACGTCAAAAAGCTTACAATGCATTAAAAGAAGCAAACATTGATGGCTTAGTCGTTATTGGTGGAGATGGTACTTTTACAGGAGCATTAATTTTTAATCAAGAATTTGATTTCCCAGTAATGGGAATACCAGGAACTATAGATAATGATATTTATGGTACATCACATACATTAGGTTATGATACCGCTTTAAATACAGTTGTAGAAGTAATTGATAAGATTAGAGACACAGCAAGTTCTCATAACAGATTATTTTTCGTTGAAGTTATGGGTCGTGATGTTGGTCATATCGCATTAAACGTTGGTGTAGGAGCAGGAGCAGAAGAGATTTTAATCCCTGAAGAAGATTTAGGGTTAGATAGATTGTTAGAGTCTTTAAGACGTAGTAAATTATCTGGTAAATCATCTAGTATTGTAGTCGTAGCTGAAGGTGATAAAATTGGTAAAAACGTTTTTGAACTAAAAGATTACGTCGAAGAAAATATGACAGAATACGAAGTGCGTGTATCTGTATTAGGTCACATGCAACGTGGTGGATCTCCATCATGTTTTGATCGTGTTTTAGCAAGTAGAATGGGTGTAAAAGCTGTAGAAAGTCTTCTGGAAGGTAAGTCTAATTATATGGTTGGATTATTAAGCGATACCATACAATTAACACCTTTAGAACAAGCTGTAAAAGGAAAATCAAAAATTAACGAAGAATTGATACGTGTGTCAGATATCATGACCACATAATATAAACTGATTACAAATAAAAAAAATAATATGTCAACATTAAAATTAGGAATTAACGGATTTGGTAGAATTGGTCGTATCGTTTTTAGAGCGACAGTAAAGCGTAATGACGTAGAGGTTGTTGCAATTAATGATTTATTAGATGTAGATCATTTGGCTTACTTATTACAATACGATTCTGTACACGGAAGATTTGATGGTACTATCGAAGTAAAAGACGGAAACCTTGTTGTTGACGGAAAAACGATTCGTATTACAGCAGAAAAAGATCCAAAAAACTTAAAATGGGATCAAGCAGGAGCAGATGTAGTTGCAGAATGTACAGGTATTTTTACAACTTTAGAAACAGCTAACTACCATATTGAAGGTGGTGCTAAAAAAGTAGTAATCTCTGCACCAAGTAAAGATGCACCAATGTTTGTTATGGGTGTAAATGACGATAAATTAACTGCAGCAGATACAATCGTGTCTAACGCGTCTTGTACAACTAACTGTTTAGCGCCAATCGCTAAAGTAATTGAAGATAACTTTGGAATAGAAGAAGCTTTAATGACTACAATTCACGCAGCAACGTCTACACAATTTACTGTGGATGCACCTTCACGTAAAAATTACCGTTTAGGTCGTAGTGCATTAAATAATATTATTCCAACATCTACAGGAGCTGCAAAAGCAGTAGGGAAAGTAATTCCAGAGTTAGATGGTAAATTAACTGGTATGGCTTTTAGAGTACCAACAGTTGATGTATCTGTAGTAGATTTAACGGTTAGAACTAAAAAAGATACATCTTTAGAAGACATTAAAGCTGCTATGAAAAAAGCTTCGGAAGGCGCAATGAAAGGTGTTTTAGGGTATACTGAAGATGCAGTAGTATCTCAAGATTTTGTTAGCGAAGTGCAAACAAGTGTTTTTGATGCAGACTCTGCAATTGAGTTAAACTCTAAGTTTTTCAAATTAGTATCATGGTATGATAATGAGTTTGGATATTCTAATAAATTAGTTGACTTAGCTCAAAAAATTAATACACTATAATACGTGTAACATTATGTAATTTAAGCACAGTAAATAGATTTTATTAATCTTTTTTACTGTGCTTTTTTTTATCTTACCATAAATATTTCAAAATATGATTTTAGTTGTTGATAGTGGCTCTACAAAATGTGATTGGATAGCAGTTGATAAAAACGGAAACCAATTATTAGAAAAAATTCGTACTAAAGGTTTAAATCCTGCAATACTAAGCGAAAAGAAAATAAAAAAAATCTTAAAAAAAAGTCCTGCATTAAAGGATAACCAAGAGGTTGTAACACATGTCTTTTTTTATGGAGCTGGTTGTGGTACAGAAAAACCAAGACTAATGTTAAAAGTTATTCTGCAAGAGTTTTTTCCAAATGCAGATGTTTTAGTGGACGAGGATACTATGGCTGCAGTTTATGCAACTATTAACAATCCATCAGAAGCTGCTGTGGTTTGTATTTTAGGGACAGGATCTAATTGTAGTTATTTTGATGGTAATAAAATACACCAACGTGTTAAATCATTAGGTTATAGCATTATGGATGACGCTTCAGGAAACTATTATGGTAAAGAGTTGTTACGCGATTATTACTACAATCATATGCCAGAAGATATCAGAATTGCATTTGCAGATAAGTTTAACCTTGAGGCCGATTATATTAAATACAATTTATACAAACAGCCTAATCCAAATGCCTATTTAGCGCAATTTGCTGAGTTTATGATTTTAAATAAAGATTCTAAATATATAGTAGAATTAATAAAATCTGGAATAAGACGTTTTGCTAAAAATATGATTTTGCAATATAAAGAAGAATTAAAAACGGTTCCTGTACATTTTGCTGGGTCTATAGCGTTTTTCTGTCAAAAGGAAATTAAAGCAGTCGCTGACGAGCTAAATTTTAAAGTAGGAAATTTTGAAAGAAGGCCAATTGAAGGTTTAGTTGCCTTTCATACCAATAATATTAAATAAATGGAGATAGCTATAATTGCACACGATGGTAAAAAAGCTGAAATGGTTCAGTTTTTAAATGAGCATAAAGACAAATTACTTCAAAAAGAAATCTCTTTAATATCTACAGGTACTACTGGTAAAAAAGTTAAAAAAGCAGGTTTTGAAGTATTAAGAATGTTGTCTGGACCAATGGGTGGAGACGCACAAATAGCAGCTAGAGTAGCAGAGGGTAAATGCCATATGGTATTGTTTTTTAGAGATCCTCTAGAAAAACATCCACATGAGCCTGATGTATTAATGTTAATGCGTCTTTGTGATGTACATGATGTGCCTTTAGCTACAAACTTAGCAACTGCAGAGCTTTTAATTAAAGCTATTTAACAGCAATCATACTAATTTCTACGTTAACAAACTTAGGTAGGTTAGCAACTTCTACTGTTTCTCTTGCAGGAGCAGTTTCATCTTTAAAATAAGTACCATAAACTTCATTTATTTGTGCAAAGTTATGCATATCACTTATAAATATTGACGTTTTTATAACGTGTTCAAAAGTCATGTCTGCAGCTTCTAATACTGCTTTCATATTCTCCATGACTTGTTTTGTTTCAATTTTAATATCATCCATGACAAGCTCTCCAGTCTCAGGATGCAAAGCTATTTGCCCTGAAGTGTATAAGGTATTGCCACTTAAAACTGCTTGATTGTAAGGTCCAATTGGAGCAGGTGCTTTTGATGTAGAAATTATCTTTTTCATAAAAGTAAGTGTGTTGTATTAGCTTAAAGTTAGTTTATAAACCTTCATCAGGTTTACGACGTTGCTCGTATTTTAAATCTTGTAATATACTAGACTTGATTCCTATAAAGAAATTCCAACGGTTATAAGTACCAAAAGGAACCCAAGTAAAATTCATTCTCCAACTTAAAAGATCTCTTTGAAAACGCAATTGAGTTAAACCAAAGCCTTTGTTTTTAAAATCATAACTTGATGATCCTCCAATGGACCATCGTGGTGCAATATCTAAGTCTCCAGAGAACATTAACGAGTGTGATGAAATTTCGTTTTGTCGTGCATTATTGGAGTAGTTTATGGCATAGGCTAATCTAAAATTCCAAGGAATTCCATAGTTGTAAAGCTCACTTGGTTCTTCATCCTTGTCTTCATCTTTATCATCATCTAAAAATCTAGAGTCCGCAAAATCCTGCGAGACACCAAATAAATCATCATCACGACCACCACTTAAAAGACGTTCGTTTCTAGAATTTTCATTTTCATCTCTAGAAGCACTTAATCCTTTACTATCAAAAGAATAACCCATGGTTAGGTTAGCACTTGTCATTCTAAATAAACTTCCGTTATTGTCAATGTTATAAGTATTGATTCTAACATTATTATTGTCTAAGGCATAAGGGTCTAAAGTAGCACCAAAGTTTATATTCATTTTATTATTAAACAATTGTGTACCTCCTGTCACTCTAATTGGACTCCAGTTTAAAGAGTCACCAGCAACATTGTAAGATGTTGAAAAGTTTAAGTTGTTTAGTAGTATTATCTTTTTAGGTTCAACCACTGTGGAGTCCTTGTCACGCACCTTAGCTTCAAAATTATTTGAAACTCCAATTCCAATAGAACTAGAGTAGTTGTTATTAGGTGTACCAAAAAGATTGTTTTCAAAACGAGTATATTCTGATTGTGTAGTACCATCAGCATCTATAACTTCTACTGTATCATAATAATTATCAAATGCAGGATTAATATTATAACTAATAGATGGTCTTATTACGTGTCTAATTGCTTGTAGTTTTTTACCTTGTTTTTTCTTATCAAAGTTAAACATACCATAAATCGTTGTTCCTAAACTTGTAGAAAAATTATAAGTTCTAAAGCTATCAAAGCCATTAATATCTTCTGTTACAATTTCTTCCTCATCAGCATCATAATATTTGTTAACAGTGTTTAAAGTCCAAACTTCGTTAAAGTTTGCACTAGCACTCATACTAAAATATTTAAAAACTTTAAAGTTAGTCGATAACGGTATAGTGTGTTGTGCACCTATTTTAGCATCATCAAACATTTCACTTTTAAAGAAAAATTCGTCTGTAGTAGTAATTCTATTTTCTGCTCTTAAATTGTATTGGACGTTTATATTTTCTAACATCCCTTTTTTTGTACCTTCTTTAGGTGCAAATGGGAAAATACGACCAACACTACCTTGAAAGGTTGGTAAAGTCATGTTAATAGCTCCTGTTTGCGTGTTTTGAGAATGCGATGCAGTCAAATTTATATTAACCTGAGGCTCACCCAGAAATGTTTTAGAATAAGCAATAGAAGACGCTAACGTATTATTTTGTGTACTAGGTAAGTTGATTTGGTTGATAGATTGTTGGTAGTAATTTTGACTACCTAAGTTAACGTTAGCCGAGAATCTAGCATTTGGATTAGCTTTAGCATCTTGTTGATGTGACCAACGTAAGTTATAAATAGTTGTTTTTGCATAATCCGGAAAACCACGTTCACTTGTAATTAAGTTTTCATATCTAAAAGCTAGGTTACCTCTAAATTTATAACGTCGTGCATATTTGTTTTCTACCCTTAAACCGTAACTACCATTGGTATAATAATCTCCTAATAAGGCTAAATCAAAATAATCGCTAATAGCAAAGTAGTAACCACCATTTTGCAAAAAATACCCACGATTACCATCCTCTCCAAAACTTGGAAAAATAACTCCTGACGTTTGCTTTTTGGTTAAAGGAAAAAAGGCAAAAGGTAATCCTATAGGTGTTGGTACATCATAAATAAATAAGTTTGTTAGTCCAGTAATAACTTTACTACCAGGCACTAATTTACCTGTTCTTATTAAAAAGTAGTATTCTGGATCTTCTAAATCTTCAGCAGTTGTAAATTTTGCATTTTTTAAATAATAAACCGAGTCATTTACTTTTTTAGTAGTTTCTGTTATTAATGTACCACCATTTTGCTCGGTAACAGAGTTATATATTAATCCTTGTTTAGTAACCGTATTAAATACAATAGAATCTGGTTCTATTACATTTTCGCCTTGTTTAAATACAGGTCGCTGTTTGTAAAGTTTAGTAGAATCGTCAATAATACCTTTGGCATAGATTAAATCTTTATTAAAATCTAAAATAATATGACCAGCAGTAACTTCCATATCTTCATAAAGCACTTCAGCTTCATTATAAAGATGCATTTTGGATTCCTTTTTCTTATAAGACATGTAATCCGTAGCTTTATAGGATACTGTGCTAGATAATAAAGGTTTGACTTTTATGGAGTCTACGGTAGTGCTATCATTACCTTTTTCTGACAGTAAAGGAATATCTTTGTCAGTTTTTGTAGTGTCAATTATTGTATTGACTTGTAATTCGGTTGTTTTTACTGCAGGTAAATCAACGCCCTTTTTAGGGATTTCTCCTTGCGCAAAGCCTAGAGTGTTAATAAACACTGTAAAACTCAAAGTAAAAAGTATGTTAAGACTATGTGTACGCAACGCTTTTAAATGTATTTTTGTAAAAGTATGGCTTGGTATTTGAATTGACAAAACTACATATATTTTTTTGTGAATGTTTTAATATTCGTTAAAATTTATAAATCATACTAAACGCAAAATAAATTGGTTATAACATCTATGCAAACGAACATTTTTAAACTTATAGTATCCTTTATAATAGTATTAACATTTAATAGCTTTCAAACTAGTCTTGCACAAGGTAGTAATGGTAAGTTTATTGTTGTTTTAGATGCTGGACATGGAGGTAAAGATCCAGGAAAACATGCTAAAACAGGTTTGAAAGAAAAAGATATTGCCTTAAATATTGTATTAAGTGTTGGGAAAATCTTAGAAAAAAATCCTGACATTAAAGTGGTGTATACAAGAAAAACGGATGTCTTTGTAGATTTATTTAAAAGAGGAAAGATAGCTAATGATGCCAATGCAGACCTTTTTGTATCCATACATTGTAATGCTCATAATACGCAAGCTTCAGGATCCGAAACTTATGTTTTAGGAATACATCGTAATAAAACAAATTTTGAAGTCGCTAAAGCAGAAAACGAAGTAGTTTACTTAGAAGAAAATTATAAAGAAAACTATAATGGTTTTGATCCAAACTCACCAGAATCTTTTATTGGGCTATCATTAATGCAAGAAGAATATTTAGATCAAAGTATAAAATTGGCCTCTTTAATTCAAAGTTCTTTCACTAATAAATTGAAAAGAAAAAACAGAGGTGTAAAGCAAGCTGGATTTATTGTTTTACATCAAACGGTTATGCCAAGTGTATTGGTGGAGACTGGTTTTATTACTAATACAGCGGAAGGTGCTTATTTAAATTCTACAAAGGGTCAAAAAGAATTATCTAAGTCTATATCTGATGCAATTTTGGATTATAAAACCGAAATTGATAAAAATGTAGGCAGTATTGTAATGGAAGCACCTATTGCTGATACAATTTCTATAGAAGAAAATACTATTAAAAACACCGTTTTTAAAATTCAAATAGCAGCAAGCTCAAAATCTTTAGAGCCTAAAGCCTATAATTTTAAAGGATTACAAGATATTTCTAGAGAAAAATCAGGTGGTCTTTATAAATATTATTACGGTTATACATCGGACTATAATAAGATTCAAAAATTACAAATAGAAGCTAAAAATAAAGGTTATAAGGACGCTTATATTGTTGCTTTTAAAGATGGTAAACAAATCAAACTGTCTGAAGCATTAAAAACCGAGGCTAATTAGACCCATTCTTTTATATTTATTTTCTAATTTTGTTACCAATCTAAATTTCATATCTTGAAACTATCACTAGAAGTTAAAACAGCCATATTAGTTATTCTTGGAATAATATTTTTCATTTTTGGATTTAGTTATCTAAAAGGGAATAATATATTTGATTCTAACAATACGTATTATACAGAGTTTGATTATAACTCATTAGCAGTATCTGCTCCAGTAACCATAAAAGGGAATACGGTAGGTAAGGTTAAAGAAATTAAATATGATTTTGAAACCGGTAAAACAAGAGTCGCTTTCTCGGTAGACAAACAATTACAGTTTTCTAAAAACAGTAAAATTAGCATGTACCAAACAGGATTAATGGGTGGAAATGCACTAGCAATAAAACCTGCAGATGACAATCAAATGGCTAAAGATGGCGATTTAATCCAGTCAGACGTAGAGGAAGGTTTAGTAACTAGCCTTACCAGTGATTTCTCTCAATTAAGCACTAACCTTGACGGAACGTTAAAAACGGTAGACACTTTAATGGGTAATCTTAATGGTCTAATTGCAGACAAATCTGAAAATGGATTACAAAATACGTTAGCCGAGTTAAATGCAACCTTAAAATCTTACAAAGGATTAGCGTATTCGATTAACTCTGTAGTTAAAAAAAATGACGAAAACATAACTACAATGGTGGATAACTTTAATCAAACTAGTGGCAACCTAAACAAGATGAGTCAAAAGTTAAACCAAGTAGATATAGCAAAAACAGTTGAAGATTTGCAAGCAACCTTAGCTAGCGTAAATACCATGATGGCTAACGTTAAAAACGGAGAAGGATCACTTGGTAAACTACTTAAAGACGATGGCTTGTATACAAACCTAGAAGGCGCAGCATTACAAATGGAGCAACTTTTAGAGGACATGAAACTAAACCCTAAACGTTACGTGCACTTCTCATTATTTGGTAAAAAACCAAAACAATATGACGCAGAAGGAAACGAGCTTAAAGATTAAACCAAAATTAAAACTAACTAAACTAACTATATGGAATACATACCTAACATAATTTTTGCAATAATACTTTTTGCAGGTATTGGCTACTTTGCAAACAATGTAAAAAAATTAGTCAGAAACATAAAACTAGGTAAAGACGTTGACGTATCAGACAATAAATCGCAACGTTGGAAAAACATGGCATACATTGCTTTAGGACAAAGCAAAATGGTTAAACGTCCTATTTCTGGATTTTTACATGTCATTGTTTACGTAGGATTTGTGATAATAAACATAGAAGTTTTAGAAATCATAATCGACGGTTTATTTGGTACACATAGGATTGGTCATAGCTTACTTCCAGAAGCGCTTTATGGTTTTTTAATAGGAAGTTTTGAGATATTGGCAGTACTAGTATTAGTAGCAGTTATCATCTTTTGGACGCGACGTAACGTTATTAAACTAAAACGTTTCATGAAGTCAGAGATGAAGGGTTGGCCTAAATCTGATGGTAATATTATATTGTATTTTGAAGTCGTATTAATGTGTCTATTTTTAGTAATGAATGCAACAGACACAGTCTTTCAAGACTATAATTCAGGTAACGTAATCAGTCAATTTATAGCACCATTATTTAGTGGATTATCAGAAGCAGCATTACACACCATAGAGCGTGCAGCATGGTGGATTCACATAGTAGGAATTTTAGTATTTTTAAACTACCTATATTTTTCTAAACATTTACATATCCTTTTGGCATTTCCAAACACATATTATGGTAAGCTTACACCAAAAGGACAATTTAAAAACAATGCAACAGTAACTAAAGAGGTTAAGTTAATGATGGATCCAAACGTAGATCCATTTGCAGCACCTGCAGAAGGTACAGAAGCAGCAATGCCAGAAAAATTTGGAGCAAGTGACGTACAAGATTTATCATGGGTAAACCTTTTAAATGCCTACACGTGTACAGAATGTGGACGTTGTACAAGTGAGTGTCCAGCAAACCTAACAGGTAAAAAGCTATCACCACGTAAAATAATGATGGATACCAGAGACCGTCTGGAAGAAGTAGGAAAAAATATAGATGCCAATAAAGGGACGTTTGTAGACGATGGTAAACAATTATTAGGCGACTATATTACAACCGAAGAGCTTTGGGCATGTACAAGTTGTAACGCCTGTGTAGAGGCTTGTCCAGTTAGTATTGATCCATTAAACATTATCATGGAAATGCGTCAATATTTAGTAATGGAGCAAAGTGCTGCACCAACCGAGTTAAATAACATGATGACCAATATAGAAAACAATGGTGCACCTTGGCCTTACAACCAAATGGACCGTTTAAACTGGAAAGACGAGTAGTATAATTTGGGCGTTACCACAAGGGTCGCGCTATCCATTATATCTTTTTTTGCCATATACGGCAGCAAAAAAAGGATGTCATTACTATCGCTAACGCAAAACACAACATGAGTTTTATATTAAAAATACCATCAAAAACAAGACTAATAGTTGGCATTATAGCTACAACTTTAGGTGTGTTATCATTCTTAATTTTAGATAAATATAAGGTTGGTTTTTTAGGTGGATTAATATCAGGAATGCTTTTAGGGATAGGTGTTGGTTTAATAGTAACATATAAAAAAACACAACGTATATAATTGAAGTATAGAATTTTAATATTACTAATCAGTAGTTTTAGTTTAACACAACTAAACGCACAGGATTATAAAAAAGATTCACTTCAATTTAAAATTATAACACAAATAAAATACAAGTCTGGAGCAGTACAAGACATAAAACTTAAAAAAGTATTATGCGACTATTGTACAGACAAACAAACAAAACAATTAGGGTTACAAGCACTAAAGTTAGCAAGCTTAGAGCAAAACGATCCAAAAAATAAAAAGGAAAACGGAGTTAAGATTTTATCCATTTATATAAGATTAGCTAAAACCGATTTTTCAGCAATTAAATAAAACAGATTATGAGCGAACAACTTATAGTGCCAACTATGGCAGAAATGATGAGCCAAGGTAAAACTCCAGATATTTTATTCTGGGTTGGATCAGCAGGAAGTTATGACGACAGAGCTAAAAAAATCACCAAAGCTTTTGTAAAAATATTAAACAAAGCAAAAGTAAATTTTGCAGTTTTAGGTACAGAAGAGAGCTCAACAGGTGATATAGCAAAACGTGCAGGAAACGAGTTTTTGTTTCAAATGCAAGCCATGATGAATATTGAGTTACTTAACTCATATAACGTAAAACGTATTGTAACCTGCGATCCACATTCATTTAATTGTTTAAAAAACGAATATCCAGAATTAGGAGGTAATTACGAGGTGTTACACCACACACAGTTTATCAAACAATTAATAGACAATAAAATCATTCAAATAGAGAATAGCAACTTTAATGGTAAGCGTATTACATTTCACGATCCATGTTATTTAGGTCGTGCAAATTCAGAATATTTAGCACCAAGAGACGTGTTATCTGTATTAAATGCAAATTTAATCGAGATGAAACGTAACAAATCTACAGCATTATGTTGTGGTGCAGGAGGTGCGCAAATGTTTAAAGAACCAGAAAAAGGAGACAAAGATATTAATGAGTTAAGAACAGAAGATGCTTTAGAGACTAATCCAGATATTATTGCAACGGGTTGTCCTTACTGTATGACCATGATGTCAGATGGTGTAAAAGTTAAAGAAAAAGAAAACACAATTAAGGTTATGGATATTGCCGAGCTAATTGCTAACGCACAGAACCTATAATGGATATCAAAAAATTTGTACTTACAGGTTTAATCTCAGGAATAGTGTTTGCCTTATTAATGGCTGGATGGGATTATTATAAAGAGGTGCCATTTTCGGTTTTAAAATTTATAATTCATTTTGTGTTATTCGCTTTGTTTAATGGCTACATGTCTTACAGAACAGAAAAAAAGAAATTAAATGAAAAGTAGTATTTAGTCGCTTTTTAATAGCAGTTTAATAATGACCAACGAGATATTTCTTCTAAACATATCAGGACCAGATAAACCAGGTTTAACCTCCAGTTTAACTAACGTTTTATCGCAATATGGTGCCAAAATTTTAGATATAGGTCAGGCTAATATTCATGATACGTTGTCATTAGGTTTTATGTTTGAGATAGAAACTGGTAACAACTCAGCAGCAGTTTTAAAAGATTTATTATTCAAAGCTTACGAGTTAGGTGTCAAAGCTAAATTTACACCAATATCCTTAGAGGATTACGAAAAATGGGTAGGATTGCAAGGTAAGGATAGATATATCATTACCATTTTAGGAGAAAAACTAACTGCAGAACAAATATCTGAGGTAACTAAAGTGATTTCAGAAAAAAACCTAAATATTGACGCTATTAAGCGTTTAACTGGACGTACATCTTTAATTAAAGAAGAAGAATACCCAAGAGCATCCATACAACTATCCATTAGAGGTAAAATTGAAAACAAAGCGGAGTTTACTGAAAAATTCATGCAAATATCTCATGATTTAGATGTAGATATTGCTTTTCAAGAAGATAATATTTACAGACGTAACAGACGTTTAGTATGTTTTGATATGGACTCGACATTAATACAAACCGAAGTAATTGACGAGCTTGCAGAATTAGCAGGAGTTGGAGCAGAGGTAAAGGCAATTACAGAGTCTGCTATGCAAGGCGAAATTGATTTCAACGAAAGTTTTAAACAACGCATGCAATTATTAAAAGGGTTAAGTGAAGACGTTTTACATAACGTAGCAATCAATTTACCAATTACTAAAGGCGCAAGACGGTTAATAGATACTTTAAAAAAATACGGTTTTAAAACAGCCATTTTATCTGGTGGTTTTACTTATTTTGGACACTATTTACAAAAAGAATTAGGGATTGATTATGTTTATGCCAATCAATTAGAAATAAAAGATGGCTTGCTTACTGGAGGTTATCTTGGAGAGATTGTAGATGGTAATAAAAAAGCCGAATATTTACAAGATATAGCTAATAAAGAAGGCATCGATATTAGTCAAACCATTGCAGTTGGAGATGGAGCCAATGACTTGCCAATGCTAAACCTAGCAGGATTAGGTATTGCATTTCATGCCAAACCAAAAGTAAAAAATAATGCCCAAAGTGCTATTTCCAGTATAGGATTAGATGGTGTATTATATTTATTAGGATACCACGACAGACATATAGATTTAATAGAATAACGATAAAAAAACATGTTAGTAGATTTTAACACATTACCAGAAACATCAAGAGTATGGATTTATCAATCTAATCGCTCATTTTCGGATACCGAATTAGAAGAGATAAAATCTAAACTAGATATTTTTATCGAAAGTTGGACTGCTCATGGTAGCGACTTAAAAGCTGGCTATGATATTAGATATAAGCGTTTTATAATTTTAGCTTTAGACCAAGAGGTAAATAAAGCAACAGGATGTAGTATTGATGCTTCTGTCACGTTTATTCAGCAATTAGAAAAAGAATACAATGTAGACTTGTTAGACAAAATGAATGTGTCTTATAAGCAAGGCGAATTTGTAGCACATAAGACCTTAACCGATTTTAGAAAAATGGCTAAACAAAAAGCGGTATCTAAAAACACAATTGTATTTAATAACTTAGTTACTAATATTGAAGAGTTAAATGAAAGTTGGGAAGTACCAGCTAGCGAAAGTTGGCACAACAGATTTTTAAATTAATAGCCTTTAAAAAAAGCTTGCATAAATTAGGATTAACGGTTGGTAATTTGGTAATAAATCTATCTTAAAGTCTTTTAATAATAGGGATAAATATACTAATTTGGCATAGTTTTTAGTTGTACATTAAAGTGTAACTATAATAGTCAATTTCAGTATATGCAATATTTAAAATCCCTCGTCTTATTTTTATGTTTTACTTGTGTCATGGTTGCACAAGATACACCTAACCCTTTATTAGATAAAAACCCTGTAGCCCAACAACAATGGGTGGATAGTCTGTATAATAGTATGTCTTTAGAAGAAAAAATTGGACAGCTATATATGGTTCAGGTGTTTTCAAGTCAATCACCACAAGAAAAAAATAATATTGTTAATCTAATTAGAGACAACAAAATCGGAGGACTAATTTACTCAAAAGGAGGTCCTGTTAGACAAGCAAAACTTAATAATGAGTTGCAAGCTGCTGCTAAAATACCATTGTTAATTGGTATGGATGCAGAATGGGGTTTGAGCATGCGTTTAGATTCTACTTATGCTTTTCCTTGGAATATGACGCTTGGTGCTGTTAAAAACAATCAGTTAATAGAGCAAACAGGACGTCAGTTAGGAGAACATTGTAAACGAATTGGAGTTCATTTTAATTTTGCTCCAGTTGTAGATATTAACACTAATCCAAATAATCCTATTATTGGTAACAGATCATTTGGAGAAGATAGAGATAACGTGACAGATAAGGCTTTAGCCTTTATGAAAGGTATGCAAAGTACAGGAGTATTAGCTAATGCTAAGCATTTTCCTGGTCATGGAGATACGGAAGCAGACTCTCATAAAACATTACCAACGGTTAGTTTTGACGAAAAACGTATTGATTCGGTTGAGTTGTATCCTTATAAAAAATTAATTAAAGAAGGCTTATCTAGTGTTATGGTAGCTCACCTTAATATACCAAGCTTAGAGCCTAGAGATGGTTACCCTTCAACGTTATCAGAAAACATAGTCACATCTATTTTAAAAGAGCGTTTAGGCTTTAAAGGTTTGATTTTTACAGATGCATTAACTATGAAAGGTGCTTCCAATTTTAGTGCTCCAGGAGATATTGATTTAGCAGCTTTTAAAGCTGGTAATGATGTCATGCTTATGTCAGGAGATGTTCCTACTGCTATAAATAAATTTATTCAGGCTTATAATGCTAATGAAATTACTGAAGCGCGATTAGCACACTCGGTTAAAAAAATATTAATGGCTAAATATAAAGTAGGTTTAAATGACTACAAGCCAATTGGAACGTATAATTTAGTTTCTGATTTAAACAGAATTAAGGACGACGCTTTATATGAAATGCTAATGGAAAATGCAATAACCATAGCAAGAGATACAAGTAATCAGTTACCTTTTAGAAATCTTGAAACTAAAAAAATCGCTTATGTTAACTTAGGAGATGATTCTGGAAGTACATTTTATCAAGAGTTAAAAAAATATACCAAAGTTCATGAAATTGCTGCAGATAATTTAGACGAGCTTATTGCAAAGCTTCAATCTTACAATACAGTTATCGTTGGTTTTCATAAATCAAATGATAGCCCATGGAAAGATTATAAATTTACAAATAAAGAGTTAGTTTGGTTGCAAGAGATAGCACGTACAAACAATGTGGTTTTAGATATCTTTGCTAAGCCTTATGCTTTATTGGATTTAAGCACAGTAACAAATATTGAAAGTGTTGTGGTTAGTTATCAAAATAGTAAGATAGCTCAAGAAAAATCGGCTCAATTACTATTTGGTGCAATTCCTGCAAAAGGAACATTACCAGTTTCTGCAGGTGAGTTTTTTAATGTTGGAGATGGTAAACAGGCTAATTCTTTAGAGCGTTTGGGGTATTCAATACCAGAGCGTGTTGGTATGTCAAGCTACGCGCTTAAAAAAGTTGATTCGATTGCAAACTACGCTGTTAATGGTAAAATGACACCAGGAATCCAGTTAGTGATTGCTAGAAAAGGAAAAGTAATTTATAATAAAACCTTTGGTAAACATACTTATGAAGGTTCGACCAAAGTAGAATCTGATGATATTTATGACATTGCGTCTTTAACTAAAATTGTAGCTACATTACCTTTATTAATGGAGTTAGAAGAGCAAGGTATTGTGTCTTTAGATACTAAACTTTCTGAAATTATACCTTCTTACAAAAATTCAAATAAAAAAAATGTGACTTTAAAAAAGATGTTGTCACATTACGCCCAATTAAAACCATGGATTCCTTTTTATTATAAAACTTTAGATCCAGAAACCAGCAAACCTTCTGCTAAATATTATAGAAAAACTAGAAGTAAGGGATTTACAGTAAAGGTTGCTCCAGAGCTTTACATGAGAGATGACTATAAAGATTCCATTAATACTATTATAAAAGATACAGAGCTATTATCACGATTAAAATATCGCTATAGTGATTTGCCTTATTATATTTTAAAACAATATATAGAATCTCATTATAGTAAACGTTTAGATGAGTTAACTGCGGATCATTTTTATAAATCATTAGGTGCTAATAATACAATGTACAATCCTTATGATAAAATTAGTGACACTAAAATTGTACCTTCAGAGAATGATGATTATTACCGTTACCAAACTGTACAAGGTTACGTGCACGATATGGGAGCAGCAATGCAAGATGGTGTTGGTGGTCATGCAGGCGTATTTAGTAACGCTAATGATATTGCTAAGATTATGCAATTGTATTTACAAAAAGGATTTTATGGTGGTAAACGTTATTTTAAAAATGAAACCTTAGATAAGTTTAATACCTGTTATTATTGCGAAAGTAACAACAGACGAGGTATTGGATTTGATAAGCCACAATTAGGAGACGCTGGACCAACTTGCGGTTGTGTAAGTATGACTAGTTTTGGTCATTCAGGATTTACAGGTACTTATGCTTGGGCAGATCCTGAGCAAGAAATTGTATATGTATTTATGGCTAATAGGACCTATCCAACGTCTAAAGGACCAAATACATTATTAAGAGAAGATATTAGAACCAATATTCAGGCAGCAATTTATGAAGCTATTATAGATTAAATTGTAAAGTTATTTGAATTATATAGACCAAGTTATAAAACTATAAAGATTACATGAAAATAGGAATTGTTTGTTATCCAACATTTGGAGGAAGTGGAGTAGTAGCAACAGAGTTAGGATTGGAGTTGTCAAAACGTGGTCATGAGATTCACTTTATTACATATAATCAACCTGTTAGACTTGAATTATTAGGTAATAATGTTCATTTTCATGAAGTTAATGTACCTGAATATCCTTTGTTTCATTATCAACCTTATGAGTTAGCATTATCTAGTAAATTGGTAGATATGGTTAAGCTTCATCAAATAGAAGTTTTACACGTGCATTATGCAATACCACATGCATACGCAGCTTATATGGCTCAAAAAATGTTAAGAGAAGATGACATTTATTTACCTATCGTAACCACGTTACATGGAACAGATATTACACTAGTAGGTAGTCATCCGTTTTATAAACCAGCTGTTACATTTAGTATTAATAAATCAGATGCTGTAACTGCAGTATCGCAGAGCTTAAAAGATGATACCTTGCGTTTATTTGATATTAAAAATGAAATAAACGTAGTCACTAATTTTATAGATATTAATAAGTTTAGTCATAATTTTACGGACTGTCAACGTGGAATGATGGCTAACGATAATGAAAAAATTATTACACATATTAGTAATATGCGTGAAGTAAAGCGTATTCCTGATGTGATTAATATTTTTAATAATATTCAAAAAGAAATTCCTGCTAAATTAATGATGGTAGGTGAAGGTCCAGAAAAAGAACCTGCTGAGCGTTTATGCGAAAAATTAGGTATAAGCGATAAGGTAGTATTTTTTGGAAATAGTAATGAGATTGATAGGATACTTTGCTTCTCCGATTTGTTTTTATTACCAAGTAAAACCGAAAGCTTTGGATTATCAGCTTTAGAAGCTATGGCTTCAGGAGTACCTGTAATATCTAGTAATACAGGAGGTATACCTGAGGTGAATAAAGAAGGTTTTTCCGGTTATTTAAGTAATGTTGGAGATGTAGATAGTATGAGTAAAAACGCTATAAAGATACTTAAAGACGATTCAGTTTTAAAACAGTTTAAAGCAAATGCCAAGGAGCAGGCTAAAACTTTTGATATTCATCAGATTGTACCACAATATGAAGCTATCTATCAAAAAACACTAAACAAGTGTAAGATTTTAAAATAATAGTATATAAAAAAACCACCTTTTTAGGTGGTTTTTTTATATAAATATAGTGTTGATTTAAAATCTATAACGGATTCCTAATGCAATATCAAAATCTAAATCATCTCTGTAATCTCCAAAACCTAATTCTGGTCTAAAGTCTAAAGATAATTGTAACGGAATATCAAAATTGTATTCTATACCTATATCTCCAGCTGCAAAAACAAATGTTTCGTCGTCAAAAGCTTTGTTGTCAAAACTATACGATCCAACACCACCACCAACTCCAGCATACCAATTAAAGTCGCCATCTAAGACCCAAACCCATTGGTATAAACCAGCTAGTTTAAATCCATCATAAGCACTTCCAGAACGCCATCCTAAATCTACTTCTAATCTATTATTATCTCCTAAAGCACGTTGATAAGAGACTTCAGCTCCAAAACCATCGCTATCACCTAAACGTAAACCAATAGCATTATCAGAAATATCCTGAGCGTAAGTAATTGTTGCAAATCCAAAAATTGCAAAAGCAAATAAAAAGTATTTTTTCATGTTAATTAATTTATTAGTTAATGTATGTACGTTTAAAATCCGATTAAAGATTATAACGCTCTAATATATTATCAAGTTAACTTATTTTTTGTTAAAAATATAAAATTTATTAACAAAAAAAAGGCTGATAAACAGTTGTTTATCAGCCTTTAGTAAACTAAAACTAACTAACTATGATATTCTATTTTACAACAGAAACATCAATTCTTCTATTTTTAGCACGTCCTTCTGCAGTTGCATTGTCAGCTATAGGATCAATAGATCCCATGCCTTGTGTATTTATACGTGCCGAAGTGACTCCCATTTCAACTAATGTATTTTTAACAGATAATGCTCTACTAGCAGATAAATTTTTGTTTCCTTCTACAGATCCAGTATTGTCTGTGTGGCCTCTAAATAAGATATTTACTTTAGGGTAAGCTTTCATAATTGCTGCTACATTTTCAATTTGATTCATGGAATTAGCATCTAAAGATGAAGATCCTGTATTAAAATATAATCTATCAAAAGCGTAGTATTTACCAGCTTCCATTTTTCCGTCTTTGATATAGCCTAAAAAGTTATCTTCAAATCCGCCTTCAGGTATATTTAATTTTGTTCCATTAGGTAAATCAGAGCTAAAAAAGTTTCCAATAGCTTCACCAAAAGCATTGACTACATTTCCAGAAGCATCAACTATTCCTCCAGCAACATTACCAATTGTGTTTCCAGCTGCATCAACAGCATTACCTGCTGCGTCTACTGTTTTACCAATAGCATTACCAGTAGCATTTACAACGTTTCCTGCAGCATCAACTGTGTTATTTATCGCGTTACCAGAAGCATCTACAACGTTTCCTGCAGCATCAGTTACTCCATTGGCAGTATTTTTAATTGCTCCAGTAGTTTCATTAGCTGCATCTTTTACATTATCCATTATAGATTTTTCACTATCACATCCTTTTATTAAAAAGAAAGCTAGTAACAATCCGATAATACCTATTGCCCAAGGTAAAATCTTTTTTAGTAAAGATCCTCCCGACTTTACAGTATTATTAGCTGTGTTAGCAGCAGCTCCTGTAACTTTGCTTGCTCCACTAAAAGCAGCTTTACCTGCATTACCAGCTAATCCTGCAGCTCCTCCTACAACTTTACCTGCACCACCAATAACGGATTTTCCCGCATCTCCAGCCATTCCTGCAGCACCACCAATAATTTTACCAGCACCATCAACAGCAGCTTTTCCAGTGTTTCCAGCAAACCCTAAAGCACCACTAGCTAAGCTTCCTAATTTATCAGAAATTCCTGAAAATGAACTTAGACCTAATAATGAAGCTAATCCAGCAGGAGCAAACTTATCAAGAAAACTACCTTGATTTGATAGTAAACCTACAAAGCTTCCTAAATCCATCCCTGAAGCTTTTTGCTTTCCTAAGACTCCTCCTAAAACAGAACCTGCAACATTTAAAATAGATGAAGACGAATCTTTACCCATTCCAGATACAGAGCTTACCAAGTCTATAACTCCTGAAGCTTTTTCTCCTAATATATTTTTGACAAAATCTAATCCTTTGTTTAAAAACCCTTCCGATTGTGCGCCACCAACTCCAATTGTACTTGCTAAGTTGTCAACAGTGCTTCCGTCTCCTAACATGCTAAAAATAGATTTAGCACCTTCAGGCGAAGAGGCTTTGTCCATTATTCCTCCCAACAAAGCAGGAGCTGCAGCCATAAGTCCTTTTTGGATGGTGTCCTTTTGTTCTCCTCCTAAAAGTGAAGAAACGTTACCAAGTACATCATCAGATAATTGATCTTTAAATAGATTTAATAGATTTGTTGCCATTTATTTATTGTTTTAAGTTAATAATTACTAATACAAAGATATTTTTCTAATAAGCTTTAGTATTTTTGTTAGATAACTTAATAACGGTTATCGATAAAGTGTATTATTAATGCGCTAAAACACCGTTTTTTTTAACTTAATTTTAGTTTTATTTAGCTTTATGGATTTAAATAGTCTAAAAAACAGCTTGTTAGGTGATTTGTTTTATGATGATTTAACCAAATCTATTTATGCTACAGATGCTTCGGTTTACAGAATGCTACCTATAGCTGTAGCTTACCCCAAAAATAGTGACGATTTAAAATTGCTAATACAGTTTGCTACACGAAATAAAACAGCATTAATACCTAGGACTGCAGGTACATCTCTAGCAGGACAATGTGTTGGAGAAGGCATAATAGTAGATGTATCCAAATATTTTAATGCTATTGTTTCCTTTGATAAAAAAAACAAAACAGTAACTGTGCAACCAGGTGTAGTTCGTGACCAATTAAATAATTATCTAAAACCTTTTGGTTTATTTTTTGGCCCTAACACATCAACCTCAAATCGATGTATGATTGGTGGAATGGTTGGTAATAATTCATCAGGAACAACATCAATTAAATATGGTGTTACAAGAGATAAAGTATTAGTTCTAGAGACTATTTTAAGTGATGGTAGTGTTGCTGTTTTTAAAGATTTAACTAAATCTCAAATACAAGAAAAATTAAAGCTTAACAATTTAGAAGGTCAGATCTATAGGCAATTACAAAGCGATTTATTTAATGATGACGCTAAAGCGGAAATAATAAAACACTTCCCAAAACCTGAAATACATAGGCGTAACACTGGTTATGCGATAGATGAATTAGTTAAGGATGAGAGTTTTAACATCTGTAAATTACTATCAGGAAGCGAAGGTACCTTAGCTTTTACTACGCAAATAACATTACAATTAGATGTTTTGCCTCTTCTAAATCGGATTATGATTGCAATGCATTTTAATTCTATTAAAGAGTGTTTAAATGCTGTACAGCCAGTAATGGAGCATGATTTATATACTTGCGAAATGATGGATAAAACCATTTTAGACTTAACCAAGTATAATAAAACGCAAGAAGACAATCGGTTTTTTATTCAAGGTGATCCCGAAGCAATTCTTATGTGTGAGGTTAGAGGAGTAACATTAGAGCAAGCAAAACAACAAGCTAATGACTTAATTAATATATCTAAATCAAATACAGCAAGCTATGCTTACCCTATATTAATAGAAGACCAAATTGATAAGGCTAATAATCTAAGAAGTGCAGGTTTGGGCTTAATGGGTAATATGATTGGAGATAAAAAAGCAGTAGCTTGTATAGAGGATACTGCTGTTGCATTACCTGATTTAGCTAATTATATAGCAGATTTCACACAATTAATGGCTAATTACAACCAAAAAGCTGTGTATTATGCGCATGCAGGAGCAGGAGAATTGCATTTGCGCCCAATTTTAGATTTAAAACAATCAGATGACGTTAAGCTTTTTAGGCAAATTACAACTGATGTAGCGCATTTAGTTAAAAAGTATAATGGATCCTTTAGTGGAGAGCATGGTGATGGTATTGTTAGAGGTGAGTTTGTTGAGCTTATGATTGGTAGTAATAACTATCAATTATTAAGACAAATAAAATCAAGTTTTGATCCTAACAATATTTTTAATCCAGGAAAGATTGTCGATGCTTATCCTATGGATAAAAACTTGAGATACCAACCAGATAAAGAGGAGCCTGAAATAACAACTCTTCTAGATTTTTCTAAGTCTGAAGGTATTTTACGTGAAGCAGAAAAATGTAATGGTTCTGGTGATTGCAGAAAATTACCTGAGTTTGGTGGTACCATGTGTCCAAGTTACAGAGCAACTAAAAACGAAAAAGATACCACAAGAGCAAGAGCCAATGCATTACGTGAATATTTAACCAATTCTGATAAAAATAATAAGTTTAATCACATAGAATTAAAGTCTGTTTTTGATTTATGTTTAAGTTGTAAAGCATGTGCAAGTGAGTGTCCAAGTAGTGTTGATGTTGCTAGTTTAAAAGCAGAGTTTTTATACCAATTTCAAAAAGAAAATGGGGTGTCTATTAGGACCAAACTATTTGCTTATAATAATAAATTAAATCAAATAGGAAGACCCTTAATAGGCTTGACAAATTTTATGTTTTCTAATAAGATTACTGCTTCATTAATTAAAAAAACTTTTGGTATTGCTAAACAAAGAAGTTTACCTTTATTGTCAAGTAATACTTTAGATAGGGTATATCAATCATTTAAAAATAAGTCATTTGTAGTTAAAAAAACAAAAACAGTTTATTTGTTTAATGACGAGTTTACTAATCAATTAGACGCTAACATAGGTGAAGATGCTATCCAACTTTTATATGCTTTAAACTATGATGTTAAACTAATTAATAACGCGGAGTCAGGACGTGCTTTTATATCTAAAGGCTTATTAGATCAGGCTAAAAAAGTAGCCGAAAAAAACGTTAGTTTATTCAAAAATATAATCACTGAAAATTCACCTTTAATAGGTATTGAACCTTCAGCGATTTTAACTTTTAAAGATGAATACCCAAGGTTGGTATCTGATAAAATTTCTGCGGAAGCAATTGCTAAAAACACATTTTTAATTGAAGCCTTTTTATCTAACGAAATTGCTATTGGAAACATTACTTCAGAACAATTTACATCCGAAGCAGAAGTGATTAAATTTCATGGTCATTGCCATCAAAAGGCACAATCAAACCAAATCCATAGTTTTAATGTTTTAAATCTTCCAAAAAATTATAAAGTAACTATAATACCTAGTGGTTGCTGTGGTATGGCTGGTAGTTTTGGTTACGAAAAAGAGCATTATAAGATAAGTATGCAAATAGGTGAGCAAACATTGTTTCCTGCTGTAAGAAAAGCACCTGAAACTACAATAATTAGCGCTAATGGTACAAGTTGTAGGCATCAAATAAAAGATGGTACACAACGCATTGCATACCATCCAGTTACTATATTAAAAAAGGCTTTGCTATAGTTATTCTGATACGTTATAATCCGATAAAACTTGTGTGTTAGTAATAGAAAGTGAGGTTTGTAAAGCGCCTAAATCTGCACCTAATTGATTTAATAATGTGGCAGTTTCAGGATTTAGCTGATAATTAGTATTAGCTTCTGCTTTAATTAAACCTACATTTTCAGCATAAAAACTATTAACAGATAGGACTTGTTGTGTGTCTAGTATTGAAATGGTTTGAGCTACTATAATGGTAACTTCAGTAGTCACAGATAACTCTAAACTAATATTAGAAGACGTCACTGTATTATAGGTTACACCATTTACATCTAGGCTATTTAAGTTTTGTAATTGTTTACTTTTTAAAGTGTAATTTATGGTTACAGGATACCCTTCTAAATCTTGTGTAAAGGACCCAGTTTGTATAGATAATTGCGTTCCGTTATTTGCTTGTGTATTGTATAATAATGCATTGTCAAGTTCAATTTGAAAATCAAAACCATCAATAGGTAAAGCTACCGTACCGTTAGCAGCTAAAGTCGTTTGGGTTCTAGATAATTCGCCACTAGTCAATATACCACTCATGGTTCCGTTAGCGATTCCACCTTGGTTAACAGATAATGTGTAACCGTTTGAGGATTGGCTTTCAACCATTAATTCATCTTCACTTGGTGTATCTAAACCAGTATTATTGTCGGTATTTACAATATTATAATCCCAAGAATTTAATGTGTTTAAAGGAAAAAAATCACCTTCAAATTGTTGTTGTGACATCGCAGGACTATCATCGGTAGTGTCGCTAGAGCAGCCAACTAAAATAATACTTAAAATTATTAAAGATGTAAATTTAGAAAAAGTCATAGGTATGTAATTTTTAACAAATTAACACAAACTATAACAAACTCCAAAATTATCGCTTATTTAGATGTTTTAAAAGGCTTCATAATGGTTATAGCTGCAATTAATTCTTGCTCTGACATCTCTTTAATGTCTTCATCAGCAAAAAAAGCAGATAATTTATCCTCACTATATCTATATAATTTCCAACGTTTAAATTGATACTCCAAAGCTGTAAAATTTTCTACCCAATCTCCAGAGTTTAAATAGTTTGTGGTGCCTTTTTTAGTTTCAACTATTTCATTTTTTGGTTGGTGGATATGACCACAAATAACGTAATCATAACCATTTTCTATGGCTAAGTCTGTCGCTGTTTTTTCAAAATTACTAATAAAGCGTACAGCACCTTTGACACTACTTTTTATTTTTTTAGATAATGAATAGCGTTCTTTACCTAAAGTTACCAATATCCAATTAAAGACTTTATTAATTAATATTAAAAGGTCATAACCGTAAGCGCCTAATTTAGCTAGCCATTTGGCGCTTTGTATGGACGCGTCAAAAACATCACCATGAAAAAACCATGCTTTTTTACCGTCTAATTCTAGTACCAATTTGTTAACAATGGATATATTTCCAATCTCTGAGTCTGTAAATTTTCTCAGCATTTCATCATGATTACCAGTTATATAAGTCACTTTGGTGCCTTTTGCAGCTAAAGAGACTATCTTTTTTATAACTTGCATGTGTGATTTGGGAAAATAACGTTTGTTAAACTGCCAGATATCTATAATATCACCATTTAGTATTAAATGTTTAGGATCAACGCTACTTAAGTAAGTCAACAATTGTTTAGCATGACAACCATAAGTACCTAAATGGACATCTGATATGACTACAACTTCAACTTTTCTTTTTAATTTCAATACGGTTTAGTTTCTTGATTACTAATGCAAATATCAAATTGTAGTGTTAATCTAACATTATTGCATAATTATCTAATTATAAGCTAATTGTTAAGATATCATTACCAATTTTTATAAGTTGAAATTATATTGGTTTTGTTTGACTATTATTTATGATTACATTAGCGTAAATTAATTTATTTATGGCAGGTAATAGCTTCGGAAACTTATTTAAACTCACCACTTTTGGAGAATCTCATGGTGTAGCTATTGGAGGAATTATTGATGGATGTCCTCCAGGAATAGAAATAGATTTGGAGGCTATCCAAACGGAAATGAATAGACGTAAACCAGGCCAGTCTGCAATTGTAACTCAGCGTAAAGAGCCAGATGAAGTTAAATTTTTGTCAGGAATATTTGAAGGCGTTACAACAGGTACGCCAATTGGATTTATTATCGAAAACTCTAATCAAAAATCTCATGACTATTCGCACATCAAAGATAGTTATAGACCAAGTCACGCAGATTATGTCTACGAAAAAAAATATGGTTTAAGAGATTATAGAGGAGGAGGTCGTAGTTCTGCCAGAGAAACTGCTAGTCGTGTCGTTGCAGGCGCAATTGCTAAGCAAGTTTTAAAAAATGTAAAAATTAATGCTTTTACGTCTTCAGTTGGAGATATATTTATAGACAAACCGTATCAAGATTTAGATTTCACTAAAATTGAAAGCAATGCTGTGCGTTGTCCGGATTCAGCTATAGCTGAAAAAATGATTACACGTATTAAACAAATCCGTAAAGAAGGTGATACTATTGGAGGTACAGTAACTTGTGTGCTTCAAAATGTACCAATAGGTTTAGGCGAACCTGTTTTTGATAAACTGCATGCCGAATTAGGCAAAGCAATGTTATCCATTAATGCTGTTAAAGGTTTTGAATTTGGTAGCGGATTTTGTGGTGCTAAAATGAAAGGTAGCGAGCATAACGACTTATTTAATATTGACGGAAGCACAAAAACTAACCTATCAGGAGGTATACAAGGTGGTATTAGTAACGGAATGGATATTTATTTTAGAGTTGCATTTAAACCTGTGGCTACTTTAATACAAAAATATGAAACCATTAATAGAGCCGGTGAAATAGTAGAAATGCAAGGAAAAGGAAGACATGATCCTTGTGTAGTACCAAGAGCTGTACCTATTGTGGAAGCTATGGCAGCTTTAGTATTAGCTGATTATTTATTGATCAATAAGACATATTCTTAAATAAAATATAGTCTAATAACTTAGTTTATAATATTTAAATGGACCCTCAAATTTATTATACCGCTTTAAACACCTTTGATCCTGAAAGTAAAACGGGATTTAGTTGGGTCGATTTTATAGCTTATTCTGATTTGACACATCTAACAGAATTAGTATCTTTAGATGGTAACTTAAATAGGTTGTCTTTTATGCCTGATTTAGATTCGGTAAAGGATTGGGATCATATTATTACAGATCAAGGCATGGTCATGTTTTATTTTAATGATTTAGACTTTGTGCTTGAAAAAGTAAAAGAGTTGCAATATTTTAATTTGTTAGCAATAGTCAAACAACCTAATAGTGAAAAAGCTAACTTAACAGCACATTTTGATTTTGTAGGCTATGACTTAATTGAGGTTACAGGAGATACTAGTGCTTTATCAAATGCAGGAGGTTTTGATGCTACATTTTTACCTTCAGATTTAAATGATTATGGATTAATAACGGACTATGATAAAGCAAAAACAATACAAACACAATTACCATTAGACAATCCAAATCAAGAACATACAACGTGTCATCTTTACGAAGTTTGGAGACATAAAACAATAGGAAGAAAAACTAATTTAATAACTTAAAAAAAGTACTTTTTAAAAGGAACAACTACCAAAAGATATGAAAAAACTTGCATTACACTGGAAAATTATAATAGGAATGGTATTAGGTATCATTTTTGGATTTTTAATGAATAGCGTTGATGGAGGTAGAGGTTTTGTTGGAGATTGGATAGCACCTTTTGGAACTATTTTTATTAATCTATTAAAATTGATTGCTGTTCCGTTAATATTAGCATCACTAATAAAAGGAATTTCTGATTTAAAAGATATCTCTAAAATTAAATCTATGGGCTTACGTACTATAGGTATTTATATTGGGACAACTGTTATAGCTATAGTTATTGGTTTAAGTATTGTTAATATTATTAAACCAGGCGAAGGAATGCCTCAAGATACAATCGAGAACATCAAAACAGCATACCAAGGTAATGCAGATGTTATGATAGGTAAAGCCAAAGTGACTAAAGAAGCTGGACCATTACAACCTTTAGTAGATATTTTTCCTAGTAATATATTTAATTCGTTTGCAGAGCCAGCGATGTTACAGGTTATATTCTTTGCTTTATTTGTGGGTATATGCTTACTATTAATTCCGGAGAAAAAAGCCAAACCATTAGTTGATTTCTTTGATTCTTTAAATGAAGTGGTTATGAAAATGGTGGATTTAATTATGTTGTTTGCTCCTTATGCAGTATTTGCACTAATGGCAAATGTAATTATCGCATTTGATGATACCACGATATTGGTTAAACTATTGGGTTATGCAGCATGCGTAGTATTTGGTTTATTTTTAATGATTTGCTTCTACCTAATGCTAGTCAAAGTGGTTACTAAAAAATCACCTTTATGGTTTTTAAAACAATTTAGTCCAGCGCAATTATTAGCCTTTTCTACATCAAGTAGTGCTGCTACATTACCAGTAACAATGGAGCGTGTAGAGGAGCATTTAGGTGTTGATAAAGAAGTCGCAGGATTTGTTTTACCAGTAGGAGCAACGGTTAATATGGATGGTACAAGTTTATACCAAGGTATTGCTGCTGTATTTATTATGCAAGTTATTTGGCCTGAAGGACTAACTTTTACAAATCAATTAGTTATTGTAGGTACCGCTTTATTAGCTTCTATTGGTAGTGCTGCAGTACCAAGTGCTGGTATGGTTATGTTAGTTATTGTATTAGAAGCTATAGGGTTTCCTGCAGAATTACTACCTATTGGGTTAGCCTTAATTTTTGCGGTTGACAGACCATTAGATATGTGCAGAACTGTAGTTAATGTAACAGGAGATGCAACTGTATCTATGTTAGTAGCTAAGTCCTTAGGTAAATTACATGATAATCCTAAGGCTAAAGAATGGGATGATAATTATGAAAATGTAAAATAAACTACTAATTTTAATACGTTTAATGGTTTAATACATATAAATTAAAAAGTAATTATGGATGGATTTGATACTATTGTTTCGGTGGATTGGTTAAAGGCCAACATTAATCGTGACCAGCTAATTGTATTGGATGCGTCTATACCAAAAGTTGGAAGTCAATCTTTAAAACCGAATCAAAAGTATATTCCTAATGCGCGATTTTTTGATATAAAAAATGCTTTTAGTGACGTTAAAGCAAGGTTTCCTAATACAATACCTTCAGAAGTTCAGTTTGAAACAGAAGCACAACGTTTAGGGATTAATAACGATAGTTATATTGTTGTTTATGATGCTTTAGGCATTTATTCTAGTCCACGTGCTTGGTGGTTACTTAAAACGTTTGGACATAATAATGTTGCAGTTTTAGATGGTGGTTTGCCAGAATGGGAAGCACAAGGTTATAAAACAGAAAAAACACATAATTTAGACTATAAACCAGGTAATTTTACTACAAAATATAATCCAAATAATGTAGTCTATTTTGAGTCGCTTGAAGCTATTAGTAAAGATCCTGATTTTACTATTATAGATGCTAGATCAAAAGATAGATTTACTAGTAAAATTGTCGAGCCTAGAGCTGGATTACGATCAGGAACAATACCAAACTCGATAAATTTACCGCACGATGCTATTTTGGAAGGTTACAAGCTTAAGTCTAAAGAAGAGTTGCGTCTGATTTTTGAAACTATTTTAAAGCAGAATCAGCACATAATATTTAGTTGTGGCTCTGGTATTACAGCTTCTGTTTTAAGCTTAGCAGCAACAATTATAGGTTATAATAATAGTGTTTACGATGGATCGTGGACAGAATACGGAACTTTAAAATCTTCAATAATGAAACAACCAAATACATGGTCTAAAGATGAATTGCTAGCCTATATTTTAATATTTATAGCACATTCAGATTTAGACGAAACTAAAAAAGAAAAAAATTATATTCTTTCTAGAGTTAATAAAGACGTTTATAATCGTGTACACGAAAAATTTGAAGAAGATAACGACTATCAAAGTATTCAAAATATAATTGAAGCAGTTAAAACTCATGATTATTATCGCAATGATTTTGCAGATCTATTTGCAGATATAAAACTTATGGCTTTTGCAGATGGTGAAATGGATCAAATGGAGAAAGCTGCTTATAATTTATTAAAAAAAATACTAAAAGCTTAGTTTAGAGCAACTTTTGATTAAGCCTTAGGGCAAAATTAAAAAGCCTCAAAACAGTTTTTTGTCCTAAGTATAATACTATGCTAATTTAAGGTTAGACATTCCTTAAACTAAAACGCAATCTATTCCTAACTAACAGAAGTTAGGCTTGAGTTAACGTAACTGTTTTGAGGCTATAACCAACCTCATACTCAAAGTTAATAGACTAGCTAGTGTTATAAAATTGTAATTGAGTAAACAGGTGTTTTTAATGAGGGAAGCATACCTTTGAATGAGTCAAAGCTTATTAATCTAAAAATTTAGCTTTTAATTCTGGAGTAGGAATCATACAAGCTTCTTTTTTGCCATACCATCTATAACGGTTTTTAGCTACAAAGTCATACACCCAATTTCTAATAAATGTAGGTACTATAAAAAAAACACCTAACATATTTATCGGAAATCCCAAGTGTGTCGCTATTATTAAAGCAGCAGTCGATTTAACCTTTAAGCCTTTACTATTGGAATAGAGTAGTATGGAGTCCGTTTTGCTAGTATCCAAGTTATATTTCTGGATAATAGACTGACCAATATTACTTTGTAAAGGTGCAAATAAATACTTATTTTTAGTATCGTGTTTTATAACAAATTGTATTGATGTGTTGCAAAGGTTGCATACACCATCAAAAAGAATAAGCGATTTGTCGTTTGGTAAATTTTGCATATCACAAAAATAAATTAATATATTTACAAAATTCAATTATATGAGAACTTTACAACAATGGTTTGATAGTTATGCTGTCAGTCATCAAAATCCGACAAACATTTCTATACATTTTATATGTGTGCCAGCTATATTTTTTAGTGTTGTTGGTTTGTTTATGTCAATACCTAGTGGTGTTTTAAACTCGATTTTACCTCATCCCATTATTGCTAATTGGGCTTTTGTTTTATTAGTTATAACCTTGGTGTTATTTTATTTTAGACTGTCTGTAAAAGTTGGGATACAAATGTTATTGTTTTCGGCTTTTTGTCTTGTGCTTAATTATATTATTGCGCAATATGTTCCTTTAGTTTATTTCTCTTTAGCGTTATTTATTATAGCTTGGATTGGTCAATTTTATGGTCATAAGGTAGAAGGTCAAAAACCTAGTTTTATTGATGATTTACAGTTTTTATTAGTTGGACCAGCTTGGGTTATGTACAAGTTATTTGGTAAGTAGTCTATTTAAGTAATCACATCACGTCAGTTCGAGTGCTTCGACGTAGGAGGAGTGTATCGAGAACTTATTGTTTTATTATTTAATGTACTTCTCGATACAATTTGCTCGTGCCTCACAAATCACTCGAAGTGACGTTGTGAAGCATTATGTTACTTATTATTATATTATTATTATATTACTATTTCTTTTTAACAGCCTCAACAAGCTCTAAAACATCAACATTGACGTTAGTGGTAAACATACCATAGTTCACAATTGCTTTGCCTTTTTCAAACTTATCAATAGTACCAACAGCACGACCATCATTCATCCTTACGCGATCACCAACTTTTAAGATTGCTTTTGGTGCTACAGGTTTATTTTTTTCTTTTTCTTTAGCGTCTTTCTTCTTTTTACGGATGACTTCTACTGTTTTTTCGGCTTCCTGTTTAACTTGCTTCTCTTTAGCTTTTTCGGCTTTAGCTTGTTTTGCAGTTATTTTTTTTCGTTTAGAGTTTTCAATTTGTACTAATCTAAACAACTCTGACATTAACTCTTTTTTCTTCTTATCGTTAAAAAATTTCTCTGCAATATCATTCATTTTCTGACCTAAATAAATCAGTCGTTGATTGCTGTCATATAACTCTTGATAGTTTTCTAGTTTTTTCTGAACTTTAGCATTGATTTCTTCTAATTTATCAGCTTCAGATTGTTTTTTCTTTTCATTAACCTTTAGCGATTCGCTTGTTTTTTCAAGCTTAGCACGTTGTTTTTGTAATTTAGCTATCGTGGCATCAAAACGGACTTTACTGCGTTCAATCTTCTTTTTAGAACGGTTAATTAAGCTATACGGAATTCCATTTTTTTGTGCGACTTCAAACGTAAAACTACTACCAGCTTGACCTAATGCTAATTTGTACATTGGTTCCAAGGTACGCTCGTCAAACATCATGTTAGCGTTAATCATTTCGTCCTTTTCATTAGCCAACATTTTTAGGTTAGCGTAATGTGTGGTAATAATTCCGTAGGCTTTTCTAGCATAAAATTCTTCCAAAAACGTTTCAGCTAAAGCACCTCCTAATTCTGGATCAGATCCAGTACCAAATTCGTCAATTAAAAACAATGTATTCTTGTTAATTTTTTTCAAGAAATAATTCATCTGTTTTAAACGGTAACTATAGGTACTTAAATGATTCTCGATGGATTGATTATCTCCAATATCGCTAACAATACGATCAAATAAAAAGGCTTTGCTACGCTCATGCACAGGAATTAAAAAACCGGATTGCAACATGACTTGCAGTAAACCAACGGTTTTTAATGTAATAGATTTACCTCCAGCATTTGGTCCCGAAATCACAATAATGCGACTGTCTTCTTTAAGTCCAATGGTTTGCGGAAATGTTTTTTCTTTTTTCTCTAAATTGTTTAAATAGAGTAGTGGATGGTAGGCATCACGCAAGTATAAGGCTCTGTCTTCGCTAATTTCTGGTAAAATAGCGTTCATGGATTTAGCATATTTCGCTTTCGCGGAAATCACATCCACTTCTGTTAAAAAGGTTTGATATAACTCTAATAACGGTAAGTAATGACGAATGTAATTAGTCACTTCTTTTAGGATACGTACAACTTCTTCGCTTTCTTCGTATTCTAAATTATTAAGTTCTCTGGTGTGTTGTAACGTGGTTTCAGGCTCGATATAAACGATGCTTCCTGTTTTACTTCCACCCATTATGGCACCTTTAACCTTACGTCTGTACATTGCTTTTACAGCTAGTACACGCTTGTTGTCCACCACAGACTCTCTAATATCATCTAAATATTCTAGATTATGATATTGGTTTAAGGCAGAGGTAAAGCTAGAGTTAATTTTACCTTTTAACTTATTAATTTGTTGTCTGATGCTTTGTAATAATACCGAAGCATTGTCCTTTACATCTCCAAAACGGTCTACAACGCTATCCACTTTTTCAATAATAGCAGTAGTAACTTCAATTTGTGTGCTGAATTGGTGTAAACCTGGATAATAGGTATCAAACTTTTTTAAAAATTTGACAATATCGTTAGCGGTTAAGGATATAGAAATTAGTTTTTTAAGACTATGGGTTTCTAAATAGGTATTTTTTATTTTTAATAATTGCAACTCTTTAGTAATGGTGTCAAAACCATGATTTGGAATGCGATTATCATTATAGTAAGACGATAGATACTCGTTAGTTAATTGTAATGCGTTAAGTAGCGTTTCTTTGTCTTTATATGGTAAAATACTTAGTGCTTTTTGGTTACCTAAAGCAGTAACGCAATACTCGCTTACTTGCTCTAAAACGGTAGAAAACTCTAAATCTTGTAATGTCTTTTCGTGAATGTTTATCATCTATATTATTTTTCGTGACAACGAAAAACTGGTAATAAGCGTTAATTATTCTTTTTTTAGCATTACAAATTTACGGAATTGCGATGGGATTTTAAATTATAGTTTAAATAGTTATTTATCATTTTAAGATTTGATTAATAAATATCTAATACAAGAAACACTTTAACTTGCGATTGGTTGGTTTTTTTTATTTTTAAAGTAATTATAATACAGTTTAGCTACCATTCTAGATGACGCTAAAACTATAATAAAAATAGGAATATATCTTTTTTGAAAAACGCTTTTTGTAAATAAGTCTGTTACACTTAAAGTAATTAAAATTACAGATACCATCCATAATAAAGTAAAAACGATTAGGTTAGTTTTTGTCGGATTTTGAAGGATGTTTTTTTTGGTCATTTTGGCTATTTCAGGTTACTATTTTAGCTTAATCATTTCTTGTTTTACTATAACGTCTCCAGAGTCGGTTTGACATATAATTTTATTGTCGTTAATCTCAATGATTTCAATAACATATTTGACACCAATTATGGGTTGCATTTTAGAATCGTTAACTTTAGTGTAAACCATTTGATATTTACAATCCGAAAGCCAAGTCACAGTGCTTGTCATTTCCAAATTTAGTTTTGGGTAAGTGTCTATTTGTATAGAGTCTGTCCTGATAGTTAGTAAGTCTGCGTAATCTGGATCTGTGTAAGTAAATGTTCCGTTTTTAAATGCTGAACAGTTTAACTCTTGACTAAAACTATTGGTTGTTATTAGAAACAATACTATAACTATGACTTTTTGCATATTATGTGAAATTGGGTTTTAACTGTTTACTGCTTTTGTAACCACAATCTAATGGCTTTACGCAAAGAAACTTCAGGTTTTGGTAACGGAATGGTTTGTCCAAATTGTTTACTTCGGTTAAATTTTGAATAGTTTGTTTTATGTTTTTTCCAAACTTCTGGGTATAACTCCAAGAACTTATTAAAAAAACTTTGTTCGTTAATATTACCTTCTAATTTAGAAAGTACGTCTTTAAATATTTGTTCTTGATCTATAATCATTGGGTTGTTGTATTGTGGAAATTATAGCGCTTTTGGTTAGCTTATGGTAACTTGAATAGGTTAGGTAGCTAAATTAAGTAAATTAAATGTAATGCTAGTTTAGAGGGTTTTTAATTATTAAGAATAGGAGTTGTTAGGGTAATGAATGTTTTTTAATGAAGTTGTAGTTTGTATAAAATTTTGATAATATTTTAAAACCTTTTATTTTTTTTATTATGCTTACTAAATTTTGATTACCGTTTTATAAGTTCAGGTTTGGAATTATTTAATGAAAAATTTTTGTATAATGATTACTAGAGAAGCAACGTAGTTTTAATTATATTACAAATAAGATGATTTAATTAATGTGGTTTATATAATAAAAAAACTAATTATTCATAATACTCCAAGTAATATCTATATCTGTAAATTTCTTTATTATTGTCATAGTTAAAAAGGTGTCTTGTTTCTTTTTAACAGATTCAGAATAATAATTTTCAAATGAGGATTTACTAAATTCTTTTTTAGGAAAACCAAAGACATGTCCTAAAAATTCTATTTCTTCGAAACAATCGTTAGAATATAAATATTTCATTCGATTGAATTTAAGAGTTGGAGTTTCTGCTTCTCTTTCAGTTAAAGCTACCATACCAAACTTTCTTTTAAAATAAAAAACAGGTAAGTCATTAACGTTATATCTAGCATATTCTCTAATAATGTTATATTGATCTTCGTATCCAATGTTTTGTTGTCTATTTAACTCTTCAAAATATAACTTATAAAGACCTCTTTTAAATGAATTGCATAATTTAATTTGAAAATGAGTATTAAATCTAAAAGAAGTTCTGTATTGTATTTTGTATTTACCTTTTTTTTCTTTTATATCGAAAAATCTTGATTTAAATTTGCCAACTTGTTTTTTAGGTTTTGAACTTAATAAAATTCTTTTCCTTGTTATATTAAATGCTTCTTTTAGAGCTTCTTCTATTGAGAAATTTTCTTCCTGTTTATTTCCGAAATATTCATTGCAGCTATCGCAAACATTATTATTTATATTTTCACCTCCTAATGATTTAGGAATAGTATGTGCTTTTTTTTTGAAAGATATTGATGGTTCTGATTTTAAACACCAAAGACATTTTTTCATAAAACTACTGTTAGATTTAATATTTTAATATATGTGACCGTTATATTAAAGTAATGCCTTCCAAATGTAAAATAAGTTTTGGTGGTATTATTACGGTATTCCGTAATCATATTAAATGTTATAAACATAAAAAGCACAAACTAAGGTTTGTGCTTTTTGTCAAGGTGGTTATAACTGTTGCTATAATGTAACCTGTTTAGGTTTGGTTTTATAGTTTCGGTAGTAGGTAAGTGGCTTATGGCATTATTTCCGCGAAAGCGTTATACTATTAATTTGTGGTTAGGCTATTATAAAATTGTAGAGTAATCCAACGCTTATGGCTATTCCAAAACTAAGTAGTGTACCTATTAAAATATATTCGGTTAATTTACGGTCTTTGGCTTTGGATAAATCGCCAAATCTAAACACGGATTTTGCTGCTATTAATAGTCCTATAGCACTCCATTGATTGATGATTATAAAACCAAATACAAATAGTCGCTCTAGTATACCAATGTATTTTCCTGCTTTTTCTAAAGAGTCGTTTGCATCGTCCTCGTCCAGGATCCATTTGCTCATGACTAAGCGCATGATTACGGATGCGATACTAGTTATAGCTATTAAGGATAGTAGTAATGCTAAGACGTTTTTAGAGTATAATGTGTTGATATCAAAGCTATATTGCGTGTAACTTAATGCGACTATTGCAATGACTATTAGGTGTGCTATTTGATCTAATATAAATAGTAGTCTTGGGTTTATTTTTTTGGTTAGATTAAGTTTAATGACATCTATTATGTAATGAGAGACGACTATGCTGACTATTCCTATCCAATAGTTGGCATTAAATTGTAGTAATACTAGTAATGCTAAGGCGTGTATTAGCACATGAAAATATAGGTATTTGGACTTGTGCTTTTTTATGGTTTTGTCTTTTACCCATTGGTCTGGTTGCAGGACAAAATCGCCAATTGCGTGTGCTAGGACTAATTTTAGGACTAATAGCATCATAATTTTTGTAGTTGTTGTTGGTAGTAGGTGTTTAGTTGCATGACCTCGTCATAGCCACCACGTTTTAAGGCTTCGCTGATATTACTTTGGGATTTACCTAATAGTGTTGCTATTTCTTTTTGGTTTTTTGTGGGATGCTCCATAACCGTTACAATAACATTGGCAACTGTGCTGCTCCAGTTATTTGCGGTTAATAAGGCTAAGTTTAGCATGATGTTTAAGGGTTGGTCCCAATCTGGTTGGTTAGCGTTTATGGCTAGTGTTTGCTTTTTTAGGTTTTCAAAAGCTAATCCAGAGTTAACGTAAGCAGGACCATTGGATTCGGCAATTTTTTTAGCCTTATGGGTTTGATTGCCTAAACCAATTGCGATTCTGACATCGTATAATTTGCTTTCTTTTATGGCTGCTTTTATATGTATTGCAGCTAATAAAGCACGTTGTGGTGTGGTAACTAATTGAAAACTGTCTCCTCTAAAAATTTCCCAATCGTGTGGCTCTTGTCCATATTGGTTTAGGGTGTTTTTTAAAGTATCCAACCATTGCAAGACATTACCTTGTCTTGAATTAATGATGTCTCCTGTTAAAACTGCAATCATAGTACTATTAATTTTTATAAAGATATCTGTTTTTAAGACGATATGCAAATATATCTGCTAATAATACGATAATTGGTAATATCTGATTTAAAACAGATAATTAGTAATATCTGATAGGTTACGTTTACATGTAACTAGTCACTGTCATGACAACTACAGTAAATATAATTAGCATAATAAATAATGGCATTACAAATTTTAGCCATTTATTAAATCCAACTTTAACCACAGCTAAAGAGGCTAAAATTAAACCTGTTGGATTGATAAAATAAAATAATCCCATACCAAATTGATACGCGTTAACCACAACCTCTCTACCAATACCAACACTATCTGCTAAAGGTGACATGATTGGCATAGTTAATACTGCCATACCAGAACTACTTGGTATAAAAAAGGATAAACCAGCGTAAATAGCAGTTAAGGCACTAGCAAAAACACCTTTATTCATACCTTGTGTCATTCCGCTAGCATAATGTAATAACGTGTCACTAATTAAGCCATCTGCCATAATAACGGTTACACCACGTGCAATACCAATAATTAAAGCCACACCTAATAAATCTCCTGCACCTTTTACAAAGGTGTCTATAAAATCTGCTTCTTTAATATTAGCGATAACACCAATTAAAATACTACCAACTAAAAAAGTAGAAGTCATCTCCACAAACCACCACTCTAAAGCGACAACACCATAAATCATGATAATAAAGCAAAGTGCAAATACAATTAAGGATAACCTAAGACGTGTTGTAAAGGTTACTGTTTTTGAGTTGTTTTGTGTAAATAAAGCAGCAATTTGCTGTTGTTGGTCATAAATAATAGATTTTGTAGGATCTTTTTGGACACGTTTACCATATCTAATAATATAAATTAAAGCAATAGTCAGACAGGCAAACAACATAAAAAGACGAATCCATAATCCTGTGGTCCAACTAATTCCAGCCGAATCACTAGCAATAATAGTACTAAACGGATTTATAGTAGAGCACATAGTACCAATCGAGCTTCCTAAAAAAATACACGCAATACCAACCATTGCGTCATATTTTGCTGCCAAAAACACAGGAATTAGAATAGGGAAGAAGGCAATAGTCTCTTCAGCAAAGCCAAACGTTGTTCCACCAGCAGCTACCAACACAGTAACAAGTATAATCAGGATAAACTCGCGACCTTTTAAAGCATTAGCTAACCATCCAATACCAGCATCAAAAGCACCTGTACTATTAATAATACCAATTAATCCTCCAATAATTAAAACAAGAAAAATAATGTCTGAAGCCTCAATAATACCCTTAACTGGCGACTTTACAAAGTCGTAAAAACTTTGTGGTTTGGCTTCCAGCTGTTGGTAGGTATTTGGAATATTAATAGGTTTGTAAATGTCACCATTTGTAAATTTTTCTAATGGGATTTTAATATTTAAAGTCTCCAACGTTTCCTGAGTTGCAGGTAAGGTAACAGATTCCTCCAAACTAACTCTTGTAAATTGATTAGCTGTTTTATCGTACCCTAAAGTTTGGTATTTACCAGCAGGAACTAACCAAGTTAGTAATGTCACTAATCCTGCAATAATTAATAAAATGGTTTGAGCAGAAGGAAATTTAAGTGTTTTCATGTATGATGTATTCAGCTTTTTGATAATCAAATGCTATTTTATATAAATTAAAACAGTTTTCAATATTACTAAAAGTTGAGTTTTAGAGGGTTATTTAATATTTTAAATATTGGTTTAGTGTTATTAAAGATAGTATTATTTTTAGCATACCATTTAAAGCACATTGCAGCAAAAATAAACAAGATATGAACGTCACTATCCATGAAAGTTGGAAAAAATATTTACAAACCGAATTTGATAAACCTTATTTTAAAGATTTAACTCAATATGTGGACAATCAATATAAAACAGAAACTTGTTTTCCGCCAGAAGATTTAATATTTAATGCTTTTAATACCTGTACTTTAGAGGCTTTAAAAGTCGTGATTATTGGTCAAGATCCTTACCACAATTACAATCAAGCCAATGGATTATCTTTTAGTGTTAATGATGGTGTAAAACATCCTCCATCTTTAGTAAACATTTTTAAAGAAATTGAAACGGATTTAAATACACCTTATCCGTCAAGCGGAAATTTAGAGCATTGGGCTAAACAAGGCGTTTTTTTACTAAATGCCACTTTAACCGTTAGAGCACATGAAGCAGGCAGTCATCAAAATAAAGGTTGGGAAACCTTTACAGATGCAGTAATTAAAACTATTAGCAATCAAAAGGAAAATGTTGTGTTTTTGCTTTGGGGAGGATTTGCAAAGAAAAAATCGAAGTTAGTAGATGGTACAAAACACCATATATTAACCTCTGGACATCCTTCGCCTTTAAGCGCTAATCGTGGATATTGGTTTGGAAATAAACATTTTAGTCAGACTAATAGCTTATTAGCATCAAATGGATTGGATTTAATAAATTGGTAGATTTATAATTGTTGTAGTTTTTTGAAACTGCTTTGCGTTTTATGTCAAACGTTCTCATTTTATAAAACTATCTTTTGTAGTTAAAGCGATTAGTTGTGAGTGATTATACTAGTATATTTGATATATAATACAAATAAAAATGCCTCATTTTTAGTGAGGCATTTTTTATTGTTTATATATCGGCAACTAAATCTTCATACTTCCATTTTTCAGGAATAATGTTTAATGCCAATAATTCGTCTTGTACTTTTTGGACGGTTTTTTCAGAAATATTGTCTTGAGACCACTCGGTTAAACCAAGCCATTCCTGCACATCTTCCAATTCTTGCTCGTAACGATTAGCAATCATACGGTCAATACTTGGTATGTCTTTAAACTCTTGGGTTGTGGCATTAACAATGTTTAAAATAGCTTTAACGTCGTCTTTGTTGGTTTTTAAAAACTCTTCTCTTACAGCTATAACAAAACAAGGCCAAGGTGAAGGACAATTGTCTACGCGTCTAAACGTACCATTATCTACTAATGGTTTTGTGGTAAATTTTTCCCACATAAAGTAGTCTGCTTTTCCTTGGGATAAGCCTTCAACAGCTCCATCTAAACTTTTTATAACTTCAAAATCTAAATCTTTTTCTAAATCCCAACCGTTATTTTCTGCATTAATGTAAGCCATTAAATGCGATCCAGAACCATATCTACTAATAGCAGCTTTAGTTCCTTTTAAATCTTCAATGGTATTGTATTGTGATTTTGCAGCCACATGAATTCCCCATATTAATGGTGTTTTTACAAATACTTGAACAATTTTAGATTTATTACCATCAATAATATCTTTAATAATACCTTCTGTTAGGATGACAGCCATGTCTATATCACCATCTCTTAATCCTTTGCACATAGCACCTGTACCACCAAAATAGTCTTTCCAACGTAAGTTGATACCTTCTTCTTTAAACTCGCCATTTTTTAATCCTAAATACCAAGCTAGGTTAAAATGTTCTGGGACACCACCAATATTAATCTGCTTCATCTTAACTAACTATTTTGTCTAACGTATATGTAATTAATTGATCTACTACTTTTTTAGGATCTTGACTAAATTCTCCGGTTGCACGATTGGCTATAATAGCATTCATAGATACTGCGCGATGACCTAATAATTTAGATAAACCATAAATTCCTGCGGTTTCCATTTCTAAATTAGTAATAGGTTGATTGTTAAAATTAAAACTAGCAAGTTTATCGTTTAAATCGTTATCCTGAATAGACAACCTTAACACACGACCTTGTGGTCCATAAAACCCTACATTTGTTGCTGTAAAACCTTTAGTGGTTTGGTCAGATTCTAGCTTTGCAGCTAAATCTTTATCTGCTGTGACAACATAAGGTTTTGATTTGTCCGAAGACCAATTTGTATGTGCTACTAAAGCCTCTGCAACGTCTGTTTGTTGGATGTGTTTACTATTATAAAAGTGAAGTAAACTGTCAAATCCACAAGCTTTTTCACTTATTAAAAACGTGTCAATACCAATTTCTTTTTGGATAGATCCAGAAGTACCAATACGGATAATATCTAACGACTTATGCGTTTTATTTATAGTTCTGGTTTTTAAATCTATATTAACCAAAGCGTCTAATTCATTAAACACAATATCGATATTATCAGTTCCTATTCCAGTTGATATAACGGTTATACGTTTACCTTTATACATTCCAGTTTGAGTATGAAACTCTCTTTTACGGGTTGTAAACTCAACCGAATCAAAGTATTTTGTTACTCCAGAAACGCGGTCAGGATCACCTACAGTAATTATTGTATCTGCAATATGTTCTGGTTTTAAATTAAGATGGTAAACACTACCATCAGGATTTAAAATTAATTCTGATTCTTGTATAGCCATTTATATGGTATGTATTAATTTATTTTCTGTTTTATTGTATTGGTAGTCCGCTTTATTAACGCCTCCAAATCTAAAATTGGTATCAATTATTTTAAAGAAGTTTTTTTGATGCTCTAATGCTAAATGCCCATTTCTATTAAGCATCAATGTCTCTTCAGTTTCGTCATAAAATAGGTGTAACCTATCAATCATACGTTCTAATTGTAAATCCCCAAAACCATAATAGCCTTGATAATGTAAACAGTATCCAAGTAGGTGATGGCGTGATTTAATTTTGTATTCTTTAATTAATTTTAAAGTATTGTACTCTAAGGTATTTAAACCACTTCTTGTATCCGGAAAACGACGTAAATGTGCTTTTAAGCAATTGCTTAAATATTTAAAACTAGAAGGTCTAACAATTAACTCTTTTAATAAATTATGGTCTTCCTCACAATATATTCGCCAAGCTTTTTGTGCAGTTGCAATATCATCAACATTTAATTTGATTTTATTTTCAAACTCTTTTAATAGTTGTTTTTCAGATAATTGCGCAAGTCCTTTTAAGTCCTTTTCGCCTTCAATACGACCACTACAAACTAAATATAAAGGTAACTTTATTCCTTTTTGTTTAATTAAACTAATAGCAGCTATTAAGTTAATGTGGCAAAAAAGATCGTACTCAAACCATAAAATAATTTGGGTGTAGTTAGAGACATCATTTAGTTTGTTATACTCCGTTGTAATGCTATTCACGTCATATTCGACATCATAAGCATTTTCTAAAAATGTTTTTCTTATTTTAAAAAACTTAGGCGTATCAATTTCTTTAACTGTTGGACCTTCACACAACATTTCATGCCAGGTTAGCATTTCACCTTCAAATTTTAATTTTTTAAGGTAATCTGTAACGTTAGATCCATTGGTAATATGCAGACTAGTTTGACTCATTATTAACCTCCAACACGTTTAACGTTAAAACCCTTGTCTTTAAGAATAGCCATTATTTTATCGCGATAATCACCTTGTATAATAATCTTATCGTCTTTAAAACTTCCACCAACACTTAATGTTTGTTTTAGCTCTTTGGCCAAAAGTTTAAAATCTTCTGTAGCTCCAGTATACCCTTCCAAAATTGTAATAGGTTTACCTTTACGTTTTTCGTATTTACAAAGTATAGGGTCGTCTTGTAGCCAGATATCACTATTGTCTTCTTGTTCTTCGATATTTTCCGACTCGTGATCTGGAAAAAGATTTTTTAATTGATCTTTTAAATCCATTGTAGTAGTATTCCGTTTACAGATATGTAGACTTTAGTCAATGATTATCAACTAAAGTCTAATGCCTGTTAACTTATTTTTTAAGCCCAAGTTCTCTTAAACGTTCGTCTAAAAACTCTCCAGCTGTAATATCTTCAAATTGTTTTGGATTAGCATCATCTACACAACTATCTAAAACATCTAGTTTCATTTCGCTAATTGGATGCATGAAAAAAGGAATTGAATAACGTGAAGTTCCCCAAAGTTCTCTAGGTGGATTAATAACTCTATGTATTGTAGATTTTAATTTGTTGTTGGTATGTCTTGATAACATATCACCAACATTAATCATTAATTCGTCTGGCTCTGCAATAGCATCAATCCATTCGCCATTATGGTTTTGCACTTGTAATCCACGACCTTGTGCACCCATTAATAATGTGATTAAATTAATATCACCATGTGCAGCAGCACGTACAGCATTATCAGGCTCTTGAGTAATAGGAGGATAGTGGATAGGACGTAAAATTGAGTTTCCGTTGTGGATGTAATTATCAAAATAAGTTTCTTCTAAACCTAAGTATAACGCTAAAGCACGTAACACGTATTTGGCAGTTTCTTCTAATTTTTGGTAGGCTTTTTTACCGACTTCATTAAAATGAGCCAACTCATTAACCGTAACATTTTCAGGATATTCCTTTGCACGTTCAGCATCATCTTCAACGTATTGTCCAAAATGCCAAAACTCTTTTAAATCTCCTTCTTTTTTTCCTTTTGCACTTTCTTTTCCAAAAGACACATATCCACGTTGTCCTCCAATACCTGGAATTTCGTAGTTATGTTTGGTCTCTAATGGTAAAGAGAAAAAGTTTTTTATTTCTTTATATAAATCGTCAACTAAGGCTTCATCAAGTAAATGTCCTTTTAAGGCTACAAACCCTATTTCTTCATAGGCTTTTCCTATCTCAGCAACAAATTTTTGTTTTCTAACAGGATCTCCAGATGTAAAATCCTTTAAATTAACGCTAGGTATGCTATTCATCTTTATTATTTTATAAGTGTAATATATACAAATGTAGCGAAAACATTGGAAAAATGATAGTCATATTTTTTTAAAAGCGCTGATTTACTTTTAAGCAATTATTCTATATTTGACAAACGCTATTTATGAAAACAGCAGTATTAGAAAAAACGATAATGACTTTTGATAAAAGAACTCTAGATAACACGACGCTTTTAAATCTTTATAAGCGTATGCTAAAACCAAGATTAATAGAAGAGAAAATGCTGATTTTACTACGTCAAGGTAAGGTAAGTAAATGGTTTTCTGGAATTGGTCAAGAAGCCATATCTGTTGGCGTTACTTCAGTTTTAGATAAGGAAGAATACATCTTGCCAATGCACAGAAATTTAGGTGTTTTTACTACAAGAGACATCCCTTTGCATAGGTTGTTTTCGCAGTGGCAAGGAAAAGCTAATGGCTTTACTAAAGGTCGTGACAGAAGTTTTCATTTTGGAACACAAGAGTTTAATATTGTGGGAATGATTAGTCATTTAGGACCTCAATTTGGCGTTGCAGATGGGATTGCATTGGCATCAAAACTTAAAAACAAAAATCAAGTTACTGCTGTATTTACAGGAGAAGGCGGAACAAGTGAAGGTGATATACACGAAGCGTTAAACGTAGCTTCTGTATGGCAATTACCAGTGTTGTTTTGTATAGAAAATAATGGATATGGTTTATCTACACCAACTACAGAGCAATATAATTGTAAAGATTTAGCAGACAGAGCTATTGGTTACGGTATGGAAAGCCATATAATTGATGGTAATAATATCTTAGAAGTTTACACTAAATTAAATGACATTGTAAAAAGTATGCGAGAAAATCCGCGTCCTGTTCTAATCGAGTTTAAAACCTTTAGAATGCGAGGACACGAAGAGGCTAGTGGTACCAAATATGTGCCACAAGACTTAATGGATCAATGGGCTGCTAAAGATCCTATTGATAATTTTCAAGAGTATTTAATACAACAAGCACTTTTAAATGAAACAATTATTGCAGATTTAAAAGAGGAAATTATTAAAGAAATTAATGATAATTTAGATATCGCTTACGCGGAAACTCCAATCGTTCCTGTTGAAAGCAATGAATTAAATGATGTATTTCAAAACTTTGAATATCAAGAATTTAAAGAAAATAGCAATACTGAAGAATTACGATTAATTGATGCTATATCTGAAGGATTAAAACAATCCATGGAGCGTCACGATGATTTAGTAATTATGGGTCAAGATGTTGCCGAATATGGTGGTGTATTTAAAATAACTGATGGTTTTGTAGCGCAATTTGGAAAAGACCGAGTACGTAATACTCCAATTTGTGAATCTGCTATTATCGAAACTGCAATGGGTTTAAGCATTGCAAGAATTAAAAGTGTTGTCGAGTTGCAATTTAGTGACTTTGTGACCTCAGGTTTTAATCCTGTGGTCAATTATTTAGCAAAATCACATTACCGTTGGAACCAAAATGCAGATGTTGTTTTAAGAATGCCATGTGGTGCAGGCGTTGCAGCAGGACCTTTTCATAGTCAAACTAATGAAGCTTGGTTTACCAAAACACCAGGTTTAAAGGTGGTTTATCCAGCGTTTCCGTATGATGCTAAAGGGCTTTTAGCTACAGCTATTAACGATCCAAATCCTGTCTTGTTTTTTGAACATAAAGCATTATATAGAAGTATTAGACAACAGGTTCCAACCGATTATTTTACAATTCCGTTTGGCAAAGCTGCAACCTTACAATCAGGAAATGATGTTACTGTAATAGCTTATGGAGCAGCAGTACATTGGGCTTTAAATACACTAGAAAAACATCCAAATATTAAAGCAGACGTTATTGATTTAAGAACTTTACAACCTTTAGATACAGATACTATTTACGCGTCAGTTAAAAAGACAGGTAGAGCTATTATATTGCAAGAAGACTCGTTATTTGGTGGAATAGCAAGTGATATATCTGCACTAATAATGGAACATTGTTTTGAGCAATTAGACGCTCCAGTCAAACGTGTAGCAAGTTTAGATACACCAATACCATTTATAAACCAATTAGAAGATCAATACCTTTCTAGAGATAAATTTGAAGGTGAATTGCTAAAATTATTAGAGTATTAATATATTTTTAGCATTTAGGTATGATTTTTGGTTTATTTTCGACTAATAATAGATTATAATACCATGAAATTTTACATTTCTTTTTTAATTCTTTTCAGTGTTTCTTTATGTGGTTATGCACAAATAGACAGTCAGAATAATGGTTTTGCCATTCCTGCAATAGAATCTGAAGACCCTAAAGATGATCCAGAATTAATTATAGAGCCTGCTCCAGAAGCAGAAACGGTTAAACCTGATGCTGCAAATAACAATAAAATTATTGCGCCTAAAGAGGTGCAAACTGCTGTTAAACCTAAAAAAGAGTTCTCGATGATTGAAGAGGATAATAACTTTAGAAATCCAGCAGAATTGTTTAATAAACAATTAAAAAAGCAGCTTAAGTTTAAGGAAGATGACGAAAAATCTAATAACGGAAGTTTGGTTAATCAGTTTTTAGGAGAATATAAAACGACTGCCAAAACCGTAAATATTATTTATAGAGATCATCAATATCCTGATGGAGATGCTATACGTGTTTTTTTAAATGATGATATTATGGTACCTAGTGTAACGTTAACTTCTGGATTTAACGGACTGCTTATTTATTTAGACGAAGGAATTAATAAAATAGATTTTCAGGCCTTAAACCAAGGAACGTCTGGTCCAAACACAGCAGAGTTTCAGGTGTTGGATGAGGCAGGTAACGTTATTGCAGCAAACCAATGGAATCTTGCAACAGGTGTTAAAGCATCAATTATTGTTGTTAAAGAAAAGGGTAGTGTGCTTAAGTTAAAATCTCAGGAAGAGGATAAATCTGAAGCTGATCCAAATCCTAAAAATGACGAATAGCCTAATTAGGTACTAATCCTAAACTGTTAAACAACTTCGCTTTTGTAGCATTAAACTTGTTATTAAGCTTGATTGCTTTTACTTGAGAATCTATTAATTTGTTCTCTCTACTATTTATTAAAAACACTGAGCTTTCTCCAAAACTAAATTTACGTTCTTCAGCACTTAGTAACGTCTGATAGTCCGCAACGATTGTTTTAATAAGGTTATTTTGTGTCTTATAAGACTCTAATTCTTGTGTTATGGCTTCAATTTTATTTTTAATTTGAAGTTGTGTGTCTGCAAATGTAAATTGAGCATCTTGTAATTTTAATTTAGATAATTTTAAATCACCACGTTCCTTTCTTAAAAACAGCGGAAATGCAACGTTTATGGTTGCCTTATAAGATGAAGCATTAAAGCTATTGGCTTGATCTGGAGTTTCTGATAAAAAATTATATTGAGCATCGATTACAGGTAATAACTTATTAGCTTTTAATTGTCTATCCACATCTAAACCGTCTATTTTACTGCCTAAAGCTAATAATTTTGGGTGGTTGTCAACGTTATAACTCTGGATGGTATTAATGCCTAAAACCACATCAATATCTTTTTCTAAAGTGGTCATTGGACTTACGGTTTGATTAATATCTACAGGCGTATTGTTTAGCCATATAAAATTAGAAGCCTCTAAGCGTGTTTTTAATAATTTTACTTTGGCTTGCTCCAATTCTAAAGTTCTATTTTTAACAACAATACCTGCTTCTAAGCTATCAATACCAGCTTTATCTCCTGCTATAACGCTAGATCGTACACCTTCAAATCTAATGCTAGCATTTACTAAAAAGCGTTCGTAAATTTTAGTTTCATTATATGCTTGTAACCAATCAAAGTAAGCAATAGAGGCATCATAAAGGACTTGATTTACTTGTAAATTACGTTCTGCTTGAGTTTGCTCTTTAAAAAACTTAGCTTTTTTAACGTCAGCCATACGCTTATTCATCAATAAACCTTGACCTAGAGAAAATCCAATTCCTGCGCTAAATAATCCATCGTCAGGTACTGTGTTTTCTGGATTTAAATAATAGCCTGTATTTTCTTCAAAATTAGCTTTAAGCTCTATACCATACCAAGTAGGAACTTTAAATGTTGCATTTAAACGCTCATAATACTCGGTGTTTTTATAATCTTTTTCATTAAAATCGGCTTCAAGCTTTGGGTCAAAACCACCACGTGCTTTCATTAATGACGCTTGACCACTTTCAAGCAATAAATCGGCTTGTTTAGCAACAGGATGATATTGCTTAACATAGCCTAAAAATTCGGTATAACTTAAACTATCCAACGTTTGAGAATGCAGTACAAATGGGATAATAATTGTTATGTATAAAATAACTTTTTTCATATTTATTTTTTATCTGCTTTAGCTGTTTTGCTACCACTAGGTTGATAATAGTTAGGAGGGAAGCCATTTAATTGTCTCCACAACTCAAACCAAATAGGTACATCCTCTAATAATCCAATAGCTCTGGCACCAGAACCAACGCGAATAGCTTCAGGCCATTTGTGCTCGTTTTCAGCAGGCGCTAAAAGCACTCTAAATTTTCCGTTAGGACTAATAAAACGTTCGATTGCTACTACTTTTGCTCCATAAGTACCATACGATACGTTAGGCCAGCCACTAAATATAATGGCAGGCCAACCATCAAACTGTACTCTAAAAACTTCGCCAATATGCACTAATGGTAAGTCTATTGGGTTTATAAAAGTCTCAATAGCGACATCAAAATTAGAAGGAGAGATTCCTACCAACTGTTCGCCTTCTTTAAACGTTTCTCCTATACCAGCCTTTATAGCTTTATTAATGTAACCATCCTGAGGTGCTTTAATATAGTACATCTCATTACGCATTGAGTAATTGGTAAAAGCGTTTTCAAGTTTTGTAACTTGAGCTTCGGCATCATAACCACTAGATTCTGCAGTAAATTTATCGCTTTGTGCTTTTGATATTTTATCCGTGTATTCTGCGCTAATACGGTTTAACTCGACTTTAGCATTGATAATTTCATTTTGAGCAGCTAAATATTTATTTTCTTGAGATATTAGCTTTGCTTGAGTTTCTTGCAATTTCAGGCGTTTTTCTTCAACATCTGTAACCGCTTTTAAGCCTTCTGATTGTAATTGCTGTGTACGCTCAAATTGTTTTTGCGCAATACTTAAATTGGTTTTTGAAGCTTCAAAATCTATACTATCACTTTTAGCCTTTAATTTAGATTGTAAAAGTTTGTTTTCTGCTTGTTCAAGTTTTAATTTTCTTTCATTGGCTAAAGCCGAAATCTGATTATTTAGGGCATTGACTTTACCAACATACGATTGTACAGAAGATGATTTGGCTTTAATTTGCTGACTTGTTCTTTCAGCTAAATTAGGATCAAAATATTCGTTTTTGATTTCAGAAATAAATAAGATTGTATCTCCTTTAGACACAAAATCCCCTTCTTTAACAAACCATTTTTCTATACGTCCAGGAATTGGAGATTGTATAGTTTGAGGACGTTGATCTGGTGTTAATGTAGTGACTAATCCTGAAGCTGTAATATTTTGAGTCCATGGTAAAAACAAAATAATAATACCAATGACTCCAAATGTGATAAGTAAACGATTAAAGTGTTTGTAATGTCTTCTGTGTAGTGCTTTTTGCACTGAAGTGTAGCGACTGATGTCAACGTTTTTATTGACGCTATTTGTTGAAATATTTAACATACTATTTAGTGTTAATTATTTGACCTTTATCTAAAATAATAAGCTTGTTTAATTTTGGTTTCCAAATGTTATTCTGGCTTACCACAACTAATGTCCAAGGATGTTCAGGTTGACTTAAAAAGTCTACCAGTTGTTGAGCTTCTTTAGCTTCAAACTGATCTAAAGGCTCTTTAAGCATCAATAATTTAGGGTTTTTAACAATACTTCTAGCTAACATAATTTTTTTAGAAACAGTAAAGGAAACCCCTTTTCCTTCTGGATAAATCATTGTATTTAAACCATTAGGTAGTTGTTTTACAAAATCTTTTAATCCTACATTTTGAATAGCCCAATCTAGTTGCTGACTTGTAATGTCTGTATCTCCAAACGTAATGTTTTGTAAAAGTGTACCTTCAAAAGGCGTTTCTTCTACTAAAGTTTGACCAATATGTTGTCTGTAACTATTTATATTTAGGCTTGTCAGCGATTTGTCACAAACATAAACGCTACCATTTGTTGGACTGATTACTCCAGCTATTAATTTTAACAAACTAGATTTACCAGAACCACTATTACCTTGAATTAAGATGCGGTCTTTTGCATTAATTTTTAGAGAAACATCTTGTAAAATTGGCTTTTTTCTGTCTTTAACACTATAAGATACATTGTCAAGTTCTATATTAAAGTCATTATGTTTTACATTTAAAATTTCGCCATCCTGAGACTCTAACTCTTTGTCAACAACTTTACCTAATTTTTCAATAGAAGTTAAAACATCATAAAAGGTTTCTAGTCCTAATATTAGTTTTTCTACAGAATTAATAACTAATAAGATAATGATCTCTGCAGCAACAAATTGACCAATATTCATTTGTTGATTAAGTACTAAAGCACCACCAATCATTAATAATCCTGCAGTAACAAGCACCTTAAAGCCAATTAGTTGAATAAATTGTACAACCAATATTTTAAAATGACTCTCACGTGCTTCTAAATAATTAGTAACTAATTTATCATTTTTATTTAGTGCTAAACTTGTTTTACCAGATAATTTAAAACTAACAATTGATCTAGCAATTTCTTGTAACCAATGTGCTACTTTGTATTTATGGTTAGACTCGTCGATACTTGTTCTTAGCCCTTTTTCTGCAGTAAACTTAAATACTACGTAAATTAAGATTAAAAGTAAAGCACCATAAATAATAAAAAAGGGATGGTAAAAAGATAATAACATTAATCCAAATACAATTTGTAATACTGCAGCAGGAAAGTCTATCATTACCTTAGCAATACCTTTTTGTACGTTTATGGTATCAAAAAATCGATTAGCTAATTCTGGCGGATAATATCCATTTAATTCGCTCATTTTCATTTTAGGAAAACGGTAGGCAAACTCAAAAGACGCTCTTGTAAAAATCTTTTGCTGAATGTTTTCAATAATTCTAATCTGCATTAGTTGTAATACACCAACAAAAACAACACCTAAAGTAACTAATATGACTAAAACTATCCATGACGTACTAACTTGAGCTGCTTGTAATAAATTAATAATAGCTTGTATTCCAAGTGGTAGCGATAGGTTTACTAATCCTGCAAAAATTGCATAGAAAAAAACTTGTCTAACGTCCTTTTTGTCTAGTTTTAATAGGCTAATAAAACGTTGCCAAGCGGTAAGGATTTTTTTACTCATTTGTTGGGATATTTAGGGTTTTGAAAACTAAATCTCTAAAATAGTTAGTAGGATCGTCTGCTTTTTTTAGGTCAGATATGGTAGTAAAATGATCTTTTAAAAAATGCTGATGTAATGCACCATCAATAACAGTACTAGCCAAACTAAAGGCATACGGATAGTCATTATCTATAGACAATACCATGTCGTGTAGTCTTGTTACTAGTCTTTTGTATACTAAAAAATAACCATCTTTATTTTCGTTATCGACCTCTTTAGTTAAATAGGATTTAGAATACTCATTAATTACAATACGCTTTAAAATCACCTCATCTATATGAGAGAAATTAGAATCTAGTGTTGCAGATTGCGCAAGTACTTCAATAGCTTTTTCAATTTTATCTTTTGGATTAGCTATACTATTTGTTGCAAAAACTAATTGATATTCTAACCAACTCCAATACCACGAGGTAAGGTAAATTAATAATTTGTGTTTACTTTCAAAATAACGATAAATACTACTTTCGTTGGAACCAATTTTAGCACCTAATTTTTTAAAAGTAAATACATCAAATCCAATCTCGTCAATTAATTGGATACTGTTTTCAACGATACGTTTCCCTAAATCAGAAGATTCCGGATCTTTAAGGTAAATTTTATCATTAATATTAATCTTTAAATTTGAAAGTAAAGTATGCATAATTAATTATTTGATTGCAAAGATAATAGTAATACTATTATAACTGAAATCAAATTAACTATTAATTAACTTTTTTTAAAAATTTTAAAAGAAATTTACTTGAAAGTACTATTGCTAGGCAATTCAAAAAGTTCTAAATCAAAGTAAGGTACAGCAGCAAGAAAATGATCAAAAAGGTCACTCATAACATACTCATAACTCTCCCAACGTTTGTCTTTACTAAAACAGTAAATTTCTAGAGGTACACCTTGTGAGGTAGGTTGTAGTTGCCTTGCCATTAATAACATGTTATTATTAATAGCAGAATGTTGCTCTAGATAGGTTTGAATAAATTTTCTAAAAACACCAATGTTGGTCATATTGCGACCGTTAATTAAAGCTGTTTTATCAATACCATGCGATGTATTAAAATTGTTAATCTTGTCTTGCATGGTACTTAGATAAGTGGATATGATTTCAATCTCTTTTAATCGTTCAATATCTTCATTATTTAAATATTTGATAGACGTTTGCTTGATTAACATGTGTCGTTTAATACGTCTACCATCAGAGTTTGTCATTCCTCTCCAGTTTTTAAACGAGTCTGATATTAAAGCATATGTTGGTATTGTAGTAATCGTGTTGTCAAAATTTTGAACCTTAACCGTTGCTAAATTAATTTCAATAACATCTCCATCTGCACCAAATTTTTCAAAAGTAATCCAATCACCAATACGCACCATATCATTAATAGATACTTGTATACTAGCTACAAAACCTAAAATGGTATCCTTAAATATTAACAATATAATAGCTGTAGCAGCACCAAAACCAGTGATAAACTTCCATAACGAGTCGCCTCCAACAAGAACAGCCATAGCTAATCCTGCACCAACAATCCATGCAAATATCATAAATACTTGTATGTAACTATCAATAGGTTTATCCCTTAAACTAGGTAAAGTTTTAAAGTAATTTTTTAAAGTATTAAGTATACTTCTTACAATCCAAAGCCCTAAAACGATTCCTGCCACTTGCATACATTTTTCAAAAAGCAAATGCAGATTTGCAAAGTCATTAAATACTAACGGAATACTTTTTATTGCAATGTATAAAGCTGGAATATGCGCTATATTTCTTGGTACACGATTGGTAATAAGTAAGTCGTCAAAATTTGATTTTGTTCGTGATGCAATTTTAGCCGAAATCAACCTTAAAACCTTTCTAACTAATAGATCTAAAATTAAAATAAAGATTAGTGTTAAAACTAATAACACTAACATATTTAGGTACTTGGATGTTACTCTAGTAAGACCTAAATCTCTAAAATAATCGTAAAAAAAATGTGCGTATTGTATCATGAAATATGTTAATATTTAAAACAAAAGTACTATGTTTTTGACAATTACTCTTGCTATAAAAACTAAAGATACGTTAAAGTAATTGGTTTAGATTTTTAATAGCCAAAACATCTGCAACTTGCATATTATCTAGAGTAATATTTCCGACCCTAACACGCACCAAACGTAGCGTAGGACAATTTACAGCACTAGTCATTTTACGGACTTGTCTAAATTTACCTTCTGTTAAGGTTACCGAAATCCATGTTGTTGGACCATGTCTTGCATCTCTAATTTTTTTAGAGCGTTCTGGTAATTTAGGTAATTCCTTTAATTTTGTGACTTTACAAGGTTTTGTAGTGTATTTTTTACCATTAAATCCTATTTCAACACCTTCTGATAATTGTTGTATCGCTTTCGCGGAAATGTCGCCATCTACTAACGCATAGTATTCTTTTTCAATTCCGGACTGGTTAACATGGTCACTTAGTTTACCATCTGTGGTAAGTAGGAGTAGACCTTCACTTTTTTCGTCCAAACGACCAATAGGCATAATGCCTTCCGGAAAATCACCCAATTCTCCTAAAAATCGCTTTTTCTGTTCTTTAGCAGCATTGCTAGAAAACTGACTTAGCATTCTATAAGGTTTGTATATTTTAAAGTGTTTATGCTTAGTGTCCATATAAAATTTTGAAAACTAAATCCTTTGTAAGTTGTTGTCCATTGGCTTTTTCACGAATTAAGTCATAGCTAAATCTAAAATCACAACCCGATTTATAATCACTACAACCATAAGCTGTTTTTCCTTTTATAATCGTTCCTTTTTTACATTTTGGACACGGATTAGTCTCTGAAGCTGTATTTGTTTTTGCGGGCTTTTTTTGCTTAGGTTCTAATTTTAGTTTAAAATTATCATCAAAACGCAACAAACCTTCAACAGTTGCACCTTCCACTTTAAAACCTTTTAAATTAACGGTAGATCCTTTGTCCAATAAACGTTTGTATTGATTTTCGGATATATTCTTTTCACCAAAACTAAAAGACAATACAAAATCACATGTTTTACCATAATTGGTACAACCATAAGCCTTTTTTCCTTTTAAAATTTGTCCTTGTTTGCATTTAGGACAGGCTTTACCTACAATACCTTTAGTACCAGTTTTGGTTTTAGATTTTGTTTTAGTGGATTTTTCTGATTTATTGTTAGTGTAGCTTATTTTAGCTTCAAGTTTTTCGCTTCGTACTTCATAGACTAATTGGTCTACCATATGCTTCATGTTTTTAATAAAAGCAGCAGCAGAATATTCGCCTTTTTCTATATCTTTTAATTGTTTCTCCCAAAGACCAGTCAACTCGGCAGATTTAAGCAAATCATTACTAATAATATCTATTAATTGGATGCCTGTAACGGTTGGTAAAACTTGTTTTTTATTACGTTTTATATACTTACGTCTAAATAGTGTTTCAATGATATTTGCACGTGTGGATGGTCTACCAATACCGTTTTCTTTCATTAAATCACGCAGCTCGTCATCGTCCACTTGTTTTCCTGCAGTTTCCATAGCACGAAGTAGTGTTGCTTCCGTATATTGGTTGGGTGGTTTGGTTTGTTTTTCTAAAAAACTAGGTTCATGTGGTCCTTTTTCGCCTTTAATAAAGGTTGGTAGTAAACCAGGCTCTTTAGTAGGGCTGTCTTTAGTTTCAAACACGACACGCCATCCTTTTTCAAGGATTTCTTTACCAGTGGTTTTAAAGTTAACACTTTCAGCTTTTCCAATGACTGTCGTGTTAGCCACTTTGCAATCGTCGTAAAACACAGCAATAAAACGTCGTGTAATAATATCATATACTTGTTGTTGATTATACTGTAGATTGCTTTGTACACCAGTTGGGATTATGGCATGGTGATCTGTAACCTTAGCATCATCAAAAACCTTTTTAGATTTTTTAATTTTTTTTGCTAAAACAGGAGCTGTTAAAGTCGCGTATTGTGTTAGGTTTTTTAAAATACTTGGTACTTTTGGATAAATATCGTTGGGTAAGTAGGTTGTATCTACTCTAGGGTAGGTAACCACCTTCATTTCATACAGTTTTTGTACAATTTTAAGGGTTTCGTCTGCAGAAAATCCAAATTTGGTATTACAATACACTTGTAATCCTGTTAAGTCAAATAATTTTGGCGCATATTCATTACCTTTTTTCTTGGTAATAGAGACGATTTCAAAGTCATGTGCTTTTACAATATTGGCTAACTTTTCTCCATCTTCCATTTTTAAAAAACGACCTTCTTCATAGCTAAATAAGGTATCGCGATACATTGTTTGCAGTTCCCAATAGGGTTGAGGCTTAAAGTTTTCAATTTCTTTCCAACGGTTTACAACCATTGCTAAAGTTGGTGTTTGTACACGTCCAACACTTAATACTTGCTTGTAACCACCATATTTAACGGTATATAGTCTGGTAGCATTCATACCAAGTAGCCAGTCTCCAATAGCACGCGAAAAACCTGCGTAATATAGATTGTCGTATTTTTTGCTTGGTTCTAGTTTTTCAAAACCTTCTTTTATTGCTTCGGTCGTAAGAGAGCTAATCCATAATCGCTGTACTTCACCTTTATACTTAGCTTGATCAATAACCCAACGTTGGATTAATTCTCCTTCTGTTCCTGCATCACCACAGTTTATCACCACATCTGCTTTATCAAATAGGCTTTTAACAATTTTAAATTGCTTTTGTATCCCAGAATCTTTGGTGACTTTAGTTTCAAATTTTTCTGGTAACATTGGTAAGTTGTTTAAATCCCAACTTTTCCAATAAGGTTTATAATCGTTTGGTTCTTTTAAGGTACAAAGGTGACCAAAAGTATAGGTTACTGCATAGCCATTACCTTCATAATAACCATCACGTTTAGCGTTGGCACCTAATACTTGAGCTATTTCTCTAGCTACAGATGGTTTTTCGGCAATGCAGACTTTCATTTTATTAGGTCAATTAATTATTAAAACACAAAAGATTAGGTGTTGCGCTAATATATTAATGCGCCACATTTAGGCTTTAATTTTTAGATTTAAAGTCGCAAAATAAGTGAATAAGTTAACTAAATAAAAGGGTTTTGTTAGTAGTTATTAACTATTGGTTAAGTCTTTTGGTTGTTGCTAAAATTTCAGAATAATTAAACTCTCCAAAATTACTAGTAAATTCGCCATCTTTTGAAATGACTAAATAGCTAGAACATGGATAATGGTATTCAAAAAATAAAGATTCAATTAAACCATCTGGATCTTGATGCCATTTAGATAAATCATAATTATTTGCTAAACCATCTATAGTTTTATACAAGTAAATAGGTTTGATTTGAGCTAAATTGTATAATTTATCCTCAAAGTCTTGTTGTGCTTTTGCTCGTGTTTGTTTTGTTGCAGATCCACTAGAATTACAAGGGTCTTTTCCTGGATAATAAATAATCACTACAGGTTTGTCACTAGCAATATCAATATTTAATGTATTGTTTAATTGTTTTATTATAGTTGATTTATTTGATATTATACCATGTTTTTGACCAGCTACTAATCGTTTATCAAATTTTGTTTTATTGGACACATAAGCCCATGATAAATCTTGGTTTTTTAATAGTTGATTGTAAAATTTAGATTGACTTATTCTATTATTTTCCTGATCGTATAAACGGGATTTTTTATAGGTATCTTCAATGTTATTATTGGCAGTTTCTTGTTTAGATTTACAAGAAACTATAAACATTAAGGTGATTAATAGTAAAAGTAGTTTTTTCATTTTTCAAATTTAAATGCTATCGTATGTACCACGAATGTAATAAAAACTGAATAAATTTAAATACAAGACTTTAGCAATAATAGTTAATTGTCCTTTTTTTTAAATATTTTGTTTTTAATTAAATTAAATCCAGAAAGCATTTTAGATCTATGATTTAAAAGATGTGCAAAAAACAGTGTTGTTATTAATGCAATAAAAGCTAATGTGCCTAAAGCACCACCATAACCCTTAAAAAAAGCGCTTTTATTTATGTAAACTATACTAAATAAAAGGCCAGCAAAAGCTAACAATAAATAGTTGTTTTTACCTTTTGGAGAAGCCATTCCAATAAATGAGGCTCCAATAAATACTAACGGAATATTTTGAGTGAGATACACATTTAATACATTAGGAAAGCAGTAAAAAAACAAACCAATTATTAAAGATAATAAGGCAGACGCCCTGACTGGACCTTGTTTTAACTGTTCACTTACGTAAAACGTTACAGTAGCTCCTAAAATACTAGCTAATATTATAGGTATAATATTCATAAATATAACCAGTGTATTAATGATACAATAATGACACCTGCAAAAGCTAAAGCACCAAGTTTACCTCCAATTCCAAGAAACAAGTTTTTAGACAGCATATATAACAATCCAGTAATGCTACCTGCAGCAATTACGAAACTTATAGATGGTGTTATTTGTGCGCTAGACATACCAACAAAAGCACCACAATATATTACTGTTGGTAGTTTTTTTAGATAATTAGATTGGTTATTTATTTTTGGTGCAAATGAGGCTAAAACACCAATAATTCCTGCTGCCAATACACTACCCAAACCAAGATATATATTAATTATATAACAGAGTAATGCACCTATCGGAACCCAAATTACAACAGACAACCTCTCATAATTATACTTGTGATGATGTAAATCTAAATAGCGGTAACCAAAAAAGGTAGATAGGATAACTACTATAATTGCAGTACTAATCAATACATTATTTGCTGTGTATTGTTCTTTAATTATCATGGATAAAAAAACAATCTGAATAAGTAATAACAAAGCAACTGTTAAAAGCCTGATGTATTTGTGTGTTTTCAAAAAATAAGAAACCGGATTAATTACTAATATTAGTTAGGGAAAAAGATTTAAGGCTACAAAACTACTCTAATAAATTAAATTACCATGCGACCACAAAGCATTTTGTTATTTGACCATTAGGAAACTTAAGCCATAATAAAGGTGAATATTTTTCGGATTGATATATGGTTAATTGCGGCTCTATTTGATCTAGAGTCAACCAATTAATATGACTATTCACGTCTAATAACCAATCGGTTTTTTGAGGCTTATAAAATTTACAATCCTTAAACAGAATTAGATCTTTATAATTAAAATAAAAGCCATAAATACAGTTGTTATTTAACGTGTTAAAAGTAATGCTACTTCCATAAGGCACAAAAATTTGCGCCTTAAAATATATTTGCTGTTTTATGGTATCGACATTTAATTGTAATTTATCTAAGTAAGGTTTTGTAGCAGTATTATATAGTAGTGGTAGTTGTTTTAATTTAAGTTTATTTAATTTTTCAATTAAACTATCTCGACGCATAGGCCCAATTAAACAGTCTATTTCAGTGCTCCCTAAACTGGCATCATATAGATAGTATTTAAACTGAATTTCTAAATGTATTGGTTCCGAATTATTTAATATTAAGCAGTCCAATTCGCCAATAGTCTGGTTCACATTTTCCTGTATTTGGATATTTTCTGACAAAACAGAAATGTCATCAAATTGCTTTAACTCTTCAAACACAAATTGTTCTACACGTTGTCCTAACCTAATATTAGGTCTAACCTTTCTATTAAAAACAAAAGGTCTATCTAATTGCTTAACAAAAGGTTGCATAGTATTTATTTCAGAAAAAAATAAATGTGGTGTATTAAAAAAGCCACTAAATTGGGCCTGAAAATTATCGGTTTTATCGCTCATATGGTTGTGTAAAAATAGGTATAATAATTTTTTTTAAAGAATAGTCGTTGAAACCCTTTAAATCGTTGTATTTTTGCACATCTTAAAATTTAAAAATTGCAATTAATTAATGTCTACTAAAACTCTAGAATTACAAGAACGTACAGAAGGAAAAAGTCTTTATAGTTACCAAAAAGGGGCAATCGATAAGATTTTTAAATGTTTTGAAGAAGCGCCTGAAGATTATCATCTATTATATCAACTACCTACAGGTGGTGGAAAAACAGTTATTTTCTCTGAAATTGTAAGACAATACTTAAAACACCACAAAAAACAAGTGTTAGTAATGACACATAGAATAGAATTATGTAAGCAAACATCAAATATGCTTTCAGAATTTGGTGTAAGTAATAAAATTGTAGATAGTAAAGCAGATTTAAGTGATCAAGGTGATTTTAATTGCTTTGTAGCAATGGTGGAGACACTTAATAATCGTTTAACAGATAATAAGCTAGATATTTCAGACATTGGACTAGTAATTATTGATGAGGCACATTACAATAGTTTTACTAAGTTATTTAAGTTTTTTGAAAAATCGTTTATTCTTGGTGTAACTGCGACACCTTTAAGTAGTAATATTAACCTTCCAATGAAGGATAATTATAACGAGTTAATCGTTGGAGAAACCATCCAATCTTTAATTGAAAACGAATTTTTAGCACGTGCCGAAATATTTTCATACAATGTAGGATTAACCTCTTTAGTGGTTGGAGCTAATGGTGACTATACCGTAAAATCATCAGAAGATTTATATACCAATACAGATATGTTAACTAAGCTGATACAAGCTTATGAAGAACGTTGTAAAGGTAAAAAAACATTAATATTTAATAATGGTATTAATACATCATTACACGTATATGATACCTTTAGACGTGCTGGATATCCTGTAGCACATTTAGATAATAACAACACTAAAAAAGAGCGTAAAGCCATACTTAAATGGTTTAAAGAAACGCCAGATGCCATACTAACATCGGTAAGTATCTTAACCACAGGTTTTGATGAGCCAACAGTAGACTGTATCATGCTTAACAGAGCAACCAAGTCGTTGACATTATACTACCAAATGATTGGTCGTGGATCGCGTATATTAAAAAATAAAAATAAGTTTATAGTTATCGATTTAGGTAACAACTTACACAGATTTGGACCTTGGGGAAGTGACTTAGATTGGCACAAAATTTTCCGTTCTCCAAATTATTATTTAGATGGTATTTTAAGTGATGAAGAACTTGAAAACAATTTTAGATATGAAATGCCAGAGGACTTGCGCGAGCAATTTAAAAAATCTGACCATGTGTATTTTGATATTAAAAAATGCTACATTGATAGTATTAGAGCAGGAGAAAGCTCTAAAGTGGTATTAGAGCGCTCAATCCAACATCACGCACATATTTGTACAGAAAATAGTGAGGATTTATGGGATGCATTAGCTTTAGCTAAATTATTGGGTGACGATATAGATTACCGTATTTCTAGATATACTAAGTGTATAAGTAAAAGTACGTTTAACTTTGTAGAATGGTTAAAAGACGATTATCGTAAAAAATTAAACGCCTATTTACGTACTAATTTTGATGAGATTTTTGAGGAAATCAATGGTTTTCCACCAGAAGATTAAATCTTAAATGTAACAGTATTCAGTCGCAGTCTGCAGTTGCTTACTTTTGTAAAAACATATTAATAACACAGACTAATTACTATTTAATTATGACTTTTAAAGACCTTGGTTTAGATAAAAACTATATAAAATCTCTTAAGGAATTAGGGATTAAATCGCCAACCGAAATTCAGGCACAAGCGATTCCTATGTTATTAAAATCATCAACCGATTTTATTGGTTTAGCACAAACAGGAACAGGTAAGACAGCTGCTTTTGGGCTGCCATTACTACATAAAATTAATCCTAAAAAAGATGCAATCCAAGCGTTAATAATTGCGCCTACTAGAGAATTGGTTCAGCAAATTAAAAAGCAACTATTTAAATTCACTAAATACAATAATTCTAAAATATTTTTAGAAGGTGTTTATGGTGGAGAAAAGATTGATATTCAGTTACGTAACGTTGCTAGAACCACACATATTATTGTGGCAACTCCAGGTCGATTAGTAGATTTAATGACGCGTGAGGCTGTAGATTTATCTCAAGTTAAAACAATTGTTTTAGACGAAGCAGATGAAATGCTAAGTATGGGTTTTAAAAATGATTTAACCTCTATTTTAAAAGGCGTTACTGGTCAAAAAAACACATGGTTATTTAGTGCTACAATGTCTAACGACTTAAAAGATATTGTTAAGCGTTACATCGCTGACGAAGCTATACGACTAGAGATAGATAGAAGTAGTGTAGTAAACCAAAACATATCTCATTATTTTGTTGAAACAACGTTGCACGAAAAATCGTCTACATTAATTAGACTTTTAGAAGACCGAGAAAACCAACGTGGTATAATTTTTACAAAAACAAAAGCTGGTGCACAAGCACTAAGACATCAATTAGAAACCGAAGGGTTTAACGTTGGTGCTTTAGAAGGTGACATGCAACAAAAAGAGCGTGATAAAGTCATGCGTGCTTTTAAAAATACAACCTTACAATTATTAATTTCTACAGATGTATCTGCTAGAGGTATTGATGTTAATGATTTAGCATTTGTAATTCATTATCAATTACCAGAACATACCGAGTATTACACACATAGAAGTGGTCGTACAGCACGTGCTGGTAAAAAAGGAGAATCTATTGCATTAATTTTAGGTAATGAGCATAGTGATCTTAAAAAAGTAGAAACCACATTAGGTATTAAATTTAAACAACTATCTGTTTAATTATAAAACATAAAAAAGCGACTTGAAAAAGTCGCTGTTTTTTATATAAAGTATAGCATTAAATTAATGCGTATTCATTTTACCTTTACGTTTGGCTAATTGTCTTTCTAATTGATTAACAACTTCACTAACACTTTTGTGCAAGGTCTCTTTGCTTTCTTCAGCAAATAGTCTAGGTCCTGGAGCACTAAGTCTAATACCAGCAATTTTACCTGATTTATCGTCATTAGTATTTTCTAATTTAAAAAATACATCAGCACGTACTATAAATTCATATTTATTAAAAAGTTTTTGGATTTTTTCAGTGGTAAATTCCTCTAAAGCCTCACTTGCTTTTACCTTGTCATATTCAAAATTGATATCCATATATTTAGATTTTAAGATTACTTAAAGATAATTAAATTCAATTTCATTTCCATTTAATTTATTAAAAATTTAAGACAAAAAATTATTGATTATCTTTAAACCACAATCAAAAAAACTTTAAATAATGCGTACAATTAAAATTGCTTTACTGCTAATGTCCTTAACAGTAATCTCTTGCAAAGATTCAGGCACCTCTGAAACTACAAAAACTGAAGATTTTATAATCAATTATGAAAAATTCACTTTAAAAAATGGTTTAGAAGTAATCCTTCATGAAGACCATTCTGACCCAATTGTAGCTGTTGCTACCTTAATGCATGTAGGTTCTAACCGAGAAAAACCAGGAAAAACAGGATTTGCTCACTTTTTTGAACATATGTCTTTTAACGACTCAGAGAATGTTCCTGTTGGAGCCAATCGTAAAATGATACCAGAATGGGGAGGAAGTCGTAATGGTGGAACTTCTAATGATTATACTGTATATTATGAAGTTGTACCTAAGGACGCATTTGAAAAAATCATGTGGATTGATTCAGATCGTTTTGGCTATATGATTAACACTGTGACAGAAGCTGCTTTAGAGCGCGAAAAGCAAGTGGTTAAAAACGAAAAACGCCAACGTGTTGATAATGCAGCTTATGGTTATACAGATGAAATTATTAGAAAAAACCTATATCCAGAAGGACATCCTTATAGTTGGACAGTTATTGGTGCCTTACCAGATTTACAAGCAGCAACTATAGATGATGTTAAAGCCTTTTACCAACAATATTATGGAGCAAAAAATGCATCTTTAGTTATTGCTGGAGATATTGATGTTGCCGAAACTAAAAAATTGGTTGAACAATGGTTTGGCGAAATCCCAAGTGGACCAGAAGTTGAAGAGCAAAATTTTGAACCTGTTGTATTAAAAGAAACTAAGTCGTTATACTTTGAAGATAATTTTGCTAAACTACCAGAAATAAGACTAGTGTATCCTACAGTCAAAAATTATCATGAAGACACTTATGCTTTGGATATTTTAGGTCAATTACTTAGCGGAAGCAAAAAATCACCTTTATATAACGTGATTGTACAAGAACAAAAATTAGCACCTAACGTTGGCACTTACCAAAATAGTAGTGAATTAGCAGGCGAATTTGTTTTTAGAGTACGTGCTAATGCAGGAACAGATTTAGATCAAGTTAAGTCTGCTATTGATGATGGTTTAAAACGCTTTGAAACTAACGGAGTAAATTCGGCAGATTTAAAACGCATTAAAGCTCAATTAGAAACAGATTTATATCAAGGTGTAAGTACTGTGTTAAATAAAGCATTTCAATTAGTTCAGGATAACGAGTTTAATGGTGATCCTAGTTTTATTACAGAACGTGCCAAATTAACTAATGCTGTTACAGAAGCAGATATTATGCGTGTGTACAATACTTACTTAAAAGGTAAACATGCTGTAATGACTAGCGTTGTACCAAAGGGACAATTAGATTTAGCTGTAGCTGAAAGTAAAGAAGCAACGGTTTGGATTGAAGAGGTTAAACAAGACGTCGCTAATGAAGAGGTGAGTCAAGGTGAAGAAGCGGTTTACGAGAAAACGCCTAGTAAATTTGATAGAAGCGAACCTGATTTTGGTAAACTTCCGGTATTTAAAGCACCTGCTATTTGGAAAGGTGAGTTAGAAAACGGAATGGCTTTATATGGTATAGAAAATAACGAAGTGCCTTTAGTACAGTTTGATATTACAATTCCTGGTGGACAATTATTAGATCCAAAAGGAAAAGAAGGTGTATCTAATTTATTTAGCGATTTGATGATGCAAGGGACAAAAACAAAAACTGCTGCAGATTTAGAGGAAGCTATTGGGTTATTAGGTGCTAATATTAATATGTATAGTGCAAATGAGGATTTTCATATTACAGGATCGTGTTTAACTAAAAATTTAGACGAGACTATTAAACTAGTTAAAGAGATTATTTTAGAACCACGTTGGGATGCTAGTGAGTTTAGTAGACTAAAACAAGCATTAGAAACCAATTTAAAGGGTAGCGAAGCTAACCCAAATGCAATAGCCTCTAATGTATTTGACCAATTAATGTATGGTAGGGATAATCGTTTTGGAATTAATAGTTCTGGGACTTTACAAAGTACTAAGGATATTACAATGGAAGATTTAAAAGCCTATTACCACAACTTATCACCTAAGGATGCTACATTCCATATTGCTGGAGCGATTAACAAAACGCAAACCATAGCTGCTTTAAGTCCTTTAAAAGCTTGGGAAGGAGATACTATAAATGTACCAACATTAACGGTTCAATCAACTAATACAGGTGGAACACTATATTTTGTAGACGTACCTGATGCTAAACAATCTGTGTTATATATTGGTAAATTAGCGTTATCTGGAAAAGACGAAAATGCTAACAATCTTGATTTTGCTAACGAAATCTTAGGAGGAGGATCAAGTGGTCGCTTATTTCAAACGCTTAGGATAGGTAAGGGTTATACTTATGGTGCGTATTCTGGTATTACAAATCGTGAAGCTGTTAGTCCTTTTGCTATTAGATCAAGTGTTCGTGCCAATGCAACTTTAAAGTCTCTAGAAATCATTAAAAACATGGTTAAAGACTATAAAGAAAGCTTCACAGACACTGAAGTAGAGTTAACCAAAAACAAAATATTAAAAGGTAATACTAGAGCTTATGAAAGTTTAGGTGCACAATTAGGTATTTTAAGACGTATTAGTAAATACAATAAAGACGACAATTTTTTAGACACAGATCAAGACGAATTATTATCTATGAGTCTGGAAAACTACCAAGCAATTATAGACCAATATTTAAACGAGTCTGAAATGGTCTATCTAGTAGTTGGTGACAAAGCTACTCAATTTGAGGAAGTTAAAAAATTAGGTAAACCTGTGGTACAATTAGATATATACGGAAATAAATTATAACCACTCACTATATATAGTACTTAAAAGCACAATGTAATCATTGTGCTTTTTTTATGCTTTAAAATTATTGTATATGTAAATATTGTAAAGGTCTAAGATAATTGTATAATGTATTTAGTGGTGTTTATATTCATCTTTGTAGTATAACAATTAGTAACCCATTAAACACTAAAATTATGAAGCTAATAAGCATATTATTCAGTCTATTTTTTGCTTCCACAATAGTAGTAAACTCTAATGCTGTTAACACTATGGATAATAGAGGTATTACAAAACAAGTCGTTTATGATGGCTATGATGGAAGAATTTTTTACTTCACAGATATAAAAGATAATACAATTATTATTGAAGATATAAACGCAAGTAAAACCTTAAATAATTATAATCTAGAAGCCAATAAACACGTTGGTAAAGCCTTTAATTTAACTGTAAAACAAAGTACAGAGGATAACATTTACAGTGAAATTGAAGTCGTATCTATTAACCTTATAAACCAATAAATTATGAAAGCATTTAAAAACATAAAATTTGCCCTAATCGCACTTATCGCGTTTAGTTGTCAAAACACAGTTAAAGGACAAACTCCTGAGGTTGTTAAACAAGCATTTGAAGCCAAGTATCCAAACGAAAATAATCCAGATTGGGAGGTTGATGCAAATGGTAATTACGAAGCACAATTTAAACAAAATGGAGAAAAATATAGAGCAGATTTTAGTCCTAGCGGAAATTGGATTGAAACCGAATCTAGCATTAAAAAAGATGACTTGCCTAAAGCTATTAGAGACATCATTAAAAAAGAATATGGTAGTGAAGACATTACCGAAGTCGAGTATGTTAATAGTGCGTCAAAAGGCGAATTTTATGACGTAGAGTTTAAGCAAAAAGGTAAAAATAAGGATGTCGAGTTTAGAGCAAACGGAACAATTATAAATTAGTATTGCCTTTAGTTTATAAAGCCCAACTAACTAGGTTGGGCTTTTGTAGTTTTATATTCCAATAGCAACATGATAACCACAAAAACATTTAAGCTTACAAGTTTACCTAAACTATTGTTTACTACAGCAAAGTCTTGGTATAAAAGCGAACCCTTCCAACGTAGCGCAATTGTTGCGTATTACGCCATTTTATCTCTACCAGCTTTAATTATAATCATATTAAATTTAGTAGGATCTGTTTGGGGACGTGATATTGTACAGGGTGAATTGTTAGATGAAATCGCTAAAGCCATAGGTCCTGACACTGCCGAAACTATTCGATTAATGATAGTTGGTCGTGGTAATGAAACCACATCATTATTTACAACAGTCGTTGGTATAGCAACCTTATTATATGGTGCAACAGGAGTGTTTTTTCAGCTTCAAGCTGCTTTTGACAAAATTTGGGATAATGAAGCGGATTATACCAATGGATTTATAGCAACCCTTATTAGTCGTTTAAAAAGCTTTGGTTTTATATTAATTATTGGTTTTTTACTGCTAACTAGTTTTTTACTAACTTCATTATTAAGTACGTTTAGCAATCAATTACAACGCTTTCTTCCGGATAATGTCGTGGAATACTTGTTTGCTTTTGACTTTATAATTTCTATTGGATTTATATACGTATTATTTGCTGCTATGTTTAAGTTTTTACCTTCAGCAACTATTTCCTGGAAGTCCGTTAGGGTAGGAGCTTTACTTACCACCTTACTATTCTTATTAGGTAAATACCTTTTAGCTATATATTTTAATACCATGCAACCAGGATCCACCTATGGAGCAGCAGGTTCTATAATATTAATTATGCTTTGGGTGTCTTATACTAGCTTGATACTATTGTATGGTGCACATTTTACAAAAACCTACGCTAATAGCTTTATTAAGGATTAATATTAGGGGCTTAATATTTAACTAATGTGTCAATATTGTAAAGGACAACAGTAATTGTGTAACAGTTAAAGCAAGCTTTTTTCTGACCTTTGTGTAAAACAAATTCAAACCAATTAATTATAAAACGCTATCCAAATAGCAACACGTTTCTGATTAATTATAAAACATAAAAAGCTGTGATTAAACCAAGAGAAAAAGCACCAGAATTACAAATCAAATTAGTTAACGATACCACATGGAAATTAAGCGATCAATCGCCAGAAAATTTCACATTAGTATTATTTTATAGAGGTAAACATTGTCCTGTTTGCAAGAGTCAATTAGAAGAGCTTCAAAAAAAGTTAGATAAATTTACAGATAGAGGCGTAAATGTTATTGCCATCAGTTCTGATACAGAGGACGTCGCAAAAGCAACACATAAAGAATGGGACATTTCAAACATTCCGTTAGGCTACGATTTTTCAATCGACGAAGCTAGAAAATGGGGATTATTTATTTCTTCAGGAATTAAAGAAGAACCAGAATTATTTACAGAGCCTGGATTATTTTTAATTACACCAGACCAAACCGTGTATTGGGAATCTATCCAATCCATGCCATTTGGAAGACCAGGTTTTAATGATGTTTTAGGTGGTATTGACTACATACTAAAAGCGGATTATCCTGCTAGAGGAGAAGCCTAAAACCTTAGGATTAAATATAAATTTAATTCAACAACACGATTAGCCTTTCATTAAAGGCATTTTAAAACACGCTTACTCATATTAAAGTCCCACTTGGACAGTGCTAAGCGTATCACTAACTTAAATATAAATTTAAATGAGTAATACCACAGATAAAGGATTTAAAACGATTAATCCAGCAACCGAAAAAACAATAAAACAATACGATTACATGACAGAAGACCAAGCTATTAAAGCTGTGGACAATTGTCATGAAGCTTTTTTAGATTGGAAACTAAAATCGTTAGAAGATCGCGCAACCATTATTAAAGCAGTTGGAAAAACGCTATTGGAGGTTAAAGATGAACATGCCGAATTAATGACTCAAGAAATGGGTAAATTAGTGAGTCATAGTCATGATGAAATAGAGCTTTGTGCTGGAATTTGTGAATACACAGCAACTGAAGGTATCAAACAATTACAAGACGAAGTACGTACCATGGAAAATGGTGGAAAAGGAATCATCCAACAAGCACCTTTAGGCGTTATTTATGGTATTCAACCATGGAACTTTCCATTATACCAAGCCATTCGTTATGCGATAGTAAATTTAATGGCAGGAAACGGAGTGTTATTAAAACACGCTAAAAACGTGACAGGATCTGCATTAAAACTTAAAGACGTTTTTGAAAAAGCAGGATTACCTAAAAACCTTTTTACGGTTTTAATTATAGATCACGATACATCTGACAAAATTATCGAACATAAAGCAGTTAGAGGTGTAACGCTAACAGGAAGTTCTAAAGCTGGTGAGTACGTAGCTCAAAAAGCAGCCAAAGCATTAAAAAAGACAGTCTTGGAGTTGGGTAGTAATGATGCCTATTTAGTATTAGACGATGCAGATATTGATTTAGCAGTACAAACAAGCATACAAGGACGTACGTACAATAACGGAGAAACTTGTGTAGCAGCAAAACGTTTTGTGGTAGTAGACAAAGTGTACGACCAGTTTAAAGACGCTTTTGTTAAAGGAATGAAAGACATTAATTTTGGCGATCCTATGGACAAAGATTCTAAATTGGGACCTATGGCTAGAAAAGATTTAAGAGACAAAATTCACCAACAAGTAGAAGACAGTGTAGCTAATGGAGCAACCATTTTATGTGGTGGTACAATTCCTGAGGTTACAGGATATTATTATCCTTCAACTGTTTTAGGCGACGTTAAACCAGGACAACCAGCATATAGCGAAGAGTTATTTGGACCAGTAGCGTCACTAATTAAAGCAAAAGATAACAATGATGCAATGCGAATAGCTAACGACAGTCGTTTTGGACTTGGAGGCGGAATTTTTAGTAAAGACGAAGACAAAGCCATCCAATTAGCAAAAGATCATTTTGACACAGGAATGATAAACATTAACTCTTACGGATTAGCACATCCAAACATGCCATTTGGAGGAATTAAAGACTCTGGTTATGGACGTGAACATGGAGGATTTGGTATCAGAGAGTTTGTAAATTCTAAATCTATTATGCTGAATAATAGCAAATAAATTATAATAGCGTAACAGCTATTGTATATCAAAGATCAAGTTGAAAAGCTTGGTCTTTTTTTTGTTTATGGTGGAATTTTAATGTTGAGGTTTGAATTAAGAATGATAGCAAAAGTTTTTTCAATCCTTTTCACTAAAATCCCTTTGTATTTTGTAGTTTTAATTTTTCTACACAACTAAAATATTGTCAATTTTGTTTAATCTAAATTGAAAAAAATGTAATAAATTATAGGTAGAATAAAATCTCTAAAAATTTCTTATTTAAGAGAAAATTTGAATAAAAATGAAAAACGAAAATCAAATAAAATGTCCTAATTGTGGGACTTCCATAGATGTTCAAGATATTTTATCGCATCAATTAGAAGAGGAAATAAAACAAAAGTATCAGTCGCAAATTGCTGCAGAAAAAAAACGATACGAGAGTCAGCAAGAGCAATTAAAACAAGAAAAATTAGATTTTGAACAAAAGAAAAAGCGCGAGAACGTGTTATTTCAAGAACGTTTAGAAAATCAGCTTAAAGAAGATAAAAAGGAAATTGAAGCGAAACTAAAACTTAAGTTAAAGGAAGAGCAATCGGATCAGTTTGCTGCGTTACAAAAAGAGTTAAATGAAAAGTCTGAACAAGTCAAAGAGTTAAACCGATCCAAAGCTGAAATTGAAAAGCTTAAAAGAGAAAAAAGTGAGCTTAAAGAAGCTGCTGAGGCGGAAGCACAAAAAAAGCTGAACGAGATTTTGATTGCTGAAAAGGAGAAGATTAAAAAATCTGAGGAAGACAAAAACGAATTGCGTTTTAAAGAAATGCAAAAGCAATTGGAAGACCAGAAAAAACTAACCGAAGAAATGAAACGTAAGCAGGAGCAAGGCTCCATGCAATTGCAAGGTGAAGTGCAAGAGTTAGCAATAGAAGAGTGGTTAGCAGCTCAGTTTCCGTTAGATACTATCGAGGAAATTAAAAAAGGTGCTAGAGGTGGAGACTGTATCCAAATTGTACATACTAGAACAGAACAAAACTGTGGTACTATTTACTACGAGAGTAAACGTACAAAAGATTTTCAGCCTAGCTGGATAGAAAAATTTAAAGCAGACATTAGAGATAGAGGAGCCAATATTGGTGTGTTAGTGACTGAGGTCATGCCATCAGATATGGACCGAATGGGTTTAAAGGATGGAATTTGGATTTGTAATTATGACGAGTTTAAAGGGTTGTGTGCTGTGTTAAGAGAAGGAATTTTACAAGTTAATAACGCGATTATCACTCAAGAAAACAAAGGTGATAAAATGGATTTACTATATGATTACCTAACTAGCAACACCTTTAGAATGCAAATTGAAGCAATTGTGGAAGGTTTTACACAAATGAAGTCTGATTTAGAGAGCGAAAAACGATCGATGCAACGTATTTGGAAGCAAAGAGAGAAGCAAATCGAGAAAGTTGTGACAAATACGATAGATATGTATGGTTCTATTAAAGGTATTGCTGGAAATGCAATACAATCTGTAAAAGCTTTGGAATTGCCTGGTTTTGATGAAGATGACGATTAAATATTTCGTTTTTTTACATAGACATTAATTTTTATTTCACTGAAAATCAAATAATAAATGAGAATTATAACTCATTATCTAATTAATGGCACTATACTTGCATAATATTAAGTATTAATAAATAAATTACATTACAATGAGTAGAGGTACAGTAAAGTTTTTCAACGACACAAAAGGATTTGGTTTTATCACTGAAGAAGGAGTAGACAAAGATCATTTTGTACACATTTCTGGATTAATCGATGAGATTAGAGAAGGTGATGAGGTTGAATTTGACTTACAAGAAGGAAACAAAGGATTAAACGCAGTTAACGTAAAAGTTATCTAAGATATATATTCAGTACAATTCAAGAAAAAGGTTGCCTAAAAAGGCAGCCTTTTTTTATGCGCTAAATTTAAGATCTATTTAAAAACAGGATTTAAAAAGATTTCAATCTCTAATGGATTTATTTTGGCATATAATTACAAACAAAAAAAGGTCGTCCAAATGGACAACCTTTTTTATTAATATTTAAAGCGAAGCTTATTTTAAGCTTTCTAATAATTTTTCTGCAACTAACTCAGATGATGCTGGGTTTTGTCCAGTTATTAAATTACCATCTTGAATAGCGTAAGCTGCCCAATCTTCTTTTTTAGAGTAGATTCCACCATTTTTACTTAACATGTCTTCTACTAAAAACGGAACTACGTCTGTTAATCCAACAGCAGCTTCTTCAGAGTTCGTAAATCCTGTTACTTTTTTACCTTTTACTAAAGGTTCACCATTTGTTCCTTTAACACCTTTTAATGCAGCAGGAGCGTGGCATACAAATGCTACAGGCTTCTCTTGTGTGTTAAATTTTTCAATTAAGGCAATAGATGTTGCATCGTTTGCTAAATCCCATAATGGTCCATGACCACCTGGATAAAATACAGCATCAAAATCGTCAGCATTCATGTCTGATAATTTATGTGTATTAGCAATTAATGCTTGTGTTGCTTCGTCATTGTTATAACGCTCAGTATCTTCAGTAGCAGCATCTGGTGAATCACTACTTGGATCTATTGGAGCTGCACCTCCATTTGGAGTGGCAATAGTAATTTTAGCACCTTTGTCTACTAATGTGTAATATGGATTTGCGAATTCTTCAACCCAAAATCCTGTTTTTTTTCCTGTATCTCCTAATTTATCGTGAGATGTCAATACAAATAATACGTTCATAGTTTTTTCTTTTTTAGTTTCTGCTTTTACTTCTGAAACGTTTTCAGAAGGTGTTTTATCCTTACAGCTAGTTGCTGTAATAATGGTTAGCGTTAAGGCTAATGTTTTTATTAAATTCATTTTAATACTACTGAGTATATTTAATAATCATATCAGTTTGAGTGCAGTTAAAAACCTTAGAATTTTTTGCTGTTATAGCACTTTAACTACACCCAAAAATGATAGTATGTTTAGTATGCCATTTTTACAATTTTTTCTACTTTATCTGGAGATAAGTCTTGGTGTTCTCCTAATCCTGTCCATCCACGATCTGTAAAACGTTTTGAGATTTTTTCAGCAGTTCCTTCATAATCGTTAGTGTAATCTGATAATTTAGTATCAATACCTAATTGATGGAAAAAATCTACTGTTTTTTCAATAGCAGCATAGGCTTTATCGTCTGTACTACCTTCTGTAATATTCCAAACACGCTCTCCATATTGCGCTAATTTTTCCTTTTTAGATTCAAAATTAAACTTGTAGTGACTTGGAGCAATTACAGCTAAAGTACGTGCGTGATCAATACCAAACATAGCTGTTAACTCGTGACCCATTGCGTGAACAGCCCAATCTGTTGGTACACCTTTTTGTATTAAACCATTTAAAGCCATAGTACAACTCCACATAAAGTTTGAAGCTGCTTTATAGTCTGTTGGATCTTTTAATACTTTAGGAGCAACCTCTATTAGTGTTTGTAAAATGCTTTCGGCAAAGCGGTCTTGTAGTAACGCACCAATTGGATAGGTCATGTATTGTTCTAACACGTGTGTAAACGCATCAGTTAATCCATTGGCTAATTGACGTTCTGGAATAGAGGTAATTACTTGAGGATCTAATATTGAAAACTCAGGAAATAATCCAGGTCCACCCATTGCAAGCTTTTCTTTAGTTTCTTCACGTGTAATTACTGCTCCAGAATTCATTTCGGATCCTGTTGCTGGTAAGGTTAACACAGTTCCAAATGGCATTCCTTTTTCTGTTCTGATATTTTTAGTTAAAATATCCCAAGGTGTATCACCATCGTAAACAGCAGCTGCAGATAAAAATTTGGTTCCATCAATTACAGAGCCACCACCAACTGCAAGTAAATACGTAATATTTTCATTTTTAATTACTTTTAAAGCCTCCATTAGAGTTGCATATTCTGGATTTGCAGGAATACCTCCAAACTCAGTGACATCAACTTCTGCTAAAGCGGATTTTACTTGGTCGTAAATTCCGTTTTTCTTGATACTTCCTCCACCATAAAGCAATAATACTTTAGCATCTGTTGGAATTTCTTCTTTTAATTTTTCTATGGTATCCTTTCCAAAAATAATTTTGGTAGGATTTTTAAATTCAAAATTGTTCATCTTCTTTTTCTTTTTTGGTTATTATATTTTTACAATCATTTTCCCTTTGTTTTTACCTTCAAATAAATCGATAAAAGCTTGAGGAATATTATCAAAACCATCAACAATAGTTTCGGTATAGGTTAATTTTTCTTCAGCTAACCAACCTGATAATTTTTGGATGGCTTCTGGGAATTTTTCGGCATAATTACTAACAATAAAGCCTTGCATTAAAGCACTGTTTTTAACTAAAAAAGGTTGTACGCTTAATCCAGTAGGCAATTCAGTATTATTATATACTGAAATGGCACCACAAATAATGATTCTTGCGAATTGATTAATACTAAACATTACAGCATCCGAAATTGGTCCTCCAACATTATCAAAATACACATCAACTCCGTTTGGTGCAGCTTCTGCAATTGCAGATTTCATATCTTTAGTGGTATTATAATTGATACCTTCATCAAAGCCGAATTTACTTTTTAGCATCTCGATTTTTTCATCTGTACCAGCAATACCAATAACGCGTAAACCTAGTATTTTTGCTATTTGTCCAACTACACTACCAACAGCTCCTGCAGCTCCAGAAACCACAATAGTTTCGCCTGCTTTAGGTTTTCCTATTTCATTTAAGCCCAAATACGCAGTTAAACCTGTCATACCTAAAACACCTAAATAGGTGCTTAAAGGTGCTTTTTCTGGATCTACTTTATTTAAACCTTCACCATCAGACACTTGTTGTGTAGACCAGTTTAGCATACCAGAAACGTAATCTCCAACTTGAAAATTATCGTTTTTAGATTCTAAAACTTTAGCCACAACACCAGAGTGTACAGGCTCGTTTAACTTAAAAGGTGGAACGTAAGATTTTGCCTCGCTCATGCGTCCTCTTAAATAAGGATCTACAGATACATAAGCTGATTCTAATAAAATCTCTCCATCAGCTATGGTTAACGATTTATTGTCTTCCACAAATTCAAAATTAGAAAGTGTAGGTTGTCCTTCAGGTCTGCTTTTTAATACTATCGTTTTCATATTCAATTTCATTTAAGTTTTATGTTATTCAATAACGGTTACAATCTCATCCATAGGTCTTCTAACCTTAACCAGATTTACTAACCAATCTTCATCTTCTTTTCTGTAACCAATTGGTAATAATACTGCACTACGTAATCCTTTTTCGCGTAAGCCTAAAATTTTATCTACAGCATCTGGCTCAAAACCTTCTAAAGGCGTTGCGTCTACACCTTCAAAAGCTGCAGCAGTTAAAGCCTCCGTAAAAGCAATGTAAGCTTGTTTTGATGCGTGAATAAAGTTTTCTTCTGGATCTTTTTGAGGATACATACTTAATAACATTTGTCGGTAATTTTCCCAACCTTCGTTTTTAAAACCACGAATGTCATTGGTTAAATCAAACATATAATTAATACGTTCTGGTGTATAATGGTCCCAAGCAGCAAATACTAAAAGGTGAGAACAGTCTGTAATTACAGATTGATTCCAAGCAATTGGTCTAATTTGCTCTTTAATGTCTTGATTTTTTACAACAAATATTTCAAAAGGCTGTAAACCTGATGACGTAGGAGCTAAGCGTGCAGCTTCTAAAATACGTTCTACTTTTTCTTCTGGTACGACTTTACCATTCATTGCCTTAGCAGCATATCTCCAATTTAATTTGTCTAATAATTCCATAGTTTTAATTTTTATTTTAGTTGTTTTTTGTAATACGTTGTATTGCGTCTGATGTTATAATAGTATTAGCATGATTAGTGCTATTAGCTAAGTTTAACATGGTTTGTGCAATGGTTTCTGGTTGAATAATTTTATATTTTTTTAAGGAGCCTATAAATAGTGGTTTTAATAATTCAAAAATTGAGATTCCTATTTTTTCAAGTGTGCGTCTCTCTTCGCGTTTTCCTCCAATTAATGAAGGTCTTAAAATAAAGGTCCGGTTGATATCTTGATTTAGGACATCTTGCTCCATTTCGCCTTTAGTTTTATTGTAAAATATATTACTTTTTGCATTGGCTCCCATTGCAGATATAACTAAAAATGTATCTATACCATTAGTTTTAGCAAGCTTTGCAGCAGAAACCGGAATCCCGTAATCTATTTTTTTGTAAAGTGATTTATCTGGTGTTTTACTTTTAGTTGTCCCAATGCAACAAAACACTTGATGTGCAGTAAAATCGTCTTTAAAATCTTCTAGTTTTAATAAATCTCCTATATACTGAGTTACTTTGCTAGGTAATCCCTCTATTTTTGATCGTGAAAATAATTTGATACTTGAATAATCTTTGTCTTCAATTAATTTTTGAAGTAAAATTCCTCCAGTTAAACCTGTTGCTCCTAATATTATTGCTGTTTTATTCATTTTATTGACACACTTTTATACTGCTCCAAGCAGATTGATAGGCTTCTTCTAAATGGGCTTTATCTAATTGAAAAACACCACGTTTTTGAGTAATCATTAAAAACGATAATGGATTTATAGCATAGGCGTACAGTAAATAATCAGATAAAGGTTTAATAATTCCTTCTTGTCTTCCGCGTTCCCAAAGGTCTAGCAGTGGCTGTAAGTGTTTTATACCTTCTTGTCTGCTTATCTCGTCAATCATTGGTGTGTTATCACATTGTGCTAAAAACATAGCGTTTTCACTTTCTTTTAATTTAAAGTCTGCAATACGATTCCAGATTAGTTTAAAGCCAGCTTCAATAGGCATATCTTCTTTATAAGTCTCAAAAGCATATTTTGTATAGTCTGCTTTAACTTCGACGTAAGTCTTATTTACTAAATCTTGTTTATTTTCAAAATACAAATAGATTGTAGCAGGTGAGACGTTAGCCATTTTTGCTATTTTACTCATTGGTGTTGCATGAAAACCGTTGTTGTTAACCAACTCGATTGTCGCCTTTACCAATGCGTTACGTTTATCTATACTTTTTTGAAGTTTTGCCATTTTTGTTCTAATTCTGATGCAAAGATATACAAAAATGAATGTTCATTCTTTTTTTTTAACAAAGATTTAATTTATGATGATTTAATTATAAAACCATAAGATTAAATCATAGTAACACTAGCGTATACGTAAAGGCTTAAAGCTAATATAAATGATTGTATAAATGAATAACAACGCTAAATACCAGGTATTTGAAACTAAATCTAGATAATCAATTTTACCGTTTGCAAAACTAAGTATCATTAATACTTGTGCACCATAAGGCAAGATTCCTTGAATAATACAAGCAAAAATATCTAAAATAGAAGCTGTTTTTTTGTTGTCCAAATGATATTGATCGTTGATTGTTTTTGCGATTGGACCAGCTATTATAATAGAAACTGTATTATTAGCAATAGCCATATTAATTGTACCAACCAATGCAGCAATACCTAGTTGTGCAGAGCGTTTACTTTGAATTAAATTTTTAATTTTACTAAGAATATAGTTTATCCCTCCATTTTTTTCCACCAAAGCAGCTAATCCACCTGTTAATAGAGATAACAAAAAGATTTCGGTCATACTGGTAAAACCATTGTATGCGATTTTAGTAGACTCTATTAATGTGAAATCTCCATAAATAATTCCTAATAGTCCACCAGCAATAACGCCTAATAGCAATGTTACAAATACATTTATACCAATAATAGAAAGTAGGATAACCAATAGATAAGGCGTGATTTTAATAATGGAGTAGGTGTAGGTTACAGCATTTGTCGGCACAGCTTTTAATCCAAAACCTTGTATAATTAAAATACCTATAGTAATTAAAGCTGCAGGTAAAGCGATTTTAATATTTTGCTTAAACTTGTCACTCATTTTACAGCCTAATGACTGTGTAGCTGCAATAGTTGTGTCTGATATTACCGAAAGATTATCTCCAAACATACTACCACCTAGTAATGCACCACATAATATCCCTAAATCTACATTGCTTTTGTCTGCAAAACCAATCACAATTGGAGCTAATGCAACTATTGCACCAACAGATGTACCTGTAGATACAGATAAAAAACCTGCTATTATAAACACGCCAAAATAGATGTATTGTATAGCAATATAATCCAGTCCAAGATTTACAATAGCGTCTACACTTCCAGTAGCCTTAGTTATAGTTGCAAATGCACCAGCCAATAAATAGATTAGGCACATGGTTAATATTTTATCATCACCACAACCTTTAAGCAGCGTATTTATTTTAGAGGTTATGGATTGTTTAAACATTAAAAATGCCACAATTATACCTACTATAACAGCAATTGGAGCTGGTAATGCGTAAAAATCGTTTTGATAGATTCCAACACCTAAAAACGTAAATACAAATACGAATAGTGGTATTAACGCTGAAAATTTTGGAGTAATTGTTTTTGAATTTGCCATGTTTCCTTTTCATTTTTAAAAGGAAATAGCAACAAGTAAAAAGAAGTATGAGTTAACATTTGTTCCAATTAATTGGCTTATCTATTTAGCACCTTGCTTGTTATTGCAGGTTGCTATCTCCTTTTATTGAGATTCTTGATAATTAATTTAAGTTGGCAAATGTATAGCATAAAGCCATACCAAAATATTAAAATACGTTAAAATTTGTAAAAATATAAGTAATAAATTATGTTGAAAACCTGATTAAAAACTACTGTTTTTACAAGTCTGATTATATGAAGTGATTAGTTAGATTGAATTATTTAACAGTTTTAAAAACAGTTATTTATAATTAAAAATATTTACTAGACACATCATTATCTTTGACAACTTTAGTTTTTAAAATAAATGTCATAAAAAGATAAAGCGACAAATAATGACAAAACAATATTAATAAGGTGAAAATTTCGTTATAATGAAAATATTCATTGATTGGAGATAAGCCTAGGTTGAAAATTGTGGCTACACCTGAGGCTAACAAAATTGTACCAGTAGCGTAATTATCACTAATATAAATCATAGCAAAAGTGATCGCATAAATAAATAAGCACAACGCACAAATAAACATGAATATTATGTTATAATTCGGAATTTGATCAATCAATAAATCTACCACTGCATAAATAACATATCCAACTAAAAAAACGCCAAGTATAACAGATAATGATAAAAAAGATTTTAATTTACTTTTTATTAAATACTTTTTCAAAATCAAAGTAAAAAGTACAAGGTAACCTGATGTTAGTAAACTAATGGCATTAAAATATTTATTATAATTATAAAAACTTATTATATTTAGAATAAGAAAGGCTAAAAATGCTAGTAAAAATTTAGGATCAGCTTTCTTTTTAGTAATACTTACATATTTAAAAATTAATATTAGAATAACTATAGGAGAGATATAAATCAAATCTTTTCTTGACGTAAGTGAAACACTCATAATCAATGCTGCTATTACAGCAATAAAAAAAACGATGTCAAAAAAAGAAGATTTAATTTTAAACATTACAAAATGTAGCAGATTACTTTCAAATATAATTAAATGTTAATCAACTTACTCCGGTTTTTTTAATTTATAATCAGTCTAAAATTAAATAGTTTTATAGTTTGCAATATTTTTGATGTCAATTACTTTCAAAAATAATGGCAATCAAAGTATGTAAGTCAGTTTTATGGGTTTGAGCCATAATATATTCATTCGTATCAATTTCTATTAAACTCAAATTTATATTCTGGTCTTAATTATATTGTAAAATGCAAGCTTTAGAATAGATAATCGTTGTATTGTACAATTATATCGTTTAAATTCGCGCTCCTAAATAATTATCCTTAATAATGAAAAACTTAACCTTTTTAATTCTTTTCTGTACCCTAATTTCTTTCGGACAAGTTGGCATAAACACTACAACACCAGATCCTTCATCAATTTTAGATGTAACAAGTACAGATAAAGGCCTATTAATACCTAGAATTGGCTTAACATCAACTTCAGATGTTTCTACAATACCTTCACCAAGTATCAGTTTGTTAATATATAATACTTCAACAGTTTCTAATATAACTCCAGGTTATTACTATTGGAATGGAACAGAATGGTCAAAATTAGCAACGTCAAAAATAGTTGATAATACTTGGAGTATTTTGGGTAATTCAGGAACCGATAATACTGTTAATTTTATAGGTACCTTAGATAATCAAGATTTAGTTTTTAAACGAAATAACATACAAGCAGGTTTACTAAATTCTAATAATACTTCATTTGGTGTTAACAGTTTGCCACTTAGTGCTACAGGTACAGATAATGTTAGTATTGGTGTAAACACTATGTCTTCTAATACTTCTGGAGGACAAAATACAGCTATTGGGCAAAACGCTTTACGCTATAATCAAGATGGTACAAGTAATACTGCAGTAGGTTTTAATACGCTTATTGCAAATACTGCCAGTTCTAACACAGCAATTGGATCTAGTACTTTAGTTAACAATACTTCTGGCTCTGGTAATACAAGCGTTGGTTCGTTAACATTAAATCAAAATACTACAGGAGGAAATAATACTGCAATAGGTATGCAGTCACTTACTAAAAATACAACCGGAACTAATAATACTGCTAGTGGGCTTTTTTCATTGTTTGATAATACAACAGGAACGCACAACACAGCTACTGGGTCAGAATCACTAACTTTTAATACCACAGGTGATTACAATACAGCGGTTGGAAGTAATGCCTTATATTCTAATACTGCAGCTAATGAAAACACAGCTGTTGGTTCAAATGCTTTATATGCTAATGTTACTGGGTTTAATAATACTGCTTTAGGCGCAAATTCGCTTAAAGACAATACTGCAAGTAATAATACAGCCATAGGTAAGAATGCATTATTACTAAATACTACAGGAAGTAGTAATGTAGCTGTAGGTGTACTTGCGCTTTCAACAAATAATGGCTACTATAATACTGCTACAGGTGTAAATGCTTTAACTAGCAATACAACAGCAAGTTATAATACGGCAAATGGTTATAACGCGCTAACATCTAATAATACAGGGAGCAGTGCGACTGCAATAGGTGCAAATGCATTATATTCAAATTTGACAGGAACGGGAAATACTGCTGTTGGAGCTAATTCGCTATATACAAATAATTCGGGTGCTGGTAATACAGGAATTGGAAATGGTGCTATGAGACTTAATACTACAGGATCAAATAACACAGCAACTGGATCTAACGCTTTAAGTAATAATATTTCAGGAGCTAATAACACGGTTTCAGGTGTAAATGCACTATTATATAATACATCAGGCACAGGAAACACTGCTAGTGGTATAAATTCCATGTTAAATAATGTTTCAGGTGACTATAATGTTGCTTATGGTCAGGGTGCTTTAAGTGGTAATATTGATGGTATTAGAAATGTTGCTATAGGAGTTAATACTTCAAATTCAAACACTTCTGGGAATTATAATACAGCAATAGGTGGTTCATCATTAAATGATAATACCATTGGTTTAGGTAATACAGCAAATGGATATAGTGCTTTACCAAGAAATATATCTGGTAATTACAATGTTGGAATGGGTTATATCGCCTTAAATTTAAGTACAACAGGAAGTAATAATACTAGCTTAGGTTATCACTCATCCAGAATATTAACAACGGGAAGCGGTAATACAGCTGTTGGTCATAGGTCTTTAGACAATGTAAGCACAGGAAGCAATAATATTGCAATCGGTTATTTATCTAATGTTCCTGATGGAGCAGCTAGCAACCAAGTAAGAATTGGTGGTACAGCCATAACATACGCTGGCGTCCAAGTAGCATGGACTATAACATCGGATAAACGTTGGAAAAATACTATTGAAGATTCAGATTTAGGATTAGATTTTATAAACAAATTACGTCCAGTATCTTACTTCAGGAATAATGACAAAAAGTATAAATTGGAGTATGGTTTTATAGCTCAGGAATTACAAGAAACATTAAAAAATAGTAGTTCAAAAATAAATGGGATTATTACAGAAGATACCGAAGGTATGCTAAGTGTAAGATACAACGATTTAATGGCGCCAATGGTAAAAGCTATTCAAGAACAAACAGAGGAGATTCAGGTTTTAAAGTCCGAAAATGAAGCTTTAAAATTAAGACAAGAAGCTATGGAAAACGAGCTGAAAGAGATCAAAGACTTGTTATTAAATAAGAAATAATTAAGCTCTAATATTAGAAGCACAAGCACCTCTTTTTAGTAACATATACTCTCCATTATTTTTAAACTCACGTATTGAAGTTCCAGCGTAGCGTTTAAACGTTTTAGATAAATGACTAACATCTGTAAAACCTAACTCGTCAGCAATTTGAGTTAGTGTAAAATCAGAGTTTAGTAGTCTTATTTCTACTAATTTGAGCTTCGCTTTAATAATGTATTCACGTAAAGGCATATTAACTTGTTTTTTAAAAAACTCGCTAACATAAGTTGGAGACATCATAAAGACATCGGACAGATTTTCGACTTTAAGCAACTCTGTTTTATCAATATTTTCATTAATATAAGTTAGCATTTTTGTAATTCTATCATCCGAATTATTTTTAGGTAATTCAAAATAGCTTCCTTTTTTTATGTTCCTAATTAGTATTTCAAGAATGCTAGTCATTAGGCTTGTCACAAGGTTTATAGACGATTCTCCGTAGTTTCTAGATTCTTGTAAAATCATACTGATTAAGCTTTCTAGATGGTTCCTATCTACATCATTCTTAATAATATCACCTGGTAATTGGTTGTAATTTGATAAAATATAAGAGGCTTCTTTAAACCATTCATTTCTATCAATAGTAATACGATTTATGTTTTTAAAGAATGAATCTGTAAACTTTAAAAACACAAATTGTGTAGGTTGCGCTATTGTAAATGAGTGGCATTTTAAAGGTGGTAATAAAAAGATGCTGCCTTTATTATAGGCGTGCTCGTTATAGTTAATACATTGCGTTCCTGTACCATTTTTAACTAAAACCAATTCAAAAAAGTTGTTTTTAACAGGACGTTGTTTCCAATCTGTTAATTCTATTTCTTGTATTTCGAAAGGTTTAAAAGCTTCAATTACTTGCATTTCTGTCTGATTGTTTACAATTTCTATTCAAATTTAGAAAAAAAAGAAATAACAACCTGAATTTTCATACTTATAACCTTTATTTATACATTAATATCCATTTAAAGTACATTAAAAGGGGGCAGTTCAATCATACCTTTGTATTGTATTTGAGACTAATCTTGAATACATCTAAATATTTTACTCATGAAAAAATCGTATTTAACAATTGTAGCAAGAATTTTAGTAAAAGAGGAACATAGAGCGTTTGTAAAAGCAGAACTATTAAAACTTTTAGATGTGACTAGAGCAGAGGAAGGTAATATAAGTTATGATCTACATCAGGATAATGATAATCCAAACTTTTTTATATTTCATGAAAAATGGGTGAATCGTGAGTTATGGCAAAAGCATATGGGTAATAAATATTTAGCGCATTATTTAAAAGTAACAGAAGGTAAGGTTGAAGAGTTTATTTTAAATGAAATGACAGAAACAGTAAATTAGAAAACCATACAGTTATAAATTATTTAATAGGGATTAGGATTTAAATTCTAATCCCTATTTTTGAATAAATCAAAACACCCTTAATGTTTAAACACGTTCAAAAACACTCCATTTTATCAATATCAGTAAGTATCATATTTACTTGTACATTGGTTGTGTTTTTTGCTACTGAAGCAAGTTATAATGCTATTGAAAGTGCTTCATTATGGGTGCGTAACTATTTTGGGTATTTTTATTTGTATTTAGGTTCTGGTTGTGTTTTGGCGCTTTTGTTAATTGCGTTTTCAAAATATGGACGAATAAAACTCGGGAAACCATCGTCTAAACCAGAATACTCTTTATGGTCTTGGACGGCTATGCTTTATAGTGCAGGAATGGGGTCTGGTATTTTATTAAGAGCAGTGCAAGAGCCTGTTTTTATGCAACAAAATCCGCCTTTTACTTCTGGTTTATCTGCACAAACCGTCGCTTTAGAGTTTACGTTTTACCAATGGGGACTTACAGCGTGGGCTTTTTATGGCCTTTTTGCAGTAATTGTTGGGTACGCCTTACATGTTAAGAAAAAGAGGGTGAGAATAAGCGCAACTATAGAAGACGATGTTAAAAGCAAGACCTTAAAAAACAGCGTAGATGTTATAACTATTATAACGACTGTCTTTGGTTTAGTGGCTGCAATCGGATTAGGAACAACACAGATTAATGGTGGTTTAAATCATATTTCAAATCAAAATTTTGGACTAATAACTACAATTTTACTATGTGTGTTTATTTCTACTATGGCTTGTTATTCTGCTTGGCAAGGTGTTAATAAAGGGATTAAAATATTCTCGAACCTAAATATCATTGTCACTTTTGCCATCTTGTTGTTTATCTTTTTTACTAGTGATGTAAAACAAATTTTAATAGCATTTTTCACATCTACATATCATTATATAATCGATTTTGTGCCCATGAGTTTAGCGCTTGGCGATTATAATCCTGGTTTAGAATTCTTAACCGGTTGGACCTTTTACTATTGGGCCTTTTGGTTGGCTTGGGCACCATTTACAGGTATATTTATTGCGCGTATTTCTAAAGGTCGTACCATTAGACAACTGCTATTGGGTGTTTTAATCATTCCGTCTTTGGGGACTTTTTTCTGGTTTTCCGTTTTCGGAACGTCTGCCTTTCAATTAATAGAAGAATGGGGAACTTATAATAATGAATTTAGCAACGTGTTTTCTTCCATTTTTGTATTCTTTGAACATTATCCGTTTGCGACATTTTTAAATATAACTTCAATTATATTATTGATCAGCTTTTTAATTACTTCTGTAGATTCGGCAGTATTTGTATTAAGTATGTTTACAGATAAAGGCGCTAAAAACCCAAGTAAAGTACATCGTGTTATCTGGTCTGTTTTTATTTTATTAGCTACAATAGCTTTAGTATTGTTGGGTAATATTAAGGCAGATATCAATGTTTTAGAAGCAGTACAACGTTTACTGATAATCACGTCGTTACCGTTCGCTTTCTTTATTATAATTATGTTGATTCTTTTTGTTAAAGACCTAAGGAAAAACAAAGCAATACCTAGTAAAATAGAGCAGTAATTACTGTAAGTTTTTAGTCCTATTTTCGATTAATATATAAACAATAAAAGTATGGATGTGTTTAATCAACCTAACTTATTTTCTACAGATCAAGTCGTAAAAACAGTATATGATTTACCTGGTGCAGATGTTACTTTATTCGAAAATTTCTTCAGCATAGAAGAAAGTAATGCCTTATATACAAGTCTATTAAATAATACAACTTGGGAGCAGGACCAAATGGCTATTTATGGTAAGCAAATAGATTTACCTAGACTTACAGCATGGTATGGTGATACGGATTTAGAAGTTGCTTATGTTGGAAAAACAACAAAGTTACGTCCTTGGACTGCAGAATTAATTAAAATCAAGGAACGTATAGAACAGGAGGTCGATGTCAAGTTTACACGTTGCTTACTTAACTATTATCGCGACGGAAAGGATAGTGTAGATTGGCATCAAGATTATGAAGTCGGTAAACGTAAAAACACGGTAATTGGATCGGTAACTTTAGGAGCCACACGACCGTTTCAGTTAAAACACGCCACACGTAAGGATTTAAAACGTATCGAAATTCCGTTAGCCCATGGTAGCATGTTAATAATGCAAGGTGCTACACAAGAAAACTGGAAACACAAAATCCCTAAAACAGTAAAACCTATTCTACCAAGAATTAACTTAACCTTTAGATGGGTTCAGTAATTTTTTTTGGTATTAATAAAGGATTACGATGGTTTTAAAAGTATAAATGGTTGGCTATAGTCGGGTTATTTCATAAAAATTAAGAAATATTTATGTTTTTTAAAGTCTAAAACCTCCATTTATACCTAATTCACCTTTTTTTATACTTCAATTTACCTGTGTACTGGTTTTATCTTTGTACATAACTAAAAATTAATCATTAAAACATATAAATATGAATTTAGAAGAAACACTAAACTGGAGATACACAACTAAAGAATTTGATACTACCAAAAAAATATCTGAATCGGATATGGCACAGGTTAAAAATTTATTAAGGATGAGTCCATCAAGTGTAAACCTTCAACCTTGGCACTTTATAGTTGCTGAAACTACAGAAGGTAAAGCACGTATGGCCAAAGGTACTAAAGGCTTTTTTCATTTTAATGAACCAAAAATCACGGATGCGTCAGCAGTTGTACTGTTTTGTTCTAAAATTGATGCTGATGAAGACTATTTCAAGCACATAGCTGACATAGATGATAAAAATGGAAGGTTCCCAAATGAAGACATTAAAAATGGCTTTTTAGGCGCTGTAAAAGCATTTGCAGACATTCATAAATACGATTTAAAAGATTATCAACATTGGATGGAAAAGCAAGTATATCTTAACATTGGTAGCTTTTTATTAGGAGTAGCTAGTTTAGGTATTGATGCAACGCCAATGGAAGGTGTTGATGTTAAAGCTTTAGATGAAGAATTCGGGTTAAGAGCAAAAGGATTTACGTCTTTAGTAGCTGTTTCTCTAGGCTATAGAGCAGAATCTGATTTTAACTCAACAGAAAAAACACCAAAATCTAGATTACCACAAAGTGAAATTATCACTGTAATATAATTTATTAGAACGACATAAGTAAAATGAAAGCAATAGGATATAAAGAGAATCTTCCAATAGAAGATGTTAACTCATTACAAGACATAGAATTAAATACGCCAAAAGCTACTGGGAGAGATATTTTAGTAGAAATAAAAGCTATTTAAAGATTCTATAGCCACTTCAAAAGTGCAACATTTCAATTTTGACGACATGGAATCTAAAACTATTGGAGAAGGAATCAAACGTAAATGGTTTCATGGAGAAAAAGTACAGATGACCATTTTTAATTTAGAAAAAGACGCTCATATTCCTTGGCACCAACATCCAAACGAACAGATTACTTATATCATGTCTGGAAAAGTAAAAATCAAAACCATTATTGATGGTAAAGAAACGTTTGTAGAAGTTGGAGCAGGAGAAGTGATTGTGTTTCCAGAAAATGTACCGCATGAGTTTTGGGCTTTAGAAGAAACAGTAGATTTAGATATACATGTTCCTGTGCGTGAAGATTGGTTATCTAAAGAATTACCAGAGTATTTAAAAAAGAGTAAGTAAAACTTTAAAATAACGTCATTTCGAGTGAATTTTGAGGTACGAGAAATTAGTATCGAGAAGTTTGGGTAACGAAAAAGTTCTCGGTACAAAATTCTGAATAAGAATTTCACTAGAACTGACGTCATAATTATATTCAAGATGAAAAATATTAGTGTCTTATTAATTTTAATTACGTCAGTTATGTCCATAAAAGCACAAAACACAATAGGTGAAACCGAAGTTTTTGCAACTACAGCACAGGCAGTTGGTAATATTACGTTTACGGATACTGGCGATTTAGTTTATAGTCATCATCCTTTTTTCTCACCAGAAAATAGAGTCATGATTATGGATGCCAAAACTAAAGTAAGCCAACCGTTTCCTAATAAAGCGTGGAATACACCACGAACTACAGACGATAATTATCTAAGTAATGTTTTAGGTATTAGAAACGATGAAAACGGAATTGTTTGGATGTTAGATATGGCGCAACGAGATAATGTAACACCTAAAATAGTGGGTTGGAACACAAAAACCAATCAGTTAGAACGTATTTATTATTTACCTAAATCTAGCGTACCAAAGCACTCGCAGCCAAATGATATGGTTGTTGATACTAAAAACGGTTATTTTATAATTGCAGATGAAGGTATTGGAAATGGAGGAGATGGTACAAATGCTGCATTTATTATTGTAGACATGAAAACGGGTAAAACACGTCGTTTATTAGAAGGTACACGCACAACATTACCAGAAAACACACCAACAGTAATTAACGGTAAACATTTAGCGGTTAACGGTAAAGATTTGTTGGTAGGAAATGATGGTATTACTGCCGATGCTAATTTTGAATACATTTATTATGGTCCGTTAAACGGAACTAAAATCTACAGAATTAAAACATTAGATTTAGTAAATGAAGATTTTACGGAAGAAGTATTAGATAGTAAAATCGAAACCTATTCCGAAAAACCAAACAATGGAGGAATGAGTATTGATACAGCAGGCAATATTTATTTAACAGCTTTAGAAACCAACAGTGTTGCTGTTGTTTTGGCCAAAGATAAAAGTGTAAAAACCATGGTGAAAGATGTTAATATGGTTTGGCCAGATGGTGTAAGCTACAATCATGTAGACGGTTATATGTATGTGTCCGCTGCCCAGGTAAACAAAGGTGCTGCGTTTAATGATGGCAAAGATTTATCTACAAAACCATTTTACATTTTCAGGTTTAAACCTATTACAACAGGGGTTTATTTTAGATAATTTAAGAATTGATTAATAGTTGAATACCTTTTATTATTATTAAATAAGAAGAGAAGCCACTGTTTGAGTGGCTTTTCTATTGATTTTAACTTAAAATCAAGAATGCATACAAAACCAAAATATCCTATTGCGACAGTTTTTGGTAAAAAAATATAAAAACAATGACAAATAAAAATATATTAGAAGAAGCTCGTGCACTTACTTTACCTACTCGTGAAGCCTCGTTAAACCGTGAAGCCTCTGTTTCACACTTTTGGAATAATAATCGAGATTTACTAGAAGAGGCATGGACGGAATGGGAAATTGAAAACAAAGATAATTTACTAATCCCTGACGAAACGCTACTAGATCCAAGCTTGCAAAAGGCAATTAAAGATGCTTGGGAAAACCCAGAAAAAGAAAATGCTGTTGCCGATTTATGGGAAGAAATTATGCCTGGTGTTTATTCTGCACAGTTTTTTAACCCAGAACGCTTAGCGGATTTTCGTAAATATTTAGAAGCTGTAGTAAATTCACAAATTCCTAAACGAGCACCATACGGAATACAATTGAATCGTTATGGAATTATGCTTGATCCACGCTCAGAAGGCTACCTTGCAGCACCGAATTTTCAGGCATTTTATAACGATATTATGGACCGCTATATGCGTCCGATTGCACGTTTGTTATTGGGGACTTATGGTTATGACAACCAAACATTTGGTTTTTCTATTCAGTACAACCCAGATAAAGACAAAGATTTACACGCACACACGGATGCTTCTGCTGCTACTTTAAATATTAATATTAACTTACCCGATGAAGCATTTACAGGTTCGCAAGTTGATTTTTACGATAAAACCACGGGAAAAACGGTGCAAACTACATTTGAATCAGGGCAAGCAATAATTCACAGAGGCGATGTAGCGCACGCTACGCACCCAATTATTAGTGGGCAACGCAGTAACTTGGTAGTGTGGTTATACGGAGACCGTATGCAAATTCCAAGAGGCGGAGCAAGTAGCTACGGTAGTGTCGATAATTCAGTATCTAAAGTGGTTACACCAGAAAGTATTAGTCCTCGTGAGCGTTGGAGTATGCCAAAGAGTACCAAAGATACCTTTGCACCTTTTTAAAAGGATTAGAAAACGTTTATCTTGCTTTAGGCAATGATTATATGGAAAAATAGCTACTGGACTATTTATTAGAATTTTATAATAAAATTCAAAAAAAAATAAGAAAATGTCACCTTGAGCGCAGTCGAAAGGTTTTATAGTTCGCATCTGAACTCAAGGTGATATTTTAATAAAAAAAATTATGAGTAAAACAATAATAATAACAGGAAGTACAGACGGTATTGGAAAGTTAACAGCTTTTAGTTTAGCCGAAAAAGGACATACAGTTTATGTACATGGAAGAAATGAAGCAAAAGTAGACGCGGTTGTTTCTGGAATAAAAACAACAACAAACAATCAGAACATCCATGGTTTGGTGGCTGATTTTTCGGATTTAGAAGCTGTTTCAAAATTAGCAGCACAGATTAAAAAGGACATTCCTAAAATAGATATACTAATCAATAATGCAGGGATTTTTAAAACGAAAGAGGTTCAGAATAAAAACGGATTAGACATTAGAATGGTGGTAAATTATTTAGCACCTTATGTGTTGACAAATGCCATATTAGAAAACATAAAGCAATCCGAAGCTCCAAGAATTATTAATTTAAGTTCTGCTGCACAAGCTCCAATTTCTGAAGCTGTTTTAAAGGGGAAGGAGCAAGACTCTGCAAATAGCACCTATGCGCAAAGTAAATTAGCATTGACGATGTGGAGTTTTAATCTAGCAAAACAAGAACCGAATATTACGGTTATTGCTGTAAATCCTGGGTCATTATTAAATACTAAAATGGCAAATGAAGCGTATGGTCAGCATTGGTCTCCAGCAGAAAAAGGCGTTGATATTTTATTAGATTTGGCATTGTCTGATGATTATAAAAATGATTCAGGAAAGTATTTTGACAATGATAAAGGGGATCCAAAAGGATACTTTTCTCCAGCGCATCCTGATGCTTATGATGCGGTAAAAATTGAGGAATTGTTACGTATTACTCAACGTGTAGTGTAAAGCATCAGATTTTCAATAAAAAAAAGAATTGATACTAAAATGCTACAATTAATCACATAATTAATTGTAGCATTTATTATTATATATAATAATTGTAAAATATTCTAAATAAAATCATAATTGGTTTGGTTAAACAGAAGTAATTCAAGTTCTTTCCAGATTTAAATTTTCACAGTCTATGGAAAACATTACAACATTTGCAATTACAGTATTTACTGCTTTTTTTGCCATAACAAATCCGATATCAAACATGACCGTTTTTGTGTCGCTAACTCAAGGTGCTGACAAACAAACCAAAAGTGTAATCAATAAAAAAGCTAATTTTATTGCCTTTATAATAGTAACTATTTTTATTCTGTTAGGTAAATATATTTTCGAATTATTTAATATTAGTATTCCTGCATTTAAAATAACTGGAGGTATTTTAATATTTTTTATTGGTTTTGATATGCTACAATCTAAACAATCTAATGTTAAAAGCTTAAATAATGTACATATTGACGAGGATATTGCAGTTTCTCCTTTAGCAATACCAATTTTAGCTGGACCAGGAACTATTGTAACAGCTATGAATTTTGTGTCAAATGCAGCCCCTTTACAAATGTTTTTAGTAATTGCTATTTTTGGGTCTATGAGCTTATTAACATATTTCACTTTTAAATTAAGTGATGTCATTGTTAAAATTTTTGGTCATAATGTAATTTCGGTTATTGGAAAAATCATGGGACTAATTATAGCTATCATTGGTACAGGTATGATTATTCAAGGTATTAAGATCTCTTTCGATTTAATCGCTACTTAAATTCAAAACAATTAAATGAAAAATATATTAGTACTCTTTTCGCATCCTAAATTTGAAAAATCTAGAGCTAACACTGCACTTGTCAATCAAATTAAAGATCTTGATGGTGTTACTTTTCATGATTTGTACGAGTGCTATCCTGATTTTAATATTGATGTTATAGCAGAAAAAAAACTACTAAGTAAACATGACATAATTATATGGCATCATCCATTGTATTGGTATAGTTGCCCACCATTAATGAAACAATGGATTGATATGGTTTTAGAGTTTGGTTGGGCTTATGGACCAAATGGTAATGCTTTAAAAAACAAAACTTGTCTTAATGTTATTACCACAGGAGGATCAAGAGAAGTATATTGCTCAGAAGGTAGTAATAGTTTTACTATAAGACAGTTTTTAAGACCTTTTGAACAAACAGCAAAACTTTGTGGTATGGAATATTTATTGCCTTTTGCAGTTATGGAAACCCATAAATTAAGTGATATAGATTTATCAAATTACGCTAAACAATATCAACGTTTGATCTTTTTATTAAAACAAGAATTAAACACAATCGATTGTAATGGGTTTTCTTTTTTAAATGATATACCTAAACTAAAAACGTTATATTAATGACAGGAAGCATCCTCTTTGAAGCCATAGTATTTCTAGCTGGAGCAATTATATGCGTGTCCATTGCTAAGCGATTAGGTTTAAGTTCTGTAATAGGTTATTTACTCGCTGGAGTATTAATAGGTCCTTACGTTTTTGGATTTATAGGAAAGGAAGGCGAAGATATTTTGCATTTCGCAGAATTTGGAGTGGTTATGATGCTATTTTTAATTGGGTTAGAAATTGAGCCAAAAAATTTCTGGAACATGCGAAAAACCATTCTTGGTATGGGAGGAATACAAGTAGGACTTACAATGTTACTCTCGTATTTTATGTTTACGTTATTGGGTTTTGAGTGGAAAGTTGCATTAGTTTTTGCTATGGCTGTTGCGCTATCATCTACCGCAATTGCGATGCAGACAATAAAGGAAAAAGGCTTAATGGATACGACTTTTGGTACGTCATCCTTTTCTATTCTATTATTTCAAGACATCATCGTTATTTTTATGTTGGGTTTTATCCCTTTATTATCAAATACAGATAGTAATGCTTCCGCAGAAAAACATAGCAATCATGCAAATTTACTAGAGACGTTACCTATTGGACTTCAAACATTTGCTATTATTTTATCTGTAGTTTTAATTATTGTTGCTGGTCGTTATTTAATTGTACCAATGTTACGCAAAGTAGCAAAAACAGGTGTTAGAGAACTATTAATAGCAGCAGCTTTACTAATTGTTTTCGGAATTTCATTTTTAATGGAATACGTTGGTATAAGTCCTGCGTTAGGTGCTTTTTTAGGTGGTGTAGTATTATCTAATAGTGAATATAAGCACGAGTTAGAAAGTACTTTAGAGCCTTTTAAAAATTTACTTTTAGGTTTATTTTTTATGGCTGTTGGTGCCTCCATAAACTTTATCGTTATTGCTAAAAACCCATGGATTATTGGAGGTTTGTTAATAGCAATTGTTTTTTTAAAAGCAGCAGTTTTATTTATAACAGGTTTTGTTTTTAAATTAAAATTAGATCAAAAATTACTACTTACATTTAGTTTAGCGCAAGTTGGTGAGTTTGCATTTGTATTATTGTCTTTTGCATTTGGACTTAATATTTTAGAACAAAATCAACTAGATATGCTATTAGTAATTACAGCGTTAAGTATGTCGCTAACACCAATTATTGGTATTATTAATGAGCGTTTTATTCTTCCTAAAATAGGAACAAAAGAGTCTGTTAAACGTCCAATGGATCATATTGCCAAAACACAAAAAATAATATTGGTAGGTTTTGGGCATTTTGGAAGCACAATTGGTCGCTTTTTACGCTCTCATGGCGTGGAAGCTACCATTCTGGATCATGACTCTAATCGTGTCGATTTTTTGCGTAAAATGGGTTTTGAAGTATACTATGGAGATGCTACTCGACTAGATTTATTAGAATCTGCAGGAATTGCAGAAGCTAAAATAATAATTTGTGCTACTAATAAAATAAGTGTTTCTAAAGCTATTAGTAAAATAGTGAATGATAAATATCCTCATGTAGAAATGATGATTCGTACCAAAAATCGTTATGATGCCTATGAACTACTTAATCTAGGTCACGAAAATATTTACCGCGAATCTCTAGAAACCTCATTAACTTTAGCAAAGGATGTATTGAGTAAAATGGGTTTCAGAAAATATACGCTTAACAGACAAGTTCAGAATTTTATTAAGTATGATGAAGACAGTTTAAGGCGTCTAGCATCAGAGCCTAAACGGGAAGAGGACTACATTTTTAAAGCAAGAAAAGAGCTAGAGCAACAAGAAAAATTTTTAAACGAAGATTTTAAACGTGGTATAGTAGATTATGATAATCATTGGGATAGTGAGCATATTAGAAAAGCTTTAGAAAAAACTAAAGAAGAATAAAATTAGTAATGGAGAAAAACATTCCAAATATTGAATTTGATTCTTCAAAACCAGATAATAGTGGTATTGAAATATTAACTATTAAAAGTCTTTTTGATAGAAAAAATGAGATAGCGCATAACCCAGAAAAAGCACATCAATTAGCTTTTAATATGATTGTGTTTTATACCGCTGGACAAAGTAAACATTTAGTAGACTTTGTATGGCACGAAGTAAAACAAAACACTATTGTTCACTTATCTAAAGGTCAAATAAATGCGTTTCAATTTAACCAAGGATTACAAGGTTATATAATATTATTTACGGAAGACTATTTAAAAAAGCATATTAATACATTACCAAAAAATGAATTGATTAGGCTGTTTAATGCACATTTGTTCTCTCCAATTATTCAAGCTTCTCAAAAGTCTAACGTATTAAATTATATAGAATTATTTTATGAAGAATATTCTAATATTGAGGAAGATTACAATCAGGAAAACACATACAAAGCCTTGTATTCCATTATCTTTTCTAAATTAGAACGGTTAAAAGAATACCAAACCATTCATTTAAAAAAGTCTGATAAATTAAATAGGTTTTTAGAGTTTAAATCGCTTTTAGAAAAGAACTACATTAAAAGTAAAAATGCAGACTTTTATGCCAATAAGCTAAACATCACTTATAAGCACTTAAATACTATTTGTAAAGACATAGTTAGTGTTACTGCAAAACAATTTATAGATGCGTTTGTTATTCTTGAAGCCAAACGTTTGCTTCTAAATTCGGAAATAAAAAGTACAGAGTTAGCTTATTCTTTGGGCTTTGAAGAACCTACAAACTTTGTAAAGTATTTTAAAAAACATACAAAATTCACCCCAAATAGCTTCAAAAAAGACTATATTTAATATCATAAGGTTCGACATTTACCATTTTTAAAACCATTTACACCTTTAATAAATTGTGTTATAAAAGTAACTTTGTTTTAAAATTCAACAATTAAAGTTCATAAGTAAACAATATAACCATATACCGACTTGATTAATAGCAAAAAAGGTTATCTATTTGGTAGCCTTTTTATATTAAACAAATCATTTTAAAATACTTATAAATATGTCAGACGTAAGAACATGCCCAACTTGTGGCGCAAAAGCAAAGTATAAACAAAAAGAAAACATTATAACATTTACAGCTGTCCAGGATGAAGATGCTTTTAAAAAAATTGGTCAGTTAAAAAAAGCTATGGACAAGTTTAAAGCAAAAGCTGAAGCTTTAGAGAAAAATAAAAAAAACGCAATTGCATTTTACAAAACAGCATATTTAGGTAAGCCAAAAAAAGCTGTGGAGTTGTATGTAGGCGAAAATTATAAGCAACACAATCCTATGGTTGGAGATGGAAAACAAGCATTTATAGATTATTTTAATCGTATGCATAAAGAATTTCCAGAAAAGTCTATCGATTTTGTAAGAATTGTGGCAGAAAACGACTTAGTGTCTTTACACACACATCAAATTTGGCCAGATAACGACCAGTATGTTACAATGGATTTTTTTAAATTTGATGATAATGGTAAAATCATAGAACATTGGGATAGTATACAGCAAATACCTCAAACGTCTATGCATAATAACACGATGTATTAAAATTATATGAATATTACAACACATTTTAAACAGGTAAGAGCGCAAACGGTATCGTTTTGCAGTCATTTAAATGTTGAAGATTATTCAATTCAAGTGGTTGCTTTTGCAAGTCCACCAAAATGGCATCTAGCACATACGACTTGGTTTTTTGAAGAGTTTATTTTAAAGCCTTTTCTTCCTAATTATAAAGAGTTTAACGATAATTACAGTTTCCTATTTAATAGTTACTACAATACTTTAGGATCACGCATATTACAATCTAATAGAGGCAATATGTCTAGACCTGTTACTAGTGAAGTATTGGATTATAGAAGCTATGTAGATGAAAATGTTTTAAAATTATTAGCTCAAAATTCTAGTAAGGAATTAACAGATTTAATTACTTTAGGATTAAACCACGAGCAACAACATCAAGAATTATTGGTTACAGATGTTAAATATATGTTTGGTCACAATCCATTATTTCCGGTTTATAAAAAGGATAAAAACCTTTTAAAAAATCATAATCAATCTAAAGAAACCTTTAAAATAAAGGAAGGCGTTTATGAGATTGGCTATAAAGGAAACGATTTTTGTTATGATAATGAATTAGGAGTACATAAAGTTTTTATTAATGACTTTGAAATAAATAATTTTTTAGTAACCAATGGAGATTACATTGAATTTATGGAAGCTGGTGGTTATTCAGATTTTAATCTTTGGTTAGATGAAGGTTGGTCATGGGTTAATAAAAACCAGGTAAATGCACCTTTATATTGGTATAAAATTGACCAAGAATGGCATTACTACACTTTAGCAGGATTGCAACCTGTGGATAAAAACGCTATATTAAGTCATATTAACTTTTATGAAGCTAATGCTTACGCAGAATGGAAAGGTATGCGATTACCATCAGAATTTGAATGGGAAGTCGCTTCCAAAAACCTTAATTGGGGAAAACGTTGGGAATGGACCGCTAGTGCATACCTTCCTTATCCAAACTTTGAGAAAGCCAATGGAGCAGTAGGTGAGTATAACGGAAAGTTTATGAGTAACAAAATGGTCCTTCGTGGCGCATCTGTTGCAACATCACAAGACCATAGCAGGAATACATATAGAAATTTTTTCAGTCCATTAGAGCGCTGGCAATACACAGGAATTAGATTAGTTAAATAATACATGATAGAACAATTTAAGGAAGCGGTAAACAACGGTTTAAGCGCAATACATAAAAATTTACCATCTAAATATTTTTACGATAAAAAAGGAGATGCGCTTTTTGTTAAAATAATGGGTTTGCCAGAATATTACTTAACTAGAGCAGAGCATGATATTTTTAAAAACCAAACGTCTAATATTATAGCATCTTTAAAATTAGAGAAAGGCACCTATTTTGAATTAATAGAGTTAGGTGCTGGTGATGGTACAAAAACCAAAGAGCTACTCAAATTGTTAAGTAAAGAAGGTTATAATTTTGATTATTTACCTGTCGATATTTCTCAAAATGCCTTAGATAATCTTGAAAACAATTTAAAAACAGAATTACCCTCTGTTTCAGTTAAAACAAAACAAGGGGATTATTTTGAGGTTTTAGAATCTTTAAAGCATAGTAAGCATCCTAAAGTTATACTTTTTTTAGGTTCTAATATTGGTAATATGAGCGATGATATCGCTGCTGTGTTTATGCAAAACTTAAGTGCTAATTTAAACTTAGGTGACAAACTATTTTTAGGTGTAGATTTAATAAAACCTGAAGCTATAGTTTTGCCAGCTTATAACGACAGTCAGGGTGTTACAGCTGCTTTTAATTTAAATTTATTAGACCGAATTAATAAAGAATTAGATGCTGATTTTAACAGAAACAACTTTATACACACACCAACTTATAATGAAAAAGAAGGCATTGCTAAAAGTTACCTAACAAGCATTATAAACCAAGTGGTATATATTAAGGCTATTGATAAAACCTTTCATTTTGCAAAAGACGAAAAAATTCATTTAGAAATTTCGAGAAAATATAATGATGAAATTCTAAATAATATTATCTCCAATACTCAATTCATTATAAAAAATAAATTAAGCGATAGTAATAACTATTTTGCTAATTACATCCTTGAAATAGCATGAAAACATTAGGATTATTAGGACTAGGAAGTTTTTCAACCTTGTATTATATACAACAGCTTAACACCTTTTATAATACAAATTATGGCGGATTTAGTACGTGTCCTTTTAAAATGCTAAATGTAGATTTTAATACCATAAACAATTTACTTCCAAATACTTCAACAGAATTAGATACAATTGTAAAATCATGTATTAAAAACCTAGAAAAATTACAAATAGACGCTATTTTAATTCCAAATATAACCTTACATGAAACCATTGATAGGTTAAATATTTCAACCAAAATAATTCATCCTATAACTAAAACTATTACTAAATTACTTAAGAACAAACACGCTAAAGTGACCCTTTTTGGAACAAGACATACCATGCAGTCCGACTATATTAAATCCAAATTTGAAGCGGAAAATATAATGGTATTACAACCAAACATAAAGGATATGTCTCAAATTGATAATTTAAGAATTTCGGTTTATAATAATCAACAAACCCAAGAGGAATTAATGATTTTTAATAATCTGCTTAAAAAATATACAACAAACGGAGTCGTGGTTTTGGCATGTACAGAGTTGTCTGTAATACATATTTCCAAAAATAAATTGGTTTATGACATGGCTAACATTCAGCTTGAAGAAGCTGTAGATTTTATTTAAGAATATAAAATCAAAAAGACACCTAATAATATTCCAAATAAAGGAACTAGTTTTTTGCGTTTATTATGTTCTTTAAAAACAATACCTCCAATTACAACTGCAATTATAAGTTGACTTCTTTTTATAGCAGATAATAACATGATTAATGCATCAGGATCTTGTAGTGCTTTAAAGTAAAAATAATCTGCTGCTTGTAATAAAATACCAACAGCAATAATAGTCCAACGCCATTTAAACGCTTCTCGTTTAACTTTATACGGAAACCACGTAATAGATAATATAACTATTAAAATTAGTATGGTATACCAACAAAACCAAAATTGTAGCGTTTGAGGGTTAAGGCTTAAACTCTGGATCAAAAATTTATCATATAAACCGCTAGAAGCACCTAAAAATGTTGCTCCAATAATAGCGAAAATCCATTTGTTTCTTTTAAATATAATACCTTCTTTTTTACCAATTCTAGAATAGAGGATTACAGAAAATATGATAAGAAAAAAACCTATCCATTGTAAAAACTTAGGCGTTTCGTTATAAATAATTATGGCACCAATAAAAGTAAAAAAAGGACCTGCGGATCGGATGGGTGTAACAATAGTTATGGGTAAGTGTTTTAACGCTTGATAGGCTAATATCCATGACGCAGCCATAATCATTGATTTGATAAATATAAAACCATGTGTTTGCCAAGGAATACTAGTAATATAAAATCCCAAGTTTTTGGTTTCCTCTGGAAAAAAAACAGAACCAATAAAAAACGGAAGAATAAATAAAAAGCCAGAGCCAATGGTACCAAGAAGTACGGGAAAAACCTCATTACCTTGTACTGCATGCTTTTTACACAAATTATGTAATCCTAAAAAAAGAGCTGCTAATAAACCTAAATACATCCACATGCTGCGAATATAGTTTTTTAACAGATTTTGAAATACTAAAACTGATATTTTTAAACGTTTTACACAGTCAAAAATTAAATTTTAATCAAAAAAATACATTTTAAATTTGATAAGATTTTTACTACAACGGACTTTTTTACTGTTAATCGTTTGAATGGAATTTCCTACTAATAATGCAAACACTTTTTTTCGGTTTTATGACTAATTTAACTTTTATGCATTTACTAGCTAAGCACTAAAAACATTAGACTTAAACCATATTTAAACATAATTAATTAACGATTCCACACTCTAATTCAAAAACATTATTATTTCGATAATTGTGGGTTTTGACAGCTAATTATTTCATTAAAATTTTTGTCTTTTATTGATTTCAATTGTTGTTAATTTGCCGGCTTAATTAATTTTTAAAATAAAAAATAATTTGAATATGAAACAGTATTACAACATTTTATCATTAACACTTATACTAGTATTTAGTATGCAATTTTCTTTTGCACAAAACACAGAAAAGACTTGGTCTTTTGAAACTGGTTTTACTGCAATTGATGTTTATCCTGTCGGAGAAGATTTTCCGCAAGGAGATTATTTAGACGAATTTTTAAATCTTAACGATCACTGGAATTACGGTGTTTATGTTGGAATTACTAGAAACTTTAATAATAACTTATCACTTTCTGCTAGAGGTACCTTTAGTGAAATTAGCAAATGGGGAGATTTAGGTACTGCTGATGAAAGTGTATTAGTTGATAACCTTAAATATTATGGTTTAGACGCTATGATCAATTATGCTTTTGGTAAAGGTAAATTACAACCTTTTTTAGCAGTTGGTGGTGGTTACACTTGGATAGAAGAAGGTCCATACAACACTTCTTTTGCTGCTAACGGATCAGACTTAGTTGGTGCTGGTACTGTAAATGGAGCTTTAGGATTACGTTATAACGTTTCTAATAGATTTGGTATTAACTTACAGACTACATATAAACACTCATTTGAAGACTATTTAACTAAACATTGGGCACACAGTTTAGGTTTAGTTTATAGCTTAAATCAAGATACTATTAAGGAAGAAAATAGTGCTGACATGTCAGTTACAGATTCTAAAAACGACAAACGTTGGTCTTTTGAAACTGGTGTAAGTGCTATTGATGTTTATCCTGTTGGAGAAAATGCGCCACAAGGTGATTATTTTGACGAATTTTTTAACCTTAACGATCACTGGAACTTAGGTGTGTATGTTGGTGTTACTAAAAACTTCAACAAAAACTTATCTATTACTGCAAGAGGTACATTAAACGAGTTAACTAAATGGGGTGATTTAGGTAGTGCAGATGAAAGCGTTTTAGTAGACAACCTTAAGTATTACGGATTAGATGGTATGATTAACTATGCATTTGGTAAAAACGATTTACAACCATTTTTAGCAGTTGGTGGTGGTTATACTTGGATTGAAGAAGGTCCTTATAATACCTCTTATGCAGCAAACGGTTCAGATTTAGTTGGTGCAGGAACTGTTAATGGTGCAGTTGGTTTAAAATATAGTATTAATGATGATTTTGGATTAAACTTACAAACTACTTATAAGCATGCTTTTAAAGATTACTTACCAAAACATTTTGCACATAGCTTAGGTATCGTGTATAAATTAGGTAATGGAAACGCTAAAGAAGAAGTAAATAATGATATTGATGGAGATGGTGTACCAAACGAGTATGATGTTTGTCCAGAAGTTGCAGGATTAGCTAGTCTTGGTGGATGTCCTGATACGGATGGTGATGGTGTTGCTGATAAAGACGATTTATGTCCTGAAGTAAAAGGTCTTGTTGAATTTGGTGGATGTCCAGATACTGATGGTGACGGTTTCCCTGATAATAAAGATAACTGTCCTGAGATAAAAGGTACAGATAACGGTTGTCCTGTTGTTGTTAAAGACGTTAAGCCAGTGGCTAACCCTATTGAAGGCGAAAGAAAAGTATACTTTGCTTATGATAGTGCCGAACTTGATTTAAATGCTAAAATAATATTAGATCAATTAACGTCTAACATGACTAAAGATGAAACTTACAACGTATCTATTGTTGGTCACGCAGATAATAAAGGTGGTGTAAATTATAATTACAATCTTTCTATAAAAAGAGCTCAGGCTATTAAAGCTTACTTAGTTTCTAAAGGATTAGCTTCAGATACTATTACAACTACAGGAGTAGGAGAAACGCAACCAGCATCTACTAATACAACTGCTGCTGGTAGAGCAGAAAACAGAAGAGGTGTATTAACTATTAAGATTAACTAATTAGTTAATTCTTAAATTACAGCTTAAAAAAAAGCTATCATAATTAAAATTATGATAGCTTTTTTGTTTTATAAAACTTAATGTTATTATGAATTATTCAAAAGTATGACGTTGTTCTGCTATAACAGATGCTTTAAGCAATTGGTTAAATGTTTTTATACTATCAAAGTTTTTAGTAATCTCAGTTGACACAGCAACACCAGAAATTCCCGTTTTTAAAATAGCTTCAATATCTGAAGTTGTAATTCCTCCAACACCAATAATTGGCGTTGTTGTATTTAATACATCCATAATTGCAGTATAACCTTCTAAACCTAGAATTGGTCCTACATTGGCTTTAGTATCAGTAAATCTAAAAGGTCCTAAACTAATATAATCAACTTCTTTAGTGATTAAAGTTTCGCAGTCTTCTAAAGTATTAGCAGTACCTCCAATACTTTGCCAAGTATATAAGTGTTTTCTAGCAATAGTTGGACAAGTGTCTGAAGGTCCTAAATGGACTCCATCTGCTTTAATCGTTTTAGCTATTTTATAATGGTCATTTATAATTAATCTTGTCTGATAATGAGATGTTATTTTTATAACCGCTTCAGCCAATTTTAAAAACTTTTTTTCAGACACATTTTTGTAACGCAATTGTACTAATTCTGCTCCAGAGGTACATGCCTTTTGGACATTTTCCAAAATTTGTTTAGGGGAATCGCCTTGCGTTATATAATGTAATTTAGGTATAATCATGTGTTTAATACTTTCTTGTTACAACCGTGTTTTGGATATTAAAACACAAAAATACAACTATTATAAACACTTAAGTCTTTCTTAATGCGCACAACTATTATAATTTATTAAGAAGGCTTTAGCAAAAGTTTAGTATACACATACAACCTTAGCAGTACTATGTTATGTAACTTTGTAGTTGTAATATTTAAGGTCTTAAACAGACTTATAATAGCACATATTCAAACTATGAAAACTCAAAAAACATCATATTCTATTTTAGATTTAGCGTTAGTGTCTCAAGATCACACACTATAGCAAACTTATGCTAACGCGTTACATTTAGCACAACAAGCAGAAAACTTTGGTTATAAAAGATATTGGTTAGCAGAGCACCACAACTCTACAAATATTGGTAGTACTGCAACCTCCATATTAATTGGTTATGTTGCTCAGGGTACAACTAAAATTACCATTGGTTCTGGTGGAATCATGCTACCAAACCATTCTCCTTTAATAGTTGCAGAGCAATTTGGAACTTTAGCAACACTATATCCAAATCGTATAGATTTAGGTTTAGGCAGAGCACCTGGAACAGATCGTGAAACAGCAGAAGCTATTAGATCTGATTTTATGGAAGCTGCACACGCATTTCCTAATATGGTAGGACAAATTCAGCAATATTTTTCAGCAGATAATGCAACGTCCAAAGTAAGAGCTACAGTAGCAGAAGGTGTCTCAGTGCCTATTTACATTTTAGGATCTAGTACAGATAGTGCACATTTAGCCTCTAAAAAGGGATTGCCTTATGCATTTGCAAGTCACTTTGCGACAACTCATTTATGGGATGCTTTAGATATTTATAGAACTAAATTTCAGCCTTCATCAGTGTTGCAAATTCCTTATGTAATTGTTGGACTAAATATTATTATTGCAGATACAGATGAAGAAGCAGAGCGCTTATTTACCTCTTTAATTAGTATGATTGTTGGATTATTTACAGGCAAAAGACAAGCAGTGCAACCACCAACAGAGATGACAGAGTATTACAAAGAGATTTTAAAAAATCCTCAGGTACATCAAATGTTAAAGTATTCTTTTATTGGTAGCAAAGATACTGTAAAGCCTAAAATTAAAGCATTTATGGAGAAGACTAAAGCTGACGAGCTTATTGCTGTTACTAATATTTATGATATTAACGACCGTATTAAATCGTATCAATTATTTGCAGAAATCATGGATGAGCTAAATACTGATTAGCATTAATTTTTGTACTTTTAATGATGAAGCTTTACTAATCTTTTAGTTTTAATGAAAATATACGAAACACTTGTTATTGGTGGTGGTCAGGCAGGTTTGTCTGTCGCCTATTTTTTAAGACGTTATAAAATTGAATATTTAGTTTTGGACGATCAAGATCAAGCAGGTGGATCATGGACAAATACTTGGGACAGTTTAAAGTTGTTTTCTCCAACACAATTCAGCTCATTATCTGGTTGGGGAATGCCTGAAGGCGAAACCGAATATCCTAGTAAAACAAGTTTTATTGAGTATTTAAAGCAATATGAAAAACGTTACGATTTAAATATTAAAAGAAGTACTAAAGTAACCGCTGTACATAAAACAGCGTTTGGTTATAAACTTGAAACAAATACGGTAACGTATTACTGTAAAACCTTAGTTAGTGCTACAGGAACTGCGCAAAACCCTTATATACCAACATATCCTAAGCAAGAGTTGTTTTTAGGAACCATGATACACTCTTCAGAATATAAAAATGCAGATTCCTATAATAAAAAAAGTGTATTAATAGTAGGAGGCGGAAACTCGGGAGCACAAGTTTTAGCAGAAGTTTCTAAAGTTTCAAAAACCCAATGGGTTACTATAACTGAGCCTAATTTTTTACCTGATGATATTGATGGTCGCTATTTATTTAATGATGCTACAGACAAGTTTTATGGAAAAACAGGTAATACTAATGCTGGTTTAAAAACATCGTTAAGTGATATTGTCATGGTGCAAAGCGTAAAAGAGGCTAGAGGTAGAGGTGTACTATCGTCTAAACGTCCTTTTTCTTCTTTTTACGATAATGGAGTTGTTTGGGAAAATGGAGATAAAACTGCATTTGACGCAGTGATTTGGTGCACTGGTTTTAAGGCTAACTTAAAACATTTAGAGTCCTTGGATATTATTGAAAATAATAAAATAGAGACCAGTTATACTAAGTGTAAAAAGTTACCAAATTTATGGTTAGTTGGTTATGGTAGTTGGACTGGATTTGCATCTGCGACTATTTACGGTGTCGGCAAAACAGCAAGGCATACTGTTAATAATATAGTTTCGATTTTAAGATCTTAACATTCTAATCATCAATCAAGTAATTTTGTATTTCAAATTAAAAACCTTCAAATTTCCAGCACAAAAAAAAACCTATCAAAATCACGTTTTAATAGGCTTTATTTTTTTAATAGGTACTATTTAAAAGACTTATTATTTTTTAGAACTGCTTTTAAATTTATAGGTAATTCCGAAGTTAATTCCGAATGACGAATATGGTACTTTTTGAGATAATTTTCTAGATGAATCCGTATTTGAATTAGATAAATTATCTACATACGTTGTTTCTTTATTATAATCGTTTGGTAAATTATCTATGTTATAAAAACCAGCAAATGCAACAGTACCATCAGGTAAAACTACATCTGTATTAAATTCTGTAATTTCAGAGTCTTTACGCTTTAAGCTAATTCCGTAATACTCAGCTTCAACAAATAAATTTAAGTTATCATTTAGGTTAAATTTATAACCTAAAGCACCTACAAATCCTAATGGAAAATGTCCATGAAAATCTTCTTTATAATTCGTTTCAGAGTAAGACCCTAAAGGGATTCCAAAAGCATCAGCTTCTGCCTGAGAAAGTACTGATTTATCATATACTACAGCTTCAGTTTTTCCTCCTAATTTTAATAAAGCACCAAAACGACCATAAATATTGTTTGTAAATTTATATACTATAGATGTTGATGCTCCAAAAGCACGTGCTCTAGCAACAGCATCTACTTCACGATTTGGAACATTAACTTCGGATACCGTTTGGTCAGTACCATGTAAATATCCTAAACCTAAATCTACACCAAAAGACTCATTAAAATAATAAGTCCCTCTTAGTTGTACATTTGCACCTTCTCCATAACTACCATAAGAGTTTTCTGTTTCTGATAGGTTAATAGATTCTCCTAATTTCATTCCAGCACTTCCAACAGCATAACCTGTACTTAAAGAGACTTCTAATTGAGCAAATGATAGACCACTAATTAATAGTGCTGTTAACACTATTCCAAATTGTTTCATAATTGTTTGATTTGAAAATTATTTTATGTAAAAAAGTAAGATTGAATTTACAGCTATTTTACTTCAATTTCAACCTATACAAATATACTTTATTTATATACAAATTAGCTTTAAAAATAGTTAATCTCTTGGTGTAAATACAGACTAATTTGCTAATCAAATACTTAAGTAAACTATCGTTGTTAAAAGGTTGTAGAAAAAAAATGTTAATTTGAACATGGATAATATTAGTTTTAAAAATGTAAATATTATATTAGTAAAACCAAACTAACTTAACCGCATTTAAAATTCTGATTAGTGCTATGAAAAATGATTATCAAGACCCTTTAGGAACTCACTCAGAACAACTTAAAACCAATAAATTAAATTATTTAAAACAATTAGAAAAAGATAAAATTATAGAGCGACAAATTCGTTTTCAAGAGTTGCTAATTAGTATTTCTACACAATACATTAATTCGGATTTATCAGACATAAATAACCTGATTAACAAATCCTTACAACAGATTTGTGAGTTTGTAGAGTCTGATAGAAGTTATATTTTTTCATACGATTTTGTAAGTAATACAACATCCAATACTTATGAGTGGTGCGCAAAAGGAGTAGAGCCTGAAATAGATAACTTACAGCAAGTGCCTTTAAATTACTTTCCGCAATGGGTAAAAGCTCATAAAAAAGGGGAAGCCTTTTTTGTTGAAGATGTCAGTTTATTACCAGATGATGGAGAACAAGGTTTGCGTGCTGTTTTAGAGCCACAAGGCATAAAAAGTTTGATTACCATACCTAAGTTTAAAAACAAAGAATTGATTGGTTTTATCGGATTTGACTCCGTTAAACAAATCAATAAATATAATGATCAAGAAAAAGAAATCTTATTTGTTTTTGCTAATATGTTAGTCAACATTATACAGCGAAAAGAAAATGAAGAACGCATTAAAGCGCAAGAAGCTAAAAAGGAAGAGTTATTACAGTTTTTATCCCGTCAAAATGAAGAGTTAAATGAATATGCTCATGTCGTATCTCACGATTTAAAAGCGCCATTAATTAATATCCATACACTTATTAGTTGGTTTATGGAAGATCATAAAGACGTTTTGGATGATGCAGCATTAACACCATTACATCAAGTGTTGTTTAATGTAGAAAAAATGGATTTTTTAATTAAAGGAATTTTAGATTACTCAACCATTGACAGACTTGAGGCAGAAGATAAATCTATTGATTTTAATCTTATCGTGGACGAGGTTATACAGACCTTATTAGTACCAAGTCACGTTACTATTACAGTGCAAGATAATTTACCAAGCATACATGGTAATGCTTGGCGTTTTAAACAAGTGTTTCAAAATTTGATACAAAATGCCATAAAATATGGTAATCCAGAAAAAGGAAGTATACAAGTTGGTTACACAGATCATGATGATCGTTATCAGTTTTTTGTCAAAGACAATGGTATTGGTATTAAATCTGATTATTACGACAAAATTTTTAAAGTCTTTACTAAATTAGAAAGTACAGGATCGTCCTCTGGTATTGGCTTATCTATTGTAAAAAAAATAATTACTTACTATAAAGGTTCTATTTGGGTAGATAGTCAAGAGGGTAGTGGTACCACATTTTATTTTACGTTATTAAAAAACTAATCTAAATTGTGGGCTAATAATTATATTTACCTCTCCTATTTTTATAAGTAAATCTATTGTGTAATATAACTCTTGTGTATTATTTTTACATCAAAATAAATACCTAAATTATAATTAACTCGAGTTATTTTTTATGAAGCATACCATTACGCTATTATTACTTGCACTTATATTATGCAATTGCGAAAGCGAAAAATCAAAGCAACAACAATTAGAAGCAGCACAAATACAACTTGAAATCGCTTCCGAAAAAGAGTTGATTAAACCTAAAATTGAAGCCACAGGTAGCTATCGTAAGAGGCAAACACAAGCTGGTTACCAATTAAGCTTGATGCTTACTAACACCTCAAAATATTCAACTTATAAGGATTGTACAATTGAAGTCCAATATTATTCCAAAACCAACACGATTATACATAAAACGCTTATTAAAATATCTGACACTCTAAAACCAAAACAAACAATAACGGTAGACAAATTTACGGATGAAACAACAGATATTAAAGATTTTAACTCTTTAGGATGGACTTGTATTGATGCTGTTGTTGTGGATTAATTGTAATTTAAATACTAAGCGATTTTCATGTCTATAGTTTAGTCATAATCTTTTTATTTTAAAATAATGGTGCTTTTCAAAAAGTAGTAGCTACATTTTAAAATATTAAAAGATCCTTTTTTATCATTATTTTAGAGGTAAATTCGCTATAATTTTTTCTAAAACACCATTTTAATTTGAAGTTGACTTTTTGTATCTTATTTCTATTGTTATTTCAAAATAATCTTTTGTCTCAAAATCTAGATTCTATCATTAGTAGTTTAGAATTAAAGATGCGTAATTATAAAATGTATGATTTAGAAAAGGAAGCACAAATAGATAGCTTAATTAAAAAAGTAAGTAATACTTCTAACCTCAATGACCAGTACATAATTAACAATGCTATTTTTGAGGAGTATCAATTTTACAGTTTTAATAAAGCATTAGAATATATAGAAAAAAACATAGAGATTGGAAAATTGCTTAATAATGATGAGTTACTAGATAAAGCCATCTTAAAAATGGGATTATTATTAGTTAACACAGGACGATTTAAAGAATCTATTGATGCCTTAAGTAAAATAAAAAGAAACGCACTACCAAAATCTTTACTAAATAATTATTTTATTGCTCATAAAGAAGGTTATTCTGGCCTATCCTATAATACAGCAGTAAATAGCAATAAATTAATATATTTAGAGTTATACAAAGCCTATCAAGACTCATTATATGATAGACTTAAACCTGACTCTGAGGAAGCCTTAAGACTTAAAGAAAAGGAATATAGAGATAAACGAAATTTGGACAAGGCTTTTAAAGTCAATTCACAAAGACTTGGTAAAGTTAAATTAGGTTCTCGTTTATACTCTTTAATAACTTTTGAAAGATCCTTGTTGTATGAGTTAAATAACCAATTAACTAAACAAAAAGAGTATTTAATACACTCTGCAATATCAGATATTCAAGCGTCTGTAAAGGATAACGCATCAATGGGGACTTTAGCTAAAATACTTTTTTCTGAAGGTGATATTGACAGAGCACATAAATACATTAATTTTTCTTACAATGATGCTGAGTTTTATAATTCGCGTTTACGTTTTGTAGATATTGCTAATAATATGCCTTTAATTACAAAAGCCTACGAACTAAAAACTGCAAAGCAAAAGCAAAAGTTAGAATACTCTTTAGTTTTTATTAGTGTTTTAGCTGCGTTTTTACTAATAGCAATTTATACAGTTTATAAGCAAATCAAAAAAGTATCAGAAGCCAAGGATAAACTTAAAATTGCTAATAATCAACTTATAGTTTTTAATAAAAAGCTTAATACATCTAATCAAGAACTTAAAAATCTTTATTTAGAGCTCTCAGAAGTAGATAAAATTAAGGAACATTACATTGGTAATTTTGTAAATCTGTATTCAGAATACATCACCAAATTAGATGTTTACAGAAAATTGGTAAGCAAATATGTTAATGCAAATCAAATGAATGCGTTGCTTAAATTATCAAAATCTAAAAGACTAATTGATGAAGAATTAGAAATTTTTAATAACAATTTTGATAGTTCATTTTTACATATTTATCCAAATTTTTTGTCAGAAGTCAATAAGTTACTAAAACCAGACCATCAAATTGAATTAACAGATATAAACCAATTAAATACAGAATTAAGAATCTTGGCACTTATCAAATTAGGAATTGATAATAGTTCAAGAATTGCAAAAATCTTAAGGTATTCTGTAAATACCATTTATAATTACAGAGCAGCTATTAATAAATCTGCAATTGATAAAACAAATTTTGAGAAGATGATAAAATCTATCTAAAAATTAAATAATATTATTAAAAACACCCTCTATAAATTACTGATTTCGGATATAAAACTCTGTAATCATCCAATAAAATCCACTTTTCGTATTCTGTTTAAAATTTATAAGCTATTGATTTTAAATATTTTAACAAATATTTACTCACTATAAAATCCACTTTTACAGATTTCTCTATTGTAGTTGCTGTTATTTCAGGGTAATTTGCTAAACCATTTTATTGACTTCATAATTTAATACATATAGAGGCATATGATTTATAAAAAATTAGTTTTCATTACGGTAATTTTCATTTCATTATTGTGTACAAGTAAAAGTGTAGCACAAAATAAAGTTACAGGTGTTGTAACAGAGAATGATGGATTACCTATACCTGGAGTTTCAGTGATATTAAAAGGAACTTCAATAGGTGTTAGTACAGATTTTGATGGTAAATACACATTAAGTGAAGGTGTAAATCAAAATTCAGTTATAGTATTTAGTTATATTGGATTTAAAACACAAGAGATTTTAGTAAAAGGACAGTCTGTTATTAATGTTGATTTGCAAGAAGATACAAGTCTTTTAGATGAAGTTGTAATTGTTGGTTATGGATCGCAACTTAAAAAAGATATAACAGGATCGGTCTCTACAATTGACAGCGATTCTTTTGAATCTAGACCCAACACTCAAGTAGGTTCTTTATTACAAGGACAATCAGCAGGTGTACAAGTCATATCTGGATCAGGTAAACCATCAGGTGGATTTAGTGTACGTATTAGAGGTACAAATTCAATTAATGCCAGCAGCGAACCATTATATGTGGTTGATGGTGTACCTACAACAGACACAAGATCAATTAATCCTAGTGATATCGATACAATAACCGTATTAAAGGATGCCTCTTCGGCTGCTATCTATGGTGCTCAAGGAGCAAATGGAGTTGTTTTGATTACTACAAAACGTGGAACAACTTCTAAACCAAAAGTAAGTTTAGATATCTATTCCGGAGTGTCACAAGTCTGGAACACTTTACCAGTATTAAATGGTGAACAATATAGAGATTTAATGACAGAAATGGGATTGTCAACAGATTGGGACAGCTTTAAAGCAAGAACTGATTGGCAAGAAGAGATATTTCAAAATGGATTTTCTCAAAATTATCAAGCCTCAGTATCTGGTAAAACTGAAGGAACTAGTTATTTTATTTCAGGAGGTCATTTAACCCAAGAAGGAGCAGTAAGAACGTCTGAAATTGAAAGAAGTAATTTTAAAATTAATATTGATCAAGACATTAATGATTGGTTAAAAATTGGTACCAGAATAGCATATACATCTTATAAGGATGTGGATATTAATGACAATAACAACGTAAATCAAGGAGGTGTCCTTTTGGGTGCATTAACCACACCATCTATAATTGGTGTATACAATGAAGCTGGTATGTTTACTAGTAACCCGTTTCAAAATTGGGAAAATCCATTAGCCAGTACAGACGGTTTAGATAGAGAATATAATAACAACCGTTTTTTAGGAAATATTTATTTAGAAGCTAAATTTCTTGAAAATTTTAAATACAAGTTTAACTATGGGATTGATAATAGTAATGGCGTATTTGATTCGTTTTTAGATCCTTTCAGAACAGGTTTTGGTGCTGCAATTGGTGGTCAAGGTATTAATAATACAGATAAAAAATCTTATTATATTGTTGAAAATACACTTAGTTATAATAATTCATTTAATAAACATACTGTTGAAGCCTTAGTGGGATCTGTCACACAAAAGTTTACATTTGAAAACAGTTCTATTCAGACTAGAAACTTTGCTAGTGAATCCGTAACAACACCAAATGGAGGCTCTGAAATTTTTGATGCTTCTGCTTGGAAATCAGAAAGAGCGAATGCTTCCTTTTTAAGTCGAGTTAATTATAGTTTTGACGATAAATATCTGTTAACTGCTAATTTTAGAGCAGATGGATCAAGTGTTTTTGGGCCTAATAAAAGATGGGGTTATTTTCCATCATTCTCTTTAGGATGGCGTGTATCAAACGAAAAATTTATTAATAAAGACGGATTAATTAATGACCTTAAACTTAGGGCAGGTTGGGGACTTGTTGGTAACGACAATATTAACGCTTATAGTTATTTAGGTCGTGTTGGATCTGGAGCAAATTACCCATTTGGAGGTGTCACGCAACCTGGTACATTTCCGGGATCTATTGAAAACTTAACATTAAAATGGGAAGAGTCGGAACAAACAAATATAGGTTTTGACCTTTCTATGTTAAATAATAGACTATCTGTTACAGCTGACGCCTACATTAAAAAAACTAATGACTTATTGTTAAACGCACCATTACCAACGACTTCTGGTTTTGATAATGCAATTAGAAATATTGGAGAAATACAAAATAAAGGAATCGAATTAGCTTTAAATATGGTAAACATTAATTCTGATAACTTTTCATGGAATACTGGATTAAATATATCCTTTAATCGTAATGAAGTGGTTAGTCTTGTTGGACAAGAATTATTACAAGGTGGTATAACAGGAGGTAGAGGTGAAGCTAGTCTAGTAAGAGAAGGCGAACCTTTGGGTACTTTATATGGTTATATTTTTGGTGGTGTTGATCCAGCATCTGGTAACGCTTATTATATTGATAATCAAGGCAACTCCACCTTCAATCCTACACCAGAAGATCGTACAATTATTGGTGATGCTAACCCAGATTTTTACTATGGTGTAACTAATACTTTAAATTATAAAGGCTTTGGTTTATTTGTATTCCTACAAGGATCTCAAGGAAATGACATGTTAAATGTCACACGAATTGAAACCGAAGGTATGATAGATCCTAAAAATCAATCTACTGCAGTTTTAGATCGTTGGAGACAACCAGGAGATATTACAGATATACCAAGAGCTAGTTTTGGTAATAGTGATAATTCCAGGGTCTCAACACGTTTTATCGAGGACGCTTCATATTTAAGATTTAAAACCATAACCTTAAGTTACGATTTGCCTAAAAATCTAATTGACAAGCTAGGTATAACTGCCCTAAAAATTTACGGTACAGGAGAAAACATTTTTACAATAACAGATTATTCTGGTTTTGACCCAGAGGTTAATGCTTTTGGAGGAAGTAACACTGTACAAGGTATAGACTTTGGGACCTATCCTCAAACAAGAAACTTAATTTTTGGTATAAACGCAACATTTTAATTATTACAGTTATGAAACTATTTAAAATATTAACTTTAGGATTACTTCTAACAACAATGGTTGGTTGTGAAGACTTTTTAGACCTTCAACCTATTTCAGAGGAAACTAGTGGTAATGCCTATGAAACAGCAAGCCAAATAGAGGCAGCATTAGTTGGTGCTTATGAGTCCTTTCAATCATCAGAATATTATGTTTGGGATTATTTATTGTTTCAAGATGTACGTTCGGATAATTGTTATGCAGGTGGTGACAATCCAGAGGTTTTTCAAATAGATAATATTACAATTCCTGCTACACATTCTAGAATATTTACACATTGGTCTAATCTATACAATGCAATCTCAAAAGCTAATTTGGTTATTGAGCGTGTTAGTAATATTTCTGACCCTTTACTTACTGAAGCACGCAAAAACCAAATAAAAGGTGAAGCCATCTTTTTACGTGCTTACCATTATTTTACCTTAGTTAAATTATGGGGAGGCGTTCCATTAATTACAAGTACAATAACATCAACAGATGCAAATGCTGTTAATATCCCAAGAGCAACACAAGAAACCGTTTATGCTCAAATCACAGCAGATTTAGAGCTAGCAGCAACCTTATTACCCGAAACCTACAGTAATGATGCTAGTATAAATAAAGCTAGAGCGACATCTGGTGCAGCTCATGCTTTAGCAGCTAAAGCATATGCACAACAACCAAATCCAGATTATAATGCTGTATTATTACACATACAAGCTGTAGAGACTAGTAGCGCTAACTATCAATTAATAGCATATAACGATTTGTTTAGTGGTAATAACTATAATAACGCAGAATCAATAATTGAGGTCCAATATCTAGGAGGTAATGAAGGTAATTATGGACCACAATTATTATTACCACCATCTGTAAGTGGAGATTCCTGGAGAAAATTTGTTACACCATCTGTAGACCTAATTAATGCTTTTGACACTGAAGGTGATATTGTTAGAAAAAATGCTTCTATTTTATTTGAGTCAGTCCAATGGGTTGACGAATTTTGGGGGAATACACAAGGATCTGTAATTCCATTTAGTTATAAATGGAAAAATGCCAATGGTTTTGCAAGTTCTGATAATACCTATCTAATTCGTTATGGTGATATTGTTTTACTTAAAGCTGAAGCCTTGAATGAAACCAATCAACTTCAAGCTGCAATAACAGAAGTAAATAGAATAAGATCTAGAGCTGAATTACCTGATTTAACTAATGCACAAAGTAACTCTCAACAAGTTTTAAGAAAAACTATACTTAAAGAAAGACGATTAGAATTATTTCAAGAAGGTCAACGTTGGGATGATCTTGCTAGGTATAATGCTTTAATTTCAACAATGAATGATTTGGTAGAAATTGACTTAAGAACTGGTAATCAAGTAAATTATAACATGACTGATGCTAAAAAATTATTACCAATTCCGCAACAAGAATTAGATAGAAACCCAGCCTTAGTTCAAAACCCACTTTAATAATTAGCTATGAAAACAAAAAAAAACTTTATTATAGTATTTAGCATACTACTTAGTTTTACATATTATACCTGTGAAACTGATGGAAACTTACAACCTGAGGGAGAATGGGACCTAAGTGCTCCTGTAATTTTAACACCAACATCTGAGCAAAGTATTGTTTTAGATCAAGACACACCTTCTGAATCTGTTACTTTTAGTTGGGAAGCAGCAGAGTCTTCATTGGGTTACGCTGTTACCTATAAGGTAATGTTATTACAAGAAGGTACAGTGGATTTTTCTGAACCAATTTTTATTTCAGAATCCTCAAATAACGGAATTAACACTTCATTATCCATTAGTTATGAAGCTTTAGATCAAGCATTAGCTTTTTCAGGTTTTCCTGCTAACGAAAACGCATCATTAACCTTAGCTGTGCAAGCCAGTAGTTTAAGTAAAACTAGTGTAGCATTTACTACTGTTAATATGACGCGTTTTGAAAACGATATGCTACCACAAAGCTTGTATATTTCAGGAACAGCAACCGAGAATAATAATGATTTGTCTCAAGCAATTGCATTAAAGCGTTTAACAAATAGTGATGGAGGATTATCCAACACCTATGAGGTTTACACCAGTTTAATTGCTGGAGAAAACTATAAATTTTATAGTGAGCGCTCACTTCCTGCTTTACAATTTGGTGGTAGTGAAGGTAATATAGTTCCGTTTGGTGATGCGATAGTAGCGAGCACTTCTGGACAATTTAGAATAAAAGTAGATCTTGACACAAACACTTACGAGTTGTTACAAATTAATTTTTGGAGTATGGTTGGTACACCTATCTCTGGTGGTTGGGGAGGAGACCAACCTTTGGAATATCAAGGTAATAGTGTATGGAAAGCTTCAATAAGCCTTATAGAATCTGGTGGATTTGTATTTAGAGCTAATGGAGATTGGTCGTATTTATTAAAACAAATTGTTGGTACAACCAATACGCTTGTTTTAGAAGCAGATGCTAGTAGTCAAGGAGTATCAGTTGAAGATATATCAAACAATCCAGTAGGGTTATATTTTGTGACGTTAGATTTATCTGCAGACAATTATAATTATTCATTTGAAATAGATGATACAATTATAGAGCCAATAGTAACGCCAACTCAATTGTTTTTATTTGAAAACGGAAATATGATAGAAGAATTTTCATTAGATGGTGACACCTTTAGTTCAAACCATTACATACCCATGCAAGCTAGCAATGTTTACAGTTTAAATAGTGCAGCAGATGGTAGCGGAACTTCCTATACGATTAACCAACCTCTTGCAGATAGTACGACACCAGATGGCGATTTAGTTTCTGATACTTTAACTCTGATAGAGAATAATAATACTTTTTCAGTCATCACTGACAGAGCTTTACAATTTAGTATAGATTTTAGTGCTCCTACTTTGACGTGGACATATTATAATATTAAATTGTTTCATTGGCAAGTTTGGGATGATCGCCAAGAGATTGCAATGACTTATAGTCATCCTAATACATATACTGTAACAACAAATCTTACAGCAGGATATGATAGTAAATTTATAAGTCCATGGGATTTAGATTTTGGTAGTGATAATCCAACAGCATTAACCGGAAACCTTATAAATGGAGGTGGATCCAATCTACTTAATATTAATACAGATGGATCTTATACGGTAACCATAATTTTAAATGATGATTATCAAACAGGAACCTACGAATTTGCACAATAAAAAGATAATACTTATGAATTTATTAAAACGATATAATTTGAAATTTTACATTACTTTGCTTCTTCTAGTTGCTTTTCAAGCTTGCAACGAAGATGATATTAAAACGTATCCACCACCTACAATAGCAGATGTTAACGTTGATTTTTATTTAACTTCACCAGACCAAGCTAATCTACTTAAAGCAACTACAAATGGGTTGTTTCCAATGGTAGCAAACTCTAACTTTACTATTAACGTAACAGAAAGTACAAGCTATCAAGAAATGGATGGTTTTGGATATACATTAACAGGAGGAAGTGCTATGTTAATTAACAATATGTCCACTAGTTCAAGATCTGAATTATTACAAGAACTTTTTGGTACAGGAGATAATAGTATTGGTATTAGTTATTTAAGAATTAGTATTGGAGCATCAGATTTGGATGCAACCACATTTAGTTATAATGACTTGCCAAGTGGTCAAACGGATGAGAATTTAGATAATTTCTCAATAAATCCAGATATGTCAAATTTAGTTCCGGTATTAAATGAGATTTTAGCTATAAATCCTAATATTAAAATACTAGCAACACCTTGGTCTGCACCAACATGGATGAAAGACAACAACTCAACAATAGGAGGATCATTATTACCGCAGTATTATAATACATATGCTAATTACTTTGTAAAATATATAGAGGCTATGGCTACTCAAGGTATTACTATAGATGCCATTACAATACAAAACGAACCAGAAAACCCATACAATAATCCAAGTATGGTAATGAGTGCTGATCAGCAAAAAGATTTTATTAAAAATAATTTAGGACCTGTATTTCAAACGGAAAACATCTCAACTAAAATTATTCTATTTGATCATAATTTAGATAATCCTGATTACCCGATTTCTATTTTAAATGATGCTTCAGCAAAAAGTTATGTTGATGGTTCAGCGTTTCATTTATATGCAGGTCAAATAAGTAATATGTCTCTTGTTCACAACGCACATCCTGACAAAAATGTGTATTTCACAGAGCAGTGGATTCAAGCACCTGGAGACTTCTATTCTGATATACGTTGGCATGTTAGAGAGTTAATAGTTGGAGCACCAAGACATTGGAGTAAAAACGTATTACAATGGAACTTAGCTGCAGATCCAAACAATAATCCTCATACTGATGGAGGTTGTACAGAATGTTTAGGTGCCATTACTATCGATGGGAATTCAGTACAACGTAATCCTGGATATTATATTATTGCACATGCTTCAAAATTTGTACCAGCAGGTTCTGTTAGAATAGAATCTAATACGTCTTTTGAATTTCCTAATGTTGCTTATAAAACTCCTGATAATAAGATTGTTGTTATTGTACTAAATAACTCTGATGTACAAAAATCCCTTAATATAAACGTAGAAACTCAACCAATATCTGTAACCATGCCTGCAGGTGCTGTAGCAACTTTTGTTTGGTAATTAAAAATAAATAAAATGATTAAAAACTGTTTTTATATATTATTTGTAGTCGTTACTGTATTTGCTTGCAAAAACGTAGACGCAGATAGTCAAAGTCAAAATGATAACACTCAATCGGTTAAAAAAGAAACTGTTGCTAAGCAGCAAATTAACTTATTGGGTAAAGACGCAAAAGTTTATACTACCGCAGAAAACACAGATAAAAGGTTGTCTTTAGATAGTTTAAAGACTTTTAATAACGCGCAACAACCTTTAGAAACGGAAGTTGCCATATTTGTTAATCCTAAAAAACAATTTCAAGAATTTTTAGGTATTGGTGGTGCTATTACAGATGCGTCTGCAGAAGTATTTTCATTATTAAGTAAAGATAAACAAGATGAGCTGCTTAAGGCCTATTATTCAGAAGAAGGTATTAACTATAATATTATTAGAACTAGTATTCATAGTAGCGATTTTGGATTGGGAAGCCATACCTATATAGAAGAAGGCGATAGTGATTTGAAAACGTTTTCTATTGAAAAAGATCTAGTAAAACGTGTTCCTATGATTAAAAGAGCCCAAGCAATAATTAAAGACGATCTTGTGTTTTATGCTAGTCCATGGAGTCCTCCAGCATTTATGAAATCTAATAATCACATGCTACAAGGAGGAAAATTATTACCAGAATATTACCAAGCTTGGGCCAACTATTTTGTTAAATTTATCAAAGCCTACGAGGCAGAAGGTATACCTGTTTGGGGTGTAACAATCCAAAATGAACCCATGGCTAAACAACGCTGGGAATCTTGTATTTATACAGCAGAGGAGGAGCGTGATTTCTTAAAAAATAATTTAGGACCAACATTTGAAAAAAACAATTTAGGTGATAAAAATATTGTGGTTTGGGACCATAATAGAGATTTAATATCGCATAGAGCTAATACGATTTTTGAAGATCCAGATGCTATAAAATACGCTTGGGGAATAGGTTTTCATTGGTATGAAACTTGGACAGGTGCAGAACCTAAATACGATAATTTAAAAAATATTAAAGCATCTTTTCCTGAAATGAATTTACTGTTCACTGAAGGATGTCAAGAAAAATTTGATCCCACTCAATACAATCGTTGGTCTAATGCAGAGCGTTATGGTAACTCTATGATTAATGATTTTAATAGTGGAACAGTAGGTTGGACCGATTGGAACATCCTATTAAATGAAAAAGGTGGACCAAACCACGTACAGAATTTTTGCTTTGCGCCAATACATGCAGACACTCAAAATAACGAACTTATATATACACCAACGTATTATTACATAGGTCATTTTTCAAAATTTATTAAACAAAAAGCAAAACGTATTAGTACAACTACTAGCAGAAGTACCATTGAAAGCACGTCGTTTCAAAACCCTGATGGGCAAATTGTAACAGTATTAATGAATAAAACAGACAGTCCAATTGATTATAAATTACTTGTTGATTGCTATCAAATTCAAAATACAATATTACCACATGCTATGCAGACACTAATTTATTAACCTAAATAATTTATAATTATGAAAAGAAATTACTTCACAGGATTAATAATTCTAACCATTCTATTGTCAATACCAAGTTTTTCTCAAGTTAATGTAACTCTAAAAGTAGACATGACTGGCCAGACAATAAATGCAGACGGAATTCATGTTGTAGGAACAATTAATGGATGGTCTACAGATGCAACAATACTTACAGAGGAAGGCGCAACAGGTATTTATTCTGTAACCATACCATTAAATGAAGGTTGGCATCGTTACAAATTTTTAAATGGTAATACTTGGGGTACAGAAGAAACTGCAAATTATCCATGTGCGCCATCAAATGGTGATAGATACTTGTATATTAATAATTCTAACCAAGATGTTGTTTTAGAAACAGTACCTTTTAACGGTTGTAATACATCAGGAACAGGATTTGAAGTAACTTTTAATGTAGATATGGCAAGTGAAGGGACTATTGCTGCCGGAAATGTACATATGGCAGGTTGGTTAACTGACTGGAATCCTAGCGTATTGTCGTTTCCAAATGCTAACGGAAATATCCATAGTGCTACATTACGTTTTCCAACACCTGCAGACTATCCAATAACATTTGAATACAAATACTTGAGTGCAGCAGGTTGGGGAAATGACGAATCACCAGGACCTGACGACTCTTGTGCAACAGTATTTGGAGGTAATAGGTTAATAACGGTTAACACTTCAGGAGAGAACATATACGATATATTTAATGCTTGTAATTATACGTTAAGCAATACTGAATTTACAATAGATGCATTAAAAATAGTATACAGTCCAACGGATAGAGTGGTTAAACTTTTAAATAAGCAATTTGATAATAAGTTGTCTCAAATAGAAGTATTTGAAATAACTGGTAAATCCATTAAAGTAATCAATACCATTACAGAAATAAAGGATACATTGATCGACTTTAAAAACCAATCAAATGGACTATATTTTGTTAAAATAAAACAAGGAAACAAGCAATTAGTTAAGAAAATTATGGTTTATTAAGGTATTAAAAATAGAAGAGCAGAGGGTCTACTAAAATAACAGAAATTTTATTCAATACTTTTGTTTAACTTTAACAAAGTATAGTTAAACATATTGTATCTTTATACAATAAAATAAAAGGTGTTATTAGTATAAAAGATAAAAAGCTATGTTCGGAATATTTAAAAAGAAAACAGAAAAAGAAAAATTACAAGCTCAGTATGAAAAGCTTTTAAAAGAAGCCCACACGTTATCTACTACCAACAGAAAACTAAGTGACCAAAAAACATTTGAAGCTGAAGAAGTTATGAAAAAGCTAGAAAACCTTAAATAAGGTTTCTAGCTTTTTTTATTAAACATCTTATAACATACCATAAATGAGTCTTTTGAATTTAGCAATACTACTATCTAGCTGTGCCTTTTTATTTTACGGTATTAATTGCCTTGTTTCTCAAACAATGAAAGACGAGTTTGTCAGATTTGGTTTAGACAAACAAAGACAGCTAACAGGTATATTACAATTGTTAGGCGCTTTAGGTCTAATTTTAGGTTTTTTCCTGTCTCCAATACTAACATTAATAGCTTCTGCTGGATTAACAATATTAATGTTGTCAGGGTTTATAGTTAGGATAAAAATAAAAGACAGTATAGCCCAAGCCTTACCATCTTTTATATTTACACTTATAAACTTATATATTTGTGTAGAATATTATTACAAAATTACCTCACATTAGACTTTAAATAAAAGCAATAATTAAGCATAACATTAAAAACAAAGCAGCCGGAAAAGACTTAATTAATGGATCATTTATCCTAAAATGCATCACAACAGATCCCGATAAAAGTACAGCTAATCCTAAAGCTGCTGGTTGTTTTAAAGCAGGAAACCAAATAGCACAAATTAATAAAACAGCAAGTGTTACCTTAAAAAAACCAATGATGTAACACATTTGCTTTGATAATCCATAAACACGAAACTCTTCCAATAAAGTTTTTGCATTTCCGCCTCGCCATTTTGTTGCTTTATTATATTGTAGTAGCCATACGTTAAGTATACTTATATCCACTATAATTTGAAGTGCAATAATTAAATAATTCATGATAATGTTGGTTTTATTGATTTATAACTAGAATAGCTTATCTCAAAAATACTAATTTTGTTTATCTTTACATAAAAATAATTAAACAAAAAAAATATAAAGTGAATAAACAGGATTATAAAATACACATTGTTGGAGCTGGAATTAGTGGCTTAATTGCTGCAACGGTTTTAGAAAAAAATGGATTTTCTCCTGTTATTATTGAAACAACAGACAGTATTGGAGGCCGAGTAAAAACAGATATTGTAGATGGTTATCAATTAGACCATGGCTTTCAGGTACTATTAACTGCTTATCCTGCTGCTCAAAAACATCTTAATCTAGAGGCTTTACAATTACAATCGTTTATACCAGGAGCTTCAATTTTTAAAAACGGTAAACAACAAATTATTGGCGATCCTTTAAGGGATAAGTCTTTATTATTATCTACAGTATTTGCTAGGGTAGGAACCCTTTCTGATAAATTTAAAATATTGAAACTCAATAATAAATTAAAGAAAAAATCACTTTCTGAAATATTTTCAACTAAAGAGCAAACCACAAAATCATATTTAATGGCATTTGGTTTTTCAAATTCAATTATAGATAACTTTTTTAATCCTTTTTTTAGCGGAATATTTTTAGAAAACAAGCTAGAAACCTCCAGCAGGATGTTTGAGTTTTTATACAAAATGTTTGGAGAAGGTGACGCTGCATTACCAAAAGGAGGTATGCAAGCTATACCAAAGCAACTATCAAATAATCTAAAGTGTACCACGTTTAAATTTAACACAAAAGTGGCAACTGTTAATGATAGCGAAATAATTCTTGCTGATGGACAAAAGATTAAAAGTGATTTTACCATCATAGCAACAGAACCAAGTAAGTTGGTAAATACAGTAAATAAAAAAGTTACAGAATGGCAAAGCTGTGATACGTTATATTTTGAAACTGAAAGCAGAGTTATTAATAAACCGTTAATTGGTTTAATTCCTGAAAAAGATGCAGTAATAAATAACCTTTTTTATCACACTAGCCTTGATTCCGATTTAAAAGGTAACAAAGAGTTACTTTCAGTTACTGTTGTAGATAATCAAAACTTGTCTTCAGATATATTGATACAACGTGTTCAAACCGAATTGAAACAGTATTGTGGTATTGATGTAATTAAATTTATCAAGCATTACAAAATCCCAATGTCTTTACCTAAAATACAAAATTTACAATACAACCTTTTACCATCACAAACGCGTTTGACTGATACAATATTTCTAGCAGGAGATGTACAATTAAATGGATCTTTAAATGCTGCTATGATAGCAGGAGAGAAGGCTGCACTTGGTGTTTTGGATAATTTATAATCATGTGTTCTAAATTTTAAAGTTTTAAGTAGTCTTATGACTAAGTTAAAATCACCTAAAAAACAGAAGATATGTATTATTTTTGTAGTCAATATATTAAGCATAAAAAATAAGATTTGTTAGATAAAAAACAGCAATTACCACAAACACAAGTATTAGATACAGACTATTTTATTTACTGTCTTGAAGCAGTTGAAGATGAAGAGATTGAAACTGTGACAGAAACGCAAAACAAATTAGACCTATTAACATCACAGTATGGTGTTGCTAGTATTTATAACACATGCGACTCTATTGAAGGTTTAGAATCTAACCTAAATGCATTGGTCTTGGATGATCATAATTTTAATGATTACGAAATAATTTACCTTGTTATAACTGGCGAAGCTAATAGTATTATTCTAAACAATTATAATTATAGTTTACAGGAAGTTGCAGAGCTTTTTGAAGGACGATTACAAGGCAAAATTCTACATTTTTCTAATGCTAAAGTGTTAGATTTAGATGAAGAAGAAGCACAATATTTTTTAGATATTACTGGAGCAAAAGCTATCTCTGGTTATGGTAATGAATCCAACGGAATTACAAGTTCAAACCTTGATATAGCCTTTTTTAATTTATTTAAAGAAGACGATAATATGTTTGATGTTGTGGAAGAATTACATCAAAGACATTACAAATTGTGCAAACTACTTGATTTTAGATTGTATTATTAAGATTAACAATGTATTATAAAAAATAAATAGACGCACTATCTTAATTTAAAAACCCTAACTAATTTTACATATAGTTAAGGTTTTTACAATGTTGTTTTTGTTTATAATATAGTATTACTCTTTAAAGCTAATATCTCTATTATTACTTCTTTGGGTATATTTATAAGATAAATTATGAATATATAATTTCAAAATTTAACTCTTAGGACTAATTTTATTTATGGTTGTGGTAAATCCATTTTGCGAAAATGTCAAAGCTTTTTCATTACAATCTATAATCTCTAAAGTTGCACCAACTACAGTGTCATAAAGTGTGGTCTCATTTTTTTGGGTCAATTCACTTTTAACGCCTTGTGCTTCTACTACTAAATACAACTTCGTGTTTTCCTCAATTATTTCTAGTGTTAAATTTGCTTCTTTAAGTAAATATCTACCAGTATATTTTTTAAATTTTTCAATATTAACGGTCTTAAATTTTTCAATTTTTTCATTACTCAAATACGCTAATAAATCATTTTTTAAAGTCTTTTCAAACGGTATACTCATGGTGTTACTAAACATTAAAAACAAGTTTTTACTTTTAGGATTATAAGCATTTCTAAAAGCATAGCCTATATTATTTCCACCATGTCCAAATAATTTTTCGTTAGCATTATTAGATTTCATAATTCCCAAACCATAATTCTCATTCCCTGACGCCATCATTTGCTGTACTGTTTCTTTTTTAAGTAAAATATCGGTTTCAAATAAAGAGGTGTAAAACAATTCCATATCAGATAATGTAGACGCTATACTTCCTGCTGAATTTGCAATATTTGCAAAAAACTTATAATTCAAATACGCTGTAACATCTTTTTCTTGATGGTAAGGTGTTGCTAAATTTGGTAAACCTTTGTGTAAATAAGGGTAGGTATTATTCATTTTTAAAGGAATAATGATGCGCTCTCTAACCAAATCAAAATAACTTTGATCCGTTATTTTTTCAATAATTCTGCCTAATAACAAGTAGTTTGTATTGCAATAATCATACTTACCTATCATTTTTGGATTGTTTTGTTCTATTTGGTTTAAAAGATCAATATTATAAACAGAATCATTTTTAGCATAAAATGCATCTTGGATGTTTTTTCCTATAACTTCATCCAATCCACTCTCATGAGTTAGTAATTGTAGGATAGTTAACCCATTATCTACATTTTTTAGTGGTGTCAAATACATACCTATATTATCACTTAGTTTTACTGTTCCTTTTTCTACTTCTTGAAGCAATAAAATAGCAGTAAAGGTTTTTGATGCACTACCAATATTAAAAACATGATTTTCATGTAAGTTAAAGTTACCAAGACTTAATGTGTTTATCTCAGTATCTTTTTTTATTAGTATAGCAACACCTTTATTTTGTTGGGTTAACAAGGTATTAAATTTCTGATTAATAAGGTCTAATTTGTCTTCCTGAGCAAAAGAAATACTTTGAATAAGTACAAATAGTAATAGTGTAAATTGTTGTAAAGTTTTCATGTGATATCTATTTTTAAATTATACCTCAAAACTCTCTTAATTCTTCAATATCTAAAAAAAAGAATGACAAATAGGTCTGATAAAATGACAACGGTAAAAAGACCTATTATCATTAAAAAAGAGTGGTTTAGACTTATTTTGGCAACTTTCATCATTATAAAACAGAGAAGTTTAGATGAAATAGTATTTTTGATTAGATAATTAATGCAATAAAATGTCACAATTAGAATCTTGGATAGATAATAAAATAGTACAAAACCTCGTTATTTGGGTTTTCTTCTTTTTAATTTTATTAACAGTTATATCCAATAGCAATAGGGTAGAAGTAGCATTGTTTTCTATATTACTGTTGGCACCAGCTGTATACATAAACAACCTTGTAATACTCCCTTATTTTAAACAAAATCGCACATTATTTCTTTTATTTTTTATTTTAAATACGCTGTGTTTTACCATAATTTCTGTTTTACTTATTAAAACGGTAGATAGCCAAGAGTTTGAAATAAGAATGTTTATTAACTTTTTTGGAATAATGGTTTTAGCACTAATTTTTGCTTCATCTATAAAATTGGTAAGAGATAATTTTATTAGACGTCATCAGGAAAAAGAAGCCGAATTAAATTTACTCAAAGCACAATTAAATCCACATTTTTTATTCAATACATTAAATAATTTATATGGCTTAGCAGTTGTAAAATCCGATAAATTACCAAATCTAATGTTGAAATTATCAGACTTATTACGTTATAGTTTATATGAAACAAAAGACACTTTAGTCCCATTAGAAAAAGAAATTACTTATTTGGAAAACTATATGTCTTTAGAGAAAATCCGATTAGAAGACAAAACCGAAATTGAATTTATAAAATCAGGAACAATTTCCTCAAAAAAAATAGCTCCAATGTTATTAATTGTTTTTGTTGAAAACGCATTTAAACATTTAGGAACCCTGAAAAATGGAGAAAGTAAGGTTTTAGTTTCTGTTGTGGTAGATGAAAGAAAAATTACATTTATATGTAATAATACTTTTGATAAAAACAGCATAAAGCAAAATGATTTTGAAAAAGGAAAGCGTGGGATTGGCTTAAAAAACGCAACTAAACGATTATCTTTAATGTATCCAGAAAAATACCTGCTAACCATTACTGATAATGATAAAAGCTATAATACCAAATTAATAATAAATGTTTAGATGAAAAATTTACAATGTATTATTGCAGATGATGAACCTATAGCACGTCAAATTTTGGAAAATTATATTCAATCAATTCCTAATTTGGAAATTATAGCGTCTTGTAAAAATGCTTTTGAAGTACTTGAAATAGTGCAAACTAAGACTGTGGATATTTTATTTTTAGACATTAATATGCCTAAGCTTTCTGGTTTAAGTTTGCTAAAAACAATGCAGCAAAAACCGTCTGTGATTATAACGACTGCCTATCCTGAATATGCTATTGAAGGGTTTGAACTATCTGTAACAGATTATTTATTAAAACCTTTCTCTCTAGAACGTTTTTTACAAGCTGTAAATAAAGTTCCTCAAAAAGAAGTCTCAAAGCCTGAAACTACAACAGTACCAAAACAAGAAATTCCACAATCCATATTTGTGAAAAGTGACAAAAAAATTATCAAAATAGATTTTGATCAAATTAATCATATCGAAGCATATGGTAATTATATCAAGATTTTTACAGATACAATGATTTTAACACCACAAACGCTAACGGAATTTTTAGAAAAACTTCCAAATCATTTTATAAGGATTCATAAATCATGTATCATAAATTTTAATCAGTTAAAACTGATTGATGGTAATCAAGTAGTCCTTCAAAATAATACAAAGTTACCAATAGGAAAATCTTATCGGAAAAGTGTTTTAGATAGCATTTAAACTTTTTTAAATTTAAATAAAGAAATATACGCTATTTCGCTAATTGTTATAAAATGTACTATAATGTTCTGCGTTATGTAACCTGAGCTTTGGTAAAAGCGAAAGTAGTTACCACAGTTTCTTTAAAAAAATTATTCTAAAAGTTTCTTCTACAATGTTAATGGAACACTTTTTATGCGACGACGTAGGAAGGAAGCTTAATGTGTGTGGAATGATTTGAAACACTTTATCCTATAACATTTACATTTAAGCTAAATTATACACTATATTTATACAAATATAGTATTTATACTTGTTTATTTAATTTATATGTAGTATAATTGTGCTATCCTAAAATAATTATATAGTATAATGAAAGATTCTCCTAGACGAATAAGATTTGAAAAAGTAGCAGCTAATAGAGTAGCTAACATATTAAAAGGACTAGAAAGCCTCGAAAAATGTTCAAATAAAAACAATTATGAGTATAATTATGATGATATAAGGAAAATGGAAAAAGCCTTAAAAGATAAAGTAAATGATATACTAAAATCATTTAATAAGGAACTTGATAAAGGAAAAAATAATGAATTTAAATTTTGATTATGGTAGATAAAAAAAGAGTAATAGGTAAAGCTAGAAAGAGATTTCTTGATAGAAATAAGTTTAATTCACCAATATCAAATTTAACTATACGAGAGTTGTTTATGTTAGAAAAGGAGTTAGGTTTTAAAATAATTATTGATAACAATTAAAGTAGTATAAATTTATGGAGGATCTTTTTTGGGAAGTTTTTAATACCAATTCAGAATTGGAGTTATCTAAAATTATTGAAAATAATAATCTTTTTAAGGATAGGAATAATTGGAAACCTTATGGTGGAATTGAAGGTAATTTTGGAACCTTTGAAGCTCAACAAAATAATGCAATTCCAGCGTTAGTTGAAAAGATTACAAATTCTATAGATGCTACTTTAATTAAAGAATGTAAAAATTTTGGTATAGACCCTAAATCTAAAGAGGCTCCGAGAACAATGATCGAAGCTGTCGAAAAATTTTATAATGTTCCAAATGGAGAAATTAGTGAATTAGGTAATATCAAAAGAAGAGAATTAGCTGAAAACATTCAAATAATAGCTACTGGAGATAAAAAAAGTCCTTGTATAACAGTTTATGATTTTGGTGAAGGTCAAAATCCAGAGGATTTTCATAATACATTTCTCTCTCTTCATAGAGGTAATAAAGCTAATATCCATTTTGTCCAAGGAAAATATAATATGGGTTCAACTGGAGCTGTAGTTTTTTGTGGAGATAAAAAATATCAATTAATTGCTTCAAAAAGAAACCTGTCATTAACAAATGGTACTGATTCTAGTTTTGGGTTTACAATTGTCAGAAGACATCCATTAGATGAGATTGACCATGAAAATAATGTTACTACTACTTGGTATGAATATTTTTGCCCTAATAATAATATTGCATCTTTTAAAATTGATAAGATTGAACTTGGTCTTCTAAATAGAAAGTTTGATTATGGAACAATTGTTAAGCTTTACTCTTACCAATTACCAACAGGTTCTAAAGGTGATATTTCTACTGATTTATATAGAGATTTAAATCAATATCTCTACCATTTGCCAATACCAATTACTGTTTATGAAAGAAGAGAACATTATAAAGTTAGGGATGTTAATAAAGTAATTGTTGGTAATAGAACTCGTATCATTACAAATGCAAAGGATAATGTTGAAAGAAACATAAGATTTGAATTAAACTCAAGTCTAGGGAATTTCTCAATTCCATTAGATGTTATAATTTTTAATTCTAATGTAGACCATAGAGAGTTTATAAAAAATAAATCCATTATTTACACACAAAATGGACAAGTTCATGGTTTTGAAGGACAATCATTTATTTCACAAGATTTAGGTTTTCCATTAATTAAAAAACATACACTAATACATATAGACTGTACTGGTATTCCAACAGAAATAAGGCAAGACCTTTTTATGTCTAATAGAACGCATTTACGAGAAGGACCAAAGACAGAAAAATTGAGAAGTGAAATAGTATCTCTTTTAAAATCTAGTTCAGAATTAAGAAAACTAAATAATGAGCGTAAAGACTCTCTTTTAAGAGAAAGTAAAACAGACAAAGATTTACTTGAAACTTTTTTGTCAAATTTACCAGTCGATAAGGATGTTGTTAACTTATTAAAAAAGAATGGTTCTCTAGATTTTCTAAAATTGAATGGAAATAAGATTAATGGCAATCAAAAAGCTAAAAAATCAGTTCAGAAAAAACTTAATAGATTTCCTTCAATTTTTAAACTTAATTTGAAGGAACAAAAAAATGGAAAAATTTATAAAACAATTCCATTAAATTCTAACGGAAAAATAACAATAGAAACAGATGTAGAAGATGACTATTTATTTAGACCAGTAGAAAAAGGCCAATTTGAAATTCAAGTTTTACAAAAGAAGAAGAAAACAAACACTCCAGTAAATCCAGTTTTAAACCTTTTCCCAAATGATGTTACAGACATACTGACTGTTAATAAAGAAGGTCCTACAGATGGTACGATTAAACTTTTAATTAAACCAAACGAACAAGCTCAAGTAGGTGATGAAGTAGAAATAAAGGCTAAATTAAGTGCTCCTGGACAAGATTTTCAATGCATCTTTAATGTAAAAGTTGATGAAAAAATCAGTAAACCAAAAGCTAAAGAAAAAGAAGCCACAGAAACATTTCCAAATTTACCTACACCAAAAAAAGCTTATAAAAAACCCTTAGAAGAAAGTGATATTCCATGGGATGATGATAATTTAAAATGGGATGGTCATGATATTGTTAAGGTTATAAGGAGTGAAGAAGAAAATGAAATGATTGTTGATGGAATTATTATCAATATGGATTCTTTCGTTTTATTAAATTTTATTTCAAAAAACAGTATCAAAACTGAAAAGGAAATAAATTTCATAAAGGACAAATATTTTCTTTCAATATACTTACACTCATTGTTTTTGTTTAGCATAATGCAGAAAATGCAGAAGGATGACAAAAATTTAAGCCATATTGAAATGGAAGATTTTATTTCAAACTTAATTAAACCATATGCTAACTTTTTACTTTATGAAAATTATCAAATGGAAAAGCATGCATTTGTTGAATAATATGTAATTATACTAACTCACAAAAAGTTTCAACTAAACAAGTAGCAGTGTAGTAGATTGCTATGTAATGGGATTTATGCCATAAATTCTTTATTTATCTGACACATTGTTAATGAATAATGTGTATAAATCTATAAAAACCAATTTTTTAATGACATTGTTAACGAATTGTTAAATGGCACAAAAATTGAATTTCAAAGTAAAAAATTGATATATGGGATTTTTTGATGATACAAAGTGAAAACAAATACAATTTCTTGAAGAAGAAAGACAAAAACTTTGGGATAGAGTTGGAGGACTAGAGAAATACACTCAAGAACTTAAAGAGGAAATTGAAAGACGTACTTCTGATGATGAAAAAGAAGCTCGTCAGAGTTCTAAAAAAGCTTCTGAATTCAAGAATAGAATTGAAGATAAATTAGTAGAAGCGAATCTACTTGTTGAACAACTCACAACTGAATTAGAATCTGCAAGAAACACAAAAAATGAAATAAATGAGTTTAGCAATGAAGCAAACCAGCAAAAATTAGCTGTAGATGATTCTAAGAGTAGATTAGATGATGCTGAATCCGAATTTGAAAAAAAACTTGAAACAATTAGTTCTCGTATTGGTAGTATAGACAGTATATTAGAAAAGTATCCAAACCTTGAATCACAACTTTTGGAAATAGATGATTTTACTGTTAAGGTAGAAGAAAATTTAGAAAAATCTGGAATTAGTCTTACAGCATTAAATAAACGTAAAAAAGATATAGATGACTTACATCGAGAAGTTTTTGGTTATACTCAAACTGATGAAGAAACTGGTACAGAAACTATAAAACAATCGAGCGCATAGGCAGCGGATATTTTACATAACGACTAATTATAGTATCAAATTTATAGTTCTGAAGTTTCTTGAGAATCTCGTATTTAAAAAAACTTGAACCATTGTACAGAATATTCAAATTATCGATAAGCAAAAACACGTATGTTTAATGACCCAAGTACAAACGTTTGTTATGAAAACAACACATACTGGGATATTTTACATAATATTGAATTATAGCTATCTAATTGTATTACATATAATTTGTACTATAATTTATATTATGTAAAATAGAATATTTTAAAACCACTTACATTTTTGTAACATTAAACAAATATTTAAAAATGCGATATTACTTAAGCTAATAAGAATAATACATTGGTTTGTAGCTATTTCAATTTTGTTTTTAAGACAATATTTAAAGTTAATCCAACAATAATCAAAATAATTCCTAATAAGCTAATTAGTGTATAGATTTCTTTAAACCAAATTGCACCAATTAACATAGTAAAAACAACTTCAATATATTTTAAAGGTGCTACTTGGTTAACTTCAGTGGTTTGTAAAGCTTTAGTCATGTAAACTTGTCCAAAATATCCAAATATACCAAGACTTAATAGTAATAACCATTCTAATCCTTGAGGATTTGTCCAATGCTTAATACTCAAAACACCACCAATTATAGCAGATATAATCATAAAGTAATTGACTATTACTATTGGATGGTCACTATTACCAATTTTACGGATTATAATATAGACTAATCCTGTAAAAACTGCTGATAATAAAGCATATAATAATCCGATGGTATCAATATTACTATCAAATCCTTTTAAAATAACAACTCCCATAAAGGCTAATAAAAAACAAAACCACTGGAAATACTTGATATGTTCTTTAAGTAGAAAAACTGCAAAAAAGGCTGCAAAAATTGGTGAAATATACCTTATGGACACAGCAGATCCCATAGACAAGTGATTTAGTGACATAAAAAACAATGTCATAGCAATACAACCAACCACTCCTCTAGCGATTAATAGTTGTTTTTTGTTTCCTAAAAAATTGATTTTATTTTTGATTAAATACGGAATAGTAAAAAATAATGTCCCAATAGATCTAAAAAAAACGACTTGATTGACATTAAAATTTCCGGATTGTTTGACTAAAACATTTAAAAGCGCAAATGCTAATGCACTGATAGTCATGTAAAATATTGCTTTTTTTTGCATACAAATAGTATTTAGACTATCAATTTTAACATCATATAAAAGCAGCTTGATTAAAAGCTGCTTTGAATTGCAAATATAATTTTAAATGCTATGTTTTTATATAGTAAACCGTTACTTTTTTAGCGTTTTAATAATATTAATTGCTGTTTTAGTAAGGTCTGTAATGGTTTCTAAATCATAGCTACCATCTTTATCTTTTGCTATTAATTTTGATCCAATTCCTACACAAGTTACACCTGCATTAAACCATGACTCTAAGCTTTGTTGTGTAGGTTCTACTCCACCTGTTGGCATAATACTTGTCCAACTACATGGTCCTTTTATAGCTTTAACATAACTAGGATTATAGGCATTACCAGGAAATAATTTTACTATCTCACAACCTAACTCTTCTGCTTTAGCAATTTCGGTTAGTGTTGCGCATCCTGCAGACCATAATACTTTTCTGCGATTGCATACTAAAGCAATATCCTCTCTTAATACTGGTGTCACAATAAAATTTGCTCCTAATTGCATATATAGTGATGCAGCTGCAGCATCTGTAATTGAGCCAACACCTAAAATCATTCCAGGTAAATTAGCAATAGCATACTTGTTTAGTGCTGCAAAGGTTTCAAAAGCAAAGTCACCTCTACTTGTAAATTCTAAAAGTCTTGCTCCACCATCGTAACATGCTTTTAATATTTTTTTACTGACTTCTATGTCTTCATTATAAAATAAAGGAACTAAGCCTGTCTTTTGCATTACTGATGCAACTTCTATTCTTGAATATTGTGCCATGTTATTGTTTTTATCTTGAAACTTTTCCTGAAGAATCACCACTTAATAATTTTTCGATTTCATTAAGTGTAATTAAATTATAATCACCAGAAATGGTGTGTTTTAAGCAGCAAGCTGCTACTGCAATATTTAAAGCTTTTTGTTTATCTGTATCGTCATTTACTAAACCGTAAATTAATCCACCCATAAACGCATCACCACTTCCTACTCTATCTACAACAGGTGTTACCTCTTTAACATCTGCGTTAAAAATGGTTTTTCCATCATATAAAATTCCTCCAATACGTTGGTGTGATGCACTAACCGAATACCTTAACGTAGTCGCCACTGTTTTTAAATTAGGACATAATTTAAATAATTGGTCGTATAAAGCTGGTAACGATTTTTCGTTTTGATAATTAGGTTCTACTTTATCTTTACCTAACATAAAAAATGCAGTATCAATATCGCCTAAAATTACATTACTATATTTTAAAAGTTCTGGCATGATTTGATCTGGAGTCTTACCATATTGCCATAATTTGGATCTATAATTTAAATCTGAAGAAATTGTAATCCCTAATTTATTAGCAACTTTTAAGGCGATTAAACACTCATCTGCTGCAGATTGTGATATGGCTGGAGTAATACCACTCCAGTGAAACCAAGTCGCATCTTTTAAAACAGCTTCCCAGTCTATGGATCCAGTTTGAATAGTTGACATCGAGCTGTGCGCTCTGTCATAAATTACATTACTACCACGTGTACCTGCTCCTGTTTCTAGATAATAAATGCCTAATCGCTCTCCACCATAGATAACATTTTTAGACTCTACATTAAATTTGCGCATCTCTTTAAGTGCACAAGCGCCAATCTCGTTATCAGGTAATCTAGTTACAAACTCGACAGGAATACCATAATTTGCTAATGATACTGCTACATTAAATTCTCCACCACCATAAGAGGCAGCAAATGTTTTTGCTTGAGAAAATCGCAAATGACGTTCTGTTGAAAGCCTTAGCATAATTTCTCCGAATGTGACAATTTTACTCATTTTATAAATTTGATTACTATTCTATTTTTTGTATTAAAATCAGATTGTTTTGCATAAATGTTTAAATACCTTTAAGATAATTAAATCATCAAACAAAACAATCTGATTTTATAAGTTTAGGTTATTAAATACCTAATGCCTGACCACCACCAATTTGGATAGTTTCTGCAGTGATAAATGATGCATCCTTACTAGCTAAAAATGAGATTACACCAGCAACATCTTCTGGTTGACCTAATCTACCTAACATAATATTGTTAGCCCAAGACGCAAATACTTCTGGTTTAGTTGCTTTAATTTGCGCATGGAAAGGTGTATCAATAGTACCTGGAGATACTGCATTAACACGGATTCCGTATTCTGCTAAATCTTTAGCCAATGCTCTAGTAATGGCATGTACACCAGCTTTAGACGTACCATAAATTCCTGCTCCTGGTCCACCTGCTGTCCATCCTGCATTTGATGTATAGTTTATTATTGAAGGATGTTCTCCTTTTTTAAGAAAAGGAATTGCAGCTCTAGAAGCAAAAAATACAGAGTCTAAGTTTAATGCCATTACGTTTCTGTAAAACTCAGTTGTCATTTCTTCAAATCTAGAACGACCACCTAATCCACCTGCATTATTAACAAGTACATCAATACGACCATATTTTTCTCCAATTTTTACGATGTTTTCTGTTACTTGAGCTTCACTTGTAACATCAAAACCGTAATATTCTGCAGTGATACCTAAACCTACTAATTCTTTTAGTTTTTCAGCTCCAGCTGCATTATCAATACCGTTTAAGATTACAGTATAGCCATCTTTTCCTAATCGTTTTGCTACTTCAAAACCAATTCCACCTGTGGCTCCTGTTACTATAGCTACTTTTCCGTTTGTATTACTCATTTCTAATTGTTTTTATTGTTGTTATTCTATGTTTAAAAATCTATATGCTTAATTAATTACTTGGTTTTAAAGGTTCTATTTTAGGACATAATATCCAAATAGCCAATAATGCAATTATTGCTAAAGCGCCTCCTATTAAAAAAGCGGGAGTATAATTACCTCCTGTTGTTATAAACGTTACTAAAAGAGTTAATCCTGCAGCACCTAATTTTGCTGCCATACCAGCAAAACCTGATAATGTTCCTACTATTTTTCCACCAAACATATCACTAGGTAACGTTTGGATATTTCCGATTGCTATTTGAAATCCAAAAAGCAACACTGCCATAATAATTACTGCAGTTGTAGCAGATCCTGGTGCTTTAAGTAAAAAGAAACAAGGAATCATAATTAAACATCCTAATGTAATTACCATTTTTCTAGTTTTATCCACTGACCAACCTGCTGTTAATCTATTTTGCGCTATCAGACCACCAGCCCAAGCACCAATCATAGCACCAACGTAAGGTAACCAAGCAGAAAATGCGATTTCTTTAACGTTTAATCCAAAGACTTCAGACAAATAAATAGGTATCCATACTATAAATAACCACCATATAGGATCTAATGCTGCTGATGCAATAATTACTCCCCAACTTTCTTTATGTTTAAGTAGTTGTGCTGTTGTTGGCACATAACCATCATCGTAATTTCCGTCTTCATCTAAGTCTTGATTTTTTTGTCCAGAAAGAATGTATTTTCTTTCATCCTCTGATAACCATGGGTGTGTTTTTGGTCCTGACTTTACAATGTATAACCAAGGTATTAACCATAATAGTCCAAGAGCACCTACAACTATAAATATAGCTTTCCACTCTAAATAAGCAGATAATAACCCTATAACAGGATAGGCTACAATACCTCCAATTGCAGCTCCAGAATTAAATACGCCTTGTGCCAAAGCACGCTCTTTAGTAGGAAACCACTCTGCATTTGCTTTTGCTGCTCCTGGCCAATTACCAGCTTCAGCTAAACCTAATATTGATCTAAAAATTGAAAAACTTAGCATACCTTGTGCAAATGCATGAAACATAGTTGCTACAGACCATACACCTATTGAAAGCGCAAATCCCATTCTGGTACCAATCCAATCAAAGATTTTACCAAACAATGCTTGACCACCAGCATATGATAATATAAAAACTGTTGATATCGTTCCAAATATTAACTTATGTCCATCTTGATCCATGTCTGGAAATAGATCTTTGGCAATTTCAGGCCAAAGTGCTCCAAAAGCTTGTCTGTCTATATAGTTAACAACTGCAGCCAAAGCTACAAGTCCAACTACCCACCATCTAAGTCCTTTTAATTTCATGTTTTTTTTAATTTAAAAAAATAAAAGTCTAAACCAATAATAAGTAACTACTCATTATCAGTTGATTAACTTAATTTATATTGTTTTTGATTGAAAATAATTTGAGATTTAATGATCTTAAATTATCATCTGTTTATTTTATAAGTTATAACAGTATTTATACAGTTCGTTAAAGTGATTTTTCATTGCCTGTTTAGCTTCAATTGGGTCTTGATTTTTAATTGCTTCAAAAATTAATTCGTGTTCTTTAATAGCAGTTTGAGATAGATTTTTATCACAAACGTGATACTTTTCAAAATTTGTAATTATTTCTGGAGTGATGATTAACATAAAAGTATTCATTGTACTATTTCTACTAGCTCTTGCAATAGCTAAGTGAAATAACAAATCTTCCTGAACTGCATCTTCTTTATTAATTACTTTATTTTTATAAGCATCTAAGGCAGATTTCATTTTTTCTAAATCCTCATCTGTACGTCTTAAAGCTGCTAATCTAACCGTTTTTAATTCTAACAAAATTCGGGTTTCTACTAATGCTTTAAAATCAGGATCCTCTAATCTTAAAATATCTTCTATCATACCATTAAGTGCTATGACTCCAATATTTGCTACGAATGTTCCGCTTTGCGGAATTGATTTTAACAGACCATAAAACTCTAATTTTTGAATGGCTTCCCTTACACTACTTCTAGAAACCTCAAACATTTCTGATAACATACGTTCAGCTGGCAATTTATCTCCTGGTTCAAGATTTTTTTTATTGATTAAATCTCTAATGTTAGCAATTATTATCTTCTGAGTATTAAAATTTTCGTTTTTTGTAAGGATTTCCAATTTCATATAAATAACATTTTATTTATTTAACTTTTCATGTCAAATTTAAGAATTCTGAGTAGACTTTTATTTAATTATTAAGCTAAACTTTAAGGTCTATTTAATGACCTATAAAGCCTAACTTAACAACAAGACTAATCAAATATTTTTAGTGTTTGACTTCTAAATCATAATATCTAACTTTTGCAAAAGCCCCTTCATCTCTGGTTTGCAAATAGTTTCCTGCTTTAAAATAGTTTTCAAAAATACCCCATTTTTTCATGTGGATATCTTCGTAAACTTTGTATTCGTTTTCATTTAAAATAATCACCATTTTTCCGTCCGAAACTTCCACTTCTAAAGTAAATTTTTTGAATCCTACTTCTTGCTCGAAATTAAATCCTTCATCATCATCCCAAGCATCTTCATGTAACATTTCTTCTTCTGTTGCATCTAAGTTTTTAAGGACTTTTGTTTTTACTCTAATTTTCCCTTTGTCCCAATAAATTTTAAGAATTGGTGGTGCATTATTATCTTTCTCTCCTATTAAATCTCTTTGTTCATTAGTCAATCTACCATGAATTTGCATAATGATAGTGCGATGATATTTACCATCACTATCTTTAGAAATATCATCTATTGCTAATTTTCCTTTCATATAACCACCTTGCTTGAATGTCCAATTAACATTATTCTTTCCAGATACCATTTGCTCTCTTAGTTCTGACCTAGAGTATTTAGTATTTGCAGTGGTTGCACTACTTGGAAATGCATAAAAAACAATTGCTCCTTTTGTAGAATCGTTATACATATAAGGTTTTAACGATTCATTTGTAGCATAATCCATAATTTCTGGTGGAGATACTTCTTGTGGCTTTTTACCATCACCAGCAGGAGTTGTTACTTTCCAATGGGTTAAATTTATGTTTGGTAGTTTATATCTATTTTTTTTCTTTTTTTTCTTCTTCTTTTTTGATTCAACTTTAGACTCTGTAACAACCTTATTAGATTGACAGTTAGCATTGAAGACTGAAACAAAAACAAACAAGACTATTAATTTAAGTTTTATACGCATAAGTTTCAGTCTTTAATTTTTATTGATTGTTATTAATTATTGTAAATCGGCTGTAAAATTATCTACTCTAGCCTCTTCACCTTGATTTGTGATGTAAATACTTACTGTATTATTAGCACCAGAATTAAACATAATGTTTACTGGCGTGTAAGCTTCTGCAGATCCTGTAAAAGATTGTAAGATTGCTGCATCTGTTTCAGCTTGAGTAGTAAATCCTCCACCTGCAAGTATTGCAACTGTACATGATCCACCAGCAGCTTCTAGTCTATATGAGTAAGAAATCACGTAATCTGTGTTTGGAGATACTTCAATTTCTTGGTAACCAATTCTGTCTCCTGCTCCCGGAAATTTAGCTGCTTGTCCACCATCTGGAACAGAGCTACTTGTATTAATTTGAATTACACCACCTAAGTTAGAGTTTTTCCAAGAATCACGACCATCTCCTGAACCATCTGGTAATGTATTATCCTCAAAACTTGGTTCTAAAATAACAGGTATGATAGCTAAAGGCTCTTCTGGTTCAAACACCACAACATCTATTGTTACTGTATCTGATGCACCATTAGCGTCACTTGTTGTTAAAGTTACTGGATAAGTCCCTTCTCCTGCTTCAAATGTATAAGTAGGATCTTGATCCGTTGTTGTTACACCTCCACCAAAATCCCACAAATACATTGTAGATTCTGATGATAAATCAGAGAAATAAATCTTTTTAAAATCATCTATATCTGCTGCATATGTAAAATTTGCAGTTGGTAAAACAGTGTCTACTTTTGAATTAGCGTCTGGTAACTCAAACTCAAATTGATCTTCGCAACTTGTAAAAGTGAATGACATAATCATGCTTACAAGTAAAAACGTAGTCGTACGAATAATATTAACTTTGTTTTTCATATTTTTTTATGTTTTAATATCCTGGGTTTTGACTTAAAAGTCCATTACTTATATTAATTTCTCTAGCTGGAATAGGTAGTAATAAATCTCTTGTATTAAAAGTGTAGTCCATCTCTGTAGCATGTGCACTTAATACTGAGTTTGCAATTCCAAATCTTACTAAATCAAAGAATCTATGGTTTTCAAAAGCCAATTCTACACGTCTTTCATTAATTAAATCTTGTTTAGTTATCGCGTCTGGAGCATCTATCGTTGGCATATTAGCTCTTAATCTAACTTCGTTAAAAGAATCTCTTGCTGCTTGTACTGTTGTTTGCGCACCACCTGCCATAATAGCTTCTACATGCATTAATAATACATCTGCATAACGTGATACAATCCAATCGTTTCCTGCTTGACGTGGATTTGGACCATAATTATCTGCTAATCCAAAACCATTAGGTAAAAACTTAGCTACCTCGTAGAAAGAACCAACTGTAATGTAAGATTCTGCTGTTCTATCTCCTCCGTAAAGTCCAAAGTCCGCAATTAAATTATCGTTAATTACATTTAAGCCATCTTGTCTACCAACAGATGTTGTAAACTCTGATGAGAACCCTTGACTCTCTGCAGTGTTACCTGCTACATAACCAATTGCAAATAATATTTCATCGTTTAATTCTGAATAATACACATCATGAAAGTTTGGCATTAATGAGAATTGCATGCTTTGTATTATTGATTCGCATAATTGTTGAGCGCCTAAATAATCTGGTGATTGTTTAGTTAAATATACTTTAGCTAATAATGCTTGTGCAGCTGCAGTAGATGCTCTTGACTTATAAGTACTATTTAAATTTAATATTGCTTCTTGTAAGTCTTCAATTATAACAGTGTAAATAGTTGAAGTACTAACTCTTGTGAAAAGCACATCTGTTTCTTCTGGACCAACTACAGATGTAATTAATGGTACATCACCAAATAAACGTACTAGGTTAAAGTAAGCGTATGCTCTTAAAAATTTAGCTTCAGCAGTGTAAGATGCTCTATTTGCTGCATCTGCTTTTTCAATGTAATTTAAAACAGTATTAGCTCTAAAAATGATTTCGTAAGAACTAGCATAGTAATCCTCTACTTCCACATTATTTGCATCTACTAAATATCTATGAAAATCTGCTTTAGATCCTTCTGTTGTAGCAGATCTAGTATTATCAGTTCTCATTTCTGTTAAAAGATATTCAAACTGTACACCTCTATTAAAATTTGAAGAGTTAGTTTCGGTATCTTCATTTACGCCTTGAATAGCATCGTAAATTCCGATAATTCCAGCAAGTACATCGTCATCGTTATTAAAAAACTGATCAACTACTACTACTGAGTCTGGCGTTGGGTTTAGAAAATCATCGTTACAAGAAAATAACATCATTCCTGAAACTAAGACCGCTATATATTTTATATGTTTCATAATTTATATGTTTTTTTTTATTAAAAGTCTACGTTTAAACCAAAAGAGATAGTTTTAAAAATAGGTGTACCTGCTCTTTGTGCACCATATTGTGTTGGTGTATCATCATCTACAAACTCTGGGTTGAATCCATTATACTCACTAGATGTAATGTATAATAAGTTTTGAGCAGTAGCATAAACTCTTAATTTAGATAAACCAATTCTTTCTGTTATGTCATCTGGTAAAGTATAACCTAAGTTGATGTTTCTTAAAGAAAAGTAAGATGCACTTTGTACCACGTCATCTGTTAATACTCTTTCTTGTAAAAATGAAGCATCTGGAATAATTCCTGCATCGACTACTTCTTGCGGACTAGTCGTTGCACCTTGCCAATGTGTAGCAAAATATTGGTCTCCAATGTTTTTAACCTCTGCACCATGACTACCTTGAACCATGAATGAAAAATCAAATTGATCATAACTAAACTCATTAGTTAAACTCCAAACTAATTCTGGGTAAGGATTACCTAAGATTGCTTTATCTTCTTCTGTAATTAAACCATCACCATTTAAATCTTTTACAATTACATCTTGTGATTGTCCATTAATTGGGAAGTATGGAGACTCCCAATATTGGTTGGCTAATTCTGTGTCAACTACGTAACCATAAAAAGATGATATTGGGTTACCTACTAAGTTTATCCATTGTGAGTTTCTACCAAATGTATCTTCTGGAGTTGCACCATTTGAATCACCATAATCAGTTAATTCATTTTTGTTTGTTGAAGCGATTAAAGTTGTGTTCCATCTAAAGTTTTCTGTCGAAATATTTTTTGTTCTAAACTCTAATTCAAAACCACTATTTACAACTTCTCCTAAGTTTACGATACCTTCAGAAAAACCTGTAGTGTATGATACTGGGTTGTTTAATAATAAGTCATTACTTGTTCTTTTGTAATAATCTAAAGAACCGCTAATTTTGTTGTTAAATAATCCAAAATCAATACCTGGATTAAACTCTTTAGACGCTTCCCATCTTAACTCTGCATTTGCAATATTAGCTGGAGAAAAACCTGTAGTAACGTTACCATCTATAATAGCATTTGAGTCGTTTAATAAAGATAAGTATGCATACCAATCTGTAAGATCACTTCCCGTATCAAAGTTTTCGTTACCTGTAAGACCGTAACTTACTCTTAATTTTAAGTTGTTTACAATATCACTTTCGCTTAAAAAATCTTCGTTAGATACATTCCAACCTAAAGATAATGCTGGGAAGTTACCCCATTTTGTACTTGCTCCAAATACAGAACTTGCATCACGTCTAAATGACGCTGATAACAAATACTTGTCGTTATATGCATAGTTTACCCTTCCAAAATAACCGATTTTATTTTTTTCGATATTATATTCTCCGTAGCTAGCAATAGTAGTTGCTGCATTAAGATTTTTAATTAAGTCATTAGTATAACCAGAACCTTCTACTGCACTGTTTTCAATTCTTCTGTTTTGAACTGTAAAACCTGCAAGGAAATCAAACTCATGGTTTCCAAAATCTTTAGAATATGATAAAGTGTTATCTGATATTATACGTCTAGATTCTCTGTTTTGCAACTCGTAAGATGCTCTACTTGCTCCATTTTGGTGGTGTTTTGTACCATTCCAACGTGTTCTTTTTCTTCCTTCTAACGTTACACCAAGTGATGTTTTAGCTGTCAGTCCATCTAAAATTTCATAACTTAAATATGTAGAACCTAAAAGCTTATTGTTAAATTCATAATGCTCTCTTTCAGCATATTGTGCGTAAGCATTAGCATCTCCAGATGTACGTGGTCTAGTAGAACTACCATCTCCATCTAAATCAAGCTCCATTAAATGATCTTCTAAAAAGTAATCTCCTACTTGTAGATCTGGAAAATAGTAATTTGCAGAAGGATCGTCTTGATTTACAAATTGAAGCGACTCTTCAGTATGATAAATTGGTAACCAAGGAGACTGTCTTATTGGATTGTGAATTGATGTTGGTAGTGCTCTTCTTTTTGAGTAAGAAGGCGTAAGACTTGCACCAAATTTTAATTTTTCGTTTAACTTTGTATCTACTTTTAGTTTAAAGCTATATACTTTATAGTCATCTGTTAATACAACACCTTCATCATGAGAATATCTTAATGCTGTACTAAATTTTGTGTTTTTGTTACCACCTCTAGCAGATAACGAATGGCTAGTAATTTTACCTCCATCAAAAAACACATCTTGCCAATCTCTGTCCACACCTAAAGTACTAACTAATAATTGCATGTACTGTGTTCTTTCTGAAAGTTCACCAGTTTCAGCTAATTCTTTAGCAGCCCAATCACTTACGCTTTTTTTATAGTTATCACTATCGTGAGCTTCTTTAAATCCTGTATAAGTGTCATAGCTAAACTTAGTTTTTCCATCCTTACCACTTTTTGTGGTAATAATTATAACTCCGTTTGAACCTTCACTACCATATATTGCTGCAGATGCTGCATCTTTTAAAACCTCAAAAGACTCTACATCGTTCATATCAATACTACCAAGAAAATCAGAACTAACAACAATTCCGTCTACTACGACAGCAGGACCAGAACTAGCATTAATAGATCCTGTTCCTCTAATACGAATTGTTGGTGCAGCTCCAGCCTCAGCAGATGTTGCTTGTATATTAACACCAGACACTTGACCAATTAATGCATCATCAACTCTAGGTACAGCGATTTGATCTAAATCATCATTTACAACCTTAGATATTGAACCCGTTAAATGGCTTTTCTTTTGAGTACCATAACCAATTACAACAACTTCTTCTAAAGTATTGGCATCAACAGTTAAAGATATATTAACTTGTGTTTGCTTATCAATAATTACTGATTGAGCAGCATATCCAATATATGAAAACTGTAAAACGTCTCCAGCTTTAGCATCGATTTGATAATTACCATCAAAATCTGTACTAGCTCCTGTATTGGTGCCTACAATAATAACATTAACGTTAGGTAAAGGCATATTGTACTCTGCGTCAACCACTACCCCTTTTACTGTTAACTTTTCTTGCGCAAAAGCTGCAATACACATAAAGAGCATTGCAAATAGTGCCGATTTAGCTTTTAAATTCATAATTAATTTTTAAGTTTTAGTTAATTAATTTGTTTCACTAAAAACATAAATATTAGGCAAGTATCAATATGTTTGTTACTTTTGTAATGTTATGTTTTTACATAATTACTTCCCGTCGAAGAAGTATTTTTTAAAAGGATAGGTCTTAATGTCTATCCTTTTTTTTATGGGTTAAAATCCCGATTTGTAATTGGTTTACCAATCTGGTTTACCAAATATATATAAAATTTTGTTAATTACAACGTTTTCGTAAAATTTAAATGTTAAAATAGAGTATGTTAGTGTTAAAATAGCAAATAAGTGTGCGTTGCGCTATTACAATATTTTCTAACTAACAAACCTTCTAACATTTAGGTAAATAAGAAACAATAATGCTTATTTATCTGAAAAGTACGATGGTCCAACACCTGTTAAAAAATCTTCTCTTACAGGGCTAAAAGTATCTATTAGCTGTCCTTCTTCTAAACAAACTGCACTATGTAATAGATTTGGTTCAATATAAACACCATCACCAGCTTCAACAATTTGCTTAACGCCATCAATTTCAAATTCAAATTTTCCAGAAACACAATACGTAGCTTGTGTATGAAAATGTTGATGAGGCGCACCTAAAGCTCCTTTTTCAAACTTTACACTTACCATCATAATTTGATTGTCATAACCTAAAAATTTTCTGGAGACACCACCTCCTAGTGTTTCCCATTCCATGTCTTTTGCGACGATGTACTTTTCGCTAAATCTTTTCATTTTTATTTGTATTTAATTATTTTATTTAAAATAATAAGAACCTGACCATTCATAATCCTTATCGTTAATTGTAACTTTATGTTTTGCGTCTACTGAAGCATTTGTATTAGCTGTTATAAATAATTTTGTAACACCTTTGACATTAGTAATTTGAATAGCTGTATAGGCTTCCGAGTTTAAGACTACCTTTAATTGCTTTATATTACTTTTGGAATTTATAGCAGACTCAGTTACTGGACTGTAACTTCCATGTGCTTCTATAATGGATACAAAAATGGTGTTTTTAGCATTTTTACGTCTGACCATAAATGCTGCCTCACGTCTTAAATTAAACTCTGGATCATTTGCTCCAATCCTAGTAAACAACAAGTCATCATTTGCTTCTGTCGAAGTTGTTAATGTGTAAAACTTACCTTTATTTAACCATGAAAGTTGACTATTATCATTAGTCGCTTTTGCTGTAGCTTCAACAAATAAATGTTGATATCCATTTTTATTACCTAATGGATTTAGTGAATTAGATGTTTTATAATCAAAATTGGTTTGAATTAATTGTCCTAAAAAATAATATGGGAAATCATATTTATTAGGCTTGTCTGAAGTCACCTTCATGATATCTAATACGTATGGTTTTTCAAAATCATCGTCTTTAATGACTGCCATAGTGCGTAAAAGCTCTGTATTTGGATAAGCATTACTATCTTTTGCACTTGCTACTTGTACATTTTTATTGTCTGAAGAAAAATAATTTAAAACAGAATGATACTGACTTCCAACTTCATATTTTGCTTCAAAGTGAGACGTTTCATTTTGAGTAATCGTATTGTGTGCAATGGTTTGTTTTGCCCAAGTTTTATTTTCTTTTAAGTAGTTTCCGCCTCCTTTTTGCTCAATGTTTACATATCTAGCTAAACCATAATCTTGTATAACTTCTTCTCCATTTTCATATAAAGAATAGGATAACTTATCATAATGCCCATGACTTGATCCTTGCGCTGCATATTTAAAGACTAATTCTATAGTTTCGTTTCTTAAAACTGCAACACCACCTTGTGTTCCTTTTGGACCATCAGATAGGTTAATAGATTTTTTAGAAAAAGGTGCGGCTTTATTATTTTTAATACCAAGTGCTACAGCTAATCCAGAGTCGTCTAATAAGACACGATCTTGTGCTTTAGCGATACTTAATAACCCAGGGTCTTGTGTTCCAAAATAGTACGAAATATCTACTGCTGTGACTAACGCACTTGTGTAATATGACATCCCTTTTTGACCATCATTTAAAGGAAAAAAATCTCCATCTGCATCAGATAAATTTAATAATGCATTAATTGACTTAAGTAAAACACCATCTTTATATTCAAATATTTTTAACTCTGGTTTTACATTATGTAATCCTTCAGCAAAAATTAAAAAAGGATACATAGCATAGCGCTGATAATAAGGTCCTTCATTATAATAACCATCTGGCGAAAAAGGCTCTTCAATATTTGCTAAAAAACCAGCTTTTCCATCTTTGTTTAAAAAACCACCATCGTCGTCTTTTTTGTTAGAGTCTAATTTTAAATCTTTAATACCGTATAATGCACGATCTATCAATTCTTGATCATCCATTACTAGACCAATCATTCCTACAGCTGCATTTCCCCAGGTACTGTGATTGTGTACTCTTTGATAAAATTGCGGACTGTCTATAGAGATATGATCTGCAAATGGTCTGAACAAATTGTTTTCCAACGTATTACGTTCTTCTTTAGTTAAATAATTATAAATACAATCATAAGCTTGACTTACATACACTAACCAATTAGAGTCATTTAAACACTGCCAAAACAATTTACCTCTGGCATAAGACCTTGTTTTTGGATGTAATGGTAATGTTTTATACAATGCTTCATACTGCATCAACATATCTTTTACATATTTAGCATATTTCTGGTCATCTAAAATTTGATATAAAACACCAGCTTTTTGCATAATAATCATGTTACTTTTATGTTTTACATGAGTATATCCACCAGAATAATCTACTGGAATTGGTGTGTCAATACCCAAAGCAATTTCGGCATCTACTTCTTCTTTTACTGATTGTAAGGTTTTATCAAAAATTGGGATGCTGCCTAATTGGGCTCTAATTTCTTTAACGCCTTGAGCAGTCAAAATTAATTTTGGATGGCTTTGGTTAGCGTTGTAATTATCTTTTTCAACCTTTTTTTGAATTATTGTTGACTCATTATTATTACACGATAACATAATACATACCAGCATTAGTGCTGTACTTTTTAAGATTAAGGCTATTTGTTTAGTCATTGTTATTTAATTTAAGGCAATTTCTAATTGATACACTTGATTTCCATTTACAGGAATTTTACCAGTTTTATTAACTATTTTATTTACAGTCTTTAATGGTTTATCATCAACCATAACTTGCATATATAAATCATTGTAAGGTTGAGAGAGTAATTGTATTGTTATGGTATCATCATTATTAAAAATATAAATATCCGAAGTCTGAGAAAACGTAATAGATACCTGTTTGTTAGTTATTGTTTGCACAGAAAATAATAAAGAAGCCTCTGCTTTAGTCAACGAGACTGCATCATTATTACTAGCTTTCCAGTCAGACTGATTTAATTTCCAATTATTAATATTAGGTGTTATTTCTGTTTCGTCAATACGTTTATCATAGGTTTTAAAAGGAAAAATGACACTTATAAAATTAAATGAGTTTTGATTATTTTTAGAAACGACAGACCATTGTTTACCTCTGGCTCCATCTGTTTTTACTGAATCTATAGTATTTAATTGTAAAATATCTAATCCCGAACCGTTATCAAACGAAGCACGTAATAAATTTGGTCCATTTTCTTTGGTATAATGTCCTTGCCAAACTTGTTTATAAGTATGATTACTTTCTGATTTAAAATTGTCTTTTACGATCCAAAACTCTTTTTTTATAGCTATCACTTGCCTTACATAATCAACACCAATGTTATTAAACCCATCGTGAGTACCCACAAATACATCCATTACAGCATTATTAAACCATGTAAGTGTTTTAGGTTGCGCTATTTTTTTAAATTTTCCAAAACCACTACCTCCTTTATTACTTGTGTATTGCTTTCCTAGTAACTGATCATCCACTAAAGCAACATTTTTAGTCATTGAGTTTTTAAACAATTCTAGGTCTGAAAGCGAATACCTAACTTGATAATTAGGTAAAACCACCTTACCATTAGCCATAGCTTGAACACCAAGTACATCTCCATGCTGATGGTCTGGTTTTATAGGGTCTACTCCTGCCGAAATAACCATCATATTATCATGTTTATCCCAACCTTCCCTCATTAAATAGTAACCAGTATCTGGAAAATCTAAGGATAAGGCTTTGGGAGGTGATGATTGCTTGTTTTTAAGTTTATCTAACTGAGTTTGACTAGCTGTCCAATAAAATTTAGTACTTAATTGATCTTTTGCAAAATAACCAATCTCGGGATTTTCAAAAAGTAGATACCCTAAAGTCATGGCTCCAGAAATATCATTAGTTTCTGCCCAAGGTGTATCTGTATCATCTGACAGTACAGGTGCTGATTTATTTGGAAAAGCAATTTTTGAAAGCGTTGTAAATAAGGACTTTAGTTTACTTTCCCAAACAGCATCTATAGGTAGTTTACTTTTTTTAGCTAATTGGTAGACGTAATAATAAGTCCCAATGTCGCTAATGTGGTAATGCACTGTGCGTTCAAACTGAAAACCGTCATTATTAATTTCCTTATCTAAATGCGCTCCCAAAAGACTCATAGCATGATTATACCATTGATCTGCACCTTCAAAATCTTTTAAAATAATGGCAATCATTGCTAAAGCTGTTAGACCTCTAGTTTGATGATTACCAGGTACAAATTCTTGATTATTTTCAAATAAATGTTGAGCGTGTTGCAAAAAAGTAGCTATTGTTACAAGTTGTTCTTGATCAGAATAACCTGATTGACCCAAAAATAAACTATGTAATTGTAACCAATTTATAACACGATAGCCTGACCTAAAAGCTTCGTAAACACCATTGCCATCAGGAATAGTTTCAAATTGATTATTAGCTAATGCTAAATTTAATGACGCTAATTGCTGTGTGAAATAATCTAAATATTTTTGGTTTTTATTTTGATAAAAATAGTAGTATCCTATATCTATCATTTTATGCTGCCTAGCCAAATGCCTTAAAGCATAAGCATTTACTGGCTGACCATTTTGATAGTTAAAAGGAAGTTTCCATTGTGCATTTGCTTCAAATTTTGCTAAATGATCTAAAGCACGCTCTGTATGTCCAGCTTCCGCTTCGGGATAAATGTTTTGATACTCTTTAAATCGTTCTTCATTTGTCTTCCAATCATAAAAATAACGCTCTGAAAATTTTTCTCTAAAATACTCAGCCAATCTTTGTTCTGATAGGTCACCATTGGCAATAAGCTGTTTTTTTACAGACTTAGTTAAATAATTACTCAGCTCTGGAATAGGTAATACTTTGTCAGAAGGAATATTTTGAGCACCTAAAAGGCTTACAAAACCTAGGCATATTATTAAATTGAAGCAAAAGACTTTCATACTAATACATTAATTTCAGTTTCAAATTTTGCACAACTTTAATTTCACCAGAATTGGTAATCGTATTGTTTTCAGGCTTTTGATCTTTTTCTCCCCAAAGAACAGCTACAATCTTAACTGGATTATTTTTAAAGGTATTATTAGCAAATTCCACATTAACAATACCTCTATTTTTAATCAAGATGTTTTCTGTCTCAGATTGTCCACAATTTGTAACCGTATTATCCTTAAATACTAAGTTTCCACCAATTGTAGACTCGTCATAACCACCACGATAATAATTTAAAACATTAGCATCTACATTACTAAAAGTATTATTCGTTACGTAAACAAATTCACTGTTATAATCACCTTTGTCATTAGTCTCTTTATTTAATTGAATCCCACTCTTACAATTTTTAATAATTGAATTAGCTACCGAAACGGTATCTGCAAAAGACCCTTTTGACACTTCTAATACGCTATTAAACTCACTAACTTCTGTATTATTAAGCCACAATCCATAAGCGCTAATCATGTTTTTGTCTAAAGTTTTAAAGGCTGCTTGGGTTTGGTTTCCTTTTAAAATAAGGTCTTCGATATGCAACACACCTTTTGGCTGCATTGAAAAAGCTGTAATATTTGATGTAAAACTTATTTCTGCTTTATTATTTTTATCTGTAGATTTTAATGTAATTAATTTAGAAATTGGTAATTCCTGATTAACTTGATATGCTCCAGGTTGTAAGCTTATTGTGTCACCAGAATTAGCTTTTGCTAAGGCTTCTACCAATTGGACTGATGTGCTAACTTTAATCGTTTTAGCTTCGGTTTTTGCCTTATTTGTATTATACCAATCGGTTCCGTAATTAGATTTATCGTATAATACTTTGTGGTTTCCTGTATTAATAATTGCTCCAATAGTAGTGTTGTCTGCAGTTCTTTTATTTCCAAATAGGTCAGTATCAATAGTTTCAAAATCAAAACCTGAATACACATTAGCATTTGCTAATTTTGGTACCATTAATTGCGGTGACACTATTGTAACGTCCATATTAGTAGTTATTAAACCTTCAGGTTTTACCTCACTTTTATTGTCACTATTAGTGTAATTACTTTTAAATAAAACACCATCTACCTTATCATAATTTTTAATTGGAAAATCAAAAGGTGTTTGATTGTATAAAACATTATTAGCAATTACCGTTCTAGTTGGTCTAGCAGAACGAATTTCGGATTTTGGTAACACGTCACTTTGACTAACATTTGACCCAACACTAAAGTGAAAAGGTGTTTTTGTATCTATAAAAGAATTATGTGCAATAACAACATCTGTAACTTGATTATAACGATTTAATGGTGATTTAGGAATTCCATTCATTATAGCCAAAGGCGCTCTAAATGTTTCACCTTTAAGGTTATAAAAATAATTATTTGTAATCCAATGTCCTGTATTAATCACTCTAATTCCACCAATAAATTGCGAATTATCATTACCTATAAAAACGTTTCCATCTATTGTAGCATAGTTTCCGTGACGTAAAACTAAAGAGCCTTCGCTTTCAAAAAACACATTATTTTTAAATGTATTATTATTTGATTTACTAGAGATAATTTCAACTTCACCATTACAACGTTCAAATAAATTATTTTCTACATTGGTATGTGATGGTGTCATAGATGTACCACTATCTCCTATTTGCATAGTTTCGCCATGTGGACCACCTTTTCTTGGTCTAGGTCCAAAATGATTGTTTATTATTTGATGGTAGTTTTTTACATGTTGGTTACCATCTAATCTTACCATTACGGTTGGACCAAAATTTGATTTTCCGGTAATATAATTATTACTTAACTGATTATGTCTTCCCCAAAATTCTACCCAATGATCACTAACATCTCTATCTGGTTGCGTAAAAGCATCAATTACACAATTAGTTACTGTACTGTGGTTAGCAATTAAAGTATCATTAATTTTAAATTGTATAACATTTTCTGAAGGCGTATGACCGTTTTTAAAATGTAACCCTTCTACTACTAAATAGTCTCCACCAATTTTTAAGTTTGAAATCCCTTCTATACTTACTTTTCCTGGAGTTTCCGCTTTTAGCGTGATTGGCTTATTTGAAGTTCCTTTACCATAAAATTCAATTTCAACATCTTTATATACACCATCTGCTAATACAATGTTATCTCCAGCTTTACTATCCTTAATTGCATTTTGCAATTCTTCAATAGAATTAACCTTGATATTATTAGAAATTTCTGTGTTTCCGCAGGAGACTAATACTATGGTAAGTAGTAAAAATGTTATTATTTTTTTCATCTATAAATTGATTAATTTGTTGCTGTTATAATTTTTAATGTATCACGTTTAAACTAAAATATTTGATGTACGCAAAACCGTTTGGGCTTGTAGTACCTAAATAATTTCCAGCTTTAAAGTAGTTATGAAAAGGCCATTTATTTAAACTTACATCAGTATAAACAAGTGGTTCTTGATTATTTAACTGTACTTCTACTCTACTAGTTGAGGCTAAAATCCTAAAATCAAAAGCTTCAAAACCAACATAACCTAAATTGTGTTTAATATCAAACCATGTAGCACTTGAAGTTTCTAGAAGTGCATCACCAGAAGTTGTTTGGTCTATTAATGATTTTTTATGTGACCATATATAACCATCTTTCCAATATATTTTAATTAAAGGAGGTCCATTATTAGAAGAAAATCCATGAATAGCCATATCCTCCTCGGAAATTATACCATGAATTTGCATTACGATTACCTTATGAAAATTTGCACTAGTATCTGCATCTTCTGAAATAGATACCACTTGCAATCTTCCAATCATTTCGCCTCCATCGTTTAAAGACCAATTTTGCTTGGCATTATTTGGATTGATTAATTCTCTTAGTTCTGTTCTGGAATACGAACTATTTGAGGTTGAAACATCAGGAATAGAATAAAACACTAAACTATTGTCTGAAGTATTGTCATATAAATATGGTTGAATAGCTGTTATATTTTGATAACCAAAATCTACTAATTGATTTGGTTGAAACTCGTCTGGAGAACCATTATTATTTAAATCGACTGGTAAAGTTAATTTCCAATTTGTAAAGTCTATTATGGGTGTGCTATTTTCAGTCTCCAGAATTTGACCAATAGTCGTGGTCGCATTGTTATCCTCTGGATTATCAACCGATGAACAAGACATCCATAAACTTAAAAACAAAGTTGTTTTTAATACAAATGCGGTTGAAGAAAAAGCGAATTTCATTATAAAAATATAAAAATATAAAAATTGGTTTACCAAACTGGTTTACCAAATATAAACGTTTTATATTAATATTAAAATTTTTAACGGTTTTATTAATAAATTGCTAATTATTAGCCTTTAAATTGATTAAACAATAAGTAGTAATAAATTTAAGTAAGTCATATATAATTATAGGTTTAAACTAAGTGCAATAACTAAATAGCGTAAACTCTTACCTTTTTCTTCTTTAATCTTGTGTTATTAATTTTATGGACAATAATAGTTGCCTTTGTTTTTGGCACAGCTACAAACACACAATCTTGTTTAAGTTCTATAATTCCAATTTCGGATTTATCTAGATTACATTGTTTAAACAATACACCTGCTACATCTCCTTTAGAGATTTTATCTTTACGTCCTCCAGAAATAAATAGAGTTGCCCAATCTGTAGCTAAAGTATTAACTGTTCCTTTTGGCGTTACTGTATCATCAAATTTAATAAAATCCGGAAGGCGCTCTCCTTCCCATTGAATGACATAAGATGTCCCTTCTGCATTCATACGTGCAGTACGACCATTACGATGTGTAAACTCTTCTGCCTTTAAAGGTAATTGGTAGTGAATAATGTAATTTAATTCAGGAATATCTAAACCACGTGCTGCAAGATCTGTGGCTATTATAATTTGATGTGTACCGTTTCTAAATTTAATTAATGCTCGCTCTCTATCAATTTGTTCCATGCCACCTTGAAAACAACCATGTCCAATATTATTTTTAGTTAAAAAGTCACTTACAAATTGTATAGTATCTTTATAATTACAAAATATAATTCCGGGTTTGTTACCTATATCATGTAATAAATCGACTAACGTTTGAAGCTTATTTTTATCTGGAGACAAAACTTGCTTGATTTCTAAATTTGAAACTTTAGTATCAGAATAATCAATAATCAATTCGTTTTCAAGACCTACAAAACGCGGAATTTCCATGTCTTGAGTTGCTGATGTTAGAATCCTTCTTTTAATATGAGGCAAACTAGCTATTATTTCACTCATTTCCTTTTCAAAGCCTACTTCTAAAGACTTATCAAATTCGTCTAAAACAAACGTGTTTATATCATCCACTACAAAGGTTTCACGTCTTAAGTGATCTGCCACACGACCAGGAGTACCTACTAAAATCGCAGGTGTATGCGCTAAGTCGATTTTATCTTTACTAAAATGTCTACCTCCATAAACAGCATTGGCTTTAAAACCGGTTCCCATAGTGCGAATCACTTGTTCTATCTGAATAGCTAGCTCTCTAGATGGTACTAAAATTAATAATTGTACATTTTTGCAATCTGTATTTAACGCAGTAATGGTAGGCAATAAAAAGGCTAGTGTTTTACCAGTTCCTGTTGGCGATAATAACACTGTGTTTTCAGCATTTGTAATAGACAACAAGGCTTCTTCCTGCATTGGATTAAGTGCCTTGATATTTAATTTATCTAAAATATCTTGCTGTACTTTTAAATAGCTACTCATGGTTTATTTTCTCTTTTTTTTCTTTGCAACCTCTTGTTTATCAACAATGGTATTATTTTCTGCTATGTAATTAGATAATATTTTATCTACTAATTCTTCTTTTGTTAGATGGTGAAAAATAGTTTTTACTTTTGCTTTAAAATCTTCTGGTATATCTCTGTTTACCTTAGTTTTAAAGATTTTTTTAGCCCAAAGTAAACCATTATTTTCTTCAATACTTTTAGCGTCAGCTTTTTGGTATTGTTTAAAGGTTATTCCTAATTCTGCTTCAAATTCCGGAATATCTTGTATTTCATCTTCTTGAATAACACTTAATGCAAGACCGTTTGCTCCTGCTCTAGCTGTACGACCACTTCTATGCACGTAGGCATCATAGGTGTCTGGTAAATGATAATTAACTACAAACGCTAAGTCTTTTACATCAATACCACGAGCAGCCAAATCTGTAGCAATAAGTATATTAATATGACCTTCTCTAAATTGACCCATGATTCGATCTCGAATCCCTTGAGATAAACTTCCATGTATTGCTCCTGATGAAAATTTATTAATGGCTAAATTTTTAGCCAACTTATTGACTGCAGCTTTGGTCTTACAAAAAATAATACCACGTTGACCATCGTTAGCGTTTAAAAAGTGCATTAACACATTTAATTTCTCGATAGGCTCAACCACAACGTATTGATGGTCTATGCCTTGATGACCAACGGTTTCCATATCAGCTTCAATAGTCAACACTTTTTTAGACAAACTGTTTTGAACCAATTGCTTTATTGTTCCTGGCATAGTTGCTGTAAACAATAATGTTCTTCTGCTTTTTGGTAAAACCTTAATTATGGCATCTACACCTTCTTTATGTGCACTCACCATTTCATCTGCTTCATCTAAAACAAAATAAGAGATTTCTTTAATATTTATAGCGTTACGCTCTATTAAGTCGGCTAAACGTCCAGGAGTAGCTACAACAATATGTGTCGTACTTTTAAGTGTTTCTATTTGCGGTTTTATTGGTATACCACCAAAAACACCAGCAATGGTAACTCCTAGTTTAGGCGCATTAAATGCTTCTAAATTTTTAAATATTTGCTGACCCAACTCTCTTGTTGGAGCTAAAATTACTGCCTGAATATTACTTTTACCATTGTCTATTAATTGTAATAATGGTAATCCAAAAGCTGCAGTTTTTCCGGTTCCAGTTTTTGCTATAGCTACAACATCCTCTGTATTGTTAAGTATTACAGGTATTACTTTTGATTGAATATCTGTTGGATCTGTGATTTGCAAATCTGCTAAAGCACTTTGTAATACTGCATTAATACCTAAACTAGAAAACTGTTGTGACATAAAATATAATTTTATGCAAAGATAGTAGAGTTTTGTTGGTTTAACAGATTTTTAAATAAAGTATTACTATCTAAAAGAGTTAACAAATTAAGAGATGATTATTGATCGTTATTCAAATATTACATTATCTTTTTAATGTAAAATGTCCTCTTCTAAAAGTACCATCATATAATTCTAAAACATACCAATAGTCGCTTGTGGGAAGGTTATCTCCTTTAAAAGTACCATCCCAACCTTGAGAATTACTATTTAAACGTGTAATTAGTTTTCCAAAACGATCAAAAATATGAACGCTTTTTATTTCGTTTTTTTGGTCTGTCACTTTCCAATATTGATTGTAAATATCTCCATTAGGAGTAAAAAACTGAGGTGTTATGATGGATCTATTTTTTATTGTGAATTGCTCAGAGGTGCATCCAACAGCATTTCCAGCACCATTATAAGGTGTTATACTTACGTAAATTGTGGTATTATCTGAAAAAACTTCGGTAGGTTGAAAACTTGTCGTGTTACCAAGGTCTAAAGTATTTATAATATCTGTTCCGTTTGCGGTTGTACCAACAGATATAAAGTATCCTGTAGCATTTGAAATAGCATTCCAAGATAAAATTGTGGACACAGAAACTTCGGTTTCGTTATTAATAGGCGTTGTTAAATAAGTACATTCTGGCACTATTGTTTCGGTTGTAAAATAAACTTCAGAACAATTTACAGCATTTCCAACACTGTTATAAGCGCTGATTGTTACATAAATGGTTGTTTGGTCAGGCCAGTTTTCCGCGAAAGCGTAATTAGTGGTATTACCAACATCTACTGCATTTACAAGGTCTGATCCACCAGAAAATGTTCCAGCTGTAACAATATAACCCTCTGCATACGGACTAGCTGTCCAACTTAAATTTGTGGTAACTGACACGTTATTTTCGCCATTAAAAGGTGCTAAAACACTTGTACATTCCGGAATTAATAATTGGGTTGTAAAACTTTGTTCAGAACAACCAACTGCTTGTCCTGTGGCGTTGTAAGGTGTTATTGATACAAAAATTTGTGTGTTTTGAGGTAGTATTAATGGATAATTATAGGTAGTAAAATTACCAACGTCTACCGCATTAACAAGGTCGTTTCCTCCTGGTGTGGTACCCATTGTTATGATGTAGCTATCTGCATTTGCATCTGATTGCCACGTAATATTAGTATTTAAAGCAACATTGGTATCGCCATTATATGGAGCTACTAAATTAACACAAAGCGGTGTCAAGTCCTCTGTTGTAAATTGGTCGTCACCACAAACCGTTGCGCCTGAAGCGTTATAGGCTGAAATTGTTACAAATACAAGCGTATTACTAGGCAAATCCATTGGAGGTGTAAAAGTAGTAACACTACCAACATCTGTTGTTGCCATAATATCTGAGATTCCGGATGCTGTTCCGATAGCAATAGTATAGCCTTCTGCAAAAGTACTAGCAGACCAAGTTAGATTAGTGTTTACTGCAACGTCTAATTCTTGATAAAAAGGCGAGATAAGATTAGAACAAAATGGTAATGGTAATTCGGTTATAAAACTATCTTCCAAACAACCTATTGCACTTCCAACAGAATTATAAGGTGTTATTGATACAAAAATTGATGCTTCGCTTGGTAAATCCGTTGGTAAATTATAAGTTGTACTATTACCTACATCAAGGTTATTAATAATATCTGCTCCTCCAGAAGTTGTACCAACTGTTAAAAAGTAACCTGTTGCATTACTAATAGCAGTCCAACTTAAGTCTGTTGCAATTGACACATCTACTGCTCCATTTAATGGTGAAATTAAACTGGTACATAACGGAATAACAACTTCTGTTGCAAAACTCTCTTCCGAGCAACCTGTTGCGTTTCCAGCAGAATTATATGGAGTAATTAAAACAAATATTGGCGTTTGATCTGGTAAATCTGTTGGTAAATTATAAGTGGTCACATTACCAACATCTTGGTTATTTAAGATTTCAGTTCCACCAGAAGTAGTCCCAACCGTTAAAAAGTAACCTGATGCATTACTAATAGCGATCCAAGATATATCTGTAGCAATTGAAACATCTACTGCTCCGTTTAATGGCGAAATTAAACTGGTGCATAAAGGCGGAATTTGTTCTGTTGTAAAACTCTCTTCTAAGCATCCCACAGCATTTCCAGAGGTATTATAAGGTGTAATGTTTACAAATATCTGCGTGCCATAGGGTAAGTCTGTTGGTAAATTATAGGTGGTATTATTTCCAACATCAAGGTTATTAATAACATTTGTGCCTCCAGAAGTTGTACCAACTGTTAAAAAGTAACCTGTTGCATCTGTAATTGGATTCCAAGTTAAATCTGTTGTTACTAAAACAGCTCCAGCAGTATTTAAAGGAGTTGTTAAAGTTGTGCAACTTGGATTATTTCCAAAGGTTGTAAATGTTTGCTCAATACAACCTGTTGCGTTACCTAAGCTATTATAAGGAATAATAGTTACATAAATTATTGTTGATTCTGGAAAATTTATCCCTGGATTATAAAAAGTTGTATTACCAACATCTACTGCGTTAGCTATATCTGTGCCACCACTTGTTGTTCCCATACTAATCGTATAACCAATAGCAAATGGGCTTGAGTCCCATTGTATATTTGATGTTAAAGGCACATTAACATCACCATCTAAAGGCATTGTCAAAGTAGTACAAATCGTTGGACTAATAGTTGAATTAGTTGTAAAACTAACTTCAGGACAATTTAAAGGCACACCACTATTGTCATAAGGTGTTATAGTTACAAAAATTTGAGTGCTTGGAGGAAAATCACTTCCAATATTATAGCTAGTGCTATCTCCAACATCAAAATTATTTAATATATCTGTTGCTCCAGCTGTGGTACCAATACTTAAAAAATAGCCACAAGCTCCTAAATTTTCAGACCATTCTAAAGTTGTATTTAAAGCTACATTTGTACTTCCAATAACAGGTGCGATTAGCGTAACACAATCTTGAGTAGGTGAAATGACATTTAAAGTAATATCGTTTCGTATTAATAAAAGATTTTTTCCATCAGTTCCAGGAGGATTCGAGTTTTCAAAAGGGACTAAATCTGAAGTAATTTCAGAATGGTATACTGCTGCATCACAACTATCCACAGAAGGGATTGTATAATTTGGACTGTCAGGAGCACCAGGAATTGCCACTCCATCTTTAAACCACGTATAATGGTTTTGACTACCAGCACATATCGTTGTAAGCGTCACAGAATCTCCAGCATTAACAGTTATTGTATCTATGGTATCTACTTTAGCTTGTGGAGCGTAAAAATAGTCATCAATATTAGGAATACTAGTCCAACTTGGTGGAGGACCAAATGTATTATCATAAAGAACATAATCAGCATGTTCATTTTCAAAGTGGCCAAACTCAAAGTTATTATTATCAAAAGCAAGGTTAAACCTTATTGGACTAACATTAAAATAAGGTGCAATTAAAGACGCAAAATCTGGTATTTGACCTGATAGCATATTATAGCTAACAACTAAGTCACCACCTCTAATACCTCCATCATTAAGTCGTATTGTATAAAATTGATCTAAAATTGAAGTTCCAGTAAATAAGTTATTATTGACTATCAAAGTTCTTAAATCGATATTTTGAGTGATATCTAGAGATTCAATTTGATTAAATGACGCTCGAAATGAAAATAATTCTACATTCTGAGTAAGATCTAAACCTGTTGTTGTAAATAAGTTATTGCTAATATCAACAGTCCATACCACTGTGTTTTGAGTAAGATCCAACTCAAGTATTTGGTTGTCGCTTAAATTTAAATACCTAAGAAATGTGTTTTGGGTTAAGTCTATTGATGGTAATAAATTGTCATTTGCCCAAAGTCTTTCTAATAATAAGTTTTGTGTAACATCTAAAGCTGTAAGGTTATTATTATAAATCCACAAGGTCTCTAAAGCTACTATATTGGTTAAATCTATTGTATTTAAATCGTTGTTTGTTAACCATAAAGTTTCTATAAGTGGATTACTAACTAAATCAATTACTAATGGAACCGTTTGATTATTTCTAATATCTACATAAGCGACTTCTGGCACATTAGCTAAAGAAACTGGATTAATAAAATTATGCGTCCAAATAGTTAATCTCCTAAAAGTATTTGTTGTTGGTAAAATTAAGTCTTCTACATAGGTGCTAAACAAATCTAAACGTTCTAAATTTATATAATTAGAAACATCTACTACGCTTATATTTAAAGAGCTTATATACACCTCTCTTAAAGCAGAAGCCTCGTTAGGCAACGTTATAGCAGTACTGACTTGGCTACCTCTTATATCTAAATCTTCTAATCCATCTAATAACGAGAAGTCAAGGGTTGGATCAGATAAACCAGAAACAATTAAATCGGTTAGAGTATTAGTTACTGGTAAAATTAAATTGGTAACTTCCCTTAAAAAATTAATTACTACTGACACTAGATTTATATTTTGAGATAAATCCACAATAGTTATTGGTGGTTCGCCAGGAGTATTAATATCGCTTTCTAAAAGGAGTGTTTCCAGCAAAACATTTTGAGACAAATCAATAGTTATTAGGGCATCATTATTATCAGAGGTCAAATTTAACAAGCTTGTAAGTGCTGTTGAAGCAATGTTTATAATTGGATTATCACCTAAATCTAAATCGGTAAGATTTGTGAACGCGTTAATACCTGAAATATCTGAAATATTTGTTCCTGATAATGTTAAAGCTGTTACTGCTTGCGCATCTGTATTTAAAATATTACCATTTAATCCATTTGTATCTATACCTTGAGCAATTAATTCTTGTTCAAAATTAGTATCTGTTATTACTGTTGTTTGCGATAAACTTAGATTTATAAATATAAAAGAAAACAGGAATAAACAAAATGATTTCATTATAATATATTATTATTGTTGGTAATGGTTTGGATAGTTACAAAGTACGAAAACTCCTATTGATTTAGAAATTAAAATTTAAATGATTTATAAAATTGTTTTTAACAAATTATATTTAAAATATTTAGGTCGTTGTTAATTAATGGTATAAAACCTGATTTTTATTTTGAGCAATTACAAATATCAAAAACATTTAACCGTTTATTTAATAAATTATACAAATCAAAAAGAGGATAATTTTTCAATTATCCCCTTTTCTCACTATCAACAAACCAAATCAAAAAATCATTTATTCCATTTCAATAATATCAACCACTTCATAAGCTCTGGTGCCATCTATTTGTATTTTTTCGTATAATATATTTGCGAATTCGTAATATGTTTCGTCGTTTATAACAACCTTTTCATAATCGTCTGGTAACTCATAAACAATAGTTCCAACTTCTGGATCTACCACTTCATACTGATTATTTATTTGAATATAAAATATACCATGAGCATTGAAATAATTGTGGTTGTTATAACGTACTCTTTTATAATTTACAGGTAAAGTTTTAATTCTAAAACCAACCTTTGGAGCTATTACAATATACCGACCTCTGGATTGTGTATAATACTTGTTATTAGCATAGTAATAATTTTGTCCTTTATGTACTACAAGAGTTCTGTTTGGTACATTTCTAACCGAAACCACTTTACGTTTAGGCGTTTTATATGTTACTTTTGTACTTGGTACGCGCGCAGCAATAGTACGTTTAGTAATTGTAACTTTTCTACTATTATTTGTGGTTGTAGTTCTTCTCGTTTGTGCTTCTGCTTGAGATGCAAATGCAACCAGCAATACTGCTGGTAATATGTATGCTTTTATAAATGTTTTCATAATTTAAAGATTTAAAATTCAACTTTATTTTACTATTAATACTAAGACGTTTTTTAGTATTAATAGTTTAAAGGTATTTGAATTAATTACATTAAAAAATGAAAATAGACGGTTAGCTAAATTGTATCTACTTAATCGATAATTTTATAGATGAGATTATTTTAAAGTGACAAATTCCTAGCAAATTAATGCAAAGAATTATTATTAATATACTCTAAAAACTTAGGTTTATATTGCTCTGAAACCGTTATACGTTGACCGTTAATTATAATCTGGCTACGCTCTATAACATCTATATTTTTAAGGGATACTATAAATGAGCGATGCACACGCATAAATTGTGTTTCTGGCAATTCTTGTTCTAAAGATTTTAAACTCATTAAAGTTAAAATAGCTTTTGGGTTGTCTTTTAACCAGATTTTAATGTAGTCTTTTAACCCTTCAAAATATAAAACATCTGCTAACTTTATACGCAATTGTTTGTATTCCGATTTTACAAAAAGGAATTCTTTTGCTTCAAAAACTACAGGTTGATTCTTCCCTTTTACCAACTCAAACCAAGTAGCTGCCTTATTGGCAGCAGCTAAAAACTCAGCATAATCAAAAGGCTTTAAAAGGTAATCTAAAGCTTCTACTTTAAAACCTTCTAACGCATAATGATCAAAAGCTGTAGTAAAAATTACACGCGTATCTTTTGGTAACATTTTAGAAAATTCAATACCAGATAAATCTGGCATTTGTATGTCTAAAAACAATAAATCAATAGGATTATTTTTTATAAATTCCATAGCTTCAATTGCGCTACTACACTTTTGTTTTAAATCTAAAAAAGGTGTTTTTTCCACATAACTTTCTACTAAATTTAAAGCCATAGGCTCATCGTCCACAATAACACACGATATTTTTATATTGCTCATAATTTAATTAGTTTCAATTTTTAAAGTAACTAAAAAGCGGTCATCTTTTAAAATAGTTTTAAAGCTGAATTTATCCGAATATAATAATTCTAAACGCTTTTCTAAATTCTGAAGTCCAATACCAGAACCACTTTTATCGTCTGTTTTCTTTGGGAAATTATGGTTTTCAACAGAAAATAACACAGTTGCAGCATCACAAGTCATATTAATATCAATAGTACTTGGTTTAGTAGCCGAAACACCATGTTTAAAAGCATTTTCGATTAACGAAATAAACAACAAAGGTGCTATTTGTATACCAGTTTCTTTTACAGGAAAGCTATAGCTAACACTTGTTTTATCGGACACTCTTAGCTTCATTAAATCGATATACTTTTTAAGAAAATCGATTTCTTTACTAAGTGGAACCACTTCTAAATTAGTTTCATACAACATATAACGCATTAACTTACTTAAACTGTGAATTGAAGATTTTGCTTGATCTGGCGAAATATCTACTAAAGAATAAATGTTATTTAACGAATTAAAAAAGAAATGTGGCTGCAATTGATAATGCAAATGCTGTAACTCTGACTTTAATTTAAAATTAGCAGCTTCCTTACGTTCGGCTTCTGTTTTAACCCATCGTTTTGTTGATTTTAATGCTACTGAAAAGAACAAAGGTGCTAAATACGATAACAATTGTATGTAAATAGCCATTTTAAAAGGTGGCTCTACTCTGTTGGTATTTGCTAGTCGTTTTTTTAGAAGCTCTTGAAAGTAATTATCTTCTATATATTCTTTTAAAAACAAAAACAATCCTATCAGAGCTATATTTACCACTATAAACAGTAGCGTTTTTTTTGGAAATAAAAAGCGATCTACAAGTAAAAAATAATTGATGTAAAAGATAATAGCAGAAAAGAACAAAGGAATCCAAAAATGTGCGATTACCCTATTAATTTCTTGCTCTTGTCCATACGACAGTAAATATGGCAAACAAAATAATGTTAGCCATACTAGCACGTGTGATACTACCGTTATTGTTTTATTCTTGTACATAATTTATTATTCGTAACGTAAAGCGGTTATTGGATCTAAAGCTGATGCTTTTCTTGCTGGATACCATCCAAAAAAGATACCTGTCACAGCACATACTGCAAAGGAAATGACAATTGAATACATAGCCACGCTTGTAGGCCAATTTAAGAATTTTTCGATAAATACAGTCGCTCCAAGACCTAAGATTACTCCTAAAACTCCACCTGTAATACTTATTAAAATAGCTTCAATTAAAAATTGCATTAAAATATCCGATCCTTTACCACCAACAGCCATACGTAACCCAATCTCCTTAGTACGTTCTTTTACAGAAACATACATAATATTCATAATCCCAATTCCTCCAATTAATAGTGAAATACTAGCTACCGCAACTAGCAGTATTGTAAGCATTTCGCTGGTTGAACTGAACGTTGAAATTAACTCTTCCATAGAACGCACAGTAAAATCGTCTGTATCACTATCCGTTAATTTGTGTTGTTCTCTTAAAATTTTAGAGACTTCTAAAACAGCATTTGGCGCCTCTTCCTCACTGATAGCAGATGACATAATCTGATTTAAATGATCGATAGCCAAAATACGTTTTTGAACCGTTGTATAAGGTGCTATGACTACATCGTCTTGATCTTGACCAAAGGTGTTTTCTCCTTTTTCTTCTAAAACACCTATAACTTTAAACGGAATATTATTAAAACGAATCATTTGCCCTACAGGATCTTGACCATCAGGAAATATATTATCTACAACCGTTTGACCTATTACAGCCACTTTAGATGCTGTTTGAACCTCAGCATCTGTAAACATACTCCCACTTTGTAAATCGACCACTTTAATGTTTAAATACTCAGGATTAACACCGTAAATCGATGATGGCCAGTTGCTAGAGCCATTAATAACTTGACCTTTACCTTCTACCACTGGCGTGCTGTAACTTAGTAAAGTCGACTGTGCTTTAATGGCTTTATAATCACTTAAAGTCAGCGATTCCATAACACTTGCCTCTTGCCTTACACCGCCTCTTGTGTCCGCACCTGCTTTTATAGTTATCATATTAGAACCCATACTTGATATGGTAGTCCGAATGCTCTCTTTGGAGCCTTCTCCAATAGCTAACATTGCAATAACAGAAGCCACACCTATAATAATCCCAAGCATCGTTAATAAGGTTCTTGTTTTATTAAGAATGATGGCTTTTGTTGCGATTTTAAATAAATTTAATAGTCTCATCTGTTTATATTTATTGTTTTTTTAAGGTCAAATGGAATGCCACAATTACATATAAATTCATATTAGAATTTTGATATGGCATTTCATAATTAACCGTCTTGTTTAGGTAGTTTGGCCAATTCATTTGCTGCAGAGTGAATATTATGATTCTCATAATCCTGCATCACTTCACCATCTTTTAACACAATAGTTCTACTGCTAAACGTCGCTATATCTGGCTCGTGCGTAACAAATGTGATTGTAATCCCTTGTTTGTTTAACTCCTGAAATAACGCCATTATCTCATACGACATTCTTGTATCTAAATTCCCTGTGGCTTCATCAGCTAAAATCATTACTGGATTATTAACCAACGATCTGGCAATAGCCACACGTTGTTGTTGTCCTCCCGAAAGCTGCGAAGGTGTATGATGCAATCGCTCGCCCAAACCAACCATCTCTAAAGCTTTGATTGCACGTTCCCTTCGCTCTTCGGAATTTACTTTACTGTTATATAATAAGGGCAACTCCACGTTTTCAATAGCCGATGTTCTTGCTAATAAATTATAAGATTGGAAAATGAATCCAATTTTCTCGTTTCGAATAGTTGCCAATTCATTTCTAGATAAATCTTTCACTCGAACACCATCAATTTCATAGGTTCCGGACGTTGGTTGATCTAAACATCCTAAAATGTTAAGCATGGTACTTTTTCCTGAACCACTTGATCCCATTATAGTGACAAATTCTCCTTCTTTAATATCAAACGAAATACCTCTTAATGCATGAACCGTCTCGGTTCCCATGGTAAACTCTCGTTTTAAATCTTCTATTTTTATGATTGCTTTACTCATAATTATTTATTTTTTCCTGTTACCTCCTGGTTTTTGTGGCATAAATGGACTTTCGCTTTTAGCGGAAACACTAGCCTCAGATTTTGAAACCCCTTTTAAACTATATACAAGTTTATCTCCTTCTGAAACGCCATTTAACACTTGTACATTTACACCATCACTTGCGCCAAGTGTTACTGTTTTAGGTGAAATAGTCCCGTTACTTTCCAATACCCAAAGTGTTGTTCCTTCTTTAGTTCTTTCAATGTTATTAGCTTCTAATTGATGTTGTAAATTATAGCTTGCAAAGACTTCTTTTTCTGGTTTAAAGTTTATGGCTTTAGCTTCCGCAGTTAATACATCATTTAATTCTAATGTGTAAATTGAAATAGTTGCTGTTAATCCTGGCTTCAGTTTTAAATCTGGGTTATCTGCCTTAATTACAACGGTATACGTTACCACATTTGAAGTAACCGTTGGGTCTAATCTTACTTGTGTTACTTCACCTTCAAAGGTTTCTCCTAAGTAAGCATCGACTGTAAATGTCACGCGTTGACCTTCTTTTACTTGTCCTATATCTGCTTCATCCACATCTGCCTCTACTTGCATTTCTTTTAAGTCTTGAGCAATAGTAAATAGCGTTGGTGTACTTAAACTTGCTGCTACCGTTTGACCTTCGTCAATAGCTCTAGACAATACCACACCATTGATAGGCGAATAAATGTTGGCATATTCTAAATTAGTCTTAGCTTGTTGCAAATCTGAATAACGCTGTGTTACTGTTCCTTTTGCTGTTTGATAATTAAAATTAGCATCATCAAAATCGGATTTACTTATCACTTGATTATCAAATAATGTTTTCTGTCTGTCGTAAATTGTTTTTGTGTAATTTCTTTGACTTATTGCATTATCATAGACAGCTTGCGCTTGAGTTTTTGCTGCGTTTAGATTGGTTTTATCCAACTCAGCAATCAACTGACCTTCTGTAACTACACTATTATAATCCACATATATTTTTTCTACCACTCCAGAGACTTGTGTACCAACCTCAACTTGTGTAATTGGTTCCATAGTTCCTGTTGCAGTAACCATAGTGGTTACGTTATTTATTTTTGCTGTAACTATTTTAGGCTCTATAACTATGGCATCGTCGCTTTTTAAAAAGTTATAGCCTACAAATGCAAGTACAAGTACGACAATGCTAGTTAATATTATATTTTTTTTGTTTTTCATGTGTGTATATTTATTGTTAGTTATCTGTCACATGGTGCTTCCATATTATAATTTCTGTAGGTATCGAAATTTAGTTATGGAAGGTTCATGACTATGTTGATTAAAGTTTAATATCGTTTCCTTGGTAAAATTGTAATAACTCGTGATATAAAATATTTAGGTATTTAGATTGTAAATAGTTTTGCTGCGCATTGGTAAAAGTGTTTTGACTTATTACCAAGTCTGTTGTGCTTAAACCACCTAATTCATACTTTTTTTGTGCAAGTTTATAGCTTTGTTCTGCTGCTACTTTAGAGGCCTCTGCAGCTATAACTTGCTCTTGCGCAGATACTGCATTTTGGTAAGCTGTTTCTACTTTTTTATAAACTTCTTTCTCTGTAGTTTGCTTTTGTATTTGCGCTTTATCAATGTTTATTGATGCTGTTTTAACTGCTGCTTTGGTTTGATTTCTATTAAAAATTGGAATGGTTAGCGATAATCCTAATTTTTGATTGAAGTTAACATCAAACTGATCTGAAAACGTATTGTCGTTAATACTTGTGTAACCAGAACCAATACTTCCTGTTAAGGATAAAGTTGGTAAAAAACCTCCTTTAGCAATGTCAAGTGCTTTCTCGTTTACTGCAATATTTAAATTACTTGCCTGAATTTCTGGTAGAAAACCTATAGCATTATTGTAAAGTTGATTTTTATCGATATCTAGATTAATTAAATCCATGTTTTCATCAATAGTTTCAATTTGAATATCTTCTAGAGGCGATAATTCTAATAATTGTTTTAGTTGAATAATGTATTGTTGGTAATTGTTTTTGGCCGATATTACATTAAATTTGTTAGTAGCTGCTTGACTTTGTGCTTCGGTATAATCACTTAAAGCAATGGTTCCTGCATCTAATCTTGCTTTTGCTCTTTCAACTTCTTTTTCTGATGCAATAACATTGTTTTCCGCTATAGCGATACTTTCTTTACTATAAAGTGTTTGTAGATACACTTCTAGAATGTTTAAAACAATATTGTTTTTTTCGACTTCTTCTAGAAAAATACTTTGCTCTAACAAAATCTTGTTTTGCTTGATTTGGTTGCTAAGTTGATTCCCTTGAAATAAAGTCATCGAGCTATTAATACCAACATTTGTACTATGGATTTGATCTGTAACATAATCGCTAGTAATAGGATCTATAGTACTTCCGTTAGAAAAATTTTGCGATGCACTACCAAATAGGTTTGGTAATCTAGATGACTTTGCTTTACTGTAATCCGCTTCAGCAAGGTTTTTATCCAAAGTGGCATCTTTAATCGTAATATTATGCTCAATTGCATAATCTATGCAATCTTGAAGCGACCAAACTTTAGTAGATGTTTTTTGAGCAAACGACAGTTGCACAAAAAATAAACTGACTATGATTAAATATAATTTCATTTTAAAAGGTGTTTTAATTCTACACTTCAAAGGTGAAACTATATACTATCTTATTATAAAGCGATAGACGTTTGAGGGTTTTAACTATACCAAATCGGGTAATCTATCGACGAGAATTTTTCGGCTTTAGCCTAAAAACAAAAACAGCCTCTAAATAACTTAGAGGCTGTTTTTTATATAATTAAAAAAAGTGCTTTAATTTTTAAGCGATTTCATGTCAATTACAAATCTGTATTTAACATCGTTACTTGTAACACGATCATATGCTTTATTAATATCTTGCATATCGATAAGTTCAATATCACTTGTAATATTATGTTCTCCACAAAAATCTAACATCTCTTGTGTTTCTTTTATACCTCCAATTAAAGATCCAGCAATACGTTTACGACCCATAATGATATTTCCTCCATGGAAAGGTTCCAAAGCTTCGATAGCACCAACTAAAACCATTGTAGCGTCAATTTTTAATAAGCCTAGGTAAGGATCCATTTCATGTCCTACAGGAATAGTATTTAAGATAAAATCAAAACTTCCTTGGTGTTTTTTCATATCCTCCTCATCTTTAGATACTAGCACTTCATGAGCACCTAGCCTTTTTGCATCTTTACCTTTTTCTGGAGATGTTGTAATCATTACAACGTGAGCTCCTAAGGCATTTGCAAATTTAACTCCCATGTGACCTAATCCACCAAGACCAATAACCCCAACTTTATCTCCTTTTTTAACTTTCCAATGACTTAATGGAGACCAAGTAGTAACACCTGCACATAGTAAAGGTGCAGTTGCAGCTTCGTCTAAATTCTCAGGTATACGTAATACAAATTTTTTATCAACCACTACTGACGATGCGTATCCACCATATGTTTGTTTACCTTCAATATGTTTATCTGGACTGTTGTAAGTCCACGTTGCACCTTTTTCGCAAAATTGTTCTAAATCCTGATCACATGATGCGCAAGATTGGCAAGAGTCTACTAAACATCCTACACCTACTAAATCACCAACTTTATAATTGCTAACTGCTGATCCAACCTCTGTAACACGACCAATAATTTCGTGTCCTGGTACTACAGGATAAGTTGATCCTTTCCAATCGTTTCTAACTGTATGGATATCACTATGGCAAACACCACAATACGTAATATCAATTTTTACGTCGTCTGTACCTACAGCACGTCTTTGAATATCTAAAGGTTTTAAATCTTCGGTTGCTGAAGTTGCACCATATGCTTTTACTGTTGTCGTTGCCATTTTTATGCTTTTTTAAGTGTTACTTTAAGTTCTATCTCTGTATTCAATACTTTGGAAATTGGACATACTTCCTTTGCTTTGTGTGCTATTTGCTGGAATTGTTCGGCGTCAATTTCTGGAACATCACCTTCTAGGTTTAGTGTTATTTTAGTAATTGCTCCATCCTCAAAAGTGACCGTAGCATCTACGTCCAAACTTGTTGCTGTAAAATTGTCTTCGTTTAATAAAAAGCTTAATTGCATTGCAAAACATCCTGCATGTGCTGCTCCTATTAACTCCTCTGGGTTTGTTCCTTTTTCACCATCTTCAAATCTGGTATGAAATGAATAGGCTGTTTTATCTAAAACTTTACTTCCTGTGGTTAAATTACCTTGTCCATCTTTACCACTTCCCTTCCATTCTGCATTTGCTTTTCTTGTAAATTTCATCTTGTTTGTTTTAAGTTAAACTTTTATTATTTACATGCTTTTGGATAATCTGTATATCCTTTTGGACCTGTTGTGTAAAAGGTGTCCTCATCCCATTCTGCCAACTCTAAATTGTTTTCAAAACGCGCTACTAAGTCTGGATTTGAAATAAACAATTTACCGTAAGCTACTAGATCTGCATCACCATTCTCAATAACTTTATTACCCTTTTCTTGGTCAAAACCTGCATTAATCATAAGTGTACCGTTATATAATCGTCTAAAATGTTTTGCGATTTCTTTGACAGCATACGGAATATCCGAAACGTCTGTAAATGGTTCTGATAAGTGGACGTAAGCTAGGTTGTATTCGTTTAGTTTTTTTATAATATATTCAAAAGTAGGTATCGTTTCCTCATCCATGGTCATTCCAAAAAGACCATTTAAAGAAGGGTTAAAACGTGCTCCAATTTTTTCCTGCGGAATTACTTCTTTTATAGCATCTAAAACTTCAAAGAAAAAACGTGTTTTATTCTCTATGCTTCCACCATATTCATCTGTTCTATTATTAGAAGAATTATTAAAAAATTGATGAAATAAATAACCATTTGATGAATGAATCTCTACTCCATCAAAACCTGCCTTTACTGCATTTGCTGCAGCATCTTGAAAATCTTTAACCGTTTGTTTAATCTCTGCAATGGTCATCGCTTTTGGAGTAACAGTATCTTTAAATCCTTCTGGCGTATATGATTTTGCGTTTGGATTTAAAGCTGAAGACGAAACTGGTAAATCACCATTATGAAAGTCTGGATGTGACATACGACCAACATGCCATAATTGAATAAAGATTTTTCCGCCTTTATCACGTACGCGTTTGGTTACTTTTTTCCAACCTTCTACTTGCGCATCTGTATGTATTCCTGCAGTATTGATGTAACCTACAGCTTTATTTGATACTTGAGATCCTTCAGTAATTATTAATCCTGCAGATGCACGTTGCTCGTAATACAATCCATGCAAATCGTCTGTTGGTATGTTACCATCGTTATTAGCACGACTTCGCGTCATAGGTGCCATAACTACTCTGTTTTTTAAATTTATGTTTTTGTTATATGGTATTAATAAAGGTTGTTTGCTCATGTAAAAATATGTAATGTATTAATTATTACAAACTTACAAATCACTTCCTTCAATTTAATTGATCTATATCAATTAGGACAGTTTTAACTTTTTAGCTGCTTCCGTACCCTACTTAGGTTTTCTGGAGATACACCTAGGTAATTGGCTATATCGTAATTAGGAACACGATTTTCAATATTTGGGTAAGAAATACAGAATTCAATATAACGTTCTTTAGTATTCTTTTCAAGAGTTGACAAAATACGTTTACGCTGTGCAATAAAGGCTTGCGTTATTAATACTCTGAAATAGCGCTCAAAAATTGGTGCTTTTGTGTATAACTCTTGCAGCACGTCGTAGTTTATTGCCAATAGTGTGGCGTCTTCAATAGCTTCAATATATAAGATGGATGAACCCTGATTATAAAAAGCATCAAAATCTCCAATCCACCAATTTTCAATAGCAAATTGAATAATATGAATACCACCTTTATCGTCAATGTAATATGCTTTTAGACAGCCTTTAACAACAAAATATTCATGCTTAACATGTGTGCCAGGTTTTAGTAAAAACTGCCCTTTAGATACAGATATTTGATTTAAAGCAGCATTAAATAATTTAATATCCTCCAAACTTGGAGATACGTGATTATTTATGTGATTTATGATAGCAGAATACATCATACAAAGATGCTAAAAATTTAAATAAATATCAATGGAATTATTGAGCTTTAAATGAATAAAAAAAGGCTTTATGTAAACATAAAAGCCTTATCAACTACTATCAATCAATTCAAAAAAAATAAAAACGTAAAATAACTTAAGGGTTAATAAACGTATTAATATCTTCCATACTAAATTTAGGATTAGCACCTTGACTTCCCGCAACCAATGCTCCAATAGCACATGCATAATTAATGGCGTCTTGAGGATTGTCACCTTTAAGTAATTTGCTTATTAGCGTAGCTAAAAATGAATCTCCTGCACCAACAGTATCAACGACCTCTATATGGTAACCACTATTGTAATAAAAGGTATCATTAAAATATAAAATTGCGCCATGACGTCCTTTTGTTACACAAATAGTTTTGGTGTTTGTATGATCCGCTAAAAATTTAATATTTTGCTCTAAAGAATGTGTTTTGGAATTTAATGTTTCTCCTATTTCAAAAATTTCTTCATCATTAAATTTTATAAAATCAGCTTCATTCATTAAATGATTTAAAACCTCTTTTGTATAATATGGCGCTCTTAAATTTACATCAAATATCTTGTACTTTGCATATTTTAAGAGTTGGTATAAAGTCTCTCTGGAGTTTTCATCTCTTGCAACTAAACTACCGTAAATAAAAGCATCAGCTTGTTGTGTTACACTTTTATTGAGCGATGTAATTTGAATATTATCCCAAGCTCTAGGAAACATAATATCATAAGAAGCAGAACCTTTTGCATTAAGCATTACTTTAACCTTACCAGTTTTTAACTTAACATCCACTTGTAAATTATCGATATTTACGCCTTGACTTGAAATGAAATCTTTTATTTTATTGCCTTTATTATCGTCTCCAATACTACTTATAATTGATACATTATTCTCTAAAGACTTTAAGCGTAATGCGACATTTAAAGGTGCTCCTCCAATTTTTTTATGTGAAGGAAAAACATCCCATAACACTTCTCCAAAACAAACTATATTTTTCATTTATATTAGTTTAATGTTAGCGTTTAAATCAAATACACATTGCTCCAAACCATGCTTTAAAATATCATTATATGCTGTTGTGTAAGCTTCAACAAATGGCTTTGAGTCTTTTAATGAACCAAAAATTGCTTCTATTTCTAAAAAGGCTTCTGGATTAGCAGTGCTTTCCAATGCTTTTGCATGTAATACCGCTTGCATAGCATCTTTTATTATTAAACCATTTCCTTTCTCATCTTTACCTAAACTATATATAGCCCAAGCAGCTACAACAAATGCAGCACTAGTAATATCACCTTTATCTTGTAATTGTGCGTTTACTGTCGGTAATATAAAAATGGGAAACTTAGCCGAACTTTCTGAACAAATACGATCAATTTGATCTTTAATATTGATATTTCCGAAGCGCTCTAACAACGATTGTTTATAAGCATCTAAATCAACACCTTCTAAATCGCCTAAAGTTGGTGTCACTTCTTCATCCATATAATGCATTAGAAAAGTTCTGATATTTGGATTATTGACCGCTTCATCAATGGTATTATAACCCATTAATGCACCAAAAATTCCTATTACTGAATGACCAGCATTTAATAAGCTTAGTTTCATTTTTTCATATGGCACCACGTCTTTTACAAACTGCGCTCCAACATTTTCCCAAGCAGGTCTTCCTTCAATAAAATTATCTTCTATAACCCATTGTTTAAAAGGCTCGCAAACTACTGGCCAAGCATCATGAATTCCTGTAGTTTTAATTAATTTTAATATATCCTCTGGTGTCGTTGCTGGTGTTATCCTATCTACCATAGCGTTTGGAAACGATACGTTTGACTCAATCCAATCGATTAAATCTGGCTGAGCTTTGCTAACATAACTTAGTAACATCATTTTTGTCATGTGACCATTACCTTGAATGTTATCGCATGACTGAATAGTTACACCTTTTAAACCTCTAGTTTGTCTTAATTTTAAGGCTTGGGTTATGTATCCAAAAATGGTTTTTGGCACATTTGGATTGTTTAAGTCATGCTGAATTAAAGGATTGGTAAAATCGAATGTTTTATTCGCTTCGTTGTAATTATAACCACCTTCAGTAATCGTTAATGATATAATTTTTACTTCAGGACTTGCCATTTTTTCGATAACCGCTAATGGATTCTCTGGTGCATATAAATACTCGACTATCGATCCAATAATACGATTGGTATGTGTACCATCTAATTCTTTAACTATTAAAGTATATAATCCGTCTTGCTCGTTTAACGTATTATAAATTCTGCTATCAAAATCTAATAACGCAATACCGCATATTCCCCAATCCTTATTACTTAGATCTTCTAATAACTGGTCTGTATAAAAAGCTTCGTGTGATCTATGAAAACCACCAATACCAACATGTACTATTCCTGTCTTTATGGTCGTTCTATCGTATTGTGGTACTGTAATTCTTTCAGATATATTTGAAAGATTTTCAGCGTTTAATTTGTAATTTTTCATCTTAATAATTTTATTATTTACTCTCAAATCTTTGAAGTAATACTGCAAAAATGATTATGGCTCCTTTAACAACTTGCTGAGGATAAGAAGGTACATTCAGTAAGTTTAAAATGTTTCCTATTAATCCTAAAATAAGCACACCCATTAACGTATTAATAGCAGTCCCTTTACCACCATTTAAACTAGCTCCACCAATCACAACAGCTGCTATAGCGTCTAACTCCCAAGACATACCCATATTTGGTGACCCTAAATTAGTTCTAGATGCTACAATTATAGCTGCAGTAGCTGCTAAAGCACCAGAAATAGCGTATACTAAAAACTTGTATTTGTTAACTTTTATACCTGATAAACGTGACGCTTCCTCGTTACTTCCAATAGCTATAATTAGTCTTCCAAAGACGTTATAACGTAGCATAACCATGGCTGCTATAACAATTAGAAAAAAGACAATTGCTATATTTGGTATTCCTAAAGTAGCGTTGTTTGCAAAATTTGACATGTGTACACCTCCCGCTGTTTTAAAAGTAACTGGAGAGCCTTTAGAATATATAAACCCTAATCCTCTTGCAATAGTCATTAAAGCTAATGTTGCAACAAAAGGCGCCATTTTTTGATAGGCGACAAGATATCCCGAAATACTACCTAAACCAAAACCTATTGCAATGGTTAATACTATTGCTAATGGTGGTATGACTAGGTTTATTAGAATAGCGAAAGTAACCGCCAACAAAGCCACCATAGACCCTACAGATAGATCAATACCGCCTGTTAAGATTACGATTAGCATTCCAATACTAATAATACCAATACCTGAGACTTGTTTCAATAAATTAGACAAGTTTACTGAAGTAAAGAAAACATCAGATATTAACGCTGAAAAGATTACTAATAAAATAAAAATAAATATAGTATTATACTTTACTAAAAACTTAAGAAAACCACCTGGGCTACTAAGTTGTTGTTTTAATGTTAAAGCCATAACGTGAAATTTTTAATATTTAATTGTGTTGTTTTAATGCCTTACCAATAGAGTAACGCAGTATGTTTTCTTCAGAAAATTGATCTTTTTGTAACTCGCCATAAATGGTCCCTTCATGCATGACTAGAATACGATCGGAAATACCCATTATTTCGGGCATATCTGATGATATTACAACCACTCCAACGCCTTTTTTAGCGACTTCGTTTATTAGGTTATAGATTTCTATTTTAGCTCCAACGTCCACACCTCTAGTAGGCTCGTCAATAAAAATTACTTTACTATCTATACTTAACCATTTAGCTAAGGCTACTTTTTGCTGATTTCCACCACTTAAGTTTTTAACATCAATCTCAGAACTTGGTGTTTTAATATTTAACTTCTCAATTAAGCCTAGCACTTTTTTATATTCGCTGTCCACATTAATAAATCCTAATTTTCCTGAAATGGATTTAAAATTAGTGACACTAACGTTTCTTCTTATGGATAATGGTAAAAACACACCTTCTTCCTTTCTGTCTTCAGAGACAAAGCCAATTTGATGGGCAGCAGCATCTACCGGAGATTTTGTTTTTATCTCTTTACCATTTAAAATTAAAGTTCCAGATATTTTTTTGTCAGCTCCAAAAATAAGTTTTGCAGTTTCTGTTCTTCCACTCCCTCCTAATCCAGCAATACCAAGGACTTCTCCCGGACGTACTGAAAATGAAACATCATGCACTATAGTGTCTTTTGCAGTTAGATTTTTAACTTCAAAAATAGGTTCTGTACCAATTACCGCATCTCTAATAGGAAACAAATCTTTCAATTCGCGACCAATCATTAAACGTATAATACCATCCGTATCTGTATCCTTAACAGCCATACTTCCTGTATCAACACCATCTCTAAGTACTGTAACAGAATCTGCTATTTTAATAATCTCGTCTAAATGATGAGAAATGTATATTATTGAAATTCCTTGATCTCTTAATCTAAAAAGGTTGTCAAACAGTTTTTTTGTATCTGTAGGATCAAAAACAGTTGTTGGCTCATCTAAAACCAATACTTTAGTGTCTTCAGATAATGCTTTTGCAATTTCGACTACTTGTTTTTGGACTATACTTAAATTTCTAACTTTTGCTGAAGCGTCAATTGTAAATCCTAAAGAGTCTATTAAAGCTTGAGCATCTTTAGTAATCTTATCCCAATTCATCCAAAACTTACTTGCTCCTAATTTGTGTAAATAGATGTTTTCGGCAACAGACAAATCATTAACTAAAGACAACTCTTGATATACCACACTTATGCCTAAAACCTGACCTTCATGTGTGTTTTTAGGATTAATTTCTGTCCCATTTAAGCGAACAGTACCAGAGTCTTTATGATGTACACCACTTAATATTTTTATAAGTGTTGATTTTCCTGCTCCGTTTTCGCCTAATAAAGCATGAATTTCTCCTGGTTTAACTTTTAAAGTCACATCTTTTAATACGGAAACAACACCAAAACTTTTGGATATTCCTGACATTTCAAGACGATATTCATTTTTTAAGTTTTTCATATCAATGGATATTAGCTATTAAAATAAAGCATCAGGATTGTAATATTTAGCAGCGTTTTCTTTTGTAATTAATAAAGGTGCTGTATAAGATTTTTTATCAAAATCACGTTTTCCGTTTATATATTCTATTGCATATTTAACAGCATTTTTACCAATTTGCACTGGACTATTCATTGCAGTACAACCATAAAAATCAGTTTCCATAATGTACTTAATAGCTTCTTTTTGTCCATCAGCACCAGCAACTATTAATATATCATCTGTTTTACCAGCCTGTTCAATAGCTTTAATAGCACCTAACACACACACATCAGACTCAGTGATCACCACATTAATATCTGGATGAGCTACCAAAATATCTTCCATAGCTTTTAAACCACCTGCATAAGACCACTCTGTATACGCTTGGGTTTTTACATTTAAATTAATTTTTCCTTGCGTACGTAATTGCTCCTCTGTTATACCTTGTAACAAACCTTGTTTGCGTGTGCGTCCAACAGGGTTTCCTGCGTTACCACTTAACAAAGCAATATTCATTGGTGTGTTACCCATTTTTTTAGCCAACCACTCTCCTGCTAATGCGCCATTTTCCAGATTATTAGATTGAATGGTTGTTACAAAATCTGCGGAAGAGTTTATAGAACTATCAATTATAAAAACCGGAATTCCTGCAGCTTTAGCTACTTTTGTAATCCCAACCAAAGCATCTGGATCTTTTGGATTTAATAAAAGGGCATCAACACCTTTAGTTATTAAATCCTCAACCGCAGCAATTTGCTTGGTGATATCATCTTGACCGTCTGCTGATAAAAAAATCATACCGTTTTTTTCTGTAGTAGATTTTATACTTTGTAGCAAAGCTTGGTAGTAAGGCGCATTTAATGATGGTGTGCAGTAGCCTATTTTTTTACCTGTAAGATCTATAGCGCTACTAAAAAGCGCTCCTTCTACCTCTGCACCAGTTGTTTTATTTTGACTTGCGTCTAAATGCTCTACACAGCTGTATAGCGATAGATTAAATAAGATAACCAACAGTGGCATACTTATAAATTTTAGTCCGAATTTTAAGTTTTTTATTCTCATGATTTTAAATATTACTTAAAGATTTTTGTCTTTTTATGTAAGTTAACACTTTATCGTTATACATTAATTATTACTGATTTAGCTTTAATTTAAAACAATGTTATATCTAATTGTAACACGGTCTTTTCTTGTTCTGGATTCCACATTGCAGTAACATCCACTGGTATATTATAATTACTGATTTTAAGCTTTTTACTAAAGGTAGCACCAACATTAATGATATTACCAGATCTTTTTGTATAAAAAGTTTTATCTGTAATAAAAGACCATGCACCTCCAGCAAATAAAGACAAGCTTGAAGATTTGTTTTGCCACACTTTACTATTAATTTCAAAATAATGTGTCCACGAGTTTTCTAGGTCACCATTGGATTGCACTTGATAATCACCAGAACCTCCATTAATAATTGTTGCTAAATACAATAACGTATTAGGCGTAATATTGTAACCAAAATTTAAATCCACAAAATTATAACCTTGTGTTTTATCATAACTCCAATAGTGAAGCTTATCTCCTCTTTCTTCTACACCTGTATAATTATTATGTGATACTGCTTCAATAAAAAACTTATCTGAAAAACGGTATTTGGTATAAATTGAAAACTCTTTATAGTAAGCACTTTCATTTTCGTTAGTGTTAATGTTTTTTACATCTACTGAAGAAAAACTTGCTCCTCCCCAAAAACCAAAAGTAAACTTCTTGTTTTTTGAATTATATTCTAAGTTAGCAGTAAATAATGCTCCTGGATGGACCACAAAACCATGCCATGTGTGCATATTCTTTACATGCGCACCTATACTAAATGGCTCATAATCCTGCTCTGTATCTTCTACATTATTTTGGTTGTCTTCCTCTAGCACTTCTTGATTTTGAGAAAAAACATCTGGAACAACACTAAGCATAAAAAAACCAAACAATAATAATAGTCGTAGATTTTTATTACCAAGCTTTTCAGACTTTATAGTATGTTTGGTTAATTGGCTAATTGTCATTTTATTATGTTTTAAAATTCAGCATATTTTTAAACGTCATAATTACGTTTGTTTTTCAAATGTATCATAAATAATTTATAAAAACCTAATAATTCGCAAAAAAAAATATGTTATATTAACCTTTATATGTGCTATATTACCAAAAACTTAAGTATATTGTATTGGATACACATATATTATTTAACGTAACAAAGACGTTAACGTGCCTATTTTAATAAATGAAGTAAATCTATGAGTACAGAAAAAATATTAAACCTATCGGTAGATTGTGTGGTATTTGGTTATGACACCAACACCAAGTCGTTGAATGTTTTATTAATAAACCGATTTTTAAAATCTAAATTAACTGAAGAAATTTTGGTTAATGATTTTGTATTGACTGGATATCATGTATATAATGACGAAACTTTGGACGATACAGCCACTAGAGTTTTAAAAGAATTAACAGGATTAACAAATCAATACAAAAAGCAGTTTAAAGCTTTTGGAGATCCAGATCGATTAACAAATCCAAAAGACCTAATTTGGATTGAAAATGAAGCTTTTAATTTAAGAACAATAACAATAGCTTATTACTTTTTACTTAAAACAGAAGATGTTAATTTAGAAAACAACACCTTCAACCCAAAATGGTTTCCTGTTAACACTTTGCCTGAAATAGGTTTTGATCACGAAAAAATAATATTGGAAGCTTACGAAGATTTAAAAGTTAAATGCTTATCAGAGCCGATTATTTTTAAATTACTTCCTGATAAATTTACAATTAATGAAGTACAAGATCTATATCAATCTATCTTAGGCATTGAAATAGACAATCGCAACTTTAGACGCAAGCTAATTAACAAAAAATACATTATTGCTTTAGATGAAAAGCAAGTTGGCGTATCCAAAAAACCTTCACAACTTTATATGTTTAGTATGGATATATATAATAAAATGTTTAGTAAAAATTATTTGATAAGCATCTAGAATTTATATTGTAATTTTTTTAATAAAAAAAAACCCATTAAGATTATTCTTAATGGGTTTATAATTTAAATTATGGTCGATTATATTTTTTTAACCTTAACTGCATTCATCCCTTTCATTCCTCTTTCAAGCTCGAAAGACACTTTATCATTTTCTGCAATTTGATCAATCAATCCACTAACGTGGCAAAAATATTTTTCGTTGTTTTCTGTATCGATAATAAAACCAAAACCTTTAGATGTATCAAAAAATGATACTTTCCCGTTTCTTACTGGATCTTCTTCCTCTCCTTCAACCTTTTTAGGAACACCTAAAACGATTTCTTCTGCATCAATCTTTTCCTTTAATTCTGGATCTGGTGGAGTATCTACCAAATTACCATTATAGTCTACATATGCAAACTGTATACCATCAGAACCACCATTAGCTTCTTTGTCAAGCTTGCGTGCCTCCATCTTCTTGCGCTTATCTTCTCTTTTCTTTAAGCGTTTTTTTTCTTTTTCACTTTTATTAAATGTTTGTTGCGATTTAGCCATTAGCGTTATTAAATGTGTGTTTTAAATGAATTCATTTGTCAGAAAGTAATTAAAAGCTATGTTCTGCTTAACGATTCTAAAGTACTTAAAATAAAGATTAAGGAAAGGTTTACTTACTTAAATGAGCTACAAAGATAGTAAATTTTTAAATAATTGTATATTAAGTCTTTAGGCTAATTAGCTTTTTTTATGTAACAGCCTTAATTATTGCTTTTTAAATCGTGAAAAAATGACTAATTTTTTCTTAGAGTTAATAAAATAAACTCCTGTTAATAAAGTTAATGCTGCCACTATAGATTGCATCGTAATTTGCTCGTCTAATACATACCAACCTAAAAACAATGCTATTACAGGATTTACATAGGCAGAAGTAGAAACTTTTTCTGTAGCGACCTCTTTTAACAAGTAATTAAATGCTGTAAACGCGACAACGCCTCCAAAGACAATTAATAATAACATAGACCCTTTGGCATTTAGACTCCATTTTGTTGGCGCTAACCAAGCCTCATTAAAAGCTAAACTTAATATAAATAATAAAAGACTAGCAAAAAGCATTTGATAACCTGTTGCTACAAAAAAGTTTTTAGGCAAATTAGATTTAGAAACAAAAATACTACCGTAACTCCAGCTTAATACACATGTAAATATCATTAATATTCCAATAATACTGTCCTTATTAAGTGCTAATGCTTCTTGACTTACTAAAAGATACATACCTATAAAGCCAAAAATGACACCAATAATAGATTTAGTTTTAATTTTAGAACCATGCAATATTCGCATTAAAAATATAACAAATAATGGTTGTGTAGCTGCTATTAATGCTGCAAAACCGCTATCTACATACTTTAAGGCCCAAACAAAGACTCCATTACCATACACCAGAAATAAAAATCCAGCAAAAGCTGAATTTAATAATTGTCTTTTGTTGGCTTTAAGTGATATTTTTAAAAATTTGGCAATTATAAAAATCAATATTCCAGCACTAAAAAATCTTATTCCTGCTAAAAAAAATGGCGCGACTTCTGACACCATAATTTTATTTAACAAATATGTAGAACCCCAAATAAAGTAAATAGAGAAAAAAGCAAGTACAATTAATATTGATTTTCTAGTACTATCCATACGATTAATTTTAAACGAAATTAATGATTAATCCTATATAAATGGTAATTAAAAAAAACAATAATTATCTTTGTAAAAAAGACAAATATTATGCTTCAAACATTTCGTATCGTTGCTTTATTAGAAGGTGTTTCTTACTTATTATTAATGGCTGCTGCTATTTACAAAAGACTTCCAGATGGTGACGATTATTACGTCCAATTATTAGGAATGCCACATGGTTTATTATTTGTTGGATACATTGCTCTAGCTTTTTTAATTAAGCCAGAACAAAAATGGTCAAATAAAGTCTTTGGTATTGTATTATTGGCGTCCATATTGCCTTTTGGTACTTTTTACGTAGATAAAAAATACTTAAAATAAGTTTGCAATAGTGTGATGCACTAAAATACTAATTTGACAATCTGTCTTTTACAAACTCAATTTTAGTTTTTCCGTGTGGTTTTGAATTACCATCCTTGTCTAGATTGACCATAATAATATTATCTACTGTAATTATGGTTTCTCTGGTGCGCATATTTCTTACTTCGCAATTTAAAGATATTGAGGTACTTCCAAATTTTTTAACTTCCATACCTATTTCAATTATATCACCTTCAACAGCCTTACTCATAAAGTTAATTTCGCTCATGTATTTGGTCACCACTTTATTGTTTTCTAACTGTATTATTGTATAAAGTGCAGCTTCCTCATCAATCCAAGCTAACAATTGTCCTCCAAACAATGTTCCGTTAGGATTTAAATCTTCGGGTTTTACCCATTTTCTAGTGTGAAATCTCATGTTTTTCTCTTTTAATCAAAGATAAAAAATCTTGATTGTTAACAACACAGTTAAAAAGTAAATTTAACTATACCATCATTAGTCTTTATTATCGATATTTTTAATAAAACTTAAATATTATGACTACCAGAGACACACAATTACTAGCTATCAGACCCATAATTAAAAGTATTATCATTAGTCAAAATATGAGCGATGAGGAGCGTTTCCAGAACATAACCCTAAGACCAATTATAAAATTACAAAACGAATTATTTATTCAAGTTTTTAGAAATTATATAGCTAAACATAAAAATGTATTTTATCAATTAACCATTGAAAAACGTTTAAATTATATTGAAAATGCTGTCCATAAAGACATCAAATTTAGAAATAGTATAAAAGGAATGATAATTGGTCAATTTACTACAGAAGAATATGAAAAATATATTCTAAATTCGTCCGCTTTAAATAAACGAATGATGTCCATTGTAAAACAGCGTTTGCAAAGTAATATTCAGCTATTTGAAAAACCAAAAATACTAAAAGCAGTTTAATATAACCTATGACAATAAAACAACAACTTCTGCAAATTTGTAACGAACAGGTAGGAAAACGCATTACAGATTACAAAAACGAAATAGACTTAATTAAAGAGTCTATTGAAAGTAATGATAAAGGTAGCTCTGATGATGATGATTCTGGAAACGGTAAACTTTTAAATGATTTAGAAAAAAATATGGGCTATCTAAACGATGCTAGAAAAACCCAAGATTATTTAAAATTAGTAAAAGCTAATTTATTAAGCACTAGTGCTGCTTTAGGAAGCTTAGTTAAGACAGACAGTCTTCACTTTTTTATATCCATTAGTGCTGGTAAAATCCAAATTGATAATCAAGATTATTATGCCATTTCATTACAATCACCTATTGGACAATTATTAAAACAAAAGTCTGCAGGTGACATTTTTGAATTTAATGGTACCAAATATACGGTTACAGAAGTTGCTTAGTCTTGTATTAAAGACACACCATTTAAGTCTGTAGTTAATACATCACTCATATAATCAAAAAAGGGTCTAATGGTTTTAAAATAGTCATTGACCTTTTGAGCAAAGTCTTCTGAGATGACTTCTGCGTCTGTAAATTGTATAGAAAATATGTATTGCTTTTTCTTAATTAAATCAATAGCTTCATGATCTTTGTCAAAATTTCTTGGAGCTGTTTTTAGTTCGTCACCTTTTAGTGTTCCCCAAACAGATTTAAATTTTGAATCATTAATGATTGATTTAATCTCATTATCATCCATTTCAAATTCTTTTCTTATTCTTAATAAATCCTCTTTGCTAGGATCCCAAAAACCGCAAGCAATAAAATTATTTCCTGGTTGTATTTGCACATAGTATCCACCTCTTAATCTTGGTTTAACACGATGAAATGTACCTCCAAAATTATTTTTGTAAGGCAATTTATTTTTAGAAAAACGGACGTCTCTATAAATCCTAAACAGCTTCATTTTATCAAGTTCATCATGCACTTGCATTTTTGAATATATGTCATTAAAAACCAATTTAGTTGCTTTTAACGCCTTGTCATACTCTGGTTTGTTATCTGCAAACCATTCGCGATTATTATTTTTTTCTAATTTTTTAAGAAACTCTATTGCTAGTTTAATGCTCATAAATTTGTGATATGGTTTAAAAATACAAAAGTCCTAAATTTAATTAGGACTTTTGTTGCTATTAATCAAATACGTTTAAAATATATTAATTAATTTTTTCTTTTTCTTAGCTATTCTTTTTTGTTTTAATCTACTGCATCTTCTACATCGTCCGCAACGTTTTCTACTGCGTCTTCAACTTTTTCTCCTGTAGATTCTTCTCTACATCCTGTTAATAGTAATGATACTGAAAATAACAAGATAAATGTGTGAGCTAGTTTTTTCATTGTTTTGGTTGTTAGTGGTTATTTTATTCTTCTATTTCTTCAATTTCATCTTCTACATCATCCATAGCATCATCAACATCATCCGAGGCGTCCTCTAGGTTGTCGTCTATGTCATCTATAGTTTCTTCAACTTTTTCTTCAGTCGTTTTGTTTTCTTCTCTACATCCCGTTACAGCTATTGAAAGCGAAAATAGGATTAGAAATGTATATAAAAGTTTTTTCATTGTTTTTGGTTTTAACGGTTTAATAAACTAATCAGCTTACTTATTTTTGCTTAAAATATTAGTTTAAAAGCTGATTAGTTCTTATTAGTTTGTTATTAGATTTAAGCTTTTTTTAATAGTGTCAATACAAATAACACTAAAAAAATGAAGAATAATACTTTAGCAATTCCTGCAGATGCTCCTGCTATTCCACCAAATCCTAAGATTCCAGCGATAATTGCGATAATAATAAATGTGATTGTCCAACGTAACATAATTTTTGGTTTTTTAATGATTAATATTTAATTAAAGGCGCTTTGCTTTTAATTATTTGAAAATGAATTCTCGGTTTCTTTAGGCGCATCAAATGATAATTTATTATCAAATTGAAGAGTCCTAATTGGAAATGGTATATTTATATTTTCTTTATCGTAAGCTTTCTTTATTTCAATAATAGCTTTACTTTTTGATCTCATTTTTTCTAGAGCGTTTTCTGCATCTATCCAAAATCTACATAAGTAATTAATAGAGCTTCCTCCATATTCTGTATAGTAAAACTCAACATCTTCTGGTTTTTCTATTTGATCAAATGTGTCACAAATGGTTTGTTTAGTTAATTGTTCTACATGATCTAAATCAGACTCATACCCTACGCCACATTCTAGAAAAACTCTCATTTTAGTAGTTAGTGTGTAGTTTTTCATTGGGTTATCCAAAATCATCTTATTTGGTATGATGACCATGTTGTTATCCGCTTCTTTAATAGTAAAGTCTTTTAAATTTATGTCAATAACTTCTCCAGAATACCCATTAGTTTCTACCCAATGTCCTATTTGTATTTTCTTTCTAAATGATAATACAATACCAGCAAATGTGTTAGATAATGTACCTTGCAATGCTAATCCTATTGCTAAACCTGCCACACCAGCACCTGCCAATAATGAGGTTAAAGTTTTACTTAAGTTTAGGATACCTAAGGCTAAAAACAGTCCTGCTAGCACTACAACTACTGATGATAGACTACCTATCATGTTTGTAATTGAGTTTTGCTGAATTTTTCTAGACACTAATTTTGTCACATATTTGTTTACATATTTAGCTATAAAATATGCTGCAATTAAGACTATAATGGCTAAAATTAGATTTGGAATGTTTGATACAATCGCGTTAAACCAAGATTCTAACTTATCGATTAGTAAATTGTATGCTTCTGATAATTGAGATTTCATAATATTTTGTTTAGTTAATAAAGTTTTAATAGCATTAAAACCTGTGTTTAACTATTGGTAACTACTTTTTTTAATTGATCTGAAGTGTTTTTTGACCAAGCATTTAACATCCAACTTGATTTTTCTAATTCTCTAATATATGCTCCAATTAAGTCAATTGTACCTTCATCTCCTGCATCTTCAGCTTTACTAAGTACTTGAGACATTTGTGCTAACATGGTTTTGTGGTCGTTAAGCAACTCCTCTATCATTTCCTGATCAGTTATTAGGCTTGACGCTTCAGATAGTGACGATATTTTTAAGTAATCACTAAACTTACTTACAGGATGATGTCTTAATGTTAAAATGCGTTCTGCAATTTCATCTACTTTAAGCTTAGCTTCATTATACATGTTTTCAAACTTTTCGTGTAAGTCAAAAAAGTTTTTTCCTAATACATTCCAATGGAAGCTTCTTAATTTTTGATAGTATATATTATAATCTGCTAATAATGTGTTTAACTCTACAACTACAGGTAGTAATTTCTCATCTTGCATATTCAAATAATTCATGTGTTCTGTTTTTAGTGTTGTTAATTTCTTTGATACAAAGATGCAACACTAATCAAGCTGACATGTTATATGATTTTTTAAGAATGTTATAGAATTTCAATAAACACCTTTAAAGAGTGGTGTTTTCTTAATAAAAAAGTGTTAAAACGTAAAAATCACAACGAATTTGATAAATTTTATTCAAATTCGATATCCTTTAAAATTAACCCAGAAGCAGGTGCTATATAATGGTTATTACCTTTAAAATCTGGTCTTAAACTAGCTTCAATATCCTCTAAAGTACGTTTACCTTGACCAACTTCAATCAATGCTCCCATCATTAAACGGATTTGATTTCGCATAAACCCTTTCCCTTTTACACGTAGAATGTAACTTTGTTCTGGAAAAAAGCTTGCTGTATACATAGTATTTTCTACAATTTCGCATTTTAAAATGGTCCTGTTATATATACCATTATCTGTTGGTCTGTAACAATAGTGTTTTAAAAAGTGCTCACCTTCAAACAGTCTAGCCGCTTGTTTCATTGACTCTATATCTAAAGGATCTAAAATTGTAGTTAAAATTGGTGCACAAAACGGATGAAATTTACCTCCAAATGCAAAGACGTATAAATATTCTTTAATTTTTGAATGTTGTATAATATTAAATGTACTATCAACCTCCTTTATTGTTAAAGCACGTAAATCTTGCGGTAAGTTATAATTAAATAAAGCTAAAAAGTCGTCAAAATCTGCAATAGGCTCTTCTAAAAACAATTCAAAAGCAGCATTTTCTGCACTAACCATAGCATCTGTACGACCAGACGTTAAAGTTTTAAATTTCTTTTTATCTAAAATAAAATTTAAAGTACGATCAATCATTAAATGTAAAGTCTTAAGGTTAGGCTGTTTTTGCCAACCATGAAACCTATACCCTAAATATTGAATTGTAATGACGTAGAAATACTTTTTTTGCATGATAATTTATGAATGCCGAAAATACTGCTTTGTAATCATTTCGCAAAAATTTTATACCTTGAAACCTTAATAACTAACTAAAACTAACTTTATGACAAATGTAACCTCACAAAAACCACCTATGTGGTTTTTAGTAATTAGCATTATTGCCTTAATATGGAACCTTTTAGGCGTATTTGCTTACATAGGGCAATCTATGATGACTGACGAAGTATTAGAACAACTACCAAAAGCTGAACAGGAGATGTATGCAAACTTACCTTCTTGGTATATTGGTGCTTTTGCAATAGCTGTTTTTGCTGGAGCAATTGGAAGCTTAGCTTTGGTGATAAGAAAAAAATGGGCTTTTCATGTTTTATTAATTTCGTTAATTGCAGCACTAGCACAAATGTATTACTTAGTATTTGTACTAAAAATGGCTAATGCAATGACACCAATGATAGTGATTGTTGGAATGGCTTTAGTATGGCTAGCCAATCATGCAACTAAAAAAGGATGGATATCTTAAACCTAATCAATACACACAAAAGCATCAATTATGTAATTGATGCTTTTTAATTTTTTTTTAATTTGAATTTAAAATATCCCTTCGACCCTTATTTAAAACACCACGTTATTATTGGGTTTGGTCTTGCTTTATGGATTTTTTTATTTTTATTTATTACTGAGCCTTTAGACATAAGCGAACTTAATACCACAGAAAAACTAAAGTACCTACCTTTTTATAGTCTGATTGCGACGCTATCATACTTACTATTTTTACCGCTACAAAATTACATTTATAAACAGTCGCAAAATAATTGGTTATTAAAACACGAAATACTGTTTTTATTAAGCCTGTCTGTTGTTTCTCTTATTTTAGCTAGATCTTATTATTTATATGTTGTAGTCGCTGGTCAAGCCAATCCACATACTTTAGGCTATATGCTCATATCACTTTTACTACCTGCATTAGCTATTATTTTACCAATTATAATTATTGGTCGTTTTGCTTTTGGAAAATATTTTGAAAAAAAATTAGAGGATAAAAAAATTGAGATTAAAGGTGAAGGTAATTATGAAAGTTTAAAGCTTCATTTAAACGATTTAATTACAGTACAATCTTCAGATAATTATATTGAGGTTTTTTATATTTCTGGTTCTATTCTTAAAAAAAGTTTGATCAGGAATAAATTATCTACTATCGAAACTACTTTTTCAGAATTACAACGCACACATCGCTCTTTCATTATTAATCCTTATCATTTTCAGTCTTGGAAAACCGAAAAAGGCAAACACTTTTTAGTGCTATCGCACAACATAGAAGTGCCAATATCCAAAACTTATTTAGAAGCTATTAAAAGTGCTTTAAATTTCGCCACAGCATAACGGTATTTCACCCCAAACCCTTATTATAATTGATTTTTATTTGATTTGAAATATATCTTTGCTTCAGAAAGTTTAATCAATAAAAACCCGTTACAATGAAAAATTTCACATTAATTTTAGTTCTTTTTTTAACTTCTATTCAGCTTACTTTTTCTCAAACCGAAACTTGCGACTGTAAAACCGATTTAGATTTTATTGTTGAAAAAATAAAAGCAATGCCTTCTTTTAAAACACAAATTAAAGGTGAAAAAGCAACCGAATTTGAAAAGACCTACACCAACTTATCTAACCAAATGAACCAGCCCATTTTAATAGAGGACTGCTATAAAATGTTATTACAACAAATGGTTTTAGTTAATGATGTGCATGCCTCATTAAGCTATATTAAAACACCAATTAACAAGGAGATTTTAAACGACACTTTAAAACTAAATGACTTTAAAGCTAGTAATGTTTTTAAAAATCACCCAAAATCAGAATATAATCTAAACGATTTGGAGGCTGAATTATCTAAAAAAAATGAACAAGAATTGGAAGGTGTTTATAATTATGGGGTCGATCTTAAAATTGGAATTTACCAACAAAAAGATAGTGACACCTTAGTAGGTGTTGTTTTAAAAAGCAATCTAAAACAATGGGATGCTGGACAAATAATAGTTTATGCTACCCATACCGCAGAACTAAAATATAATCTGTTTTACTACAACCCAAGCACTAGAACTCCTGGTTTTGTTAAAAGCATTTCTTTTGAAAATGGAAGACTTTGGATATATAAAAAAACAACTAATACTAATAACGAAGAATTACCTATAAAAGACCAATCTAATTGGGAGTTTAGACAATTAACACCAGATACTCAATACTTGTATTTTGGTAACTTTAGTTCATTTAGTAAATCTAATCGAAAAGCATTTAAAGATTTTTACGCTAAAGCGAAAAAAGAGCTAACTGCAACAAATGTAATTGTGGATTTAAGAAGTAATGCTGGCGGAAACAGTAAACTATCTGATCCCTTTTTAAAATTATTAAAAAAGAAGAATGTGTATATTTTAACCAATTGCTTTACAGGAAGTAATGGCGAGCAATTTACTTTAAAACTAAAAGCACTTAAAAACGTAAAACATTTAGGACAGACAACTCGCGGTATTATTGCTTACGGAATGAATTATGGGTACAATTACAATACACCTTCTGGAAATTTTAATATTACGCCAACAGATATGGATTTTAACGAGTATTTAGCTTATGAAGGAAAAGGTGTCACTCCAGAACTTGCTTTAGATTTTGGTAGAGATTGGCTAGAGCAAACATTAGCAATAATAAAAAACACATCTAAGTAATAATACATAACGGTTTTACGTGGTTCTAATGCACGATTAAACTTTCTATTTTATCATTAGATAAACTGTCGCTAAAAAATTAGCGACAGTTTTATATATTTATTTCTTCTCTCTTCCTTTTAAAACATTCACAACATCATTAAGCTTAAACCCTTTTGCTTGCAATAACATTAAATAATGAAACAGTAAATCTGCACTTTCACTTAAAAATAAATCGTCTTTATTATCCATTGCTTCAATAACAACTTCTACCGCTTCTTCACCAACTTTTTGTGCTACTTTATTAATTCCTGAAGCAAATAACGACGCTACATAAGATTTCTCTGTGTTACCCGCTGCCACTCTACTTTCAATAGTGTTTTCTAATTTTGAAATAAAACCGAAATTTTCAGAATTAGTGTCGTTCCAACACGTATCAGATCCTTTGTGACACGTTGGTCCTTTGGGATTGACTTGTATTAATAAGGTGTCGTTGTCACAATCTAGCTTTACATCAACTAAGTTTAATACGTTACCACTTTCTTCTCCTTTAGTCCACAAACGGTTTTTTGTGCGACTAAAAAAAGTAACCAATTTAGTCTCTTTAGTTTTATTGAAAGCTTCTTCATTCATGTAACCCAACATCAATACGTTTTTTGTTGTGGCATCTTGAATTATTGCTGGTACTAAACCGTCATTGTTTTTGTTGAAATCTATAGTCATCTTGTTATGTATTGGTATTGCTAAATACATTGTGTGTTTTTTAGCAATATTTTCTTAATTATGCGATACTGAAACAAGTTCAGTATGACGTTGCGATTATTTCTGCGTCGTCAGTTCGAGTGAAATTGCTTGTTCTGCAATTTTGTATCGAGAACTTATTTTGTTGTGCTTCTCGATACAATTTGCTCATGCTTCACAAATCACTCGAAGTGACGCAATGTCGTTTGCTCTGTTTTTATTGGTGCAAACTACATTTTTATGTTTTACTTTATGTGATACTGAAACAAGTTCAGTATGACGTTGCGATTATTTCTATGTCGTCAGTTCGAGTGAAATTGCTTGTTCTTCAATTTTGTATCGCGAACCTTTTTTGTTGCGCTTCTCGATACAATTTGCTCATGCTTTACAAAGCACTCGAAGTGACGTTATGTTTTCTTTGCTCTGTTTTTTTTGGAACAAACTTCCCTATTCTGCTTTACTTTATATGATACTGAAACAAGTTCAGTATGACGTTGCTATTATTACTTTGTCTGCCGTCTTACATTCGTCTTTTTCTGTTATTGTCTTCTAATAACCTCTCGACTGCGCTCGAGGAGACACATCTATTATAATCGTACTTCTATATTATTTTCTCGTAATGCTTCTTTTAAATCTTGTATTGCTATTTCTCCAAAATGAAAAACACTTGCAGCCAAAGCTGCGTCAGATTTACCATCTTTAAAAGTGTCTACAAAATGTTGTACTGTTCCCGCGCCTCCTGAAGCTATTATCGGAATATTTAATGTTTCTGATAACTTTGCTAATGCTTCATTTGCAAAACCAGCTTTTGTTCCATCGTTATTCATAGATGTAAACAAAATCTCTCCTGCCCCTCTACTCTCAACTTCTTTTGCCCAATCAAATAAATTTAACTCGGTTGGAATACTTCCACCAGCCAAATGTACAATCCATTCGCCATCAATTTGTTTAGCATCAATAGCAACCACAACACACTGACTCCCAAACTTATTGGCCAATTCGTTAACTAATTCTGGTCTTTTTACTGCTGAAGAATTGATAGATACTTTATCAGCACCAGATTTTAATAACACATCAACATCTGCGATTGAAGAAATACCTCCTCCAACTGTAAACGGAATATTAACATGTTCTGCTACTTTTAAAACCATATCAATCATGGTTTTTCGGCCTTCTAGTGTCGCTGAAATATCCAAAAACACTAATTCGTCTGCACCTTTTAATGCGTATTGCTTCGCTAATTCCACAGGATCTCCTGCATCACGTAGGTTTACAAAATTGACACCTTTAACGGTTCTTCCGTCTTTGATGTCTAAGCATGGTATGATTCGTTTTGTAAGCATATTTATGTCCTCGAAATCAAGGATTATTATTAATTATTATACTACTATATTTTATTTTAGAGACACTTCGACTGCGGTCAGTGTGACGTCAAAATTGTAATTTTCAATGCCACAATAGCACTCTAATCACTATTATAAAAAGCGTTCTAATTCTTTTAAAGTAATTCTGTTTTCATACAATGCTTTTCCTATAATTACACCTTCACATCCAATCTCTGCAAGCTTTTCTAAGTCTGCTATAGTTGTTACTCCTCCTGAAGCAATTAATTTAACCGACTGACCAGAACTGTCATTACTGCATTGTTCAATAATATTTTTATACAATTCTATAGAAGGTCCTTCCAACATGCCATCTTTAGAAATATCCGTACAAACCACATATTGTATGCCTTGTTTTTGGTAATCTTTTATAAACGGAATAACTTCCAAGCTACTCTCCTCTAGCCAACCACTAATTGCTATTTTCTCATTATTGCAATCTGCACCAAGAATTATTTTTTGAGAACCATACTTACGGATCCAACCTTCAAATGCATCTCTGTTTTTAACAGCTATACTTCCTCCTGTAATTTGTTTTGCTCCAGAGTTAAAAGCTGTTATAATATCGTTATCAGACTTTAAACCACCTCCAAAATCGATTTTAAGATTGGTTTTAGATGCGACTTGCTCTAAGACTTTATAATTAACCACATGAGATGCTTTTGCACCTTCTAAGTCAACCATATGCAAGTATTCTATTCCTGCATCTTCAAATTGTTTAGCGATTTCTAATGGGTTTTCACTATAGATTTTAGTTGTACTATAATCTCCTTTTGTCAAACGTACACACTTCCCTTCTATAATGTCTATTGCTGGTATTATTCTCATATTTCTAGCCCACAAAGTGGGAATTTATTTTTTGATTACTATTAGTTTAAATTGAATCCTTGTGACTACGCTCAAGGTGACACCATTGTGGTTTACAACTCAATAAAATTCTTTAATATCTGTTCTCCTTCAGTACTACTCTTTTCAGGGTGAAATTGCACACCATAAAAATTATTGTGTTGCAAAGCTGAAGCAAAGTCTATACTATAAGTAGTAGTTGCGATACTTTCTTTACAGTTTTCGGCATAAAAACTATGTACAGAATACATAAACGCTTCATTTTTGACATCCTTAAACAAATCAGACTTTAGATTTGCAATAGTATTCCATCCCATTTGTGGCACTTTAACCGAGTTGTCAAAACGCTTAACAGCCACATCAAAAATACCTAAACCTTCTGTATTGCCTTCTTCAGACGATCTACACATTAATTGCATCCCTAAGCAAATTCCTAATACAGGCTGCGTTAACGTCGGAATCAACACGTCCAAACCACTTGCTTTTAGCATATCCATTGCTGAGCTAGCCTCTCCAACTCCTGGGAAAATCACTTTATCTGCTGCTTTAATTTCTTCAGGAATATTAGATAATATAGCGTCATACCCTAAGCGTTTAAACGCAAATTGTATGCTTTTTATATTTCCTGCTCCGTAATCTATAATTACTAGTTTCATATTTTGGCTTTTCGTTTTTCGCTATCAGCAAATGGCTAACAGCTAATAGCTGATTTACAACATCCCTTTTGTTGATGGTAAAAACATTTTGTTAGAATCACGTTTTACTGCCATTTTCATAGCTTTTGCAAATGCTTTAAAAATACCTTCTATTTTGTGGTGCTCATTTGTACCTTCTGCTTTAATATTCAAATTACATTTTGCACCATCTGTAAACGACTTAAACAGGTGGAAAAACATTTCGGTTGGCATGTCTCCAATCTTTTCACGCTTAAAATCAGCTTCCCATTCCAACCAGTTTCTACCACCAAAATCAACTGCAACTTGCGCTAAACAGTCATCCATTGGTAAACAAAAACCATAACGCTCGATACCTAATTTATTACCTAAAGCTTTATTAAACAACTCCCCTAAAGCAATCATCGTGTCTTCTATCGTGTGGTGCTCGTCTACTTCTAAATCGCCTTCTACTTTAATAGTTAAATCCATTGCGCCATGACGACCAATTTGGTCTAGCATGTGGTCAAAAAAGGATAAACCAGTATCAATATCATTTTTTCCAGAACCATCTAAATTTAATTTGATATAAATCTTAGTCTCGTTAGTGTTTCTAGTAATTTCTTGAACACGATCTTCTAATTTTAAAAACTCATAGATTGCTTCCCAATCTGTACTAGTCAATGCTATACAATCAAAAATAGCTTGTTTTGATGTTTCAATTTCATCAGCTCCTAATTCTGGATCTTCAGACAAAAAGATACCTTTAGCGCCTAAATTTTTAGCCAATTCCATGTCCGTAATACGGTCTCCTAAAACAAAACTATTTGCTAAATCATACTTTTCTTGATCAAAATACTTGGTCAATAAGCCTGTTCTAGGCTTACGTGTCTCTGCATTTTCATGCGGAAATGTTTTATCAATAAAAACATCACTAAAAACAACGCCTTCCTTTTCAAAAGCAGTCATCACTTTATTTTGTGCAGGCCAAAAGGTATCTTCAGGAAATGAATCTGTTCCTAAACCATCCTGATTAGTAACCATTACCAGTTCGTAATCCAATTCTGAAGCTATTTTAGCCATATATTGAAACACTTTTGGGTAATACTCTAACTTCTCTAAACTATCCAATTGATAATCTACAGGTGGCTCTAATACCAATGTTCCGTCTCTGTCTATGAATAATACTTTTTTCATGTGCTATTTTTTGTAGTGAGATTCTGAAACCAGTTCAGAATGACACGTTATACTAATTTTAATGTTTCGATTAATGTATTGTTTTCTTCCGGTGTCCCAACAGTTATTCGAATGCAATTTTTAACTTGTGTATTTCTATTTCTAATAATGACCTTCTGCTCAATTAAATATTGATACGTTTTATTAGCATCTTCCACTTCTACTAACAAAAAATTAGCATCTGTAGGATATATTTTTTTAACTATCTCTAATTTACTTAAAGCCTCTTTTAACTTCGTTCTTTCTTCAAGAATAGTCTCAATGTTTTGAGTCACTTCTTCCAAATTATTCAAACTTTTCAAAACCGCTTCTTGGTTTAAAGTACTAACATTATAAGGCGGTTTAACACGGTTATAAAGTGTAATTATAGACTGACTAGCATAAGCAACTCCTACTCTAACACCTGCCAATCCCCACGCTTTACTAAAAGTTTGACTAACAATTAAATTATCATATTTATCAATATTTTTAATAAATGACGCTTGTGCGCTAAAATCAATATATGCTTCGTCCACAATCACGATACCATTAAAATTCTCCAAAATATATTCAATATCATCTGGATTTAAACTGTTTCCTGTTGGATTATTAGGCGAACATATAAATATGATTTTAACATCTTCAAAATCTAAATACGGTTGTAATTGATTTAAATTAATCTGAAAATCATTAATTAACGGTTGTTCTATAACTTCAATATTATTGATGTTGGCAGACACATTATACATCCCGTACGTTGGCGTAAAGGTTAAAACCTTGTCTTTTCCTGGCTCGCAAAAAATACGAAACGCTAAATCAATAACTTCGTCACTACCATTTCCAATAAAAATTTGGTCTGTTGCGACCTTTTTGATAGCAGATAATTTATCCTTAATCTCTTTTTGCTGCGGATCAGGATATCTGTTTAAATCTCCAAATGGATTCTCGTTTGCATCTAGAAAAACATCTGCAGTCCCTTTAAACTCATCTCTTGCAGAAGAATACGGTTTTAACGCTTTTATGTTAGCTCTAACCAGATTGTTTATGTTTATTTTTTGGTTCATTTTTTCTTATTACTAAATGTATTGGCAGTATTCTGTTGTATTATTCTTGTGTGATACTGAAACCAGTTCAGTATGACGTTGTGATAGTGTTTCGAACTTTAATTCATGATTCACGATTCATAATCCATGATTCTTGTTTCCTGTTTCTCGTTTCTCGTTTCTCGTTTCTTAACTCTTTTTTCAAACATCACGTCACACTGAGTTTATTTCAGTGTCTCATTATTTTTATTCTTGTGTGATACTGAAACTAGTTCAGCATGACGTTGCGATAGTGTTTAAACCTTAAATTATGATTCATAATTCATAATTCACGATACATGATTCACAATTCATAATTCTTGTTTCTTAACTCATGTTTCAAACATCGCGTCACACTGAGTTTATTTCAGTGTCTCATTATTTAAAAACTTGTGTGATACTGAAACGAGTTCAGCATGACGTTGCGATGGTGTTTCGAACTTTAAATAATGATTAATAATTTACAATTCACGATTCATGATTCCCGTTTCTTAACTCTTGTTTCAAACATTGCGTCACACTGAATTTATTTCAGTGTCTCATTATTTTACTTGTGTGATACTGAAACGAGTTCAGCATGACGTTGAGATGGTGTTTCGAACTTTAATTCATGATTCACGATTCATAATCCATGATTCTTGTTTCCTGTTTCTCGTTTCCCGTTTCTTAACTCTTTTTTCAAACATCACGTCACACTGAATTTATTTCAGTGTCCCATTATTTATTCTTGTTTGATACTGAAACCAGTTCAGTATGACGTTGCATTATTTTAAATCCTTTAAACGAATAGTCACCGCGTTTTTATGTGCTTGTAATCCTTCGGCTTCAGCCATTAACTCAATAGTGTTTCCAATATTTAGCAACCCTTGTTTTGTAATATTCTGAAAGGTAATCGCTTTTGTAAAACTATCTAAATTCACTCCTGAATAGGCTTTACTAAATCCATTAGTTGGTAAGGTGTGATTGGTTCCAGATGCATAATCTCCAGCACTTTCTGGTGTGTAATTACCAATAAATACCGATCCTGCATTCTCGATACCGTCCACATAAAAATCGTTATTATTTGTACAAACAATAAAGTGTTCTGGTCCGTATTGATTAATTAAATCTAAGGCGATGGCATCAGTTTCAACTAAAATAGATTTAGAATTATCTATAGCTTGTTGTGCAATGTCTTGTCTTGGAAGTGCTTTTAGCTGAAGCTGAATCTCTTCCGCGACAGCGTCAATTAGCTTTTGAGAGGTTGACACCAAAATGACTTGGCTATCTGCACCATGTTCTGCTTGACTTAATAAATCCGAAGCCACATAACTAGCATTTGCAGTATCATCTGCCACAACTAATAACTCACTTGGACCAGCAGGCATGTCAATAGCAACACCATACTTAGTTGATAATTGCTTAGCAACGGTTACAAATTGATTTCCTGGTCCAAATATTTTATAAACCTGAGGAATACTTGCTGTACCAAACGTTAAACCAGCAATAGCTTGGATTCCGCCAACTTTTATAATTTTAGTCACTCCGCAAAGTTGTGCTGCATATAAAATTTCGTTAGCAATTTTACCTTCTTTATTTGGTGGCGAACATAATACAATCTCTTTACAACCTGCAATTTGTGCAGGTACTCCAAGCATTAAAACTGTAGAAAACAAAGGCGCTGTACCTGCAGGTATGTAAATCCCGACTTTCTGAATCGCTCTTTTTTCTTGCCAACAGTTAACACCTTCTGTTGTTTGTACGCTAACTTTTTCGGTTTTTTGCGCGGTATGAAACGCTTCAATATTGCTTTTTGCTTGCTGAATGGCTTCTTTTAAGGGCTTTGAAACTTTGGCACTTGCTATTTCAATCTCTTCAACTGTAACGATATTTGTTTTTAATTCTGCACCATCAAATAATTGCGTGTACTTAGCAACTGCTTGATCACCGTTACGTTGTACGTCTTCAAAAATTTGAGTTACCGTAGCTTCTATATCATTAACAGTTTGTGTTGGACGTTGCAAAATGTCTGACCACGTTGCTTTTTCTGGGTTGTTTATCGTTTTCATTATAATACCATGTTATCGATTGGACAAACTAGGATACCTTCTGCTCCGTTTAGTTTTAGTTCGTCAATAATTTCCCAGAAATCATTTTTATTAATTACAGAGTGGATTGAGCTCCAACCCTCTTGCGCCAATGGTAAAACCGTTGGACTTTTCATTCCTGGTAAAATATTTATAATATCCTCCACCTTGTTATTTGGTGCATTTAATAATACGTAACGTGATTGTCTGGCTTTTAAAACAGATTGTAATCTGAATTGTAATTTATCAAGAATAGCTTGATTGTCATCAGAAATCTGAGGAGAAACCGCTAGTACAGCTTCTGACTTTAAAATAACCTCTGCTTCTTTTAAACCGTTTTTGAATAAAGTACTTCCGCTAGAGACAATATCTACAATAGCATCTGCTAATCCAATATTTGGAGCAATCTCTACAGAACCATTAATAATGTGTAAGTTGGCTGTTACTCCGTTTTTCTCTAAAAACTGATTAACAGTATTTGGGTAAGACGTTGCAATACGTTTTCCTTCTAAATCTTTTACTGAATTGTACTTTACTCCTTTTGGCACTGCCACAGAAACTTTACAAGTAGAAAATCCAAGTTTTTCAGAAATTGTAATCCCATTCCCTTTTTCTATTAATACGTTTTCTCCAATAATAGCAACATCTACCACACCATCTTTAAGGTATTGTGGAATATCTCCATTACGTAGATAAAAAATTTCTAGTGGAAAGTTTTTTGCAGACGCTTTTAATTGGTCTTTACCATTATCTATGGAAATACCAACATCTTTAAGGATTTGCATCGAATCCTCGTTTAATCTTCCTGATTTTTGAATTGCAATTTTTAATTTACTCATTTTATTTCTTTTTAAATTTTTTAGATTCTTTTGAAAATTTGAGTAAATCTTTAGGAAAGTATATAAATACAAAAAACCGCTTGATTTACTCAAACGGTTTTAAAATATACTTTGATTTTATTCAATACATTTCTAACTGGCTTGAGTGCTAGTATGGAAATGATGATGATGTAATTGAATAAAGTTCATGTCTTTTTTTTCTTCTTTACAAATATTGTTAAAATTTATTTTAAAAACCAAATATATTATAAAATAATTTTAAGTTTAATAAAAAAAATAACTCTAAATTTATTGATTACCTAAAATAATAGGCATTCCGCTATCTCCTGATCCAATCACAATTACTTTGCTATTATTAGATTCTGAAAGCTTTACAGTAGCTTCTATTCCTTTATCTTGTAATATTTTATCAGTTAATGACGCACTTAAAATTTTGTTTGCATCAGCTTTACCTTGAGCTTCGATAATAACTTTTTCGGCTTCTTTAGCTGCAGTAACTAATCTAAACTCATACTCTAAAGATTCTTGTTCTTGTTTAAGTTTACGCTCAATTGCATCTTTAATAGTTGGAGGTAAAGTCACATCTCTAATCAAAATGTTATTTAATTGTATGTATTGTGACTCGACGATTTTTTTGGTTTCTTCAAAAATTTCATCTTGAATAGCATCACGTTTACTAGAATATAATTGCTCTGGAGTATAACGTCCTACAACGCTTCTAGCTGCACTACGTATGGCAGGTTGCAATACTCTGCTTACATATTCTCTACCTTTTTCTTTATGTAATTTACTTAAGTTTTTATAATCAGGTTGATATAATACAGAAGCATCTAATTTAATATCCAAACCGTTTGAAGATAACACAGACATTTTTTCTGGTAATTCTTGTTGTCTAACCTCGTAATCGATAACACTGTTCCAAGGTGCTACAAAATTTATACCTTCACCAAGTGGTTCGCTATCTGGATCTACTCCACCTCCAAGTTGATACAATACTCCTGCATGACCAGAATCAATTGTTTTAACCGATTTAGCCATAATAATTAATCCTATTACTGCTGCTATTATAAAAGGAAATGCTCCTTTTGGTAATTTTTCCATAATTTTTTTTAATTTTAAATTAATCCTTTAAATTTTCTGATAAACCATTCTAACGCTAAGCTTAAAGCGATAATAAATAGTAAATATGACCAATCAATCAAAGGTACAACACTTTTATTGCTTTTTTGAATGGGTTGGTAACGATTATCCATTAATAAACTATCGATTAAAGCCTCGTAACTATTTATAAAATATGCTTCACCACCACTATTAGTAGCTAATTGTTGCAACTTTGTTACATCTGCGTTTAAAAATTGTTGCTCTACGTTATACTCAATAATTTTAAAAGTACCAGAAACTGAAATATTCTCTGAAGCTGAATTTACCGTAAAGTTGTAGTTTCCAGATTCTAATCCATTTAAGTTAACTTGATAACTATTTCCTTTTAAAATCAAAGGTCTATTTAAAACAGCTTGGGTTTTTGTGTTTTTTAATGAAATCACCAAGGATGCATCAGTATCAAACTCGTAATTTTTATTAAAAAACTGAGCGTTTATAACAATATTATCACTTCCGTTGTAAAATGAATTATAATCAATATTCAATCTATTGCGACGCTTATTAGATGCCAAATATTGAACTAATTTACCAACAAAATTATCAAATTTTAAAAAACTGTCTTCGTTAATATAACTTTGTGCTCGCCATTTCCAAATATCTTCTCCAAACAATACTGCTTTCCTAGTTCCATTAGTTTCTAAAGTGGCTAATAACGGTTGTTCTGTTTTTATACCAGATACTGTTTTATATAATATTGTTTCAAACGGTTGATTAAAAATAGACTCACCAAAAGCAGATTTTAAAGGAGGAAGATTTTCAAAATCTATATCTTCAACTATAAAAGGGTTATAATTTTTATTTAAAGAAGGTTGATAATCTTCGGTTTGCGAGGTATAATCTAAATTATAACTACTAGTCACTTTATTTAAAAATTGCCAATCTGTTTTTGCTCCAATAATAACCCATTTATTTTTGTTTTGCTTTTGTAATTCATCAAACAAAGACTTAAATAAAGCATTTGGCTGATACAGTATAACTAATTGAAAATCGTTTAATTGATTTAAAATTTTATTAGGTTTTAAAAACACAACTTCACGTTGCTCATTACTTTCAATACTTTTTTTTATAGCTCCTAAATCAGGATGCAAAATAGTACTTACAATAGCAATTTTAGATTTTTGATCAATGACTTCTACTGCAAAATTTTTGTAGTTATTGGTCTTATTTTTTTCAGTATCTAACGGAATTATTTGGGCTTTGTAATCTTGCACTCCAACATCATTTGCAGGTAAAGTAAAATTTAAAACTTGACTATTATTAGATTTATCTAAAGTAATTGGTTTGGAAAAAACGGTAGCATTTCCTTTTGTGACTATAAACTTGCTAGTTATTGGTTGATTACCATTATAGACTACTATAGCTTCAATAGGAAAATTATTTTTTAAATATGCGTATTTATTAGCATTTAGCTTACTAATCTGCAAATCTGAGTAAACTACTGTATCACCAAGGATTATTGGGTAAATAGCTTGATTATATTTTTTTGCAGAAAATTGATAATCATTACCAATAGTCTGATTACCATCTGTTACCACTATAGTTGGCGACACTGTGTTTTTATATACTTGTGTTAAGGATTTGAAAACCTTATCAATATTAGTTTGGCGATCTGCAAAAGTAAAACTATCTGCAACGTTTATATCCTCTCCAAAAGCAAACAGTTTTACATTAAATTTATCAGTAACCTGAGTGTTTTTTAAAACATAGTTAGTGAATGTTTTAGCCTTATCTGCTTGATTTAAATGCTTTAACGATGCTGAATTATCTACCGCTAATATTAAGTTTGGTTTTTCAGTGTAATATTCTACTTGCTCAAATTTTGGATTTATTAGTAATAATAAGACTGAAAATAAGGTGATAAAACGTAAAAAAGCAAAAAGCGCATTATCCTTTGATGCGCTTTTTGTTTTATAATAATACTGAAATAAGGCTAATAATACAGCGATTATTCCTGATAAAATGATATATAATATAGTATCTGTTGACACTTAATCTTCTTTTACTTTAATAATATCAAAAGCCTCCATAAAACGTTTGATATCCTTATTATTATCATTTTCTGTCAAGCATATTACTTGAGATATAAACATTACATTATCTACCAAATAAGCATTCATATAAATAAATGCCTTTTCAATTTCAATTTTAATACTCCTTCCTGGATAGCCATTGTGAGTTACTTCGTTTTTAAATATTAATGTACCATTAACATTTTGCACAGCACCTTGAACTGCTGCATCAAGGACTTCATCTTCATAATTATCTGCTACATCTTCAAATTGAGATTTTGGATATGCTGATTTTATAACAGAATAAACAACATTAGTACTATTTTCTGAAGTTGCCACATGCATAATCATGTACATATCTAAAGGTCCTGCTTCCGTATCTATCACTTCAAGTGTTTGTACAGGTTGCACAGGATATTTAGCAATAAATGCATGCTCTTCGGATTTATAGTCAATCCATTCTTGAGCTGAAGCATTTAACGTTGACACTAAAAAAAGCGTCAATGCAAAAATAATGTTTTTCATGGTTTAATTATTGTAGGACAGTTTGTGGTTAACCCAATTTTAGGTTAACATTCCACCATCAACATTTATAGTTTGTCCAGTTACATAGGCAGACATATCTGATGCTAAAAACACACATACATTAGCAATATCTTCTGGTGTACCACCACGTTTAAGTGGTATAGCATTACGCCATCCTTTAACGGTTTCTTCATCTAACTTTGCAGTCATTTCAGTTTCGATAAAACCTGGTGCAATCACATTACTTCTAATATTTCTAGAGCCTAACTCTAAAGCTACAGATTTAGAAAAACCAATAATACCAGCTTTTGATGCTGCGTAGTTAGTTTGTCCAGCATTACCTTTAACACCAACCACAGAACTCATGTTAATTATAGATCCTTTACGTTGCTTTAACATAGTACGTTGTACTGCTTTTGTCATATTAAAAACAGACTTAAGATTAACTTCAATTACTTGATCAAAATCTTGTTCACCCATTCTCATTAACAAGTTATCTTTAGTAATACCTGCATTATTTATTAACACATCAATGCTACCAAATTCTGCTAAAACATCCTCTGCTAATTGCTGTGCTTCGTCAAAACTTGCTGCGTTACTTTTATATCCTTTTGCTTTTACACCAAAAGCATTTAATTCTTTTTCTAACGCGTTTGCAGCCTCTACAGACGAACTGTAAGTGAATGCTACATTTGCACCTTGCTGAGCAAATACTTGAGCAATACCTTTACCAATACCTCTGGAAGCACCTGTAATAATTGCTGTTTTCCCTTCTAAAAGTTTCATTTATGATCTATTTTTTGCTTTTCGATTTAATCGAAAATATATTGTTAGTTTACTAATTCAAATATAGTAATTACAAATTGTTATGTGTAAAAAAACCTCATAATTTATACAATTATGAGGTTTTAATCTATAGACTTCTTGCAGTCTGTTTATGTTGTTTTAATTACATTTTAACGTCTTCTTGTTTTTCGTAATTAAATAAATAATCAACATCCATCTCTTGTACTTTTCCTAATTTATTTAGAGCTTTTAAATCCACATCTTTTTTGTTTCCAATTACCATAACGTTATAATCTTCGCCTTTAATGTTTTTATTAAAAAACTCGCGTAAATCCGCTAAAGTCATATCTTTAATTGCATTATACATAGCCTCTCTGTTATCCTCTGAGATTCCTAATTTTTGAAGTCTTTCATAACTCCAGAAAATACTAGATTTATTAATACGTTGTGCTGCTATTTGCTTTAAAGTAGACTCTTTAGCTGCATTAAACTGAGCTTCAGATTCTGGCATATCATTCATTAATCCCATCATAGCCTCCACTGCTTGTGGCATTTTGTTTGCCTGAGTACCAATGTATGCCATTACGTAATTAGAATCGTCTTTTTCTCTAGCAGTACTATAATTAGACCATGCAGAATATGCTAATGATTTAGATTCTCTAATTTCCTGAAAAACTATTGAGGATAAACCTCCTCCAAAATAGGTGTTAAATAATGTTGATGCAGCCATGTTTTCTGCTTTAAAAGGTTCTCCTTTTGCTAAAAACATCATTTCGGACTGTACCATATCAAAATCTACAAAATACACATTTCCTCCAGTTTCTTTTTCTGTAAAAGCAACTGCTTCAGGATAATCTTTAAGATCTTGATTTACTTTATGAGATTTATTTATAGCTGAAATTGCATTATCTACATCTTTACCGTAATAAAACATACGCTGTTTGTAGTTTTTTAAATCTTTAGTTAGATTTACTAATTCTTGAGGATTAATACTATTTAATTCTGTTACAGGAATGATGTTTCGTAAGCTAGAATTTTCGCCATATTTAGCATAATTCATTAAACCACTTCTTAAAATACTACCTTTATTAGTTTTATTATTTTGTCTTCCTTTAGCAATAGATTGTACGTATTTACTATATGCTTCTTGGTTTGGTACAGCATTATCCAATAATTCTTCTAATAGCTCAAGACCTTTTGGAAGATTTTCTTTTAACCCATTTAAACCAATAAAAGTTTGCTCATTACCTGTATTAACGTAATAATCTATTCCTAATTTATAAAACTCTTTTTTCAAGTCTTCATTTGAATATTTATCTGTACCTAAATACTCTAAATAACCTACTGCTAAATCTAATTTTTTGTCATTATCACTTCCCATATCAAAAATGATGTTTAAGTCAAATAAATCATTAGATTCATTTTCAATATATGATACTTTAATTCCGCTATCGGTTTTAGTTGTCTTAATAGCTGAAGCATAATCCACATATACAGGTTTTAAAGCTTCTGACTCCATTTTATTAAAGTCTTCGATATATTTAGAATTAGCACCTCTGTTAAGATTAACAGGTGTAATTCCTGGGTTTTGTACTTTTACGATTTTGTCGTCATTACCTTTACGTTTGTACGTTACAACATAATTGTCTTTGTAAAATGAATTAGCAAAATCCACCAATTGTTGTTTTGTAATCTTTTTTAAATCGTCTAAAAAACGAACTTTGTCTTCCCATTTTTCGTTATGTATAAAAGCATCAACATAAGCATCTGCCACAGCTGTACTACTTTCAAATTGCTTTAATTGAGATTTTTTAAGATCATTGATAACTGCATCAATCATCCAATCTTCAAATTCACCTTTTTTAAGTTTGTTAATTTGGTCTAACATTAAACCTTTTAACTCTTCTAAGGACTGACCTTCTTTAGGTGATCCACTTAAAGAATGGTAACCATAATCATTTAAAAATGTTGTTGAAGATCCAGCATATTGCACTAATTGCTTTTGATTTAAATTTAAATCCATCAAACCAGCATTACCATTAGCCAAAATCATATCTGCTAAGGTTACAAGTTTTTCTTCTTCAGTATTAACTCCGCCTGTTCTGTAGGCTATAGAAATACTTTCTGCAGTTGGTCCAAACACCTCGTTTTCTACTATAGCAGTTAATGGCTCTTCCTTAGGTAATACAGGATGTTCTACTTCTTTTCTTTCAAACTTACCAAAGGTATTATTCACTTTTTGTATGGTTGATTCAAAATCTAAATCACCTACTAAAACGACTGCCATATTATTTGGTACATAATATTTGTCAAAATAGTTATTAATATCTATCATAGAAGGATTTTTTAAATGCTCTGCAGTACCAATAGTAGATTGCTGACCATAAGGATGATTAGGGAATAAACCTTCCAGCATAGCTGCATAACGTTTACGACCATCATTATCCTGACCTCTATTAAACTCTTCAAAAACAGCTTCTAATTCTGTATGAAATAAACGTAAAACTACTTGTCCAAAACGCTCGCTTTCTAGTGCTAAAAATTTATCTAATTCGTTTACCGGAATTTTATTGGTATACACTGTTTGCTCAAACCAAGTATAAGCGTTAGTACCTGTAGCACCTAAAGAGCTTGACATTTTATCATACTCATTAGCTACTGAATAATTTGATGCTTCTAAAGACACGCGATCAATCTCTTTATAAATGGCTAGTTTATTATCTGGATCTTTTTCCGCTCTATGTTTTTCGTATAAATTAGAAATAGTGTCTAGATATTTTTTTTCAGTTTCCCAATTAACTGTACCAATCTGATCGGTACCCTTAAAGACCATGTGCTCTAAATAATGAGCTAATCCAGTAGATTCTTTAGGATCGTAATTAGAACCAGCTCTTACAGCAATGTAAGTTTGGATTTTAGGCTCATCTGTGTTTTTGCTTAAATATACTTTTAGACCATTATCTAAGGTATACAATCTTAATCCTGTTGGGTCATTAGCTACGCTTTGATAACTAAATCCATTGGCATCCTTTTGTGTTTCTGTTTTAGCTACAGTTGTATCCGAATTACTTTTTTTGCAGCTAGCAACAAAAGTAATAACAGCTAAAGCTAAAATTAGTTTTAAATGTTTCATTTTTTGGTTGATTATGTTAATAAAAAAAGTTCGTTAGCTAAATTAAGCTAACGAACTTTAAACGTTTATATATTTGGATTATTTTAACACATTAGTGTTAAGTAATTTAAGCCATAACTTCGGCTACTTTTTTACCAATTTCTGCTGGAGAATCTACTACGTGAATACCACATTCTCTCATAATTGCTTTTTTAGCTTGAGCTGTATCATCAGATCCACCAACAATTGCTCCTGCATGTCCCATTGTACGTCCTGCTGGTGCAGTTTCTCCTGCTATAAAACCAACGATAGGTTTTTTACTACCTGAAGCTTTGTACCAGTTAGCAGCATCTGCTTCTAATTGACCTCCAATTTCACCAATCATTACAACACATTCAGTCTCTGGATCGTTAATTAATAACTCAACAGCTTCTTTAGTAGTTGTTCCAATAATTGGGTCTCCACCAATACCAATTGCAGTAGTGATTCCTAATCCTTGTTTTACAACTTGATCCGCAGCTTCATACGTTAATGTACCAGATTTAGATACGATACCAACTTTTCCTTTTTTGAAAACAAAACCTGGCATAATACCAACTTTAGCTTCTCCTGGAGTGATAACTCCTGGACAGTTAGGTCCAATTAATCTACAGTCTTTATCTTTGATATAAGCTGCTGCTTTAATCATATCTGCTACAGGAATACCTTCTGTAATACAAATAATTACTTTAATTCCTGCGTTAGCAGCTTCCATTATTGCGTCTGCTGCAAATGCTGGTGGTACAAAAATGATTGTAGTGTCTGCTCCTGCTTTATCTACAGCTTCTTGCACTGTGTTAAAAACTGGTCTGTCTAAATGTGTTTGACCTCCTTTACCTGGTGTTACACCACCTACTACATTTGTTCCGTATTCAATCATTTGACCTGCGTGAAAAGTACCTTCACTACCAGTAAATCCTTGAACTATTATTTTTGAATCTTTGTTTACTAAAACGCTCATGTTTTGTATTGATTAAGAAATTTTATGTTGAATTGTTCTTTGCTATGCAAAAGTAAGTTTTTGATTGCGATTACTAAAAGTATTTTAAATTTTATTTTACGAATATGATGATAAACTAGAAGGATTTTCATCAAATAATTGACTTATTTCGTATCCTTTATATAAAAGTCCATCCTTTACTTCCCAAATTGAAATAAAATGAGCAATTGGCTCCACCTTATCAGGCCTTTCAATTGTAGCTGCATAGGCTGTATATCTAGCTGTAATGGTATTATTTTCTTTTAGTAAATGACTTAATTTATAAGTAAATGACACAAATGATTGTCTAACCTCCTTTAGCTTTTGGTCAATACCGTTATAATCTAAGGCTGTATAACCTTGACTGCTATTCCAATGCAATTGACAGTTTTTATCAAACATTTTAATCGCATTATCTGCTTTTGCTAAATCTAAACTATAAAAGGCTTTTACAATTGCTCTGGCTGACATCTATTTGTTTTTTAATTGTTTAATTATTTCAGGAATTCGCTTAATATATGCCAACTCTTTTAATTTTACTCTTGATTCTTCAATTGGCGTCCCAAAATAGGATTTTCCGCCTTCTATGGATTTTGTCACACCTGTTTGACCTAAAACATTTGCTTTTTTACCTATGGTAATTCCACTAGTTGTTCCTACTTGTCCCCAAAGTGTAACTTCATCTTCAATAATACAACATCCTGCAATACCTGTTTGAGAGGCAATTAAACATTTTTTACCAATAACGGTATCATGGCCAACTTGGATTTGATTATCTAATTTAGAACCCTCTCCAATGGTCGTATCTCCTGTAACCCCTTTGTCTATAGTACATAATGCACCAATATCTACATTGTTTTGTATTACTACTCTACCTCCAGATTTTAATTGATCAAATCCTTCTGGTCTATTTTTATAATAAAAAGCACTAGCTCCTAAAATACTTCCTGCATGTATGGTAACATTGTTTCCAATAACCGTGTCGTCGTATATACTAACGTTAGAATGGATTACACAATTATCTCCAATAGTAACATTATGACCTATAAAACAATTTGGTTGTATTACTGTATTTACACCAATTTTTGCTGATGTTGATATCGCTACGTTTGAGCTAGTAAATGGTTTAAAATATGACGTAAGTTTATTAAAATCTCTAAAAGGATCATCACTAATTAACAATGCTTTACCTTCAGGACAATCCACCTCTTTGTTAATTAAAACAATGGTAGCTGCACTATTTAAGGCTTTGTCATAGTATTTTGGGTGATCAACAAAAACAATATCTCCAGGTGTTACCACATGAATCTCGTTCATGCCTAGCACCTCAAAATTAGCATCTCCTTTAAACGTACAGTCTATTAGTTTAGCTATGTCTTGTAATGTATATGGTTTTGGAAATTTCATTTAACTCCAGACTATTCCTTTACACGTTCTTTGTAAGTCCCTTTGTCTGTTTCAACTTTTATTTTATCGCCTTCATTAATAAATAAAGGAACGTTAACAGTTGCTCCAGTTTCTACCGTTGCAGGTTTTGTTGCATTAGTAGCAGTGTTACCCTTAACTCCTGGCTCAGTAGCTGTTACTTCTAAAATTACGGTTGCTGGCATATCTACAGAAAGTGGCATGTTGTCTTCTGAATTGATTTGAATAGTAACCACTTCACCCTCTTTCATTAAATCTGGTGTGTCTAAAGCAGACTCTAATAACCTAATTTGAGAATAATCCGCTTCATTCATAAAATGATAAAATTCGCCATCATTATATAAATACTGAAACTTATGTGTTTCTACTCTTACATCTTCTAATTTATGACCTGCAGAAAACGTATTATCTAACACTTTACCGTTAGTTACACTTTTCATTTTTGTTCTAACAAAAGCTGGTCCTTTACCTGGTTTAACATGTAAAAATTCAATGATTTTATAGATATCATTGTTATATCTAATACATAATCCGTTTCTAATATCTGAAGTAGTTGCCATTTTTATTTTTTAATTTTTAATTTTTAATTTGATTTGAAATACCCTTTCATGATTCCACGATGAGAATTCTTTATAAACTGAAGAATTTCATCTCTTTCTGTCGTTGCTTCCATTTCTGCTTCAATAATAGCAGCAGCTTGCGAGTTGTTGTAATTTTTTTGGTATAAAATTCTGAATATATCCTGAATTTCTCTAATTTTTTCAGTGGTATAACCTCTACGTCTTAAACCAACAGAATTGATTCCTACGTAAGATAGTGGCTCTCTACCTGCTTTTACAAAAGGTGGTACATCCTTACGCACCAAAGATCCTCCTGTTACAAAAGCATGACTACCTACTGAACAGAATTGGTGTACAGCTGTCATACCTGCCAAAACAACATAGTCACCTATATTTATATGTCCAGCTAAAGTTGAATTATTAGAAAATATACAATTATTACCTACGATACAATCATGAGCAATATGGCAATATGCCATTATTAAACAGTTATCTCCAACAACAGTTTTCATCCTGTCAGTCGTACCTCTATTAATTGTAACACATTCTCTTATAGTAACATTATCACCTATGATTGTAAGTGTATCTTCATCATTATATTTTAAGTCTTGTGGTACCGCAGAAATTACAGAACCAGGAAAAATATTACAATTTTTACCGATTCTTGCGCCTTCCATAATTGTTACGTTACTACCAATCCACGTACCTTCTCCAATAATTACATTATTGCTTATAGTAGTAAATGGCTCAATAACCACATTTTTTGCGATTTTCGCTCCTGGATGAACGTATGCTAGGGGTTGGTTCATTTTTTTAGTATTATTTTACTTTTGTTATTTGTGCCATTAATTCTGCTTCTGCACATAATTTACCGTTTGCATAAGCATAACCTTGCATATGGCAAATACCACGTCTTATTGGTGTTATTAATGAACATTTAAATATTAACGTATCACCTGGCACTACTTTTTGTTTGAATTTAACATTATCCATTTTCATGAAAAAAGTTAAATAATTTTCTGGGTCTGGAACGGTACTTAAAACTAAAACACCACCTGTTTGCGCCATAGCTTCTACTATTAAAACGCCTGGCATTACTGGTGCTCCTGGAAAGTGTCCTTTAAAAAACTCCTCGTTCATGGTCACATTTTTAAGACCAATAACATGATTGTCTGATAATTCAAAAACCTTATCTAGTAATAAAAAAGGTTGTCTATGTGGTAACATGTCCATAATTTGATTAACATCCATAACCGGAGTTTGGTTTAAATCAATATTTGGTACGTTATTACGTCTTTCGTTTTTTATTAATTTGGACATTTTTTTTGCAAACTGAGTGTTTACAAAATGACCTGGCTTATTCGCGATTACTTTACCTCTAATGCGTGTTCCTATTAAAGCTAAATCACCAATAACATCTAGTAGTTTGTGTCTTGCTGCTTCATTAGGATAATGTAACGTCAAGTTATCTAAAATCCCATTTGGTTTAACAGCAATCGTATCTTTATTAAAGGCTGATTTTAATTTTTCCATTGTAGAATCAGACAATTCTTTATCTACATATACGATAGCATTATTTAAATCACCTCCTTTAATTAATCCATGCTCTAATAATGATTCTAATTCATGTAAAAAACTAAACGTCCTAGAATCTGATATGTCCTTTTTAAAATCGGACATATTATTTAATGTTGCATTTTGTGTACCTAATACTTTAGTCCCAAAATCAACCATTGTTGTAATTTGATACTCTTTTGCTGGCATTACTAAAATTTCGCTACCAGACTCTTCATCTGTGTAAGAGATAACATCGCTTACCTCATACACTTCTCTAAAGGCATCTTGTTCTTCAATACCTGCTTTTTCTAATGCTTCTACAAAAAACTTAGAAGATCCATCCATAATTGGTGGTTCTGAGTTATCTAGTTCTAAAATAGCATTATCTATATCTAAACCTACTAAAGCTGCTAATACATGTTCGCACGTTTGAATGGTAACTCCGTTTTTTTCTAAACAAGTCCCACGTTGTGTGTTAGTTACATAGTTTGCATCTGCCTCTATAACAGGGTTTCCTTCTAAATCTATTCTTTTAAAAGAAAATCCAGCATTTACTGGTGCAGGTTTAAAGGTTAATGTTACCTCTTTTCCTGTATGTAAGCCAACACCTTTAAGGGATACTTCCTTGAGTATTGTTTTTTGCTTTATGTCAGTACTAATTATTCCCATTTCCTTTTTTTTCTAATTCGTTTATTGTTTTAGCTAATTTTGGAAGATTTTTAAAATACACATAAGATTTATTCCAATCCACGTAACTAAATGCTGGCGAACCTTGTAAAACCTCATTATCTTTAATATTTCTACCTATTCCTGATTGTGCTTGTATTTTAACATTGTTTCCAATAGTCAAATGCCCTGCAAAACCTACTTGACCTCCTATTTGGCAATTTTCGCCAATTTTAGTTGAACCAGCAATACCTGTTTGTGCAGCTATTACTGTGTTTTTTCCAATTTCTACGTTGTGTGCTATTTGGATTTGGTTATCTAATTTTACTCCTCGTCTAATTATTGTAGACCCTAAAGTAGCTCTGTCAATGGTTGTAGCTGCTCCAATGTCAACAAAATCTTCAAGTATAACATTTCCAATTTGTGGTACTTTACTATACTCGCCTTGATCATCAGGTACAAAACCAAATCCATCTGCTCCAATTATAGCTCCAGAATTAATTACACAATTTTTACCAATCACACAGTCTGAATAAATTTTTGCTCCAGAAAACAACACTGTATTATCGTCGATTGTAACATTGTCTCCTATATAACAATTAGGAAAAATCTTTACATTATCTCCAATTTTTACGTTGTCGCCTACTACTGTAAATGCACCAATGTAAATATCTTTTCCAACTTTAGCTGTATCAGATATGGCTGTTGGCTGTTCAATCCCAAACTTATTTAGCTTTACTTGATTATAATACTCTAGCAATTTAGAAAATGACTTATACGCGTCATCCACCTTAATTAAGGTACAACTAACGTTTTGCTCAGGTACAAAGTCTTTTGCTACAATAGCAATTGATGCTTTTGTAGTATATATATAATGAGTGTATTTTGGATTTGCCAAAAAGGTCAAAGCGCCTTCTACACCTTCTTCTATTTTAGATAATTTAGATACCTCTACTTGAGGATTGCCTTCTACGACACCATCTAAAATACCTGCTATTTGTTCTGCGGTAAATTTCATTGTCAACAAAAATAGAAAAAATGTGCTAAAGTTGGTCTTTTGGATAGCATATATAATATTTAGTCACTGGTTTTGACAACGCTTTTAAGCTAAGTTGGTCTGAAGCCTTAACTATATCCTCAACTTTACCATTTTTATGTAAGATATTTATATTTTGTTTTTTTCTTGAATATGCTTGATTACTAATCTGTCCTGTAAACACAAAATAGTCTGCATCTGCATCTGTAATATTATATTTTGATTGCAAATTAGCTTTATGTGCTATTAAAACGTCTTTTGAAATTGGTTTTTTCTTTATTTTCACTTTTAAAAGATGTCTATTTATAATCATCTCGCAAAGATTTTTTAAAACAAAGTCATCATGATATTGCCAATTTTTCATTGCTGCAACAATATCATAATCATCTAATTTAGCAAATGTTTCCAGACAATCTGCATCAAACTTATCAATAGTAATTTCATTTTGTAAAAAAAAGGATAACGGTTTACTTGCTTCTAGATACACACCTTTTGCTACCAATTCTTTAGCACGTTTTAGCACTCGTATTAATAACTGCTCTGCGACTAAGCTGGTTTTATGTAAGTAGACTTGCCAATACATTAAGCGTCTAGCTACTAAAAATTTTTCTACACTATATATACCTTTATCTTCAATAACTAATTGATCATCTTTAACATTAAGCATTGTTATTAAACGCTCACTATTAATATTACCTTCGGACACACCAGTATAAAAACTATCACGTTTTAAGTAATCTGCGCGATCCATATCAATTTGACTAGAGATTAATTGCAACATAAAGGTCCTGTGATAGTCTCCTTTAAAAATCTGAATAGCAAGTGTTAAATCGTCGTTAAATTCTATATTTAAAGCTTCCATAAATAACAACGATATTTCTTCATGAGAAACACCACTTACAATACTATGTTCCATTGCATGACTAAATGGTCCATGACCAATATCGTGTAATAAAATAGCTATATAAAGCGCTTTTTCTTCGTCTTCAGAAATTTCAACCCCTTTAAAACGAAGCACTTGTACTGCTTTTTGCATTAAATGCATACAGCCAATAGCGTGATGAAAACGTGTATGGTGCGCACCTGGATATACTAAATAGGACAAACCCATTTGAGAGATACGTCGCAGTCGTTGGAAGTATTTATGCTCTATTAAATCAAATATTATAGAATTTGGTATAGTAATAAATCCGTAAATTGGATCGTTTAGTATTTTAAGTTTGTTACTTGCTTTCAAGCTTAATCCTTTATTTAATTAATATACACAAATATACATGAACAATATAAATATTCTTTGGGTTGATGACGAAATAGATTTATTAAAGCCTCATATCATCTTTTTAGAACAAAAAAACTATAAAGTAACCACTTGTAATAGCGGAACAGAAGCTTTAGAAATTTTAGATGAGAAAAAATTTGATATTGTTTTTTTAGACGAAAACATGCCTGGATTAAGTGGTTTAGAAACTTTAAACGAAATTAAAGAAAAACAAGACACTCTTCCTGTAGTGATGATTACTAAAAGTGAAGAAGAATATATTATGGAAGAAGCTATTGGTAATAAAATTGCCGATTACCTTATAAAGCCAGTAAATCCAAACCAAATACTACTTAGTTTAAAGAAAAACTTAGACCACTCTAGATTGGTGTCCGAAAAGACAACCTCTAATTATCAACAAGAATTCAGAAAAATTGCTATGGATATGTCCATGGTTAATAGTTATGAAGAATGGATAGATCTTTACAAAAAGCTAATTTATTGGGAAATTCAGTTAGAAGACATTGAAGACCCTAGTATGTTTGAAATTTTAGAGTCACAAAAAAACGAAGCTAACACACAGTTTGGTAAATTTATTGACAAAAACTACCCTTCATGGTTTGAGCCTAACACTGATGCTCCAATTTTATCACATACCTTATTTAGAGAAAAAATTGCGCCAGAACTAAGCAAAGAGCAACCAACCTTATTAGTAGTCGTTGATAATTTAAGATACGACCAATGGAAAGCGTTTGAACCTTTTGTAAACAACCACTATAAAAAGCAAAAAGAAGAAGCCTTTTATAGCATCTTACCTACAGCCACTCAATACGCCAGAAATGCTATTTTCTCTGGGTTGATGCCAAGTGACATGGAAAAACTACATCCAGAATATTGGAAAAACGACACAGATGAAGGTGGTAAAAACTTACATGAAGCTGACTTTTTAAATGCCCAAATGAAGCGTTTAGGACTTACAAACCTTAAACATGAATATTATAAGATTACCAATCTTGCGTCTGGAAAAAAACTAGCAGATAATTTTAAAGGTCTTAAAGAAAACGATTTAACGGTTGTGGTTTATAACTTTGTAGATATGCTTTCGCACTCTAAAACAGAAATGGATGTTGTCAAAGAATTAGCCTCTAATGATAAAGCTTATAGAAGTTTAACTCAAAGTTGGTTTAAAAACTCACCTTTATTAGAAATGATACAGCAAGCCCAACACATGGGATTTAAACTTATAATTACAACAGATCACGGAACCATTAATGTTAAAAACCCATCAAAAGTTATTGGAGACAGAGACACAAGTTTAAATTTACGCTACAAAACAGGTCGTAGTTTAAGCTACGAAAACAAAGACGTTTTAGCTGCTAAAGATCCAAAAACAATCCACTTGCCTTCAATTAACATGAATAGCTCATTTATATTTGCAAAAAGTGATTTATTTTTTGCTTACCCAAATAACTACAATCATTATGTAAGTTATTACAGAAACACTTACCAACATGGTGGTGTATCTTTAGAAGAAATGATTATACCTTTTGTAGTATTAAGTCCTAAATAATATATTTTTGCAAAAAAAGTTTAAAGTGACTATACAATATAATATAGAACAAGTAGAAACAGTTGCAAAACAAGTCTTAGAAGCAGCAACCTCTAAAATAATATTGTTTGAAGGTGACATGGGTGTTGGTAAAACAACATTAATAAAAACACTTGTAAGCTTATTAGGTAGCGACGACCTAGTTAGCAGCCCAACGTTTTCATTAGTTAATGAGTACAAAGGTTTAAATGATAACATCTTTCATTTTGACCTTTATCGTGTCGAGGATGAGGAAGAGTTATACAATTTTGGTATAGAAACTTATATCTACTCAGATCATTACATTTTTGTAGAATGGCCAAATCTACTAAAACCCTTGCTACAAGACCAGTTTACCACGATTCAGATTGTATTGTCAGAAAATACGACTCGCGAGCTCACGCTAACCAATAATGATTAAAAAAATCTCTTTTTTCTTTCAATAAATAGTGTATTTTTGGCCAAGTGTGGTTTAAACCACAACAAGAAATTAAAAAAAGCTTGATTTTAACATAATTTTAACATTTAGCCGATTTTTGATTAGAGATTTTATATACTTTAGAGGTATAATTAATTAAATCCCTAACAAAATGAAAACTAAAAAGTACGTATTAGCATTGGCTATTTTTGGTGGTGTATTATTCACTGCACAAGCAACAAATCTTATTGATTTAAATGGACAACAAACAACAGAAATCGAAAAAAGCAAAATTAGAATTCCAACTCACGGGTAATAAAACATTTATTTTAGGAAGTATTATAGCTACATTAATAGCTATTACTCCTTATATATTTTATTACTATGAAAGTGTTCCGGACATTCAAGTTTGGGACACTTTTTTATTTAAATACGAAAGTAAATATTATTTAAATGCGCAAGTCGGCATCTGGACAATAACAGGGAAATTAATTCCTCTTTACCTCTTGATTATTTGGTTTTTTACCTGTCGTCATTGGTGGTATCATGCTTTACTAATACCTATAGTGATGTATATTTTTCAATTAGCTCATGTAATTAATGAGGATTTAAAGTATATAGATAATAACCAATTTTTCTATTTGATTTTCTTTATGGCAATAATTATTCCATCAATCTATTTAGTTAGAGCTAGAATATTTAATAGATTAAATACGGTTGACAAAACCATACAAGACCTAGAAGACGAATTAACATTTAAACCAAAAACGTTTTGGGGAAAGATTAAACAATATTTTTAATACTACCCTGAAAAACCCCATACTACCCTACTTCAAAATGCTTAAAACCTACTTTATTATTAATAGTTTTGTTCAAAATTTATTTAGCAATGCTAAGGCTGATAAAACCTTAGAAGAACAAGAAGAAGAGCTTTTTAAAAAGCCTACAACCTTTTGGGAAAAAATAAGACTTTATTTTTAATGCTTTAATTACAATAATTTGTAATTTGTTTCAGTTTTAAAACCACATTAATAATGTCTAAACCACTGTCTCCATTTTCAAAAGCAGAATTATTACCTCAAGAGGAAACTTTAGAGATTTTTAAACACAAAAGCAGTTTATTTATAGGTATTCCTAAAGAAACCGCATTTCAAGAAAAACGTGTTTGCCTTACTCCTGACGCTGTATCAGCAATTGTTAGTAATGGTCATCGTGTTTTAATTGAGTCTGAAGCTGGTAAAGGCTCTAATTTTAGCGATAAAGATTATAGCGAAGCTGGAGCTGAAGTCACAAAAGATACTGCAAAAGTGTATTCTTGTCCAATGATTTTAAAAGTAGAACCACCTACTTTAGACGAATTAGAGTTAATCAATCCTCAAACCACCTTAATCTCTGCTTTACAGATTAAGACACAATCTAAAAAATATTTTGAAAAACTAGCTGCAAAACGAATCACTGCTTTAGCTTTTGAATTTATTCGTGATGCGGATGGTGCATATCCTGCGGTTAGAGCTTTAAGCGAAATTGCTGGAACTGCTTCCGTACTGATTGCTGCAGAGTTATTGAGTAATTCTAGTAATGGTAATGGTTTAATGTTTGGAAATATTAGTGGTGTTCCTCCTGTAGAAGTGGTTATTCTAGGTGCTGGAACCGTTGGCGAGTTTGCTGCCAGAAGTGCTGTTGGACTTGGTGCTAATGTTAAGGTTTTTGACAATTCTATAACAAAATTACGTTGTTTACAAGCTAATCTTGGACGCACACTGTACACATCCACAATTCAACCTAAATATTTAAGTAAAGCCTTAAAACGCTGTGACGTAGTCATTGGAGCTGTAAGAGGAAAAGATAGAGCACCAATTATTGTGTCTGAATCCATGGTGGAAAGCATGAAAAAAGGATCCGTAATTATTGATGTAAGCATTGATATGGGAGGCTGTTTTGAAACTAGCGAAATCACGACACATAATAACCCTACTTATATTAAAAATGGCGTAATCCACTATTGTGTTCCAAACATTCCTGCTCGCTACTCTAGAACCGCTTCTGCTTCTATTAGTAATATTTTTACGCCTTATTTATTAGAAATTGCAGATAATGGAGGTTTAGAACACGCTATTAGATTTGATAAAGGTTTAAAAAATGGATTGTATTTTTATCACGGAATTTTAACAAGTCGTGCAGTTGGAGAATGGTTTGACTTAAATCATAGTGATATAAACCTATTAATATTCTAAATTTGCAATTCAATTTATTAGAATGAAAATATTACACAGAATTGGTTACTATTTAGGTGGATTCTCTATTGGTTTAGTCTTATTAGCTTTTTTCTTAAACGGAAGAGGGGTTTCTTGCGAGTATAATTATGGTCCAGAAGGAAGAGTCTTAAAGAATATACGCACAAAAACACTACACTTCTCTGTAGACAGTCAAGCGCTTTTAGACACAAAAGCTATTGACACCTCTGCAATAAGTTACATCCTAAAAAAAGGAGATGTAGATTTTTCTAAAAGTGAACCTAGAAAAGAACCTTGTGGTATGTATTTTATTTATGGTGAAACTAAAGACAGTAAAAACTACGAATTTTATATAGAAAACTGTGATAGCATTGCAACCTTGCAAACTATAAAAGTTTTAGATTAATTAGATTTTCGTCTTTTACGCTCCTTTTTTAACAAAGTTAGTTCTCGTCCTGTTTGTCCAGCAACAGAAGTGTTTTCTTCTGCACGTCTAATTAAGTATGGCATCACGTCTTTAACTGGTCCAAAAGGCAAGTATTTTGCAACATTATAACCATGAGCAGCTAGGTTAAAGCTAATATGATCACTCATACCATATAATTGACCAAACCATACACGATTATCATCTTTACTTATTCCTAATTCTGTCATTAGTTTTAAGGCTAGTAAAGAGCTTTCTTCGTTGTGCGTACCAATAAATATTGAGATTGTATTTAAATTATTTAAAATATACAATAAGCAATCATTAAAGTTTCTGTCGGTCGTGATTTTATCTTTACAAATCGGTGATTCATAACCTTTATCATTAGCACGTTCACGCTCTTTCTCCATGTAAGCACCTCTAACAATCTTATAACCTAAAGTATAACCTTCAGATTTAGCACGCTCATGTGATACTTTTAAAAAAGCTAAACGATCGTGTCTATACGTTTGTAAAGTATTATAAACAATAGGTTTATCTGTGTTATAAACCTTCATCATTTCTATCGCTAAATCATCTGCAGCGTCTTGCATCCAACTTTCTTCGCCATCAATCAAAACTTCAACATCTCTTTCTTTTGCTATTTTACAAATGGCGTGATATCTAGCTACTACTCTATCCCATTCTTGCTGCTCAGCATCAGTAAAAGCTTTTCTTTCTCCTTTTTTCTGAAACAAAAATAAACGACCTAAACCTGTTGGTTTAAAGACTACAATTGGCATAGCGTCTTTCTTATCGCTAAACTCGACAAGCTTCATTATTTTTTCCTTAGCAGAATCAAATTGATTTTCGACAGCTTTACCTTCAACAGAATAATCTAAAACCGAACAAACACCTGCAGTATACATTTTATCAATAACTGGTAAACAGTCTTGCTCATTTATTCCACCACAAAAATGATCAAAAACAGTCGCTCTAATCAAGCCTTCTACAGGTAAATGTGCTTTTAAAGCAAAATTTGTAGCTGCAGTACCTATTCTAACTAAGGGTTGATTAGATATCATTTTAAACAAAAAGTAAGCACGATCTAACTCAGTATTGCTTTTAAGCTTAAATGCAACTTCAGTGTTTTCAAAAATAGTGTTGTCCAACATAATAATTTTAATTTTGACAGCACAAATATACTACTCATTAGTCTTATTTTTTAAAAAAACTATTAATTTTACCCATTAACGTTTTTACGCATTTATGACTCCTATTAAAACCCAAGATTACAGCATACAATTTAATCAAAATAGCTACTCTGCATTAAATACTTATATCTCTGAAAATACGTTTTCAAATATTTTTATTTTAGTAGACAGCAATACGTCAACCCTTTGTTTACCTAAGTTGTTATCAGAATTAACAACAGATTTGACTATTGAAATAATTGAAATTGAAGCTGGCGAAAAACATAAAAACATCGAAACTTGTTTGGGTGTTTGGCAAACGTTATCCGAGTTAAGCGCAGACCGAAAATCTTTAATGATTAATTTAGGAGGAGGTGTTGTTACGGATTTAGGTGGTTTTGTGGCGTGTACTTATCAAAGAGGTATACAATTTGTAAATATTCCGACCACACTTTTATCTATGGTTGATGCGTCAATTGGAGGTAAAAATGGTGTAGACTTAGACCACATAAAAAATCAAATAGGCATCATTAAAACACCTAATATGGTGTTAATCGACACTAGTTACCTTTCCACTTTATCAAGCAGAGAAATGCGTTCTGGTTTAGCAGAAATGCTTAAACATGGATTAATACACAATGAATTATATTACAACAAGTTAACAGCCTTATCCAAACTAACACTTGAAGACTTGGATCAGCTAATTTATGACTCTGTTTTGATTAAAAAAGCAATTGTAGAACAAGACCCAACCGAGCAAAACCTTAGAAAATCTTTAAATTTTGGACATACGCTAGGTCATGCAATTGAGTCGTTTTATTTAAACCATGAGACTAAAGCTTTATTACATGGAGAAGCCATAGCGATAGGTATGATTTTGGAAGTTTACTTATCTTCAAAACTAATTGACTTCCCTGAAGGAAAGGTTATTGACATTAAAAACAGTTTAATAAAGATATATGGCAAAGTAGATATTCCAACAGAAGATCTCGAGGCTATTATTGATTTGATGAAGTTTGACAAGAAAAACGAAAAAGGTAATATCAATTTTGTATTATTAGAAACTATTGGTCAACCAAAAATCAATTGCATAGTAGATAATGACTTGATAATCAATTCTTTTAAATTTTACAACGAATAATACGTTTGCATTAAAATAATTTGTAATTTTAGTTAATTGCTATGTTACAGAACTATTCTAACCAGTTTAATTTAAAATATATTGGTATGCGAAAAGTTATTGTAGATTATAAAAAATTAACACCTGAGGTATTAGATTTACTTACTCAAAAGTTTCCGGATGGTTATGGCGATAAAGATATTATCACCTTTGACAATCATAACAATGAAACTATTGAAGCTGTTGAAGTCCAAACTAAAGATACTATCTATTTAGTCAAGGTTAGCTGTAAATTACATTACACGATGACAAATTTTGATTCTAAAATTAACTTAGAAACAAATAGAGATGGTCATATTATTGTAGATTTTAATCAAAAACAACTTGACAGCGATTTGATTTTATCTGATGAAGAGGAATAAAGCTATAAATAACGCTCTTTAATAATACGTATATGATGTTTTTCATGACCAATTATTAAAAAGCCTAATGCCCTAACAGATACATGTCCTGAGCCAGCTACACCTTTGGATAACAACGTTGTTTGACTAAAGCTATTATACAACGCTATACTAGCTTGCCTAACACTTTTATACTCTTCTAACAAGCTATAAATAGCCTTATCATCTGCACCAGAATACTCCACATATTCATTTTCATCAAAGCCCGACAACACTGTTTTATCTTGTCTAGCAAAACGTAATGCTCTGTAACAAAATATACGCTCAGTATCAATTAAATGACAAATAATCTCTTTAATAGTCCACTTACCTTCTGCATATCTATAACTTAATTTATCTTCATCAATAGACTGAAAAAAAAGAATAGCTTCGTCAAAACTAGATTGCAATCCTGGCAACAACTTAAGTCCTTTAGCAATATCAATATACCCTTTAAAATAAGGAATATATTCCGTGTCATTTAAATCTGATATGGTCATAGTTTTAAAATTTAGTATAAATAAACAAAAAAACGCCTCAATATTGAAGCGTTTTAAATTTTATTAAGTGTTTTTTTAATGAATTATAATTCGTTAAAAATACTGTGCATTAAACGTTTTTTATCGTTAATACTTTCTTCTAAAGATATCATTGTTTCTGTTCTGTAAACACCTTCTATGTCATCTAACATAAAGATTACATCCTTTGCATGCTCTGTGTTTCTAGCTCTAATTTTACAAAAGATATTAAATTTACCTGTAGTAACATGCGCTACAGTCACAAAAGGAATTTCATTTATACGCTCCAAAACAAAAGACGTTTTAGAAGTGTTTTGTAAAAACACACCTACGTAAGCTATAAATGAATACCCTAATTTACGATAATCAAGCGTTAATGACGATCCTTTAATTATTCCTGCATCTTCCATCTTTTTCACTCTAACGTGAACTGTACCAGCTGAAATTAATAATTTTTTAGCTATATCTGTAAAAGGAACTCTTGTGTTTTCAATTAACATATCAAGAATCTGATGATCAATTTCGTCTAGTTTAAACTTTGCCATTTTATGTTTTTATTAAATAATAGACAAAATTAAAACATTTTTAATGAATTTTATACATTAAAATTGTAAATTTTTAAAGATTTAATGATAATTTCACATTATTAATAACAACGAAATCGTTTTCGTAATCTATAGATATCAACTTATTATCGTGATTTAGAACCTTATTGTGGTTAGCATCTATTTCTTTATGACCATAAAATTTAGATAAATCTGTAATAACAACAACTTTAGGCATAAACTTTACTGTATTATTTAGCAATCGCTCCTGATAATTAATACCAATATCTAATATCTGATCTTTAAATTGTGTATTACGTATAATTACATCATAAAATCGCTTTCCGTTTTCTGGGATAGCATTATAATGTGTCACATCAAACCGCTGCTTATCCTCACTAACTATATAATTTAAAGCTAGTAAAAGTGATTTATAAACAAAACCTCGTACCACTTCCCTATTGTAATCATCTTTATAGTGTCCTGCTTCAAACAAGATTGTAGGCGCATTTAAGCTTTGAAACGCATCACCAACACAATTAATATTAAAACCGTCGTCATATCTCCCAATTTGGTTAGGTAAATCATCTAGTAAACCCATATTAATAGCACTTATAACATGCATAGCTTTTTGCCTAGTCGTAGTAACACTTCTATTTTTATCCTGCGATGGAGATAAAAAAGATAAAGTAGCAGGTTTATTAGTATCACCAACACTAAACATAGTGCGTTGTCCATGAAGATTAAAGCAATAATCGGGTTTAAAGCGTTTAAAACAAGTGTTTAAAACAACGCTTTCAGGTTGAGATAAATCCTGTGCATCCCTATTTAAATCGACAGCATTAGCGTTTAGCCTAGTATATGCTGCAGAGCCATCAGGATTTAACATAGGTATGATTTTTAGCGTACACGCATCTAAAAGAGACTGCATACTAGCATCACTAAAAGTGTTTAACATATCAAATACCGCTTTTGTAGTCGTAGATTCATTTCCGTGCATCTGTGACCACATTAACACTTTAATTGGTCCATTACCAATTGTTATAGAAGAAATACTTTCGCCCAAAACAGATTGGCCAATAACTTCTACTTTACAAAATTCAGGTAGATTATTTATAAGTGGAGTAATGTCTTTTAACTGAATATAACGTCCAAACAAAGTAGTCGCTTTATAGGTAGTATATAAGGTATTTAATAATTGATTAGCCATAGATGTTTTATTAGTTTACAAATGTAACCAAATAGTTATTTACAATTGTAACCAATAAAATTTACATTTGTAATTTACTTATGTAAACATTTATGGTGATTTAAAAGGCAAATACTATAACGCTAAGAACCAATTAGTTCTAATTCTTACAAAACTATTTTAAAATACTATTTTTCAGATAGTTAAGGCTTTTTATTTAAAGTTTTTATTTGATATTATTTACACGATACCTATGTTAATTAACCTTTAATAGTTATAATATTTACATTTGTAACATCAAGTATTCAGATTAAATGTTTACATTTGTATCGTTATGATAAACAATGCAGATTTTTCAAAAAGACTTCAAAAAGTCATGGATTATTACGGTGAGAACGCCTCTTCTTTTGCCGAAAAAATTGGTGTGCAACGCTCTAGTATATCACATATATTATCAGGTAGAAACAAACCAAGTTTAGAATTTGTACTGAAAGTGCTCTCCTCTTTTGAGGAAGTAGAATTGTATTGGTTGATGAATGGAAAAGGTGAATTTCCAAAAAGTGAAACTAAAAACAGACAAACACCAATTGCACCAATTTCTAAAAATGAAGATCAAGATTTATTTTCTAATACAAAAAATGAAAATCCAGTAGAAACTAAAAATTCTGATTTACTACAAAATTTAAATCAAAAATCTTCTAACGGAAAAATTATTGAACGCATCGTAATTTTTTATTCTGATGGAAGTTTTTCTAATTTCGAAAATTCTTAATTAAGACTCCTCTATTTTATTTTTCATTTTCTTTTGAATAAAATTTCTGTTTTGTAAATTTTACAAAAATGAACGCAAACGTCATAAATTCTTAAAAATTTAAATTTGTTCGCCTTTTCAACTTTTTGTCGCCATTTTCAAATTTTGCGAATTTGTAGTTAGGTACATAAAATTTTCAAATACGCGAATTATAGAAAGGTTGAATTTTTTAAGTTTTAAACAAACATTTCATTAATTTTGTTGTAAACCTTATGCAATGAAATTAAAACTAATATACCTTATCATTTTAACTAGCTTTTTTAGCTGCTACAAAGTGGAACGAAACTGCAAAGACTTTAAAACAGGTCAATTTTATAGCGAAGTTAAAGTTGGAGATGTTATTTATAAATCTACATTTACTAGAACAGATAGTTTACAAATAGAAACATATGAAGGTAAAGTTGATAGCACATTAGTTAGATGGGTAAATGATTGTGAAGTCATTTACAAAACTATAAATCCTAAAAATATGGCTGAACGTAAAGATGTACATCTTAAAGTTTTAGTCACTACAGATACTTCTTATACTTTTGAATATTCTTATGTTGGAGAGACCAATAAACAAAAAGGTGTAGCTTATATTAAAAAATAAAACATGTTAGACTTTCTGCTTTCTAGTGATGCTATTTTTGCATTATTAACTTTAACTTTCTTAGAAATAATATTAGGGATTGATAATATTGTTTTTATATCTATTGCTGCAAATAAGTTACCCGAAGACCAACGCAATAAAGTAACAAACATTGGACTACTACTAGCAATGGTACAACGTATAATCTTGTTGTTTTTTGTATCCTTTTTAGTGGGATTATCAGAACCCTTTTATAAAGTAGACTTTAGCTGGATGCACCTTGAATTAAGTTGGCAAGCTCTAATTTTATTTTTTGGAGGATTATTTTTAATTTATAAATCTACTTCGGAAATTAGAGAAAAAGTAGAAACACCATCACATGATGAAGATGAAGTAAAAAGCAAACCGATTAAATCCTTGCAACAAGCTATTGTTCAGATTTTAATTATAGATTTTATATTTTCAATAGATAGTATTTTAACAGCAGTTGGTATGACCAATGGATTATCTAATAACCACAATCATAATTTAATATTAATGATTATTGCTGTAGTAATATCTATTATTATAATGATTGCTTTTGCTAATAAAATTAGACGTTTTATAGACGCCAACCCAAGTATTCAAATTTTAGGATTATCCTTTTTAATTTTAATAGGTTTTATGCTAATTACCGAAGCTGGCCACCTATCGCACACCACATTTTTTGGTAATACTGTTGGAGCTATACCTAAAGGTTACCTGTATTTTGCTATAGCCTTCTCGTTATTTATAGAGTTTTTAAATCAAAAAATTTCTAAAAAGAAATAAAAAAAGGAATAAAAAAAAGACCATCTAACGATGGTCTTTTTTTTTATTTAATAAGCTTTATCTATTTAGACAAATACACTGCTGATGCAGCTGCTAAACTATTATTAATAAAAGGAGCAATGTTTCCTCCTGCTTCAAAATTATTGAAAGCTAAAATTCTTCCGCCTCCATTACCTGCTTCTGCAATGTAAACAGTTTGTGTTGATGCATCATAAGCAACATCTACAGGATTACCTAATAATGTTGAAGCACCTGATACTCTAACTTGTTGTGACACTTCTAAAGTCCCATCATTAGCTACAGCATTAAACTTTGACGTAAAATTTTCGATGTAATGAAAACCTCCATCATCTTGACCATTTGCAGCATCTGCAATATCTGTTAATATCATAACATCAGAACTAGCATCAAAAGTTAAACCATGTGTTCTAACAATTCCTTCTACAGCAATTCTTTTAGTAGCTGCCAAAGTCATATCTGTTGTGTTAGATAAAAAGTCCGTAAACACTGCTAACTCATTTGTAGCATCCACTACAGCATATAGGTTATTGTTGTCAAACGTTATTCCCCATAATTTAAACGACGTTGTAATAGTATTACGCAATGTAATGGTGTTACCATCTTTTGTGTAAACGTATAATCTTCCGTCCGGAGTTAATGGATCTCCATCCACATCTGCATTATCTGCAACCACAATAAAATTGCCATTAACAGCAACTTCTCTTGGACTTTGCATATCATTGGTTCCATCCACATCTACTGTTAACGTAGCGCCAGAAACCAAACTACTTGTATTATTATAACCCTCTAATCCTAAATCTGTTCTAGAAGCTTGTAATAAAAAATCGTTTGTTGCATCATAATATACTCCGTCTGCAGCAATACTAGTTGTAATTAATGTTTTAGACGTTACAGCAGATTGATCTGTAACATCATAAATTGTAATATTACCATCTGCGTTATTAGAAGTATATAACTTTACTGAAGTAGGTTCACCATCGTTAATGACTATTGCATCGTTATCATCATCACTACAAGATACTAGTGCTGCCGAAACGAAAAGGGATAACATTGTGTTTTTTGCTAAATTTGATGTTTTCATAATTTTAAAATATTTATTGGTTTATAAGTATTTACGTAAACACTTTAAAAGCAGTTTTTAATATTTTAAATTTTATGATATTGTTAACGTTATTGGCTATGGTAACAAGCCTGATTTAAAGATCTTGTTTGGCAAATATTCGGTCATATGCAATATGTTTGCTTAGTTTTTATTCCTTCAGATAATCTTTTAATTCCTCCTTTAATTTATGATAAGATTTTAATTTTTGGGATAATATATCTTTTTCTGAGAAAGCTTTACTTATTGAAATTGGAGTATCAAAATTGTTAGATACTATTTCTATAGAAACCTTGTCGCCTTCCTGTAATTTATTCCTAAACCAATCAGCGTGCTGATGAGTATCCGAGTTTAATCCGCTAATTGAGATGTTTAATTCTTCTGAATTATCCTTTTCTCGTCTTAAAGAATCTAGAATACAGGTAACTATAGCGTTTTCATTTTCAAATCCAGCTCGACATATTTTTTTTCCATTTATGAGAACTTGAAATCCAAATTTATTTTTCATTTAATTTTTAGGTTTTGAGCGCGTTACGCAATGAATGGCAACACTAAAACAAAGTCACCTGACCCTTATCATCTAACCCATAATCCTGACTATCATCATCTTTACTAGATTTTTCATCTGTTTTAGATTCTGATTTTTCAGAAATATTCTCCTCCTCCTTCACTTCTATTTCTTGTGCTGGAGTTTCTTCTGGTGCTTCATAAGGAATAGGCTCTAATAAATTAATGGCATTTACTTTGTCTTTAGTTAGTTGGTTTCCTAAAGCAGAAATCCCTTTAATTGCTATAAATTCTTCCAAATTCACTTCTTCGTTATCCTTTCTATCTTTGCCTCTTTCTTTAGCAAAAACAATTTCGGCAACAGGTTTCCAGTCTGTAGATACAATTTCTAATTGCGAATTAGGATGATCTGTAATAAAGGATTCTTCTTTATTTTCATTTTCAATTAAAAATCGCTTAACATAATATCGCTCCTTTTCGCCATCATAATAAATAGCAGATACAGGCTTTTTAGGCAACCATTTTTCCATGACTATCATATCGTCATCAAAATGAAGCGTTACCTCTGGAGTAACGGTTTTTACTATACCTTTTTGATTTATTATTAACAGTTTATCCTCTCCTCTAAACTCGCCAACCAACTCACCTCTACCATCAACATTTAAACGCTGTACAGTGTCGTCAAACCATATTTTTCTTGGCTTTAAAGTCGAAATTCCTTTTTCTTTTAACTCTACAGATTTAATAGCATGTTTAGTCACCACGTTACCTTTAGACGCACGACCTTTAATTAAAATATCTGCAAAATCTAAATCCCATTTTAGTTTTTTAATACTACCAACCTGACGTAAACTAATAGAAACAACCTCAGCTTCTCCATTTGGATTAGCAGAGAAATACCAGGTTTTAGACCCTTTGTTTCCGTTGGTTAAATCATAATCTTTATCTCGTGTAATAGACGTCACTGCAAAACGCTTAACGTATGCTGGACCTTTTGTGCCATCACGATAAATTAAATTATAAATAGTACGCTTGTCTTTCTTTTTAAAGACTGCTACGTGTATAATATTTTTACCTATAAAGGTTTTACTATCTACTTTTGTGACCATCATTTTACCTTCTGCAGTAAAAGCAATAATGTCATCAATATCACTACAATCGCAAACATACTCGTCTCGTTTTAGTGATGTACCAATAAAACCTTCTTCTCTATTTACATATAATTTGGTGTTTCTAATCACTACTTTAGTAGCATCCACATCTTCAAACGCACGCAATTCTGTTTTACGCTCACGACCTTCGCCATACTCTTTTTTAAGTCTTGTAAAATAGGCTATGGCATAGTCTATTAAATTTGCTAAATGATGTTTAACCTCAGCTATTTGCGCTTCTAATGCGTCAATTTTTTGTTGAGCTTTATCAATATCAAATTTAGAAATACGCTTAATTCTAATTTCTGTTAAACGCGTAATATCATCTACTGTAATTGCACGTTTAAGATGTTGTATATGTGGTTGCAATCCTTTATCAATAGCCTCAATAACACCATCCCAAGTTTCCTCTTCTTCAATGTCACGATAGATTCTATTTTCGATAAAAATACGTTCAAGACTCGCAAAGTGCCATTGCTCTTCAAACTCACCTAGTCTAATTTCTAACTCTTGTCTTAATAAATCTACAGTATTATCTGTACTACGACGTAACATTTCTGTCACACCAACAAATAGTGGTTTGTTATCTTCAATAACACAACCTAAAGGCGAAATTGAACTTTCGCAAGCTGTAAATGCATATAAGGCATCAATGGTTTTATCTGGAGACAAACCAGAAGGTAAATGAATTAAAATCTCTACAGTTGCAGCTGTATTGTCTTCAATTTTTTTGATTTTAATTTTTCCTTTGTCGTTAGCTTTTAATATCGAATCTATTAATGAAGAGGTTGTAGTACCAAAAGGCAACTCATTAACAACCAATGTGTTTTTATCTAATTGGCTAATTTTAGCACGACAACGTACTTTTCCGCCACGCAATCCATCATTATAATCACTACAATCTGCAATACCTCCTGTTGGAAAATCTGGAAACAATGTAAAGCGTTTGCCTTGCAAGTGTTTAACCGAAGCGTCAATTAACTCAATAAAATTATGTGGTAATATTTTAGTAGAAAGTCCGACTGCAATACCTTCTCCTCCCTGTGCAAGCAATAAAGGAAACATTACTGGTAAATTCACAGGCTCTTTACGACGACCATCATAGGACGATTGCCATTCTGTTATCTTAGGATTAAAAACGACATCCAATCCAAATTTTGATATACGAGCTTCAATATAACGTGCTGCTGCTGCACGATCTCCTGTTAGGATGTTTCCCCAGTTTCCTTGTGTATCTATTAATAAATCTTTTTGACCAATTTGTACCATAGCATCTGCAATACTTGCATCTCCATGTGGATGATACTGCATAGTATGTCCAACAATATTGGCTACTTTATTATAACGTCCATCATCCAAATCCTTCATGGAATGCATGATGCGACGTTGTACAGGTTTAAAACCGTCTTCAATTGCTGGAACTGCACGTTCCAGAATTACATATGAGGCATAATCTAAAAACCATTCTTTATACATACCAGTAATCCTGGTAATGGTTTCTTGAGGTTCTTGATTATCTAAGTTTTCTAAATTGTCGTTAGCTAGGTCGTCGTTTTCTTCTATCATCTATTTATCCTCCTCAATTAAATCAAGTTCAACTTTAAGATTATCAATAATAAACTCTTGTCTGGTTGGTGTGTTTTTACCCATGTAAAATGACAACAACTCTTCAATAGACATGTTATCATCTAACATTACTGGATCCAATCTAATGTCTTCACCTATAAAGTGAACAAACTCATCTGGACTAATTTCACCTAAACCTTTAAATCGAGTAATTTCTGGTTTAGGTTTTAGCTTCTCAATAGCGTCTTTACGCTCTTCTTCTGAGTAACAATAAATGGTTTCTTTTTTATTACGAACCCTAAATAAAGGGGTTTGCAGTATATACAAATGCCCTTCTTTAATGACTTCTGGAAAAAATTGTAAAAAGAAAGTAATTAATAATAATCTAATGTGCATACCATCAACATCGGCATCTGTTGCAATAACGACGTTGTTGTATCTTAAATCTTCTAGCGACTCTTCGATATTTAAAGCAGCTTGCAGGAGATTAAACTCTTCGTTTTCGTAAACAATCTTCTTTGTTAATCCATAACAGTTTAATGGTTTACCCTTTAAACTAAATACTGCTTGTGTATTAACGTCTCTAGATTTTGTGATACTACCTGATGCCGAATCTCCCTCTGTTATAAACAAGGTACTTTCTAGGTTACGTTCATTTTTAATATCACCAAAATGTACACGACAATCGCGTAATTTTTTATTGTGTAAACTTGCTTTTTTAGCTCTGTCTTTTGCTAATTTTCTAATTCCAGATAACTCTTTACGCTCACGTTCTGCTTGTAAAATTTTACGTTGTAGTTTATCTGCTGTTTCTGGATTTTTGTGTAAATAATTATCTAAATGTGTTTTTAAAAAATCTGAAACATAGGTTCTAACAGTAGGTAACTCTCCTCCCATGTCTGTAGATCCAAGTTTTGTTTTTGTTTGACTCTCAAAAACAGGTTCCATAACCTTTATAGCTACAGCACTTACAACGGACTTACGTATATCTGAAGCATCATATTGTTTTCCAAAAAAGTCACGAATGGTTTTTACCAAACCTTCTCTAAAGGCATTTAAGTGCGTACCTCCTTGTGTTGTATTTTGACCATTTACAAAACTGTTATATTCTTCGCTATATTGTGTTTTACTATGTGTTAATGCTACTTCAATATCATCACCACGTAAATGAATGATTGGATATAACAAGTCTGATTCAGCTATTTTTTCTGCTAATAAATCTTTTAATCCGTTTTCAGAATAAAATTTTTCTCCATTAAAAACTATAGTCAATCCTGGGTTTAGGTAAACATAGTTTTTAAGCATTTTTACTACATATTCACTTCTGTATTTGTAGTTTTTAAATATAATATCATCAGGAACGAAGGATACCTTGGTACCTTTACGACGCGTTGTTTCTTCTAAAAACTCCTCGTCCATTAAATTACCTTGAGCAAAATCTGCAGAAGCACTTTTACCATCTCTAGAAGACTCTACTCTAAAATAAGATGATAATGCATTTACTGCTTTTGTACCGACACCATTTAATCCCACAGATTTTTTAAAGGCTTTTGAGTCGTACTTACCTCCTGTGTTCATTTTAGACACAACATCTACAACTTTTCCTAAAGGAATACCACGTCCATAATCGCGAACAATAACTTTGCTTCCTTGTATGGAGATTTCTATGGTCTTTCCTGCTCCCATGACATACTCATCAATGGAGTTATCTAACACCTCTTTTAGTAGAATATATATACCATCATCTGGAGACGATCCGTCACCAAGCTTTCCAATATACATTCCTGGACGCATACGAATATGCTCTTTCCAGTCTAGTGATCGTATATTATCTTCGGTATATTTAGTTTGTTCTGACATAAAATTTTGATGCAATTTGGAGATACGTTGCTAATATAATATAACCCTTTAAAAAATGAAACACTGCATAGATAAAGTAATTAACAATGTATAACTATTAGTGTTAAGATTGTTGATTTTGTATGATTTCGGCCTTAATTTTTAGATAATGATTTCTAGTTTCAAGCAAATTTTTCATGTAACTAGTTAAAAATAACACGTTAGCCAATCTACCTAAAACACCAAAAGGCGACTGAAAATAAAACATATCAATCATGATGGTATCTCCTCCTTTTGTACTAAAAATATGTTCGTGCTTAAAACTTTTAAATGCTCCTGAAACCATTTGATCAACAAAGTAATTAGGCGATTCAAAATGTGTTATTTTGGAGGTTAGTTGCTGACGGATTCCAAAATGAGTAGCTTCCCATGTTACCGATTCTCCTAAACCTATTAAGCCAGAGGTTTTACCTGCAATAGCCTTCTCATTTGAGTGTTTTAATGAATCCTTATGAAAATCTATATCTCTGGACAAATCAAAGCATGTTTTTAAACGCGCATGTATAACTGTTTTAAGTTGTATTAAAGGCATATTAATTACTTTACTGTAAAAATACAAAACGCCATAATGACATGCATCATTATGGCGTTGTAAAAACTTTATTTTAGTAGGCTTACACGTTAAATAAGAAATGCATTACATCTCCATCTTTAACAGTGTATCCTTTACCTTCTACTCTCATTTTACCAGCCTCTTTAACTTTTGACTCGCTACCGTAAGTAACATAATCATCATAAGCAATCACTTCGGCACGAATAAAACCTTTTTCAAAATCTGTATGAATTACTCCTGCAGCCTGTGGTGCAGTTGACCCAACATTTATAGTCCATGCTCTAACTTCCTTAACTCCTGCTGTAAAGTAAGTTTGTTGGTTTAGTAATTTATAAGCAGATCTAATTAATTTTGCAGATCCTGGCTCTTCTAATCCAATATCTGATAAAAACATTTGACGCTCTTCATAATCATCCAACTCATTAATGTCTGCTTCTGTTCCAACTGCTAATACTAATACTTCAGCATTTTCATCTTTAACAGCATCTTTAACTAAATCTACGTAAGCATTTCCAGAGACAGCACTATCCTCATCCACATTACAAACATATAATACAGGTTTTCCTGTTATTAGTTGCGATGGCTTAACAAATTCTTCTAATTCATCTTCTGTAAACTCTAAAGCTCTAACAGACACACCTGCTTCTAAACCAGCTTTTAACTTTAGTAACACAGCCTCTTCTTTTTGAGCCTCTTTATTACCTGTTTTTGCAGCACGTTTAACTTTTTCTAGTTTTTTATCTACAGTTTCAAGATCCTTTAACTGTAATTCCATATCGATAGTTTCCTTATCTCTAATTGGATTTACATTGCCATCAACATGCACAATGTTATCATTGTCAAAACAACGTAAAACATGTAAGATTGCATCTGTTTCTCTAATGTTTCCTAAAAACTGATTCCCTAAACCTTCACCTTTACTTGCTCCTTTTACTAATCCTGCGATGTCAACAATCTCAACAGTTGCTGGTAATACACGTTCTGGATTAACCAAGCTTTCTAACTTTTCTAATCTTGGGTCTGGTACATTTACTACACCTATGTTAGGCTCTATAGTACAAAACGGAAAGTTAGCACTTTGCGCTTTTGCATTTGATAAACAATTAAATAATGTTGATTTACCAACGTTAGGCAATCCTACAATTCCTGCTTTCATGTAAAGAAAATTTATTTCAAATTAAGGCTGCAAATATAGCACTATCTTATTTACTAAATTACAGTTGTTTTATATTTAATTGACTCTACAAAAACCCAATAAAACACTTAATATTTAACAAAAATACTGATAAATTCTTACAAATTTTATAAATTTTATAAACAAACAACATCGTTTTGTTAAAATTTTAACATAATTTAGCGTCTAATCAACTTAAAATCTTTAAATATGAAAAAACTTAAATTATTGTTTTTACTTCTGCTCTCTGTAGCATTTGCAAGTGCACAAACCAATGTAACTGGTACTGTTAAAGGTGACGATGGTTTTGGCATACCTACAGTTAATGTTGTAGAAAAAGGAACCTCTAACGGAACAACAACGGATTTTGATGGTAATTACTCATTAAACGTGTCAAGCAATGCTACTTTAGTATTTAGTTACGTTGGTTATGAAAGTAAAGAAATATCGGTAAACGGTCAGTCTACAGTTAATGTTACATTATCAAGTGGTGAGGCATTGGATGAAGTTGTATTGGTTGGTTCTAGAACAGCTCCCAGAAGTAATGTAGACAGCGCATTGCCTATTGACGTAGTTGGTACAAAAGAACTAACATCCACTGGTCAAGCTACCTTTGACAAAGCACTACAGTACAGAATACCATCCTTTAACACAGTACAAACACCTGTTAATGATGCGACTTCTTTATTAGACCCTTATGAAATTAGAAACATGGGTCCAAGCAGAACCTTAATACTAATTAACGGAAAGCGTAAAAATTTAAGTGCTTTATTATACACACAAACTTCTCCTGGACGTGGAGAAACTGGTGCAGATATTTCTGCCATACCTACAGACGCGATTAAACGTGTAGAAATTTTACGAGATGGTGCGTCTGCTCAATATGGTTCTGATGCTATTGCTGGTGTAATGAATATTATACTAAAAGATAATGCAAATTTTGGATCTGCAACTTTAAGAAGTGGTATTACTAGTGAAGGTGATGGAGAAATGATTGGAATTGCTGTAAATAATGGTTCTACAATTGGAGGCGATAAAGGTTTTATTAATTACACTATAGATTTTTCTAAAACTAATTTAGCAAATAGACCAGGAACAGTAAATGCTATAGCAGAAGCTGATGCTGATTTAGGATTTGATGCTGATTTAGGATTTGTTCAAGAATTTTTATCTCGTCGTCCAGATGCAGGAAATATTAATGGTTCTCCTGAAAATGCAGCTTCAAAATTCTTAATTAATAGTGGGTTAGATATAGCTGAAAACACAGAACTTTATTTTAACGCAGCTTACGTATATAAAAAAGTAAATAGCTTTGCTAATTACAGAACGCCATATTGGAGGGCTTTAAATGATGACAATGCTTATTTAGCAGATTTTTTTCCTGGAAATAATCCAAATACAACTAATGGATATGATGGATATGTGCCAACTTTTGAAGGTTTATTAAACGATTACAATGGTACCGTTGGAGTAAGAACTAAAATAAACGATTGGAATGTTGATTTAAGTTATACTACAGGAGGAAACACACAGACCTATAAGGTTAATCAATCTCATAACGGAAATGAAGTTTATGCAGCAAATTACAATCCTGAAACAGGAGAGTTTGAAGCTGTAGAATTATACAGAGCTAATAGTCCACAATCTTTTGATCCAGGAGGAACTAGATTTACACATAACGTTGGTAACATTGACATCTCTAGAGTACTATCCGATAAAGTAAGTATTGGATTTGGTACAGAGTTTAGAAACGAAACTTTTGAAGTAATCGAAGGTGGTGCTGCATCTTACGAAGGTGGTGGAGCAGATTCTTTTGCTGGAAATACGCCTCAAAACTCAGGTAAATTTAATAGATACAATTTTGGTGGTTACTTTTCAATTGATTATGACGTAAGTGATGCTTTTCTTTTAAGTGGTACAATTAGAACAGAAAATTATTCAGATTTTGGAAACACCTTTGTTTACAAACTTAGTTCTAGATTAAAGTTAAACGATCAATTTACAGCAAGAGCTTCAGTTTCTTCTGGGTTTAGAGCACCTACATTACACCAAATTTACACACAAAAATCGCAATACTCTTTCCAACCAGGTGGTGCAATTGTTGTTGGTGGATTAGCTAATAATGTATCCACTCAAGCAACTTTATTAGGAATCCCTAATTTAGACGCAGAAACATCTAACAACTTTACAATTGGATTTGGTGGTAAACTTGAAAACAATTTTAGCTTTACTTTAGATTACTATAATATTTCTGTAAAAGACAGAATTGTATTAGGTGCAGAAATTACAGGTACAGCTTTTGACGTTAATGGTAATAATATTGGTACAACACCTCTAGATGATATTTTAAGGGATAACAACTTGTCAGATATAAGCTTTTTCTCTAACGCAATTGACACAAGAACATCTGGTATTGATGTAGTATTAAGCAAAAAAAATATTGAAATCGGTAATGGAGACTTGGATTTAAATTTATCAGGAAACTACACTTTCCAAAACGAAAGAGATGGTGACGTTAAAGACATACCTTTAGTAGCACAAGCTGGTCAATCTGTAGTAAATGCAACTCAAGAAGCTTTATTTTTTACTTCTAGACCAGAAACTAAATGGATCCTTGGTGCTAACTATGAAATTAACAAATTTGGACTTTCATTAAACAACACCTATTTTGGAAAAACAACATTTAAACAACAAGGATTAGATAATAATTTACGTACTGAGTTTACACCTAAAATTGTAACAGACTTAGGTATCAATTACAGTGCTTCTGATAAATTAACTATTGCGTTAAACATTAATAACATTTTAAATGTACTTCCAGAATGGAGCTTCAAAGCTGAAAATGCTGCTGGTGAAGCTATAATTAACGATACGTCAATAACCTCTACTGGTCAAACTGAGATTCAAAATCAATCAGATTTAATAACTTTTAACCAACGTTACTCTCAAATGACTTATGATGGTTACCATTTTAGTCAACTAGGGACAATGTTTAATTTATCTTTAAACTATAAGTTTTAAAATTTAAAATAGTTTTAATAAAAAAATGCTGCTCTTTACGAGCAGTATTTTTTTTTATCTTTAATTAGTATTATTCCATTAATAAGTTAATTAACACACTAAATAAATTATGCAAAGTTTATACTCCAATGGATTTGAAAAGATTTATGATGCTATGTATCAAACCTTTATAAATTATACAGATGAGTATCTATTTTACAACACACTACTTAAAAAATATAATAAAAATAGTGTATTAGAAATAGGTTCCGGAACAGGTAACTTAGCTAAACATTTTATAGACAACAATTTTAATTATCAAGGATTGGACTATAGTCAAGATATGGTAAATTTATCATCCTCAAAGCTGCCAAATGGTCATTTTAAGCAAGGTGACATGAGGTATTTTAAACTTAATAACACTGTTGAAAGTATTATTATTACAGGACGGTCGACTAGCTACTTACTATCAAACCTAGACGTAACTAACGCTTTACAAGCAATTTATTTAAACTTAGATGATAATGGTATATTATGTTTTGATTTTATAGATGCTAACAGGTTTTTTAAAATGATAAAAGGTGGCAAACATATACATCATGCTGCATCATTTAATAACAATCAGTATACTAGAGATAGCTATTTAAACACAAATACATCAAACAACTTTATGTTTGATTGGGATTCTAAATACTTTCAAATTAAACAAAACAAAAAAAAACTAATAGCAGAGGATAAATCAGAAGTAAGAGCATTTATTAAAAATGAGTGGGAACTTCTGCTAAACCTTAATAATTTTAAGGTATTAGAGTGTATTGACAAGCCAGCTTATATGTTTGATTGTTACGCTGTAGTGGCTCAAAAAATAGCATAAAAAAAACCTAAGACTGTGCTGCTTAGGTTTAATTTAGTTTATATCAAGTATATGCTTCTAAAAGATATTATCCATCAGGATGCATAAATTTTTGTTTTCCTAATAAAGCATCTTTACTCTCTACATGATCATCATCAGGTACACAACAATCTACTGGGCAAACTGCTGCACATTGTGGCTCTTCATGAAAACCTACACATTCTGTACACTTATCAGGTACAATGTAATAAATCTCATCACTAATAGGCTCTTGTGCTTCATCTGCATCAACTTCTTTACCATCCGTTAACACTAACTTACCGTTAAGACTTGTTCCATCTTTATATCTCCAATCATCAGCACCTTCATAAATTGCTGTATTTGGGCATTCTGGTTCACAAGCTCCACAGTTAATACATTCGTCTGTTATAATAATTGCCATAGCGTATTTTTAATCTTTTTTGTTTACTTAACTTTGTGGTGCAAAAATAAAGCCAAAAAAGGTGTTATACAAATAATAATGAGTAACAAAGATCACATAACGGAAGCATTTGTACAATTAGGCCATTTTATTAGTCAATTTACTACAGAAAGTCCTGAGAAAAAAGAAAACATACTACATAACCAATTGTTTTTTGATGGTTTTAAACATCAAATTAAGTTAGCAAAAGAACATAATGGTTGGTTTACACAACAAAATATTCAATATGCTTTAAAAGGTTGGAGTGACCAATTAACTAAAGCAACGCTTCAAAATTGGTTAAAAAAGTACGATTTAACGACTACCAATCCTAAAACCGTTGCCATAATTATGGCTGGTAATATTCCGTTAGTAGGTTTTCATGATTTTTTATGTGTTTTACTAACTGGACATTCCTTATTAGTTAAACAATCTTCTAACGACAAACACCTTCTACCCTATTTAGCCAAATATTTAGAACATGTAACTCCAGATTTAAAAGGAAAAATAACCTTTACAGAAGATAAATTACAAAACTTTGACGCAGTAATTGCTACCGGAAGCAATAACACAGCACGCTATTTTGAGTTTTATTTTAAGAATAAACCTTCAATAATTAGAAAAAGCAGAAACTCGGCTGCAATATTAACAGGATCTGAAACTCCAGAACAGTTAGACGCCTTATCTGATGATATTTTTAGATACTATGGTTTAGGTTGCAGAAATGTTTCTAAAATGTTTATTCCTAGAGATTATAATTTTGATGCTTTTTTTAATGCCATGTATAAATGGAATCCGATTATTAACGAAGCCAAATACGCTAACAATTACGACTATAATAAAGCAGTATATATAATGAGCGAATTTGATATGCTAGAAAATGGTTTTTTAATGATTAAAGAAGACCAAAGCTACGCATCACCAATAGCTACTGTGTTTTATGAGTATTATGATTCTATTGAAACTTTAAAGCAAAAATTACAACTTGATAAAGATTTAATACAATGTATTGTCGCTAATAATTTTGATGATTCAGAAGTTTCGTTTGGAAAAACACAACAACCAGAACTTTCAGATTACGCAGACGATGTTGACACAATTGCATTTTTATTAAAAATCTAAAGGATAAATTATTAAATTCTTAACTTAATTTAAATCAATAATTAGCACCTTTGTTAATTGATAAAATAAGATAATTTCTGTATAACCAGAAAACTAAATTTGTAACCATGCAAAAACATAATTTTAGCGCAGGACCATGCGTATTACCTCAAGAAGTATTACAAAAAGCATCACAAGCTTTATTAGATTTTGATAACGGATTATCCTTAATCGAAGTCTCGCATAGAAGTAAGTCCTTTGTTGATGTGATGGAACAAGCTAGAGCTTTAGCATTAGAGTTATTAGGCCTAGAAGGTAAAGGCTACAAAGCCTTATTTTTACAAGGTGGAGCAAGCATGCAATTTTTAATGGTCGCTCAAAATTTATTAGAAAAAAAAGCTTCCTATTTAAACACAGGAACTTGGGCAGACAAGGCTATTAAAGAAGCTAAAATTTACGCAGATATTGTAGAAGTTGCATCCTCTAAAGACGCTAACTATAATTATATTCCAAAAGGTTTCGATATTCCAGAAGATCATGATTATTTTCATTGCACATCCAACAACACTATTTTTGGAACACAAATGAAAAGTTTTCCTAAATCACCAATCCCATTAGTATGTGATATGAGTAGCGATATTTTTTCACGCTCATTAGACTTTTCTCAATTTGACTTAATTTACGCAGGAGCTCAAAAAAACATGGGACCAGCTGGTACAACCTTAATTGTTGTTAAAGAAGATATTTTAGGAAAAGTATCGCGTAAAATACCATCAATGTTAGACTATAAAGTACATATAGACAAAAGCAGTATGTTTAATACACCTCCTGTATTTGCAGTCTACACTTCTATGTTAACTTTACAATGGTTAAAGGATTTAGGTGGTATTAAAGCTATCGAAAAAGAAAATGACAAAAAAGCAAGATTAATGTATTCTGAAATTGATTTAAACCCACTATTTAAAGGTTTTGCAGCTAAAGAAGACAGATCAGACATGAACGCTACCTTTACATTAGTTAATGAAGATTTAAAAGAAACTTTTGACACCATGTGGAAAGAAGCTGGCGTTAGTGGATTAAATGGACATAGAAGCGTTGGAGGTTACAGAGCAAGCATGTATAACGCCTTATCTTTAGATAGCGTTAAAGTACTTGTTGAAGTAATGAGTGAATTAGAAAGTAAAGCATAAAATTATTGAAAATGAAAATATTAGCAAACGACGGAATTTCACAAAGCGGAATTGACGCTTTAGAAGCTGCAGGTTTTGAAGTTAACACAACAACAGTAGCCCAAGAGCAGTTAATTAATTACATAAACGATAAAGACATTAGTGTTTTACTAGTAAGAAGCGCTACAACTGCAAGAAAAGATCTAATCGACGCTTGTCCTAATCTTAAAATTATTGGACGTGGTGGTGTCGGAATGGATAACATAGACGTTGACTATGCCAAACAAAAAGGCTTACACGTTATAAATACACCAGCAGCATCATCGCAGTCTGTTGCCGAGTTAGTTTTTGCTCACCTATATGGTGGAGTAAGATTTTTACACGACGCTAACAGAAACATGCCTTTAGATGGTGACACACAATTTAAAAAATTAAAGAAAAACTACGCTAAAGGAGTTGAGTTAAGAGGAAAAACGCTTGGTGTAATTGGATTTGGTCGTATTGGTCAAGAAGTTGCAAAAATTGGTTTAGGTGTTGGAATGAAAGTTATTGCAGCAGATAAATTTATAGAAGCTGCAGATGTTAGTGTTGACTTTTTTGATGGACAATCAGTAACATTTAATATTAAAACTGAAACAATGGAGGATGTTTTAAAACAATCAGACTTTGTTACACTTCACGTACCAGCACAAAAAGACTACGTTATAGGCAAACCTGAGTTTGATGTCATGAAAGATGGATCTGCTATAATTAATGCTGCAAGAGGTGGTGTTGTTAATGAAGTAGATTTAGTAAGTGCGCTTGAAAGCGGAAAACTAGCATTTGCAGGTTTGGATACGTTTCAAAACGAACCTACTCCAGCAGTACAATTATTAATGAATGGTAGAATTTCTTTAACGCCACACATTGGAGCTGCAACTAATGAAGCACAAGATAGAATTGGTACAGAGTTAGCTACACAAATTAAAAATATACTTTTAAACGGATAAATAACACATTTAAACGTTTACTTATTAAAAACGGAATTTATAAAAAGCCACATTGTTAAAATGTGGCTTTTTTTTGTACTTTTCAACTATCAAATCGTATTAACTATTAATTTTTATATAAAATGGCAGGAATTTTAGACCTATTAAACTCAGATTTAGGAAAAACAATTATCAGTGGTGTATCTGGATCAACAGGAACAGACCAAGACAGAACAGGAAGTGTTTTAACAATGGCTTTACCAGTGTTAATGAAAGCAATGGAGCGCAACGCTTCAACACCAGAAGGAGCAGAAGGACTTTTAGGAGCAATTAAAGGAAAGCACAATGGTAGCATATTAGATAATTTAGGAGACCTTTTTGGAGGTGGAGTAAATGAAGAAGTTGTTAATGATGGTGACAAAATTTTAGGTCATGTATTAGGTGCTAAAAGAGATGGTGTACAACAAGTAATAGGACAAAAATCTGGCTTAGATTCTGGATCAGTTGCAAACATATTAAAAGTAGCAGCTCCAATTTTAATGGGTGTTTTAGGAAAACAAGCAAGTCAAAACAACGTAAGCTCTACAAATGACTTAGGTGGTTTACTTGGTGGTTTACTTGGTGGAAACGAAACTAAAAACGAACAAAGCTTTTTAGAAAAAATATTAGATGCAGATGGTGATGGTAGCATTATCGATGATGTTGCAGGAATGGTACTTGGTGGTGGATCTAGTAAAAAAGGAGGATTATCTGGTTTATTAGGTGGTCTTTTTGGAAAATAAACCTTTCATTTTATAATTTATATAAAGCCAAACCTCTGTTTGGCTTTTTTTTGTGACTTATATCAACTTATTTTTTTGTATTTTTAAGAAAAAGAAGCGCATGAAAAACATACTTTTATTTGCTCTATTATTAATGATAGCTTTTAGCTGTAACACCAATAAAGTTGCTAGTTCCAAAGATTTATCATTGGCTCAACCTGGTGACACTATTACCATATCAAGTGACAAAACAGAATATGATATTATTATTATAGAGCCAGGTTTTAATACTTGGTTGCAAACTGTAGCTAAACCGGAAGGCTATTATACACAACAATATCTAGAAAATAAAAATGTAATGTATGTATCAGCTTGGAATAATCGTGCATTACAGCCACAACGCTACAACCCAAACTTATACGAACTCCAAATTGACTACCAATCTAACATAGATTATGGTTATGACGTTAATTATAAGTTGTATAATTATTTTGTTTATTTCCAAAACAGATATAAACAAAATCTTTTAGGTGGTCGTATTCCTCCTAATTAAAGCCTTTTCTATATCTTTGCAACGATAAAAATTGCAATGGAAAAATTTAAAAAACGTTGGGAAATCCAACAAAATTGGCAACTATTATTTCCTGTATTAGGATTTTTAGCACTAGCATATTCTAGCTATAAGCTTGCTAATAAAATGATTGACAACAACATATTCTTAGTTATTACTTTTACTATAATAACCACTTCAGTATTATTAAAGTTTGTATTATTTCTGTTTAAAAAACTAGAAAACAAGTGGGAAGTCACTTATAAATGGGAAATGATACGCATATTTATAGTGTTTGCTGTTACTGGTAGTTCTTCTTTATTTGTAGGAAGACCAATAATATATTGGTTAGGAATTACTAAAGAAAACTTAAATATTGTGGTCTATTGGATTTTATATATTATCATTGGGCTAATTTTCTATCAAATAATGTTAGTCTTTTTTGGGTGGCTTTCAGGTCAACACAAATTCTTTTGGGAATTTGAAAAAAAGATGATAAGACGTTTTGGTTTAGGTAAATTCGTAGATTAATTGAAACAACAACAGCACATAGCATTTAAATATATAGCAATAGTTTTACTACTTGCTGTAATGCTACCTTCTGCTGTAAAGTTTACACATGTTTTAGAAAACCATACGCATGAAGTGTGTTTAGACAATATTACGTCTCACATGCATGAAACTGATGTAGAATGTGAATTTTATAAGTTTAAACTTAACACCCAATACTATACTTTTTTTGAAATTTCTTTATTAAATATAGAAGATAATTTCTTAAAAATAAACAATACATTATATAACTTTAAGTATAATCATCAGCAATTATCGTACTCGCTTCGAGGTCCTCCTTTTTTAGTTTAACATAAGTTATTATTTAAACTAATTTTTTTTACAATGAAATATTATTTAATGGTTTTGTGCTGCTGTGTTTTAAGTTGGGCACAAAGTCAAAACTGCAATGCTACTTTTTCAGGAGAAGTGCATGATTTTCATGATGGCACACCAATAGTAAATGCTACCATTTTTATTAAAAGCCTTAATAAGTATACCACTACGGACATTAATGGACGTTTTAATATAGATAATCTATGTAATTCTCTAATAGTTGTGGAGGTTAGCCATCTTGCATGCGAAACCAAAACAGTAGACGTTAACATTGTTAACGATACCTTTATAGAAATTAACCTAGAGCATCATATAGAAGAGCTAAATGAGGTTAAAGTTACTGGTGCTTCTGGCATTAAATTGACTAAAACTGCACAAGAAACTCATTTAAAATCCGATGTTATTGATCGTTTTAGTTCACTTAATTTAGGTGATGCTTTAAAACAGATTAGTGGTGTATCTTCCATAAATACTGGTAATAGTATTGTTAAACCTGTAATTAACGGTTTACATAGTAGCAGAATTATTGTAATGACTAATGGTGTAAGGCTTCAGGATCAAGAATGGGGAATTGAACATGCACCAAATATAGATTTAAACACTGCTGGTAGCATCAACGTTATTAAAGGTGCCAATGCACTAGCTTATGGTGGTGATGCAATTGGAGGCGTAATCGTTTTAAAACCTTCTAACATCAGTTTAAAAGATTCACTTTACGGTAAAACAATAGTAAGTGGTAACACCAATGGTAAAGGTTATAATTTAAATACCTCATTAACAAAAACGTACAAAAAAGGTTGGTATATAGGTGCACAGGCTTCTGTAAAACGTTCAGGCGATATGGAAGCACCAGATTATAGTTTAACCAATACTGGCTTAAACACTAAAGGTTTTTCTGTTAATGGTGGTTTTAAAACTTTTGAAAAAGGCTTTAATGTATATTATAGTTATTTAGATAATGAAATAGCTATTTTAAGAGCAGCGCATATCGGTAACATTGAAGATTTAGTTAATGCGATTAACAATCCACAACCATTAGTAATTGAAGATTTTAGTTATGATATTAATGCGCCTAAACAGGACGTTACACATCATGTTTTTAAAACTGAATTTTTTAAACGTTTTAAAAAATTTGGACGTGTAGACATACAGTATGATTACCAAAACAATCATCGTTTTGAGTATGACATACGTGTTGGTGATGATAGAGATAAACCTGCTATAGATTTAACTCTAAAAACACATACTTTAAAAACTAGCGTGACTTTAGATTCTAAAAACAATATTTCTTATAATTTTGGAGTAAATGCTGGATATCAAAATAATTTTGCAGCAAACACAGGTGTTAGACGCCTAATTCCGGATTATGACAAGTATGATATAGGAGCATTTATTGTTACTGAATTAAAATTAAATAATGACCTATCTATGGATTTTGGTTTACGTTATGATTTTAATCAAATTGATGCTAAAAAATACTACTTAACTAGTCGTTGGAATGAGCGTAACTATGATTTGGATTTTGGAAATATTGTGATTGACGATTTAGGCACACAATTACTGACTAATCCAATTTTTAATTACCAAAATGTTTCAGCATCAGCAGGTATTGCTTATCAATTAAATGAATATAATAGTTTTATATTTAATTATGGATTATCTAATCGTGCTCCTAACCCATCCGAGTTATTTAGTGATGGCTTACATCACTCGGCAGCTAGAATTGAATTAGGAGATTTACGTTTAAAACAAGAAACATCAAATCGTATTTCTGGTAGTTATAATTTTCAAAAAAACAATTTATCATTAAACATTGAAGCTTTCTATAATTATATAAAAGATTACATTTTTATAGAGCCTACTGGAACAGAACAAACCATTCGTGGTGCCTTCCCAGTGTGGAGTTACAATCAAACAAATGCTGCTTTATATGGATTAGATCTTACTGCTAATTATAGCTTTAATGACCATTGGTTTTTAAATAATAAATCCTCAATCACAAAAGGAAAGGATGTTAGTCAAGATCAAGCGTTAATTGATATGCCTTCGTTTAAAACTGTAAATATCATAGGGTATTCTAACCCAAAATGGTTAGATCTTAAAACCGAATTACAAAGTGAGTGGGTCTTTAGACAAAATGATTACCCAAATAATAATTTTGAAGTATTTATACCAACTACAGGACAAATGGAATTGGTAGATGTTAGCACTACACCTCCAGCCTATCACTTATTGCATTTACAAAGCAATATTAGTTTAGATATTTCTGAAAAAACAGACCTAAATATTGGTCTAAATATTACAAATATTTTTAATACAAATTACCGAGAAAACCTTAATAGATTACGTTATTTTGGTGATGATGTAGGAAGGAATATAATGTTACAATTAAAATTAAACTATTAACACTAAAAATATTAACAATGAAAACTTTAACATTAAAAACCATAAAACAAGTATCACTATTATTTTTAATTTCAATTGCATTTACAGCGTGTTCAAGCGACGATGATAATACAAACAACCCAGAACCTGTTAATGAGGAGGAAGTAATCACAACCTTAACAGCTACACTTATTCCAGTGGGTGGAGGTACAACCGTAACAATGCAAACACGTGATTTAGATGGTGATGGACCAAATGCTCCAGTAATAACAGTATCATCAGACTTAGTGGCCAACACAGTATATAATGGTAGTCTAGTTTTGTTAAACGAAACTGAATCTCCTGCTGAAGAAATAAATGAAGAAATTGAAGAAGAAAGTAATGACCACCAATTTTTTTATAATGTAACAAATAGCATTGCTACTTTTACTTATGCGGATTTTGATGATAACGGAAATCCTTTAGGTTTAGAGTTTACTTTAACTACAGCTGCTACAGCTATGACTGGAAATCTAACAATTACTTTACGTCATGAACCAAGCAAATCTGCAGTTGGTGTTAGCGATGGAGACATTACAAACGCAGGTGGAGAAACTGATGTGCAAGCTGTTTTTCCTGTTGTAATACAATAATAGTTAACTAAGTTTACCACTATTTTTAATAAAAACATCCCGTAAATTACGGGATGTTTTTTGTTTCAAACTTTAAACCTATATACCACTCTTCATACAATCAACTACGTGATATGGTATTACATTTTAACTCTAAGGTTACTGGTTATTATTTAGATAAAAAAACCAATACTAAAACAGCAATTAATGAAGCTACATCTAAACCTTTTTTTGACAGTAATTTTTACCCACAACTTATTAGTTTTTTACCGTTAACGGAAGGTTATCAAAATAGTATTGCCATTTTTGACTACAAATCCTACAACTTCAACAGGTGTTATAACAGCTACTATTAAAAATACAGAATTGGTAATATTAAACTTAAATGGTCAAGAAACTAAAGTTTGGAAAGTGCAAACAACAGACGACATCTCTAAAAATCAAACTATTAGCACTTATTATATTGACGTTACTAACAGAAAAATACTAAAACATGATATAGCTTTTAATGGTAGATTAATGACAATGGAAATAATTGATTAGCATTCTGCATCTTAATAAAAGACTAAGTAAATTTTAACTTGATATTATTTCTAAACCTAAAAGCAACTCAATAATTTTCAATACTTTTGTTAGACAACATTTTAAAATTTCCGCTTGACGGTAAAACAAAAATATATTTCATGAAAAACACAGCTTTAACAGCAACACACGAAGCACTTGGTGCAAAAATGGTTCCTTTTGCAGGTTACAACATGCCTGTACAATATGATGGTGTAAATATAGAACATGAAGCAGTTAGAAAAGACTGTGGTGTGTTTGATGTATCACATATGGGAGAGTTTTTAATTTCTGGTCCAAATGCATTAGATTTAATACAAAGTGTAAGTAGTAATGATGCGTCTAAGTTAACTATTGGTAAAGCACAATATGCTTGTTTACCAAATGATGATGGTGGAATTGTTGACGATTTAATTATTTATAAATTAAAAGAAGAACAATATTTACTAGTCGTTAATGCTAGTAATATTGAAAAAGACTGGAACTGGATTAGCTCTAAAAACACAGTTGGTGCAGATATGCGTGATTTGTCTGAAGACTACTCGTTATTAGCTATTCAAGGTCCTAATGCAGTTGAAAAAATGCAGGCTTTATCTAGTCATGATTTATCTGACATTAAATTTTACAACTTTAAAGTTGGTGATTTTGCAGGTATAGACAATGTCATTATTTCTGCAACTGGATATACTGGAAGTGGTGGTTTTGAGATTTATTGTAAAAATGACGAGGTTAAACAAATCTGGGATAAAGTTACTGAAGCTGGCGCAAAACCAATTGGCTTAGCTGCTCGTGATACTTTACGTTTAGAAATGGGTTATTGCCTTTACGGAAATGACATTGATGATACAACATCACCTATTGAAGCTGGATTAGGTTGGGTAACAAAATTCACTAAAACCTTTACTAATAGTGATGCTTTAGAAGCACAAAAACGCAAAGGTGTAGACCGTAAATTAGTCGCTTTTGAATTAGACGAAAGAGGAATCCCTAGACAAGGCTATGACATTGTAGATGGACAAGGCAAAAAAATTGGTGAAGTTACTTCCGGAACCATGTCACCTATGCTAAATAAAGGTATTGGTTTAGGTTATGTACCAACGGTTTTTGCAGATGTAAACAGTAAAATAAATATACAAATACGTAAAAATGCAGTGCCTGCAACTGTTGTAAAACTTCCGTTTTACAAAGTGTAATTATACTTTATGTTAGATTTTAACACAATAATAAACAACATCCATAATAACCTAAAAGACAACGTTGTTAAGGGTGTTGTTGCTTCATATATACCAGAATTATCAAAACAAGATGTCAATCAATTTGGCATTTACATGCAACACATGGACGGTCGATCGTTTAAGGTTGGTGATGCAGAAGTCCCATTTTCAATACAAAGTATTTCTAAAGTTTTATCCTTATCCAAAGCGATTGCTTTTGAAAACAATGATATATGGAAGCGTGTGGATGTGGAACCGTCAGGAAACCCTTTTAATCATTTGTCTTTATTAGAGTTAGAAAATGGTATTCCTAGAAACCCTTTAATAAATGCAGGTGCCATAGTAGTTGCAGATATTTTATGCTCTAAATTTGAAAATCCAAAAGCCGATTTTTTACAATTTGTACGTGATATTGCCAACGACCAAACTATTGACTATAATTATAAAGTTGCCGAGTCAGAGCGTAAAACGGGATATAACAATTATGCTGCTGCCAACCTTTTAAAATCTTTTAATAATTTAAATAACGATGTAGAGGATGTAATGGATTTTTATTTCCATCAATGTGCTCTAGAGATGACTTGCTCTCAACTGGCAAAAGCATTTTATTTATTTGCTAATAAAGGTAAATGCATAAATAATAAGCAACATATTTCAAGTAGTCAAGCCAAACGTATAAATGCAATCATGCTAACTTGTGGTTTTTATGACGAGTCTGGTGAGTTTGCTTTTGAAGTTGGACTACCTGGTAAAAGTGGCGTTGGTGGTGGTATAGTTGCCTTACTACCTAACCATTTTATAATTTCTACTTGGTGTCCTGGTCTAAACGCTAAAGGTAATTCGTTAATTGGAATGCAAGCGTTAGAACAATTTACAACACAGACCAATTTATCTATTTTCTAAACGTTATCCTTACTAATGAAAGAGATAAATAACAAACATCGCATACTGATTTTAGGTGCCAGTGGTTTTATTGGACAGGCTTTATACAAAGAGTTATGTGGCTATTTTAGAACCTTTGGGACCTATTGCAGAGACAATTACGCCTTTAATAAAAACCAACATTACTTTCAATACAATATTGAAGAAGATGATATTTTTGAAATCCTAGATATTGTAAAACCTACCATTGTAATTTCTGCAATACGAGGTAATTTTTCGGCACAAATTATTGCTCACCAGCATATTACCGAGTACATTATTGCCAACAACAGTAAATTAATATTTTTATCATCAGCAAATGTTTTTGATGCCTATAGCAAATTTCCTAGCTATGAAAATGACAAAACATTAAGTCATAGTATGTATGGTCATTTTAAAATAAAAATAGAGAACATGCTATTGCGTTTGCCAAAACAATATTATGCGATTTTAAGACTACCAATGGTCTTTGGAGCGCAATCTCCAAGAATACAAGAGATTAAATTTCATATTAAAGAAAAAATACCCTTTGAAGTATTTCCAAATTTAATAATGAATGTCACCACAGATACTAAAGTCACACAACAAATTCATTATTTAATAAACCAAAATAAAAAAGGCATATTCCATTTAGGTAGTGTAGATTTAGTGCATCATGACGATTTTATAAAAGAAATTATCGCGTCGCTAAACATAAAAAACCCACTTTTAAAACAAGTGTACACAACCAATGACGACAGGTATTTAGCAGTCCTTTCTAAAGAAAACAAGCTACCTAAGCATTTACAGTTATTAAGTCAAGAAATTTTAACAGAATTAGAAGTTTAATTTATTATTTTTAAATAAAAAATATGGCATTACTTACACAAACAGAAATAGAACAACGTCTACTTAGACTACCAGAATGGGAACATTATGATAATGCAATCCATGCAGAATTTGAATTTGAAAATTTTAAAGATTGTTTTAGCGCAATGAGCAGAATTGCTTTTGAGTGCGAAGCATTAAATCATCATCCTGAATGGACTAACGAATATAATGTCCTTAAAATTACAATAACAACACATGATGCAGGTGGAGTTACAGATAAAGATTTTAAATTAGCCTTAGCAATTGAGCATATTGTTGAAGAGGAAGAGGACTAATACCACTTTATTCACATATTTTTTTAAATTTGTGATTCAATAAAATAATCTAGGTTTTGCTACAGCGAAACTATAAAAACATATAATCATGGGAAGAGCTTTTGAATTTAGAAAAGCACGTAAAATGAAACGTTGGTCTGCAATGAGCAAGGCTTTTACACGCATTGGAAAAGACATTGTAATGGCTGTAAAAGAAGGTGGACCAGATCCAGCTAGTAACTCACGTTTACGTGCAGTTATACAAAATGCCAAAGCAGTAAACATGCCTAAGGACAATGTGGAACGTGCTATTAAAAAAGCAAGTGACAAAAGTCAAGGTGATTTTAAAGAAGTAATTTTTGAAGGTTATGCACCTCATGGAATTGCTGTTTTAGTTGAAACTGCAACAGATAATAACACCAGAACTGTAGCTAACGTACGTAGTTATTTTAATAAATGTGATGGTAGTTTAGGTACATCAGGATCTGTAGTATTTATGTTTGACCATACTTGTAACTTTAGAGTTGCTGCTGAAGGTTTAGACCCTGAAGAATTAGAACTAGAGTTTATAGATTTTGGAGCAGAAGAAGTATTTGCAGATGATGATGGTATTTTAATTTACGCACCTTTTGAAAGTTTTGGAGCTATCCAAGCAGAACTTGAAAGACGTGAAATTGAAATTTTATCTTCGGGATTTGAACGCATACCACAAGTTACTAAAGCTTTAACTCCAGAACAGGCTGCTGATGTAGAAAAATTATTAGAAAAATTAGATGATGATGATGATGTACAAAACGTATATCACACTATGGAAGAAACAGATAATGATGATGAATAATCTAGTCTTATAAGTATAAAAAAGCGACCAATTGGTCGCTTTTTTTAATTTTATTATGTGTCAATTTTGTTACAACTCTAAAATTTGAGCTGCATGATCTTTGGTTTTAACCTTATCAATAACGTGGGCTACTACTCCATCTTCATCAATTAAAAACGTTTTACGGTGGATACCATCATACTCTTTACCCATAAACTTTTTTAAACCCCAAACACCAAAAGCATTAATTACTTCTTTTTCTTCATCTGCTAATAACGGAAACGGAAAACTGTATTTATTTTTAAAATTAGTCTGTCTTTTTTCAGAATCTGCACTTACTCCTAAAATCTCATAACCTTTATCTTGTAAGGCTTTATAATTATCGGTTAAATTACAAGCTTCTGCTGTACAACCAGGTGTACTAGCTTTTGGATAAAAGAAAACAATTAGTTTTTTTCCTTTATAATCGGATAATGACACAGGGTTTCCGTCTTGATCATTAACTGTAAAATTTGGTACTTTATCACCTTGTTTTAATGTATTCATAGTTGTAATTTTGGTTTCATTCAAAAATACAATTAATGACTAAGCAAGAAAAGGTAGATTTTGTTATAAATACGTTAAATAAGCTATATCCCGAAATTCCTGTACCATTAAATCATAAAGATCCCTACACTTTATTAGTTGCTGTTTTATTATCTGCACAATGTACTGATGTTAGAGTCAATCAAATCACACCTATATTGTTTGCTAAGGCAGATAATCCATACGATATGATTAAGATGAGTGTGGAAGAAATTAAAGAAATAATCAGACCTTGTGGTTTATCACCAATGAAAAGTAAAGGTATATACGGATTATCAAAAATGCTAGTCGAAGACTACAATGGTGTTGTACCACAGTCTTTTGAAGCTTTAGAGACCTTTCCTGCAGTTGGTCACAAAACTGCAGGCGTAGTTATGAGTCAGGCTTTTGGTGTTCCTGCATTTCCGGTTGACACGCACATACATAGATTAATGTATCGATGGAATTTAACTAATGGTAAAAGTGTGCAACAAACAGAAAAAGATGCCAAACGTTTATTTCCAGAACATACTTGGAATGATTTACACCTTCAAATAATATGGTATGGACGCGAGTATTCTCCTGCCAGAGGTTGGGATTTAGAAAAAGATATTATAACTAAGACTATTGGGAGAGCGTCTGTCCTAAAAGCGTACTACAAATAAAAAACGTCCTGAGACTATCAGGACGTTTCCAAGTTTAGTTTTGAAGTGCTTCAAACTTCAAATTTTTATAATTTATAACACTTAAAGCCTTGCTATAATTTAAGATAAAACTTATGGTTTCATCTTTAGGTTTTAGTTTAAAACCGTGTTTTTTTGGGGTATTAGAATGTTCTGAGTAAATTTTTGCCATGTATATTAGTTTAAGGTATAAACAAATAACGAGCAAAATTATACTTTATTGTATTTTAATTAGTCAATACTATATTGTGCTTTTCAATAACCTTTCTCATATTAATTAATGCATAGCGCATACGACCCAATGCAGTGTTAATACTAACACCTGTACGCTCTGATATTTCTTTAAAACTCATATCATTATACATACGCATAACTAAAACTTCTTTTTGATCTTCTGGCAGCTCGTCTATCAAACGTCTTACATCTGACTCAACTTGCTCTTTAACCATAACTTTTTCAGCATTTAAAGACGTATCACTAATAACAGAAAAGATATCAAAATCACCAGAATTATCAAATTTTGGCATTCTGTTATTTTTTCTAAAATGATCAATTACCAAATTATGTGCAATACGCATAACCCAAGGTAAAAACTTACCCTCTTCATTATATTTACCACGTTTTAAAGTACGAATGACTTTAATAAAGGTATCCTGAAAAATATCTTCAGCAATATCTCTATCAAATACTTTAGAATAAATAAAACTATAAATACGTTGTTTGTGTCTAGTAATCAATACTTCTAAAGCAGACTCGTCTCCTTTAATATAGTTACTAACAAGAATAGCATCTGTGATTGTTACTTTTTGCATAATCATTACTTTTTGGACACCAAAAAAAGGCTCTGGCTTGGGGTTTATAAAAAAAAAGTAATGTTATAGTATAGGCAAAAATTAAGTTAGGTCATTGATATGCATCAAATATAACAACAATCATTCCGAAAAAGCAAAAAAAATCTAAAGTTTTAACATTTTATTGCACAATAATCTTTTTTACTAGATGATTAAGTTATGTTATCTTTGTAGTCAAGACGTAAAAATAACTATGACAACACCGCTTTCTGAAGTAAATCCAAAAGAAAACATTATAATTAAAGGTGCAAAATTGCACAATCTTAAAAACATTGATGTCGTTATACCACGTCGTAAATTGGTTGTAATAACTGGTTTATCAGGTTCTGGAAAATCAAGTTTAGCTTTTGATACTTTGTATGCAGAAGGTCAGCGTCGTTATGTAGAAAGTTTAAGTAGTTATGCTAGACAATTTTTAGGACGCTTAAACAAACCTAAAGTAGATTATATCAAAGGTATTGCGCCTGCTATAGCTATCGAGCAAAAAGTTAATAGTACTAACCCTAGATCAACTGTTGGAACAACAACAGAGATTTATGACTATTTAAAACTATTGTTTGCCAGAGTTGGTCGCACCTACTCACCTATTTCTGGTCAGGAAGTAAAAAAAGATACCGTTACTGACGTTATTAATTATATAAAAGGCTTAGCCTTAAATGAAAAGCTTTTATTGTTAGCTCCTGTTGTACTTGAAGAAGGTCGTGAATTACAAGACAAACTAAATGCTTTAAATGCACAAGGGTATGCTAGAATAAAAGTAAAAGATAAAGTCTTAAGAATTGACGATGCTAAGGACTTAACGTCTATTAAAGATTTATTTTTAGTAGTAGACAGAATTGTTACTAAAGACGATGAGGATTTTTATAACAGATTAGCAGACGCCATACAAACTGCCTTTTTTGAAGGAAAAGGTAATTGTTATATCGAAACTCTTGCAGACAATACCAGTCGTCATTTTAGTAATAAATTTGAATTAGATGGGCTTCAATTTTTAGAACCAAACGTTCATTTATTCAGCTTTAATAATCCTTATGGAGCTTGTCCAAAATGTGAAGGTTATGGTGATGTTATTGGTATTGATGATGATTTAGTTGTACCAAATACAGCTCTTTCTGTTTACGAAAACGCTATTTTTCCTTGGCGTGGTGACAGCATGAGTTGGTATAAAGATCAATTGGTAAACAATTCTCATAAATTTGATTTCCCAATACATAAGCCATATTTTCAATTAAGTCCAGAACATAAAGCTTTAATTTGGGAAGGAAACCAATATTTTGAAGGTTTAAATAGCTTTTTTGCCGAGTTAGAAAGCAAAGCATATAAGATTCAAAATCGTGTAATGCTCTCTCGATACAGAGGTAAAACACAATGTAAAGTCTGTCATGGTAAACGCTTAAGACCAGAAACAAACTATATAAAAGTTGGTAATGCAACTTTAACAGAATTAGTAGAATTACCGTTAAGTAAACTAGCTGTGTTTTTTGATACTATCACGTTAAATGAGTACGATACAAAAATTGCAGAACGTCTATTAGTAGAAATTAAAAACAGACTTAGCTTTTTACATAATGTAGGTTTAGATTATTTAACTTTAAACCGAAAATCCAACACTCTTTCTGGTGGAGAAAGCCAACGTATTAATCTAGCCACTTCATTAGGAAGTAGTTTAGTCGGATCCATGTATATCTTGGACGAACCTAGTATTGGATTACATCCAAAAGACTCTGAACGTTTAATTCAAGTATTAAAACAACTTCGCGATTTGGGTAATACAGTAATTGTGGTAGAGCATGATGAAGACATCATGAAAGAAGCCGACCAAATAATAGATATTGGTCCAGAAGCTGGGACTTTAGGAGGTCAAGTTGTTGCTGTTGGTACGTATGCTGATATTTTAAAATCAACATCATTAACTGCACAATATTTAAACGAAACTTTAAAAATTGAAGTACCTAAAACACGTCGAACTAGCAAGTACAGCATAGACATTATTGGAGCTAGAGAAAACAATTTAAAAAACATAGATGTGTCTTTTCCATTAGAAATGCTAACGGTTATTACTGGAGTTTCTGGAAGTGGAAAAAGTACTTTGGTTAAAAAAATATTATTTCCTGCCATACAAAAGTACTTAACTGGCTTTAGTGATAAAGCAGGACAGTTTACTGAGTTAAAAGGGAACTATAATATAATAAAAAATATAGAGTTTATTGATCAAAACCCTATTGGACGATCCTCTAGATCTAATCCTGTGACATACGTTAAAGCCTATGATGATATTAGAGCGTTGTATGCTAAACAAAAACTTAGTACTATACGCAATTACGCTGCTAAACACTTTAGTTTTAATGTGGATGGTGGACGTTGTGAAACTTGTAAAGGAGAAGGTGAAGTAACTATCGAAATGCAATTTATGGCTGATGTCCATTTAGAATGTGAAACTTGTAAAGGGAAGCGTTTTAAAAAAGAAGTATTAGAAGTCACTTTTGCAGATAAAAATATTGATGATATTTTAAATCTTACTATCGATGATGCTATTGACTTTTTTGATAAAAACGGAGTCTCTAAGATTAAAAACAAACTACAACCTTTACAAGACGTAGGTTTAGGTTATGTTGCCTTAGGACAAAGCAGCTCTACCCTATCTGGTGGTGAAGCCCAACGTATAAAGTTAGCAACCTTTTTAGGTAAAGGAATTACTAAAGAAAAAATGTTGTTTATTTTTGACGAGCCTACTACTGGTTTACATTTTCATGATATACAAAAATTATTAAAATCCTTTTATGCGCTAATAGCAAAAGGACATTCTATAATTGTTGTGGAGCATAATTTAGAACTTATTAAATGTGCAGATCATATTATAGATTTAGGTCCTGAAGGTGGCGAAAATGGTGGTCATTTGGTTGCGTTTGGTACTCCAGAAGAAGTTGTAAAGGTTAAAAATAGTGTGACAGCTAAGTATTTAAAAGATAAATTATAACCGTTTTATTATTTGATTTTTAATCAATAGGACAAAAACGAAATAAAACCCAATACCAAAAAAGCAATAGGTACTAACACTACTAAAAAAACTAAAGACACAATTCCGCTTTTTAAAACACTGTAAAATAATCGTTGATTATAAAACCGTTTAACAGCAATTACTAAATATATAAATGTGGACAAGGCTATTAAAAAGTCTATCCAATTAGGTACATCAATAATAAAATTGCTGATTAATAAAATACTAAACACTGTAAAAATAAAGGCGAAAAAGTAAAAAGAAAACACCAAATGGTAAGCATATCGTCCTTTTTTCCAAAAAAATAATTTCAAAAAGAAAGCAAAAATTGGTAATAAAATAAATAATGCTATTGGTGTTGTATTTATCATGGACATCCAAATCGTACCAGCTTTTCTATCCTGATGAAACTTTAAAAGTCTAGGATATAACATCCTATCAAACCATCCTGGATTATCATCCATTCCCATAGCTATGTAAATAGATTCCTTTGACGCTCCAACAGTTAATAATGAGTCTATTTTTTGACTCTCGTACCCAAATAAAACGTTATTACTTGATTTAATTTCTTTTTGATTTACAATAGAATCTATCTGTTTATCTGTCATTCCGGACAGTAACTTATTACTATTTAACGTGGCTCTAATTTCACTTCTTTCAATAGAGTCCATTTCTTTTCTTTCAATTTCATTTAAAACTTTAGTTGATTGCGCTTTAAAATCTTCATTTAAATCTTCTTCTACTTTATTCATTTGAAAGGAAAACAAAAAGAAAAACACAAACGTAACAAATAAATATAATTGTGCAGGATGCAAATAAGATAGACGTTTACCTTCAATAAATCTTTTAGGTAAAAATCCTGGTTTACTCATTAACGGAATAAAACTCTTTAAAAATTTAGAATCCCACAGCAGATAATTATTTAAGGTATTGTAAAATAAAATTCCAAGTGTTAATTCCTCTTTATCTTTCATTCCACAATGTGGACAAAATGGGAATCCTGATTTAAAATCGCTATCACAATTTTTACACTTGGTATACTTTAAGGACATTAGTTAGTAGTTTTTATAAAAGTAAATATTTTAATCAACTATAAACTTTTCAATATATAATTAAATTGAAATAAACTAACAAAACGTCTTGTACATGCAGTAAAATCAATGCATAACAACTTTGGCACAGCTATTGAAACTACTTAATCAAAATAGCGAATGCCGAAACGCTTAAATAGTAGGCATAATATCAGATATCATTTGAAATGATTATAATAAAAAGTCCTTTTTCCCTTTCTACTTCGTAAAAAAAAGAAAACATAACTAAGGCTATGTTTGATTTTTATTACTTGTATAAAGACAAAAATCAAAATTTTATTTCATAATAATTTCAAACAATAACTGATACAATCTAAATCCTTAATACTATGAAAAAACTAGTACTATTATTTACAGGTATGTTAATTGGATTAACGACTGTAACAGCAGAAGCTAAATCTGCATCGCAAGGTGAAGATTTAGTACTAAACAGAAATTATTACGCACAACCAATCTTGTTTACAGAACGTGGTGTGGAGTTTTTAATTTTTCCTGACGGAAGTTTTGATTTTAACACAGCAATAAATCACACGCAAGGAGACTATTATTACAGACGCACTAACGCCAATACAAAACGAAGAGCATTAAATGTTACAAATGGTGCTCCAGGTACACAAGTAACTTACAATAACCCTAGAGATAGAGGTATGATAATAACACATGATCGTGATGGTAAAGTTAGACGCATAGGAAATGTGTTTTTAAATTATAACAGGAGTGGTCAAATTAAACGTTTAGGTTCTGTTTACATTAGTTACAACCGTCAAGGTTTAGTTAGTCAAATTGGAAGTATGCGTTTATACTACAATAGACAAGGACAATTAATTAAAACTATTGGTCAAGTTAACAGAAGTAATTCTAATCATTATATAGGTCAAACTAATAATGGTCATTATCAATACCAAACAAGTAATAATAATGATACAATGTATTACAGAAAAACTGTCGATACACAACCTACTCAGCTAAAAAATAGGTAGAAAATCTAATTTATAAATATTATTTAAAGCCATAAACTTTTGTTTATGGCTTTTTTTTTATCGCCTTTAATAAATTTAAAAACAACCTTAATCCCTTGTGAATATTGAGTTTTTTGTTTTTGGCACGATGCTTGTATTTATGTAAGTGTTCAATCTTAAAACAAATAATTATGAAACAAGTATTCCTATTATTATCAGCAATTCTCCTTAGTGGGTTTTCTGTTAATGCAGACACAAACACAACGATAGATAATGGTGTGACTAATAACTCTTATGTAAAAGGTTATGGTAATTCTTTCATTTTTACTGAAGCAGGAATTGAGTTTTCTATTTATGCAGATGGTCAATTTGACTTTTATATGCCTAGTTATGGACCTCAAGTTAGTGTAGAAATTAATAATAGAAACACAAATATTAGCTTTAATACAGGATATGATTATGGCGCATATGTACAATATGACGAGTTTGGAGCTGTTATTCAAGTTGAAAACACACCTATTTACTATGACTACTACGGTCGTGTTAATCAAGTAGGAAATGTTTATATTAACTACAATAACAGAGGTTACATTAGTCGTGTTGGAGGATTATATGTACACTACAACCGCTACAATCGTTATTCTCATAGTACTGGCTTTATAAATATTTACAACAGAGCTTATGTTTATAGACCTTGGCATGCATATTATGTAATTCCACCAGTAAACTACTGCGTACTTTATACAACACCTTATAGAAGACATTATACACCAATTAGATATAGATACGACAGACCTTACGTTAATAATTACAGACGTACTACTGCTGTAGCAAGTCGAAGAGGTAATACGATTTCAAGAAATAGAGCTTTAGCCTCTAGAACAGCAGGAAGAGCACCAAGAGCTACCACTACACCTCGAACTAGAAACAATAGGGCTACAACTGCAACACCAAGAACAAGAGGTAATGCAACCACATCTAGACCTAGAACAAATAATACTGTAAATACTAAACCTAAAACAAGAGGTAATACGGTTAACACTAAAACTAGAGACAATAAAGTGATTACTGCAACACCTAGAACTAGAGGTAACACTACAAACATACCTAGAACTAGAGGAAATCAAACAACAACCTCTAAACCTAGAACCAGAACTAATACTAAAGTAAATACAAGAACAAATAGAAGTAATACGCAGGTTAATAAACGTACAACTTCTAAACCTAGAACTACGACTTCAAGAAGTACATCGTCAAGACAAAACACTGATTCATCAAGAAGAAGTACTAGATCTAGAAATTAGAAAAGACTATTAACTAGTCGATTGAATAGAATTCCTACTAAGGTTGTTTGCCCTAAAGCAACTTTAAGTAGGTTTTTTTTATGGAATAAAGCGATTTAATATTTTTGAAATATCTTCTGATAAATTAAATTTAAAAACAGTCAATCCATAGATTATAATTAAAATTAACGTTTTAGCGACAATGCTAATAATGGGATTAAAATTAAATTCCCAAAAAAACAAACTTAAACCACAAACCAATATTAGTAGTGTTGTTTTTATGGTAGCCAATGTAAACGGTTGAATTTTAAATTTTTTATACACAAACAATAGTTTTATAGTATTGTATGTAAAAATAGTAATACAACTTGCGTATGCAGCTCCATTTATTCCATACAACGGAATAAAAACAAGGTTTAAAACTACGGTTAGTATTGCTAATAAAATCCCAAAGACTAGCACTACCCTATAATAGTCGCTATTAAAAAGTATGGCATTATTATTTCCAATAAGGTTGTCTGATAGTTTAGCAAGACCAATCACTAAAACAACCAAAAAGCCTTCGCTATAATTTTCCGGAATTAAAAGATATAACTTATTGATATTTATTATAATACATAAAAATATAAATCCGCTAATAATAAATAAGTTAATAGAACTTTTTTGATAAAGTATTTTAAGTTCAACCTTGTGACCTTCATTTAAAAGCTTAGAGGTTAAAGGGTTTGCTATTTGATGCATTGCTCTAGCAGGAACACCTATAACCGTAGCAATATAAATAGCTACACCATAATAGGCAACATTATTAAGCGCCTGAAACTGACCAAGCATAAACTTATCTATCTCTAATATTATATTAGCCACAGAGCCTGCGATTATAATTAAAGCAGAATATTTTAAAATACTTCCAATATTAGGGATTTTAGTTAATTTAAAAACTGGCATCCTAAGGCTAAAAGCATATAGCTTCATAATTAAGGCTCTGACAATGTATGTAATAACAATCCCGTAAATTAATTGATCTACATTTAGGTAACCAAAATAAAGACTTAACAACAGCAACATGGTAACAAATCTGTGAAACACCTCACTCATAAAATTACCAAATACGCTTCGTAATTGCACCTTACTCCAGGCGTAAAATACTTCAAAATAGGCAAAAGCTGCTGCACAAATGTAAATTAACCAAGTGTAGTCCTTTATAATAGCATTTTCTTTAGATAGCCAATTGGCAATCAAATCATAAGCAAAATGCGTAATTAATCCTAACGGAACTATTAGAAGTAATGGTAAAAGTAACATTAAACTTAAAAAGCTATTTTGTGATTGTCTGGTTTTAAACGAAGAATAAAACTTAACAATTGTGTTATGCACGCCAAAAGCCATAAATGGCATTAAAATACTTGCTGTAGACAGGATAAAAGTGATTAAACCAAAATAAGCTTCGCTAACAAATTGAGTATATAAAAATATAACGTTAACAGCACCAATACCAAACCCAAAATAAGTTATAATAGTATTTTTAATAGATTGATTAACGACTATTCCCATATATTTTATACCATTTATATTTTAGGACTGATTAATCAAATCTGCTAACTTTTTTGTTAACTGTTGTCTTGAGTAACCTTGTAATCCTATTGGATTAGTCTTTAAATTATTTTCAGTGTAAGCTTTATAATACTGCTTAATACTATTTTTTAAAGCATCATAATCATCATAATTAAAAAATTGACCAGTATTAGTTTTTGTAATAATTGAAGCTACATCTGCTCCTTTTGGTCCAATTGCAACAATTGGTCTATTAGCAACCATATACTCAAACAATTTACCAGGAATAATTGCTTTTGTATCTTCCGAGTTTATTTCAATCAACAATAATAATTGTGATTTTTTTTGAAACTCAATAGCTTTATTGTGAGATACATATCCAACATAATTTAAACTACTACTTAAACCATGTGTTTTTATAGATTGTATAACATCTTTGCCTACTTCTCCAATTAAATTCAACTGAAAATCCTGTGCAAATCTAGCATCCTCAATCATCAATTCGCTAAGCACTTTCCAAAGTACTTCTGGATTTCGTTTAGATAATAACGACCCAATATGCGACAATGTAAACTTTTTATCTAAGGTATTTACAACTACTTTTTCGTTATCATAACCATTAGTAATTACATGGATAGGTTGACTTGTAATACCCTCAAATTCGGTTTTAGTACTTGGGCTAGTTACAATAATTTTGTCAGCACAATTAAGGACTTTTTTTTCTAATGCCTTATGTTTATTTTTTGAAGCCTTAGTTAATTTTAATTGCTTATGGTAACCTATTGTCGTCCAAGGATCTCTAAAATCTGCAATCCAATTGACACCATAGTTTTCTTTTAATTTTAAACCAATTAAATGTAAACTATGTGGTGGTCCAGACGTTATAATTGTATCAATATTAAAATCTAAAATGTAAGTAGATAAGTAGTTATACGACGGTTTTACCCAGTTTTTTCTGGCATCAGGAATAAAAAAATTACCTCTAACAAACAACATCAAACGCTCCATAAGGCTTTGTTTACTTTTTTCAGTAATAATCCCTTTACTAATGGTTTTACTTTTATTAGAAAACAATTGTGCCAATTTGTAAGGCTCCTTTATTGGTTGCTTAAGCACTGTAACACTTGGATTAACTTCACTTTGCAAGGTCGCATCTATAATTGGATAATTAGCATTGGATGGACAGTATACAACAGGCACTATATTAAAATCTGGTAAATATTTTACAAATTTTAACCAACGCTGTACACCTGGTCCTCCTGCAGGAGGCCAATAATACGTAATAATTAGCACCTTTTTTTTATCCATAATGTAACGCTTTCGCGGAAATTGAGCGTCGTGTGATTACTCCTCGCTAATCTTATTCATGCTTTTAACACCATAAATCAAACCTCCAAGCACTAATAATACCAATAAAATAGAACTAGCTAACGCGATCGTACTACCAGATTTAACAACATTAGGTTCAAACTTAAATTCAATAATATGTTTACCATTTGGCACCACTAAACCTCTTAACGCATAGTTTACTTTAACATGTGGTTTTAATACACCATCAATATAAGCATTCCATCCAGAACCATAATACATTTCTGAAAACACAACAAAACCATTATTACTGTTATTAGACTGATATTTAATATAATTAGGCTTGTAATCTAAAGTCTTTATTGAAGTTAAAGAATCCACAACAAACGTCTTAGGAAGATTAGTTTTATCAGAAACACCTTCAGAATAAATAGCTGTTTTTTTAGTATTTAATGTGTCTAGAGCTAAAATTTCTGCATCAGCAGAACTTACTTTTTTAGTGTTTTCTACAAACCAAGCATTACCATTAGCGTCGTTATTTACAAACGGAAACGGACTGCCATCTTCTCCTTGACCAATTATGTATTTCGCGTTAAGCATACTTAATACATTAATATTGTTTTTTGAGATATAAAATTCGTACAAATCTTGATATCTTTTTGGTTTTGCAGCGTGATAACCACCTAAAGCATTATGAAAATAGCTAGTTTTAGCTCCTCCAGACGTTAAGTCATACACGCGATAATTAGACTTATCCTTAAGTATCTCTAAATCTGCTTTATTTGGTTGATAAGGACGCTCCATTTGTAACTTAGATACAAAATCCTTGTTGTTAACGTAACGTTTATCTACGCTAACTAAATCTACTACAATTAATAATCCTAAAACGATAATAACTTTAGTTTCGTTAAGTTTCTTTTTCAAAAAGAAATAGATAACGCCTGCTGCTAATAAAACAAACAACAAGGTTCTAAGCGTATCTTGTGTAAAAAAGCTAGCTCTGTCTTCTCTTAAAGCATCCAAAAATGCTTGTCCATTACCTTCTCTAATACGTCCATCAATACCACCAACAAAATCGATTATTCCAACAGCTTTTCCTAATAAAAATAGGATTGCTAAACCTGCTGTAATAATAATTGTGTTTTTTAAAGCCTTAAGTTTTTCCTCGGTTTTAACAACAGCATTAAACAACCTAACAAGAGCAAAAACAGCTAAAACAGGAATGCATAATTCTAAAATTACTTGTATTGAGCTGACTGCTCTAAACTTATTATATAATGGTACATAGTTAATAAATAAATCTGTTAAGAATTCTAGATTTTTACCATAAGACAATAATAATGACAGTATAGTTCCTCCTACTAACCACCATTTTAAACGACCTTTGACTAAAAACAAGCCTAATACAAATAAAAATATTACAACTGCTCCAACATAAGCTGGTGCTTCTACTATCGTTTGGCTTCCCCAATATGTTGGTAGACCTTTAGTATATTCTCTAGCGTCTGCTGGTGGCACACCTTGATTAACAATGTATTTATACACTGCAGAATCTTCGCCTACATCCTCTCCGCTTCCACCACCTAAAAATCTAGGTACAAATAGGTTAAAAGTTTCTAGTTTACCATAACTATATTCTGTAATATATTCTTTACTTAAACCGTTTGTGTTTTCTCTTTTGGACCCATTGGCATTGATAGTTAACTCGCTTTTACCACGTGTACTCTCTTTAACATAATCTTGTGTAGCTAAAATATTAGTTGCATTTAAACCTATTGCCAAGATTACTGCAGCAAATAACACACCTACAGCTCTAAAAAAGTGAGGCAACATCTTTTTACGATAGGCATCTACCAAATAAGCGATACCTAAAACTAAGACTAACAACATTAAATAGTACGTCATTTGGTAGTGGTTAGCCACCAACTCTAAGCCCATAGCTATGGCTGTCAGGATAAAACCGTAAACATACTTACCTCTAAACGTTAGTATAATACCACTTAAAACTAATGGCATATAAGCTATTGCATGTGCTTTGCTATTATGTCCTACACCCAAAATTATGATTAGATAGGTAGAAAAACCAAATGCCAAAGCACCTAATCCTGCTAATTTCCAATCCACTTTTAAAACCAAAAGCAGTATATAAAATCCAGCAAAATAAAGAAATAAGTAATCAGCTGGTCGTGGTAAAAAACGCAACGACAGGTCTAACTTTTTAATATAATTGTGTGGGTATTTTGCTCCTAATTGGTAGGTTGGCATACCTCCAAATGCACTATTAGTCCAATAGGTTTCTTCTCCAGAATTAGTTTTAAAATCCTTTTGTTGTTTTGCCATTCCTGTGTAGTGAACAATATCACTTTGGTAAATGACTTTTCCTTGTAAAACAGGACTAAAATAGGCTAAAGAGCAAACAATAAATCCTACCAAAACTAAAAGATGAGGTAAGATTTTTTTAAAAGAAAATTGCATAAAAAGTTTTAAAAAGTATGAGGTTGAAAATTACTCAATTTCTTCGTAATCTACATACTCTCCTACATTTTTATTTGAAGATTTATTATTAGGCATTTTATCTATAGTTATCTCGCCTTCTTTTTGAGCTGGCTCTTGTCTTTGTTGGTTAAACGCACCTCCAAAACGCTCGGTTGCTTTTTTAGCTGCATATTTAAATAATGCAGGTGCAAACAAACGAGATAAGATTTTTAATCCGTAGTAAATTAATGCTATTATAAGTATGGTTCTTAATAAAGCCATGTTGAAATAAAAGTTAAATTATCAATACTTTAACAAAAATACAATTCTTGAGTTTTAAATTGAGTTTTAAATACTTAAAAAAAATATAAAATCTTATATTTGACTTTAAACAAAAATATATGCTTAACCCAAAATTAATTGTAACGTATATACTCTTATTAGCAAGTTTTACTGCTAATGCGCAATATACTGAAGTAATCAACTCTAACAGACCAGGTGTATCCAGAAGTGCTTTTGCAGTCGGAAAAAATGTGGCTCAGCTTGAGGTTGGACCTTATATGCTTAAAGAAGAGCATACACCATTAAAAAATGAAGCTTCAGGTTTTGGTATTGACTTTGCAGCGCGTTATGGTTTAGTTTGGGAAGAACTAGAATTAAATATAGAAGGTACTTACCAAAACGATACATTTACAGATAATCGTTCTACCTTATTTCCAATGGAAACTGATCGCGCTAATTTTAAATATTTAACATTAGGTGCAAAATACTTAGTGTACGATCCTTATAAAAAACGTGGTGAGGAGAAACCTAATATTTACAGCTATCATGCTAACAAAAAATTTAAGTGGAGTAATTTAATTCCGGCTGTAGCTGTATATGCTGGTGTAAACTATGATGCTAAAGATAATATTTATGTGCCTTATAGCAATCCGTTTTCAAGTCCAAATTACGAAGGCGGTTTTACACCTAAAGTGATGGTTGCAACACAAAACAACTTTAATAGTGGTTGGGTTTTAGTTATGAATTTTGCCAAAGACAGAATTGGTTCAGATTTTTCAGATTTTCAATACATTGTTACTTTAACCAAGTCCATTACTGACCAATGGGTTTTATTTGGAGAAACTCAAGGTATAAAAAGTGATTATTATGCAGACAATTTATTTAGATTTGGTGGAGCATATTTATGGAGTAAGGATTTTCAGTTAGATACTGCAATTACTTTTAACACAAAGGACACACCTTCGGTTTTTAGCTTTAACTTTGGCGCATCTTATCGTTTAGATTTCCATAAAGATCCTGAAGCTGATATAGATAATGGTACTGATGTACTTGAAGAATACGAAAGAAAAGCGAATAGAAAGAAAAATAAGAATAAAAAAGATAATGATTCTGACACACCAGAAGATTCAGGTAAACGAAAAAAAGAAACTCAAGAGATTGATTTCGATGATGAAAACTAACCCTTTCTTTTTTATATGATTACAACCAAAAAAGTAGTATCAAAAGCGGATTACAAAGCATTTGTTAAATTTCCTTTTGAAATATACAAAGACTCTAAATATTGGGTACCACCAATTATAAGTCAAGAATTAGCAACTTTTGATGCTAAAAAAAACCCTATTTTTAATGATGCCGAAGCAACATTGTTTTTAGCATATAAAGACAATAAAGTTGTTGGTCGTATCGCTGCCATAATAAATTGGCTTGAAGTGAAAGATCAAAACATAAAAAAAATGCGTTTTGGTTGGTTTGATTTTATAGACGACTTAGACGTTAGTAAAGCACTTTTGCAAGAAGTTTACACCATTGGTAATGCAAATAACCTACATTATACTGAAGGTCCTGTCGGTTTTTCTAACTTGGATAAAGTTGGAGTTATTACAGAGGGTTTTGATGCTATAGGTAACATGATCACATGGTATAATCACGCTTATTATGTAAATCATTATAAATCACATGGTTTTTCTGTTGAGAAAAAATATTCTGAAAGTCGTTTTCCTTTTAAAAACGTAAAACCTGAATTTTTCTACAAAGCACAGGAATTAATAAAAAGACGCTATCAGCTTAAAGCTTTAGACTTAAAAAAAACATCCGAAGTCATGCCTTATGCAGATCAAATGTTTGATTTATTTAATGAAAGCTACGCCTCACTATCTTCATTTGTTGCGATTACAGATATTCAAAAAGAATATTTTAAAAAGAAGTTTATAAGTTTTATTAATCCAGAATATATCAAATTTGTTATTGACAAAGACAACAAATTGGTAGCATTTGCTGTAGTTATGCCTAGATTTGCTGATGCATTACAACAAATGAAAGGTAAATTATTACCATTTGGATTTTTAAAATTATTAAAAGCTAAAAAAGAAAGCAAAGACGTTATGTTTTACTTGATAGGTGTCCATCCTGATTATCAAAATAAAGGTGTACATGCTGTTATTTTTAACGAATATTACAACACGTTTACTGAAAGAGGAATACAAACCTGTTATAGAACACCTGAATTAGAGGATAACGAAGCTATACATAAAATTTGGAAACACTTTGATCCAGAGGTATATATAAGACGTTGTACTTTTAAAAAAGAATTATAAATCATCAAGAGCTTACTATTAATAAATAAGCTCTTTTTTTATAATTATTATAAGCTATACTCTCTTAGCCTATATCATAACCTTTAAGAAATAACTATATTTAATCAAAGATGAATTATATAATGATACATATAATTATTAAAACAAAAAAAAATCCGATTCAAATGAATCGGATTTTTAACTAAATTTTATTTTTGTTACTCTCCCATTGCTTTCATTAAAGCAGCAGACATACGTTTGTAAGTACCGTTTTCTAAACGTTCTCTAATAGCATCAAAAGCATCTAAAGTTTCAGTCACATCTTGTAATGTATGCGTTGCAGTAGGAATCATACGTAAAAGTATTAATCCTTTTGGAATTACTGGATACACAACAATAGAGCAGAAAATACCATAGTTTTCTCTTAAATCTCTAACTAAAGCCATAGCTTCTGGAATACTTCCATTTAAATATACTGGAGTTACACAACTTTGTGTTGTCCCAATATCAAAACCTCTGTCTTTAAGTCCAGATTGTAACGCATCTACAATTTTCCATAAGTTTTCTTTTAACTCAGGCATTGTGCGTAACATATCTAAACGTTTTAATGCACCTACAACCAATTGCATTTGCAATGATTTAGCAAACATTTGCGAACGTAAATTATATTTTAAATAATCAATAATTTCTTGATCTGCAGCAATAAATGCACCTGTACTAGCTAAAGACTTAGCAAAAGTTGCAAAATACACATCAATATCATCTTGTACACCTTGCTCTTCTCCTGCTCCAGCACCAGTTTTACCTAAGGTACCAAAACCATGTGCATCATCTACAAACAGTCTAAAGTTATATTTTTTCTTTAAAGCAACAATTTCTTTTAAGCGTCCTTGCTCACCTCTCATACCAAATACACCTTCAGAGATCACTAAGATTCCTCCTCCAGTTTGTTCTGCCATTTTAGTAGCACGACCTAAGTTTTTCTCTAAACTTTCAATATCGTTATGCTTATAAGTAAATCGTTTTCCGTGGTGTAATCTTACACCATCAATTATACAAGCATGTGCATCCACATCATACACAATAATATCATCTTTACCAACTAAGGCATCTACGGTAGACACCATACCTTGGTAACCAAAGTTTAATAAGTAAGCTGCTTCTTTATGTACAAACTCAGCAAGTTCGTTTTGTAGTTGCTCGTGTAAATTTGTGTGACCAGACATCATACGTGCTCCCATTGGATAAGCAGATCCGTATTGTGCTGCAGCTTCTGCATCAACCTTACGGACTTCAGGATGGTTAGCAAGACCTAAGTAGTCATTGATACTCCATGTAATTACATCTTTTCCTTGAAATTTCATACGATTAGAAATTTCACCTTCCAATTTAGGAAACACAAAGTAACCTTCTGCTTGTGCAGCCCATTTACCTAGTGGTCCTTTATCTTTGTATATTTTTTCAAATAAATCTTTCATTGTAAAACGCGATTTTTAAGCTACTATTGTTAGATATATTAGCTTAAGCTATTAAAATTTAGTTAGATGCTACAAAATTATGCATTTTTATTATACGTGCATAACAAATAACCTATGTATTATTAACAAAAAAAGTTAATCTTAAAACAACTAAGATTAACTAATCTGTCTATTATTTAATTATTTACTTAATATATTGAATACTTTGCGCAGCCTCTTCATTTTTACTATCAAAAAAGCCTTGATCACTCATCCATTTGTCACTGTAAATCTTACTCATGTATCTAGAACCATGGTCAGGAAAAATAACAACAACATTATCTGTATCCTTAAAAGTGTTAGATTCATTAAGTTGTTTTAAGGCTTGCATTGCAGCACCAGATGTGTAGCCAACAAACAACCCTTCGGTTTGTGCTAACTCTCTAGCAGTATGTGCGCTTTCTTCATCTGTGACCTTAATAAACTCATCTATTGTATCAAAATCTGTAGCAGTAGGAATTAAATTTTTTCCTAAACCTTCAATTCTGTATGGATAAATTTCTTTATCGTCAAACTCTCTAGTTTCGTGATATTTTTTTAATACCGAACCATAAGCATCAACACCAATAACCTTAATGTTTGGATTTTGCTCTTTTAAATACTTTGCTGTTCCAGAAATTGTTCCTCCTGTACCACTACATGCAACTAAATGCGTTATTTTACCTTCTGTTTGGTTCCATATTTCTGGTCCAGTAGAATTGTAATGTGCATCAATATTTAGTTGATTAAAGTATTGATTAATATAAACAGATCCTTTAATTTCTTCGTGTAATCGTTTTGCTACTTGATAATAACTTCTTGGATCATCTGCACTAACGTTTGCTGGACAAACATATACTTTAGCTCCCATGTTTTTTAACATGTCAATCTTATCTGCTGAAGATTTTGAACTAACTGCCAAGATGCAATCATAACCTTTAATTACACTAACCATTGCAATACTAAATCCTGTATTACCTGATGTAGTTTCAATTATTGTATCTCCTGGTTTAAGTATACCTTGCTTTTCTGCTTGCTCTAAAATGTATAAAGCGATTCTATCTTTTGATGAATGACCTGGATTAAAGGCTTCAACCTTTGCTAGATAATTCCCTTTAAAACCTGAAGTGATTTTTTTTAGTTTTATCATTGGTGTATTACCTATTAGGTCTAATACACTATCAAAAACTTGTTTATTTTGTTCCATAAATGCTATTTAAAAGCTACTTATTTTGAGTTTTGAAACTCAAAACCTCGCAAAAATAAGCATTTTTTTTGATTATTTATTGATTCCTTCCAATTCGAATAAAAATACATATTCTAAAGCGACTTCCTTTAATGCTTCAAAACGCCCAGAAGCACCACCATGTCCTGCATCCATGTCTGTTTTAAGTAGTAAAATATTTTTATCTAATTTACAGTCTCTTAATTTAGCTACCCATTTTGCTGGTTCCCAATATTGCACTTGTGAATCGTGAAGACCTGTAGTTACTAGCATATTAGGATATGCTTGAGGTGTCACATTATCATATGGCGAATATGACTTCATGTAATTATAAAAATCTTCTTCATTTGGATTTCCCCATTCGTCATATTCTCCTGTAGTTAACGGTATGCTATCATCCAACATTGTAGTTACAACGTCTACAAAAGGTACTGCAGCAATAACACCATTGTATAATTCTGGATTCATATTAATTATTGCTCCCATTAATAATCCTCCTGCACTTCCACCCATTGCATAAAGGTGTTGACTAGAGGTATATTTGTTTTCAATTAAAAATTTAGAACAATCTATAAAATCTGTAAATGTATTTAATTTGGATTTTAGTTTTCCGTCTTCGTACCAAGGACGTCCTAAATACTCGCTACCTCTAATATGAGCAATTACATAGATAAAACCTCTGTCTAATAAGCTAAGTCGTATTGAAGAGAAATAAGGGTCTATTGTTGCTCCATATGAGCCATATGCATATTGTAACAAAGGACTATTTCCGTCAAGTTTTGTTCCTTTTTTATACACTACAGACATTGGTACTTTAACACCATCTCTTGCTGTTGCCCAAATCCTGTGTGATATATAATTGTCTTTATTAAATGAATCATCTAATACTTGCTGCTCTTTTTTTACCGTTTTTGTTTTAGTCTTTAAATCATAATCGATTATCGAGCTTGGTGTTGTTAATGAATTAAAAGAGTATCTTAAATAGATGCTATCAAAATCTGGATTATTCCCTATATCTGCTGTGTATGTTTCACTTTCAAAATCTAAATAATAGTCTTCTTTACCATCCCAACTAATAATTCTTAACTGATTTAAACCATTTTCTCGTTCGTTTACAATTAAATAGTCTTTAAAAATCTCTATATCTTCTAGCAAAACATCTTTACGATGCGGAATAACATCTTCCCAATTAGCCTTATCTGTATTGGTTTCGGCTACTTTTTGAAGTTTAAAGTTGGTTGCTTCATCCTTATTTGTAATGATGTAAAAATTATCTTGATAGTGCGCTATTGAATATTCAAGGTTTCTTTCGCGCTCTTGAAAAATTTTAAATTCACCATCAGGTGTATTGGCATCTAAAAACCTATATTCTGTAGTTTGCGTACTTGAACTACCAATTACTAAATACTTTTTAGATTTAGTTTTATACACAAATGTATTAAAGGTATCATCCTCTTCATGAAAAACGATAGTATCTTCAACACTATTTTGACCTAGTTTATGCTTATATATTTTATCCGATCGTAAAGTAACTTCGTCTTTTTTGGAATAAAAAAGTGTTTTGTTATCATTAGCCCAAGTCGAGCTTCCTGTGGTATTTTCTATTTTATCCTCAAAAACTTCATTTGTAACTAAGTTTTTAATAAACAATGTGTATTGTCGTCTACTAACAGTATCAATAGAATAGCTTACTAATGTGTTATCTGGACTTATTGAGATACCACCTAGTTTAAAATAGCTATAGCCTTTAGCCATTTTATTACAATCAAAAAGAATTTCTTCTTCAGCGTCAAGATTATCTTTTTTTCTAGTGTAAATTGGGTAATCCTTTCCAATTTCGTATCTAGTTATATACCAATACCCATTTAATTTGTAAGGTACACTTTGATCATCTTCCTTTACTCTAGATTTCATCTCTTCAAATAAAGACTTTTGAAAAGTTTCTGTATGTTTTAAAACAGACTCAGTATATGTATTTTCAGCATTTAGATAATCTAAAACCTCTTGGTCCTCTCTTTGGTTTAACCAAAAGTAATTATCTACTCTAACATCATTATGTATACTAAGTTTTTTTTCTATTTTTTTTGCAATAGGTGCAGAAACGTTAGTGCTAACTTTCATCATTTTAAATCTTATTTTTCTGAAGAGCACAAATGTAAAACTTAAAATTAGTTTGAATTATACTTTATTGATATTTAATTGCACTTAATATTTACTTATATTTAATAAATTTGCAGGATTAACTTTAAAATCAAATAAAATGTTTGGAGATTTAATGGGTAAATTAAAAGAAACCCAAGAAAAAGTAGAGGCTACAAAAAAAAGGATGGATACCGTTTTAATTGACGAAAAAAGTACAGACGATTTACTTAAAGTAACATTGACTGCCAATCGCGAAATTAAATCTATTACAATTGATGATGCTTTATTAGAAGATAAAGAACAATTGGAAGATTATTTAATTTTAGTACTTAATAAAGCTATTACTAAAGCTACTAACGTAAATGAAGCTGAAGTTGCTGCTGTCGCTAAAGACGGAATGCCTAACATTCCAGGAATGGATATGTTTAAATAATTTATTTTATACAAAGTAAAAAAGGAAGCCAAATTGGCTTCCTTTTTTTATTTATGAAAAGTATTTACTAAATATTATTCAGCATCGATAACTCTAAATTGAGTACGTCTGTTTGCTAAATGCTCTCTTTCTGTACAAGATACACCATCAGAACATCTGTTAGTTAATCTAGTTTCACCAAATCCATTAGATACAATTCTTGAAGAATTGATTCCTTTAGAGATTAAGTAGTTAGTTACAGCTTGAGCTCTTCTTTCTGATAAAGACCTGTTAGACTCTTTAGAACCTCTTGAATCTGTATGAGAAGCAATCTCTACTGATACACCATTTTGTAAAACTGGTAATAATTTAGCATCGATTTCTCTTTTTGAAGCTGCTGTTAAAGTTGCAGAACCTAATTCCCAGTTTACATTAAGATCATTATAAGCTACTAACTTACAATCTACTTCTGCCCAAGATGTTAATCCACCTTTAGTTTGTAGTACTTCTTTAGTTACAGTTTTGTTAACCGCAGGAACAGTTACTTCTTCTACTCTAGCATCACTAGCTAAAACCGTTTTCTTGTACGTAGCAGTTTTTTGAGGCACTTCAATAACTCTTGTTGTTGGAGGTGTTACCATTACTGTACGCTTCATTGTAGTAGACGTTGAAGGAATATCAACAACTCTTGTAGATTCTGGAGTTATAACAGTTTTTCTGATTGTAGTCATTTTTGCTGGTACATCCGTCGCTCTTGTTGTAGGAGGTGTAGCCATTACTGTACGCTTCATAGTAGCAGTAACCTCTGGAATAGCTGTTACTCTTGTTGTAGCTGGTTCTAAGACCACAGTACGCTTCATTGTTTTGGTTACAGCAGGAATTTCAATAACTCTTGTTGTTGGAGGTGTTACCATTACTGTTCTCTTAACTTCATTCGTTACAGCAGGAATAGTAATAACTTTTGAAGTTGGAGGAGTTACCATTACAGTTCTCTTAACTTCTTTAGTTACAGCAGGAATATCAATAACTCTTGTAGTTGCTGGAGATACTAAAACTGTTTTTTTGATTGTTTTAGTAATAGCAGGAATATCAATAACTCTTGTTGTAGGAGGTGTTGTCATTACAGTCTTTTTAACTGTTTTAGTTACAGCAGGAATATCAATAACTCTTGTTGTTGCAGGCGTTTGAACTACACGTCTAGTGTAAGTACCCATACCACAATCTTCAGCATTGTTCTCACCTTGATCACATCCTGGCTTAGTAATTACTTGTGCATCAGTAGCTAATTCTGTAGTGTTAACTGTTATGTTTTGTGCTGGTATATTTTTGTAACACCAGTATCTACAATCGTTAGGATCGTTTGATTGACAATCAACAGCTGGAGTATCACTCATTCCCCATTTAGCTGTTGCAGGCTTAACTTCGATAGTTTGGTAACCAGAAGTAAACTTAGCAGGTACTACAGATAAAGTAGAACCAAATTGTTGTTTCTTATAAGATAATGTTTCAGTTCCCCATTTTGCAGGTATAACTTCTAAACGTTGGCTAGCATTTTGTACTACAACTTCAAAACTTTCAGATCCATATTGAGCAGGAACTATCTCTACTCTAGAAGATGCAGGTTGTACAACAACTTCAACATTTTCAGTTGTCCATTTAGCAGGAACAACTTCTAAACGTTGACCTCCAGAATTTACAACAACAGTTTCTGTTCTTGTTTCATATTGTGCTGGTACAGTTTCTAACTTAGTGTAAGCAGCTTGTACTACTACAGTTTCTGTTCTTGTTTCGTATTGAGCTGGTACAACTTCTAAACGTTGACTAGCTTCTTGAACAACAACTTCAAAACTTTCAGATCCTAGCTTAGCTGGAATAACTGATAAAGATTGTGCAGCATCATTAGATACGATTTGAAAATTCTCTGTAGCATATTTTGCAGGTACTACTGATAATTCTTGATAACCTGGTTGAGTCATCATCTCTTCTGTAGTAGTATCTGTAGATCCAGCAACTTTCTCTAATCTCTGAGAAGCTTCTTGCGTCACTACTTCAAAAGATTGAGTTTCGTATTGTGCAGGTACTACAGATAATTCTTGTCCTGCAGACTGTACAACAAACTCCTCATTCTCTGTTCTGTATTGAGCAGGAACAACTTTTAGCTTCTTGTACGCAGGAGCAACTTGTACTGTTACATCTTGGTTAACCCATACATCTGGAGTCACACAACGTTTGTAACATTTTCCTGGTTCAGGATTTGTTGGTAAATCTTGTGCGAATGCAATGGTGCAGACTACAAAAGATAAAAATGTTAGTAATACTTTTTTCATTTTTAATAATTTAAATGGTTATTTGATAAATATATAGCCGAACTAATAACGACTGTTCACTAATTTCAAGCAAAAAAAATACATATCAAACTATTATTACTTTTAATTCTTAAAATTTAGTTAAAATTCGCCAAAGAGCAAATAAAAGCGTTAAACAACAATTGTTTTTTAACATATATTAAATCAAAAAAATTACTAAAAAATAAATTTTACAATTTACTTATCACTTCTAACACTCTATCGTGCTGATTATCATCATAATTAAAATGCGTTACCAATCTTAACTTATTGCTTCCCATTCCAATTATCTTAATATTCTTGTCAGAAAGTGCTTCCAAAAATATTTTTTCTGAATATTTATCATTAAGCTCAAAAATTACAATGTTTGTTTCAACAGGTTCTACCTTTTTAACAAATGAAGATTTGGTTAATGCAACTTCTAATTCAATTGCTTTTTTATGGTCTTCAGCTAATCTTTCAATATTATTTTCTAGAGCATATAATCCTGCTGCTGCTAAAAAACCACCTTGTCTCATTCCACCACCTAAAATTTTTCTAATTCTAATTGCATTACTCATTATAGTTTCATCTCCAACCAAAACAGATCCTATTGGACACCCTAATCCTTTACTTAAACAAACCGAAATAGTATCAAATGCTTCTCCATATTGTAAAGTCGTTTCGTTTTTAGCAACTAAGGCATTCCAAAGCCTTGCTCCATCAAGATGAAAGCCTAAGTTATGATCCTTACAGACTTGTTTTATCTTTAAAATTTCATTAAAATCCCAACACGCTCCACCTCCTTTATTGGTTGTATTTTCAATTTCGACTAAAGTTGTTAACGGACTATGGTAAAAATCGGGTGGATTAATGGCTTCAGTCACTTGTTTTGCAGTAAACATACCTTGTGTACCATCTAATAAATTACAAGATACACCACTATTAAAAGAGGCTCCTCCACCTTCATAATTATAAATATGTGCATACTTATCGCAAATAACTTGGTCGCCTGGATTAGTATGTAATTTGATGGCTGTTTGATTAGCCATAGTACCACTAGGAAAAAATAAGGCATGAGACTTGCCAAATAACTTAGCAATTTTATCCTCAAGAGCATTTATGGTTTCATCTTCCTTATATACGTCATCTCCTACTTGTGCAGATAACATTGCTTCCAACATTTCTGGACTAGGTTTAGTTACTGTATCGCTTCTTAAATCTATAGTCATATTAAATATTTTATTACAGTATAAAACTATTAAAAATTGTTGGCAAATATTTTTAAATGTTAGTAATAATTCTATTTTTGTTGTAAACCAAAATTAATATATGATCACTTTAGAGAATATAAAAGATCTTAATACTCGCCTGACATCATTAAGGCAATATCTTTGACATTGATGCTAAGCTAATTGCGCTTCAAAATGAAGAAGAGCAAACTTTTGATCCCAGTTTTTGGAACGATTCTAAAAGTGCAGAATTGGTAATGAAATCCATCCGAGAAAAGAAAAAGTGGATCAATGATTACAACCAATCAAAAGTTTTAATTGAAGATTTAGAAGTTATTTTTGAATTTTTTAAAGAAAACGAAGCTACATTGGCAGATGTAGAAGATCGATATACCAAAGCACTAACTTTAATTGAAGATTTAGAATTTAGAAACATGTTATCTGAAGAAGGTGACAGTCTAAGTGCTGTATTACAAATTACAGCTGGAGCTGGAGGAACAGAAAGTTGCGATTGGGCTAATATGTTAATGCGTATGTATTTAATGTATGCCGAAAAAAATGGTTTTAAAGTAAAAGAACTAAATTTTCAAGAAGGTGATGTTGCAGGAATAAAAACAGTAACCCTTGAGATTGAAGGAGACCATGCATTTGGATGGTTAAAAGGTGAAAATGGAGTGCACAGATTGGTGCGCATATCTCCTTTTGATAGTAATGCAAAACGACATACTAGTTTTGCTTCAGTTTATGTATATCCTTTAGTTGATGATACTATTGAAATTGAAATAAATCCAGCAGATATAGAAATTACAACTGCTAGATCAAGTGGTGCAGGTGGACAAAACGTTAATAAGGTTGAAACCAAAGTACAATTAACGCACAAACCCTCTGGTATACAAATTTCTTGCTCAGAGACTAGATCACAACACGATAATAGGTCTAGAGCTATGCAAATGCTAAAATCGCAATTGTATGAAATTGAATTGCAAAAACAATTAGCACAACGCGAAGATATTGAAGCTGGTAAAATGAAAATTGAATGGGGAAGTCAAATCCGTAATTACGTGTTACATCCTTACAAATTAATAAAAGATGTTAGAAGTGGTCACGAAACAGGTAATGTTGACGCTGTTTTAGACGGTAACATCGAGCCCTTTTTAAAAGCCTATTTAATGATGATGGGACAACAAGAAGTAGATAACGAAAACCTTTAAAAATGATTAAAATTTATCATAATCCAAGATGTAGTAAATCTAGACAAGGATTACAATTATTAGAAGATTCTAATAAAAAATTTGAAGTTATTAAGTACCTAGAAACCCCTTTAACAGAAAAAGAATTAAAGGAAATCTTATCACTTCTAAAAATAAAACCAATAGATTTAGTTAGAAAAAACGAAGCTATTTGGAAAGAAAACTACAAAAACAAAACCTTAACAGATGCCCAAGTAATAGAGGCTTTAATTAATAACCCTAAATTAATTGAAAGACCAATCGTTACTAATAACGACAAAGCTGTTATAGGTCGACCAACAGAGTTAATCTCTAGCATTTTATAGTATAAAATTATTAATAGCAACCAAAATTTCCCTTAAACTAATGATAGTAATATATCACAATCCTGAGTCTTCAGACTCAAACGCTTGCTTAAAAATACTTGAAACACATAAACACGATCACGAGGTCATAAAATATCAAGATAAGCCATTAGATAAAATTAAACTTGTTAAAATAATTAACATACTTAACATTAAACCTGAAGAACTTATTAGAAAAGAAAGTAAAATTTGGGTAGAAAACTTTAAACATTTAGAAGATGATGGTCACCTGTTTAATGATGACAGCTTGATAGATATAATGATTGAGTATCAAGACCTTATTGAAAGACCAATAGTCATAAATGGCGAAAAAGCTGTAATAGGAAAACCTGCAAAACGTATTTTTGATATCATACCGCAGCAAAAAGCAACACTATAATTACTCGTTTTTTATTTAACAAACCTTTAACCAAACCTACTTAAACCTATCGGTATTTTTGCGGTCATACTAAGAAAACCAAACTTATGACTAAAAAAATTATTTCATTTTGCGTACTAATTTTATGCCTGAATCTTGCGTTGGCACAAAATAATGATCAAAAAATGGTAACTATTAAAGGAAAAATACTTGAAAAAGATACCAATGCACCTTTAGAGTATGCCACTGTAGTATTTAAAAACACAACTAATCCAGCAGATCTTTCTGGAGGTATTACTGATGCATCTGGTAATTATTCAATCGAAATTAAATCAGGAACCTACAATGTTAGTTTTGAGTATATTGGTTTTAAAACCGAAGTTTTACCAAACAAATCCATAACAGATAATCAAACCTTTAAAACGCAATACTTATCTATTGATGCTGAAGCTTTAGATGAAATTGAAATTATTGCTGAAAAGACAACAGTTGAAATTAGACTGGATAAAAAAATATACAACGTAGGAAAAGATTTAACTGTACGTGGTGGAACCGTAAGTGATGTTTTAGACAACGTACCATCAGTATCTGTTGATGTTGAAGGTAATGTTGCTTTACGCGGAAATGATAACGTACGTATCCTTATTAACGGTAAACCATCAGGATTAGTTGGATTAAATTCTACCGATGCATTAAGACAATTACCAGCCGAATCTATTGAAAAAGTTGAAGTTATTACTTCGCCTTCTGCTAGATATGAATCCGAAGGAACAGCAGGTATACTTAATATCATCTTAAAAAGAAGTAAGTTAGAAGGTTTAAATGGTGCCATCACAACTAATGTTGGTTACAATCCTTCAGCAGGAATTAACGGAAATATAAATTACAGAACAGGAGATATTAACATCTTTAATACTACTGGTTACAGCTACAGAGAAGCTCCAGGAAACTCTTTCTCTTCTACTCAATATAATTCAACCGGAAACTTTTTAGACGAAACAAATACTTTTGATCGTATTAGAAAAGGTCTTACTACAAATTTTGGTGTAGAATGGTATGTAAATGATTCTGCTTCATTAACAACATCTGTTTTGTACAGAGATAGTGATGATGAAAACAACACGACCAACCTATTAGAACAATTTGACACAAACCGGAACTTGCTGTCTACAACCGTTAGATTAGATCCAGAGTTTGAAGAAGACAAAACAATACAATACGCTTTAAATTTTCAAAAAAATTATAGCGATAGTGGACACGTTTTAACTTTTGATTTTCAATATGAAGATAGCTCAGAAAACGAAAACTCATTAGTACAAGTAGATAATGTAATATCAGAACGTGTTGCAACTTTAGAAGATCAACAACAAATTTTATTGCAAACAGATTACGTTTTACCTATTGGTGAAAATAGCCAATTTGAAGCAGGTTATAGAGGTAATTTTAACACCACATCTACAGACTTTCAAGTAGAGTTATTAGATACAGACACAAATCAATTTGAATTAAGTACAGATCTTACTAACCTTTTAAACTTTAAAGAATATCTTAATGCTGTATACACACAATATGGTACAAAAATTAATAAGTTTTCATTTTTATTAGGTCTTCGTTTAGAAAACACACAGTTAACTATTGATCAACCAACAACAGGAGATTACAACAAAAGAAACTTTACAGGATTATTCCCTACCGTTAATCTTAATTACGAGTTTAGTGATAGAGAAAATTTAACTTTAGGTTACGCAAGACGTTTAAGACGTCCTCGTGGATTTTTCTTAAATCCTTTTCCTTCTAGATCAAGTGTAACTAATTATTTTCAAGGTAATCCTGGTTTAAACCCAAGTTACTCTGGTCAATTTGACTTAGGTTACTTAAAACGTTTTGGAAAATTTACATTTAACTCGTCATTATATTATGCACACGCTACAGACGTATTTAATTTTGTAAGTTTTGATACAGGAGATACTGCTATAGTAAATGGAGAGTCGTTACCTATCATACAACGTACACCTATTAATTTAGCAACAGAAGACAGGTATGGTTTTGAGTTTACACTAACTTACAATCCATCTAGAAATTGGAGAGTTAATGGTAACTTCAACTTTTTTCAAAACGACACAAAAGGAACAACTCCAAACGGATTATCTTTAGACAATACAAACAACAGCTGGTTTGCACGTATTAATAATAAATACACATTACCAGGAGAAATTGATTGGCAAACTAATTTAAATTATAGAGGTCCAAGTGAAGATGCCCAAACTAAATCTGAAGGTATATTTACAACAACAATGGCTTTTAGTAAAGATTTATTTGGAGATAGTGCTTCTATAGCCTTTAACGTTAATGATTTATTTAATAGTAGAAAACGTCAACAAAACACTACTACTCCAACTTTTGATGCTTACAGCGAGTTTCAATGGAGAGAGCGTAGTTTTAACTTAGCCTTTACATACAGATTTAACCAGAAGAAAAAACGTGTAGAACGTGGAAGCTATGGTGGAGACGATGATTTTGAAGGATAGTATATAATACTTTTACAAAAATAAAAATGTTGCTAATAATTATTAGCAACATTTTTTTTGATTGAGTAATTAGTATCTAAAATAGATTGTAAAAACAAAAAAGGGAAACTCGTTAGAATTTCCCTTTTTTTATATAATTGATTAAAATTAAGCGTTACGCTTAGCTTTTTTCTCTTCTTTAATCTCGTTTAAACGCTCTATTAAACTTCCTCCAATCCAATAAGGAACTACAAAAGTTATTAAAAATATCATTAACCAAAACCCTATGGTTAAGATAGTTAAAAATGCTAAAAAGCCTAAATATTGGTCAAATTCGAACATAATGTGTTTAATTTCTAGTTTATTATTAATGCAAAGATAAAGTAAACTTGTTTTTTATACAATACAAAGTCAAAAATTATTAACATAGTTGTTAATAACCTTATATATTATCCTTTATTACTTCAGATATTAGTCGATTTTTACTTAGCGTATGCACCTGATGAGTAAGTTAATTCGTAACTATGTGTGTAAACTTCAAACACAATACCAAATGGATCTTCCACGTAGCACATTTTAAACGGTTTGTCATCTGGATAATACGCTCTAATTGGCATTCTTTGTTTTCCTCCATACGCCACAATTTTTTCAACTAACGCTTCAATATTTGGGTCCTGAACGCAAAAGTGAAATAAACCAGTATTAAAAGGACTAAATTCTGGAGCTTCCTTTACACCATTTGGAAAAGAAAATAATTCTATTCCTATTCCATCAGACGTAGCTAAATGTGCAATTTCAAAAGTAGTCCAATCATCTCCAAAAACATCTATACACATCTGCCCTATTGCTGTTTCCTTTTCTTTTTTAACAATAAACGGTTCCATAATTACATACCATCCCATAACTTCAGAATAAAATTTAACAGCTTCCTTAATATCAGGAACCGTTATGCCTACATGAGAAAATGATTTTGGATAATTTTTTATTGTTTCCATAATTCATATTTTTTTTCAAAATTACTATATATTTGCCTTATAGGCAATAACTTACTTAAAAGTAATATAGTTACCAAAACGAGTAAATTATTGATTATAAGAAACATATAATTAATATTTAGATTATAATAATGAAATGTCCTTTAAATTATACTATGGGTTTGATTGGTACTAAATGGAAACCCTTAATATTGTTTCACTTAATAGATGGTGGTTTACGTTCTGGAATACTACAACGTAAAATTGAAGGCATCTCTAATAAAATGTTTACTCAAACGGTTAGAGAGTTAGAAAAAGATGGCTTAATAATACGTACCGTATTTCCTGTTGTTCCTCCTAAAGTAGAGTATAAACTAAGTAAACGCGGACAATCCTTAGAGTCTATTTTAAAAAGTATGGATACTTGGGGTTTAGAAGATTGTAAACACGTCGTTTAACTAAAATTAATCAATAATAAACTAGCAATATTGGTCTTTTTTCTACTATAATTCACCAAAGTTATTTTTATTAAAATTTTATAAACAGAGGATATTAAACTCTACAATTTTCGTAATTTCGTAATCTTAAAATTAATCAATCTTAATAATGGAATATAGAATAGAAAAAGATACCATGGGCGAAGTTAAAGTACCTGCAGATAAGCTTTGGGGTGCACAAACAGAACGTTCTAGAAATAATTTTAAAATTGGCAACGTAGCCTCTATGCCTTTAGAAGTGGTATATGGTTTTGCGTATCTTAAAAAAGCTGCTGCTTATACCAACTGCGAACTTGGTGTTTTACCAATTGAAAAAAGAGATCTTATAGCTAAAGTTTGTGATGAGATTTTAAATGGTCAACATGATGATCAATTTCCTTTAGTAATTTGGCAGACTGGTTCTGGAACGCAATCTAACATGAATGTCAATGAGGTTATTGCAAATAGAGCACACCAGATTGCAGGAAAAACTGTTGGAGAAGGCGAAAAAACAATTCAACCAAATGATGACGTAAATAAATCGCAATCATCAAATGATACGTTTCCAACAGGAATGCATATTGCTGCATACACTAAGATTGTAAAAACAACAATTCCAGGTGTAAAACAATTACGTGATACTTTAAAAAAGAAATCAGAAACTTTTAAAAACGTTGTTAAGATAGGTCGTACCCATTTAATGGATGCAACACCTTTAACTTTAGGTCAAGAATTTTCTGGTTATGTCTCTCAATTAGACCATGGATTAAAAGCTTTAGAAAACACATTGCCTCATTTAAGCGAAATAGCTTTAGGTGGTACTGCTGTTGGAACAGGTTTAAATACACCTAAAGGATATTCTAAGCGTGTAGCAGAATATATAGCAGAATTTACTGGACAACCATTTATAACTGCTCCTAATAAGTTTGAAGCTTTAGCAGCACATGATGCAATTGTAGAAAGTCATGGTGCTTTAAAGCAATTAGCTGTATCATTAAATAAAATTGCTAATGATATACGTATGATGGCTTCAGGACCACGTTCTGGAATCGGCGAAATTATTATTCCAGCAAATGAACCAGGAAGTTCTATCATGCCAGGAAAAGTAAATCCAACACAATGCGAAGCGTTAACAATGGTCTGTGCACAAGTCATGGGTAACGATGTTGCTATTAGTGTTGGTGGTACACAAGGACATTACGAATTGAATGTATTTAAACCAATGATGGCTGCAAATATTTTACAATCTGCGCAATTAATTGGTGATGCTTGTGTTAGTTTTGATGTAAACTGTGCTGCAGGAATAGAACCTAACCATGAAGTTATTAAAGAATTACTAAACAACTCATTAATGTTAGTAACTGCTTTAAATACTAAAATTGGATATTATAAAGCTGCTGAAATTGCTAATACAGCGCATAAAAACGGAACAACTTTAAAAGTTGAAGCTGTTAACTTAGGCTATGTAACTGCTGAAGATTATGACGAGTGGGTTAAACCAGAAGACATGGTTGGTGCTTTAAAATAGTACATTATAATATATCTTAAATTAAAAAACCGATAAGCTTACTTATCGGTTTTTTGTTAGTTAGTTATTAATTATAAATAGGGATGGTTTTAAATAACCATTACAAGTTTATAACTAATTAAATTTCTATTCATTAACATATGTTAATAAATATTATAGTTTTGCTCTAATCCTACTTAATTGCACTGGAGTGATACTTAAAAATTTTGCAATTTGATATTGCGGTATTAAATTATCAATCTTTGGTATAACTTTTCTTAATTTTAAATAACGCTGCTTCGCATTCATTGTTAGTAGCTCAATATGTTTAGCATCATGCTGACACAATAATTGTTCTAAAAACTTAGCATGAAAACCAAGTACCTCTGCATTAGTTTCACAAAGTGCTTTATACTTAAAGTAGTCAACCTCGTAAATTTCGCAGTCGGTTAAAGTTTCGTAAATACACTCAGAAGGCGTTTGATTTATTAACGCACGAAATGACGCTAAAATAATTCTAGGTACAAAAATTGATTTTGTTACCTCTTTCCCATTTTCTAATCTAACATAGGAGCGCATAACCCCTTTATTTATCATATATATCTTATTAGGAACGTCTCCTATATTTACTAAAACAGTTCCCGATTTAACTTGCTTAATATGAGCAATTTCATAAACCAAATTAAAAGATGCTTCAGATATTGGATAAAATGATGTTATATAAGATTTAATTTCATTGTAATACATTGGCTTTTCAGCTACCATAATAATTATTTACACACAGGTTAAATGTATCATTTTAAATGATGGAGCCTACAAATTTTCGATGTAGCGCATTTATATTAATATAATAAGTAATGTAAAAAGAATTATTCAGTACTATGCATTTTATCTATATTTGAACTTAAATTATTGCCCAATTATGACCATACTTATTACAAATATCAAGGAATTACTTCAAGTAAGAGATGAAACTATTTTAAAAGTTTCTGGTTTACAAATGAAGGAATTACCAACTATAAAAAACGCCTACCTGTTAATTGATAATGACACAATCGTAGATTATGGAGATATGTCTGACGCCACAGGTATAAATGCGGACCAAATTATTGATGCGTCAGGTAAATTGGTCTTACCTACTTGGTGTGACTCGCATACACACATTGTGTACGCTGGCGATAGATCTCAAGAGTTTGTAGACCGTATTAATGGTTTAAGTTATGAAGATATAGCTAATCGTGGAGGTGGTATTTTAAATAGCGCCAAAACATTACAAAACACTAGTGAAAATGACCTTTATAATCAATCTGTTACACGATTAAAAGCTGTCATGAAATTAGGAACAGGAGCTATAGAGATAAAATCAGGTTATGGTCTAACTCCTGAAGCAGAAATTAAAATGCTACGAGTTATAAAACGACTTAAAAAAGATTTTCCAATAAAAGTAAAAGCTACCTTTTTAGGTGCTCATGCATTACCATTAGCGTTTAAAGATAATAAACAAGGGTATTTAGATCAGATAATTAATGACATGTTACCTCAAATTGCTAAAGAAAATTTAGCGCAGTATATTGATGTATTCTGCGAAAAAGGATATTTTGATTTAGACGATACAGCACAGATACTTAAGGCTGGACAAGACTATAATTTAATTCCTAAAATACACGTTAATCAATTTAATGCCTTTGGAGGTATTGCTTTAGCTGTAAAACACAATGCCATAAGTGTTGATCATTTAGAAGAATTAAATAACGAAGACATTATTGCTTTAAAAGATAGTAATACAATGCCAGTTGCGTTACCTTCTTGCTCTTACTTTTTAAGTATACCATACACATCAGGAAGACAATTAATTGATGCTGGACTACCTTTAGCTTTAGCAACAGATTATAATCCTGGCTCAACACCTTCTGGAAATATGAATTTTGTTGTAAGTACTGCATGTATAAAAATGAGGTTAACACCTGAAGAAGCCATTAATGCTGCAACACTAAATGGAGCTTATGCAATGGGAATATCAAAACAATATGGTAGTATTACCAAAGGAAAAAAAGCTAATATAATAATTACTAAACCTATATCAAGCTATAATTATTTACCCTATGCTTTTGGTGATAACCATATAGAAACAGTTATAATTAATGGTGAAATAGTCTAGCAAACCACAAGTACCTTGTGTTTTAAATATAAAAAAACCTGAACGCATTTGCCTTCAGGTTTTTTGATATGGAATAAACAATTAATATTAGTTCAAGCTGTTATCTAAGTGTAAACTCAGAGCTTGAAACCAATTCGTTTGAGTTAAAAACGTTTACTTGGTAACGTCCTTTTTCAAAATCATCATCTGTACTATTTACTATAAATTCACAGATATCTAGATTTCCATTTTCGTAATTAAACTTACTTATAATACTATAATTAAGTGTTTGTTCACCAAACTTAATTTGTTGATTTACACCTAATATATTGTTTTTAGGATCTATAACTTGCACATACAATTCTTTATCTCCTGACTGTACTAATTTATTTTTAGCAACTGTATAGCATACTCTAATTTTATCGCTTCTTCCTGCTCTTTCAGTTGGAATAAGTTTACCATTGTTACGTTCAATAACTCCAAAACCCTTTAAATTTGCTGTTGTTAAAACTGCAGCATTTTCTACTACTTCAGCAAGCGCTGTATTTTGTACAACTAGAGAATCATTAAACATTCTACTTTCTTCATATCTAACATTAGTACTATCTAAAGTAGTCGCTAAATGCATATTTTCCACTTTTAATCTATCGTTTTCAGATAATAAAACATCCATTTCATCTTGTAATGCTAAATACTTCTTTTTGTATTTCCATAAACTACTAACGTTGTTTTCCGATACTTTTAACGAGTCTATTAAACTTTGAATACGCTCTCTAGCTTCTACTAAATTTTGGTTAGTCACTTGACTTTCGCTTAAAGCGACATCATATTTAGCAACCATTGTATTTAAGTCGTTTAAAACGTCATTTTTTTCTTGTGTTAATTGCTGCTCAGTTTGTTGTTTGTCTTTATACAAAGTCGATGTATAAATTCCGGTTCCGATAAATAAAGCTAAGGCTATACCTAACGCAACCTTCAAACCTGCACTTGCTGTTTTATTTGCCATAATTATTTGTTTTTAAATTGTAATCGTTAATTTTCTAGTTATTCTTTAATAATAAAAACGTAATTTTAATTTTTCAAAACTACATAAAAAGTAAATGGATAAATTAGTTTTATTTGATAACTCAATTATAAATAATCTACTAAATACTCGTCTTGGCGAAACTAAATTTGGAGAACACACTAACACGTTAACCAGCGTTTCAAATATATACGATTCTCTTAAACCTTTGGACGTCAAGTACGTTATTTTTGGTATACCAGAAGCTATTGGTGTGTTTGCAAATCTAGGTAAATCAGGCACTTCAACCGCTTGGGATGCTTCAATTAAAGTTTTGTTAAATATCCAAAGCAATGCTTTTACTAATGCCAAAAAAGTTTTGGTCCTAGGCCATTTAGATTTTACACAAGAGCAAAAACAGCTTTCTAAATTAAATCAAGATGATCCTAAGCATATCGCTAAAGCCAGAAAGTTAGTGGCTCAAATGGATACACATGTTGTAGATTTAGTGTCCAATATTGTAAAAGCAGGTAAAATACCCATCGCAATTGGTGGTGGACACAATAATGCTTACGGAATGATAAAAGGGACTAGCCTAGCTTTAAAACAACCCATAAATAGTATTAATTTTGATGCACATACAGATTTTAGAGCATTAGAAGGAAGACATAGTGGTAATGGTTTTAGTTACGCTTACGCTGAAGGTTTTTTAAAACGCTATTTTGCATTTGGGTTACACGAAAATTACACATCGTCACAAGTATTTACTCAATTTAAAGACAATAAACATTTAGATTTTAATACTTATGAAGCACTAGCTATTAGACAAAATTCAAAATTTAAAAAAGAATTACGACGTGCCAAAAAACATGTAAATACAACCCATTTTGGAATTGAAATAGATTGCGATGCTATTATAAACACTCCTAGTAGTGCGCAAACATCTAGTGGCTTTTCAGCAGAAAAAACAAGACAATTTTTACATTATTTTGCAGCACTTGACAATGTTAAATATTTACATATCTGTGAAGCTGTAGCTAAAAATAAAAAGGCCTCACAAGTTGGTAAACTAATTAGCTATTTAATTACAGATTTTATACGCTCAAACTCTAATAAAAATGACTAAACTACAAATAGAATACATTAGACTAACATTAGCTTTACTAGTATTTGTTTTTATAATTACACTTCTTTTTTTACATATTAATCAAGTTAATTTAAATTGGTTTACAACATTATCAAGTGTTATGACCTTACCTGCTTTAGGATTAAGTATTGCAATTCCTATTTGGATGATTGTTGATTTATTTAGAAAAAAAGTAGCAGACAAGTCTATATTTAACCTAACCTTTTTTATATCTGTAATTTCAATTTTATTGTTATTATTTGCAATTTATATTTTAAAGTAAAAATGAAACCTACTATTAACATTATCCCTTTTGATAAAAAATACGCCAAGGATTTTTACGTACTAAACAGAGAATGGTTAGAACACTATTTTTATGTTGAACCTTATGACGAAGAGGTGTTAAGCAAACCTGACCAACACATCATTGATAAAGGTGGTTATATATTTTTTGCCAAATTTGAAGATCAAATCGTTGGTACCTATGCCTTCATGCCCTTAAAAAATGAAGCTGGTTTTGAATTAACAAAAATGGCTGTATCACCAAGTTTAAGAGGTCATAAAATTGGTCAACAATTACTAGAGCATTGTATTAATTTTGCTAAAGCCAAAAACTTTGAAAGACTACTACTCTACTCTAATCGTAAATTAGAAAATGCCATTTATTTATATCATAAATTTGGTTTTAAAGAAGTCGTGTTAGAAAAAAACACACCATATAAACGTGCTGATATAAAAATGGAATTTGACTTAAAGGAATAAAAAAAGCACTAAAAAATTTAGTGCTTTTAATTTATAAGATATTAAGTAACCGTTTACTTTTTAACAAACTTTAAAGTATTACCATCTTCTAATTTAAATAGGTATAAGTCACTAGATAAATTTTGAATATCTATACTTTCATTTTTTTCAACTTTACCTTTTAACACTTGTTGTCCTAAACTATTATAAACAGTATAATTTAAAGCTTTTTCCATGTTAGACACTTTTATAAAGTTACTTGATGGATTAGGATATAATTGTAAAGATTCACTTAAAATAAAACTATCCACAGTTAAAGTAGGTAAGTTGTATTTAGAAATTCTGTTTGCATCAAATTCAGCTATATAAACTTCGCTAGTATTAGCTGCTAAACCAATCGGAGTTTGTACTCCAGACACTAAATCTTCCTTAGTAGGTACTGCTGCTAACATATCTACTTTTGAAACTTTATTTGCAGTATACTCTGCTACATATAACGTGTTTCCGTTTATAGTCAAATCGATAGGAGAATTAAAGCCAGTAATAAAATCTGTACCTGTTGTTGCACCTGAAGCTACATCAAGTGTGGACACTTTATTACCTGAAAACTCAGCAATGTACAGTATATCATTTTTAAAAAAGATTCCGTAAGGTGCATTAAATGCGTTAGCAACTAAAACAGCGGTTGGCACTGCATCTGTTAGATTTATTTTAAAGATTGAATTACTACCTGTTTCTGCATAATAAAGTTCGTCTCCTTTAATAGCTAATCCTGTTGGATTATTTAAACCAGAAATTACTGTTGACATTGTTGCTGTTGGTGCAGAAATATCAATTCTAGATATTTTATTACCAAAATGTTCTGCCACATAAATAAAGTTACCTGTTGCAACAATACCCATTGGTCTATTTAATCCTGTAATAACATTTGATTTAGTTGTTGGTAATGGAGCAGTAATATCTAATTTAGAGACAATACCACTGTTAAACTCTGATATGTACAAGTCGTTACCAGACAATGATAACCTATAAGGGTTAGTTGTACCAGTTGTCACAACAGTTGTTTGAGCATTGATTGTAAAGATACCAAACACTAAAAATAATAAATTGTAAATTTGTTTCATAAGCGAATTTTTAAGCCTTAAAAATTAATTTTCGGCAAAATTTAGGATAGGGGTTTTTAATTAGATTTTATTAAAAAATTGAAATAATAGCTACATTATTTCAGTTGCAAAAATATATTTAAAAAGGTTAAAAAAAGTTCCATTTGTACCAATTTAATTACCATTGGTCGTTTTTTTCTTACAATAAAAAACCTGTTTACAATAGCAATATTATAAACAGGCTTAATATAATTAATTAGTTTTTTACTTATTTTCCAACGAGTCTATTTTGCGTTTTAATTTAGCAATATCGTCTGCTTCTCTTTGCTTGACCATAGAGTCATATTTACGCTGTAAGACCTCTAGAGATTCTTTTTCTTTTATTGTGTTGCCTTTTAAATCTGTAGTATCAATAGCTATAAATTGATCGTTTAAATCTTTCATTATAGCTTCTACTGCTTTTTCATCGTCCATATAGTAATCATCAATACCTTCACTTGCTCGCCAAGCTTCATTTAATTGATCGTAAACAGATTTTTCCCACTGACTTGGGTGTTTTGCATCTATCCAAACAACATCTCTATATTCGCTATCAATTAAAGCTAAATCTGGTGTTGCAGAACCATCAAATTGTGCTCCTTCTGCTTTTATTGAAGATATAGTTCCTAAAAAGAACATACGTTTACGACCTGCTATATTTTTAATGTATGGTCTAAACTCGACAGGTTTATTTACAGACCAATCATATTCTTTTCTGGATTCAATAACCTTTAAAGGCATTGCCGAAACACCAGCGTAACCTTGTTTTTTAGAGGCATGATCATAATAATATAGTTTGTTTGTTCCATCTGCTGGCACAAATACGCTAAACGTTAAACTTGTACGCTCATCGCCAACAGGCTCTAGACCAAACCAATGATACAAACCACTATAGGCATCAGATTTTGAATCTGAAAAATCAAAATCCGTCACAAATGGTTGTTGGTTTTGATCATCCGGAAGATTAGGTATCTTAACAGCTGTTTCCATGTTCCAAGGTAATGGATCACTAAATCCACCTAAAAACTTAAGCGATTCGGCTTGTAAACGTGATACTTTTTCTGATAATGTATTTTGACGTGTCAAATAAGGATGATTCTTCATATCTTCTGGTGCTATAAAGGTTCCTTTACCTATCGTAACACGCTCAATATAATCGCTAAAATCATGTGCACCACTATCTATTACCATTACACCTCCAAAGGTTGGATAAGGGAAGAAAAAACCTTTCCATTTAATTAAACTTACCACTTCTACCCATTGACCATTGTCATTTTTCATATAAAACGTATCACTTGGTTCGTAATTAAATAGCATCCATGGATTAAAACGTTGTACTACTGCATTGTATGTGTTTCTGCTAAATTTTAAAGACTCACCAATAGAAAATGTGGTTGAAATTCGGTTTTCGTTAGAGAAACGAGGAAAAGGTGTTGTACTTGAGACTGAAAACACTTCTTCAGTATTATCACTAATCCCTTGCCACACATATTTTTCAGTAGGTTGAATTGCCATAGTCCATTTGTTCTCGTCATCCACTCTTACTAAATGTGGTAATGAGACATCTTTGGTTTCTCCGACGCTTTCATTAGCCATAGAAAAAATGTTTCGTAAAGGTTGGATACGTTCGTTTTGTGTTAATGGTAATTCATTAATTTCAACTTTATTTAAATTATTAAACACGTTATACGTTTTCATATAGTCGTATAGTTGATAGTGCCAACCTGCAACATAAAGCACTCCAAAAAAGGCTAACAGTCCAGCAAGTATCCCTAAACGTTTACCTGTAGATGCCGAGTTGCGGAAGCTACGAAGTCCAAAAAACAGAAGGATTCCACTTAATAAAATGACGAAAATATATTTACGGAAAAATAGTAATAAGGGTTGATAGTCATCCCTTAAAAAAAATAATAATGCAATTACAATTAGTGCCAAAATAATAACTATTGCTTTTTGCTTTCCGCCTTGATTCCAATACTTTTTAATCATATATCTTTAATTTAGGTATACACCTTTACTTAAACCTAGTTTTTTTTTGCTTAACTCCGAGAAAACTACATTAGTCCTTTATCCTTAAGACGCTCTCTAGCGCTTTTTTCTGGTGCTTTAGGTGTTTCTTTTATTTCTTTTTTAGCTGCTTCTACAACTTTAGCATCCTTATTTTTAAAGTCTTCTAAAAACTCTTTTCCTTTATTTAAACCATCTTTTACTACATCTTCTATTGAGTCTGATTGCTGCTCAATCACCTCTCCTGATTTAAGCACAAAATTTGCAACATAAGTTCCTATTAAAGTTCCGAAAATAGCAGAAGCAAATGCTGAAATACCATAATAAGTACTAAAAATAGCTATTGGAGTTAAAAACTGAATGATTAGCGCTGCAATTAAAAATGTAAATGCAACAAATAAAACTCGTGGTAAAACGTCTTGTTTATAGATAAATCCTTTTGGATTCCCTGGTTTCATCTGTAACTCTTTGCTATTAAAAACTTTATTAAAAAAGCGATAAACACCATTGCTTTTAGACTCTGTCCAATAAATAAAAATTCCGAAAAGAATTGCTCCAAAAAATATAATAATTTCTAAACCCATGGTTATACTTGTTTATTGATTAAATAAAGGTCGCCATTGCAACCTTTACTAAATTAGTCTATAATTTTTAAATATTGTTACTTACGGTTTCTATAACCCAATCTTTAAATGAGTCGTCCCATGTGTTATATTGTCTATAAAACTCTTCTTTATCATACCAATACAAGAATAAAACATCTTTTGGAGACACATTAATTAATAATTTCCATATTAAATCTTGATGCTTTGCTGTTAATGAAGAGTGTGGTACATGCAATGCATTAAACAAATTAAAATCTACTATATCTGCTATTTTGTATTGGTTACTAACTTCTAGTTTATCCAAATACAACTCTACTCCCATGATGCGTTTTCTGGTATCAATATCTAGTTTATTTAGGTAACTTTTAAACAATACTGCATCATTTAAAATATCACGTAATGGATGTTGCGTATCTTTTAACGCCATAGCAAATTCCATTTTTTTAATACGTTGGTATCTGTCTGTGTTTAAAGCTTCTTCCAAATGGTGTTCAATAATAACATGATTACGCAATTTGTCCATTAATTCTGGCTGCTCAATATGAAAAATAGTAATGTCGTGAATCGTGTCTTTAATAGCTTCTTTGTACCATTTAAGATTTTCAAAAACAATAATTGGCGAAATAAAATCACGCAAAACATAAACACCTCCAAACGACTTTGTGTAAAATGAATCTGTTTGATATTGTAAACTATGTAAGCTTAAATCGCGTCCACGTAAATCGCCATATGTTTGGGCTGATTCTAAAAGTTTTGCATGTAAATCTTCATCAATAAAATTATTACCTTGTTTAAAAGTATCAATTAATTGCTGTTGCTGCTTTTGTATTTGATCTAAGTTATTTATTAAATGAAATTTGATATAAACCTTATCGTATTTAAGCACATCAAGTGGTTCATAAAAAGCATCAATATCTTGGTCAAAATCTATACATATAGCAGAATCCCTTGTAATATCATTGATTTTTTGACCATGAACTTGAAACACCTGCTTCATCATCTCTCTATCAAAACTATGAAAAGGCGAATAGACAGGTTTTCCTTTTTGTAAAGGTGAAATAATTATGGCATGTGGATTAGCTTCTCCATTATTAAGGTACATGGTTGTTCCTTTTTCTTCTGCAATTTCTGGACTATAACCAATCCCATCAATAGAAAAATGGGTCAGTTTTGTTGGTGTAAACCCTAATTTTTGAAGGCATAGATTATAACGATCTACCAACTTACCACTAATGGGAATAAGCTCACTTCTGTAAAGGTTTGCTAATTTTAGTTTATTCATTACACCTTTTAATTTCTTTTATTATTGTTTATCACAAGGTTACGGTTACGCGTCAAACACATTATTTATTTGCGCATACTGCAACAAACAAATGGTTTTTATATCTACTAGTTGACCAGTTTTAATCATTTGTAAAGCTTCTGTAAATGGTATTTCTAACACTTCAATATCCTCATGCTCACTATCCAAACCACCTCCATCATTAACTTTCATATCCTCTGTATACTCTGCAGTAAAATAATGTAAAATCTCAGTCAATGCTCCTGGAGAAGAATAGGCCTTAAATATTTTATTAACTGTGTTAACTTTATAACCAGTTTCTTCTTCAATCTCTCTAATAATACAAGCTTCTGGTTGGTCGTTATCCAACATTCCAGCACAAGCCTCTAGAACAAAACCAGAGTCATTTCCGTTTAAAAACGTTGACACTCTAAATTGTTTGGTTAAAATAACCGTTTTTTTAACCTTGTTGTATAATAAAACTGTTGCTCCATCACCTCTATTATAAGATTCGCGTTTTTGATTTACCCAAGATTCATTTTTCATTTTATATGAAAACGACACCTCGTTTAACGTTGCCCAACCTTTGTATAAGGTATTTATTACTACATTTTTTATTTTATTGCCCATTACTAAATAAGTCTCGTGCTTTAGTTTCTATATTTAACTGGTTGATTCTAGCGTCTACTTTACGTTTAAAGTCCGTATCTGCAATTGTTGCTACATTATCTAAATATCTTACCACTTCTTGTCTTCTAATTTCTGAAAAGTTTAAACCTTTCATGTTAGATTTCATTAATTCTTGTAACATATTAAACTTAGTATCATAATCTTTTTTGAAATACGTTTCCGGATTATCAAACCAGCTTTGTTCCAAATCAAAATCTGTTAAACGTAGCGACACTGCACTTTGGATATTACGCACATCTCTGGAAGAGAAAAATGGAAATATCTTTTGAATCTCTTTATATAAAGTCGCATAAAATTGGTGCGAGTTTGTTTTATGTTGTGTTTCTGCTTTATCGTAAGCTTCTAAAACACGTAATTCCGTTGGTTTATCTGATACGTTTAAGATTTCTCCCATATTTGTTGCTAGTCCTTGATCCTGTAAATATTTATAATCTGCAGGTCCTTGCATGTTAACAAACTCTGGCATAGTCTTATCCAGTTTACTCCACCATAAATGATCTTGATCTAAAAAATCATGTTCACTACGTGCACCATCAATTTTAAAACGACCTTGGACACGTGATATAACTGCTTTATCTAACATTTCTGGAAGGTTAGTAAACAACCCAATCGAGCTGTTACCATAATTAACTGCGTAAGCACCTTCTGTATATCTTAAAAAGACACCAATGACCTCTTTTACTCCTGCTGAAACACCTTGTGCTGTTCGCTCTTGTAAGTTATTTTCGGCATCATCGATAGGTGCAAAAATTAATTTTGAAGGATCTTGCATGGGTTTCATCCAATCCACCATCTTCTCAGCAGATCCACCTTGAAATGTACTAATTAAAGTATCTGGCATTGGGTGGAATAAAAACGGAATATCTAAATTATCGCAATGTTCTTTTAATCTAGTTGCAATTGCAGCAATTAACATACTTTTTCCTGTTCCTGGAATACCATAACCCATAAAAACTGGCATAAAACCACCAAGCTCTTGAAACGGGTTTTTCTTTGCTTCAAAATCGTAACTCAACATACGCTCTGTCAAACGTCTTGCAAAGTGTTTTGCATCTCTGTTACCTACAATTTGCTCAAATTGAATTTTATTAAACTCAACACTTTTTGCGGTACCTTGAAAGGTGTTTTCCCAACCAGAAATAGCAAAATCACTGTTTTCTAGTTTATATGTTCTGTCAACAATGGTCTCAGTATATTCTAAACTACTTCTTCTTAAACTAATCTCTGCTAACAAGGCTTCAAAATATACCACAGTAAAATCTGCAACGTCTTTATCTGATTTAACAATATCTGGATGTGCTAAATATTTATCATAATAAAACAATGTACAAGAGACACTTTTTAATGGTGATAGTAAAGAAACTTCTGGAATACCAGCAAATTTTTGCTTCATAACACTTAAATCGTCAGAAGCATGAGGTTTTAACAAGTGTAAAATTTTATAAGCAGTCGCAAATAACATAAACGCACTTGCTGTTTGCATCTTACTTTCATACTCACGTCTACCATCATTATCTAAAGCCGATTTACGCTCGTTTAGACTAGATAAACCTGAGGCATCATAATAACTGTCTTTGATCCAAATCCCTAAAGTTAAACCTTCTTGTACTGCGTATAATGTTTGATTTAAACGAATTGGTATGGCTACCGAATCTGGTAATAATCGCTTTTTTAATGCTAAAATGGTTTTTGAAACCGAAGTGATTGATGCAGACGATCCATTATTTGCTTTAGATAGGTATAATAATATTGACTCATCTTTAGCGTCTTTATCTTTATTTTTTGCTCGAGAACCTTGCTCCCAACTGATACTTTTTAAGTATGATGAAGCTTCGTCACGTAAAACGTCTAATTCTGATTTTTTTATAGGGAAGGTTGAGTTGTGTTCCATGTAATTTTAGTTTTCGGTTTGTCGTCGCATTATACAGTGATTACTCAAATATACTTACGCTTCTTAAACTTTAAATATTTATTTTTTTTAAAATCGCAACACTACAAAACTGAGACTGCGATTGTAAACTGTTTTTAATTTTTATCAATTTTTAAATCAGATACCTGAAAAGGTGGTTTTGCCAACTTATTCATAATCTCTGGATTTTTATTGTATAGTAATTGGATGATACGATGTGGTGCAAATACGTAACCTTCTTTTATTGGTGTACTCCAATTTTGGAGTGTTTGTTTGCTAAAATATCCACCTTCTTTAAATTGGCCACCTGTAAATACTTCGTGTACTTTAAAAGATAAAGCATAGGCTTCTAAAGGGATTTCTTTTTTACCTATTGCTTCTAGAATGGTGTGCGTTAAATCGTTATCGTCTTTAGCAAATACGTTATGAAAAGCACCTATATCCAAACGTTTTATGTGTTTTGGAAATACATTTTTTAATCGTCTATCAATACCATAAGCCATAGTATCCATATTCATTTTACGATCTGCCACTGTTTTTAAAGTGTCATATATGTCTTCTTTTTCTTTTAATGGATCTTTACCATCATAATCAAAGTACATATAGCAAATAAAGGGACGGTTTAAGGAGACATCGTAAAAACTCCAACTGGTCATGTAAGCTGCCTGACTACCTTCTGGTGCTTTTATAATTTTACCTTGTACAAAACGGTTAAAAATATATTGCTGCTCTACTGATGTGTAATATACTATTGATGCTGCTTGAAATAATTTATCACGTCTAACAGGTTGTTTTTTGCGTAATAATTGGTCCAGAAATTCGTCTTGAAGTTCTGACACATCTTTTAATTTGTTTAAATAGTTGTCGCGTAAAGACAGGTCGTTATATAGGTATCTAAACTCTAAATAATTAGGAAAACCAGAATCTGTAACATCTACCTTCATGTTGTCTTCCTCATCGTACATGTATTTGACACGCATGGCTTCTATGGAGTATAGTAGTAAGTCGCAGTATTGCTTAAAGAAAACAATTTCTTGTGGAGTACATAAGCCATTTTGTTGTACGCCAACAATTAATTCTTTTAAAGCAAAATCTACCTTTTTATGATAAAACACATATTGATCTTTACTATCTAATATAGATGAATCTAATGGTGTGACAATGTGGTTTATACTCATTTTAAATGTTCAATATTCAGTTGTTATAGTCCGTTTAAAGTCTGTTAGGCTTTGAATGTTTTAATTATGATAACCCTTTTTTTTATTTGTTATATACTTAAATAATGCCCAAATTAGAAAACCTCCAAAAAAGGTAATATTAGACCAACCTATTATTTGACCTATAAATGTATTACTGATTTTTAGGATGTAAATACCAAGTAAAATAAAACCTATCATGATTATGATTGCAATTACTAGTCTTAATTGTTTTGACATTTTACTTTTGACTTTTATTTTTGATTTGCACTTTAAGGTTTGAGTAAGCGCGTTAAGGATTGAAGTGGCATCCTTTTGCTTTTTTGCAAAAGATATAACGTAAAGCCTGACCTACTTTAGCCCTTAAAAGCTAAAGTAGGTAACGCTAAATTAATTTTAAGACAATAAATCGTCGTTTGATGCTTCTGGTTTTGGTGCTCCTGCTGGTGCATCGTCTCCTGAAGGTGTTGTGTTATCTGAGTTATAATACTCTTCAAAAATCTCTTTCATGTCAATACCGTAACGGTCTGCAAAATTCTTTTGGATATCCACATCTTTTGCTCTAATCTCATGCAATGCCTCTGCATAACTGCGATAAACGCCTTGCATAACTTTTTCGTGCACTGGAATATTGTCCATCATTTCTTGACGTGCTCTTGCACTTGCAGTATGCATTGATGCTAAGGTTTCTCCGATATGCTCGTCTGTTTTAACTCCTAAATGCTCTAAAATAGCAGCAAACTCTTGATCTGTACGTGCTTTTAAAGCCACGACATAACCGTCGTAATATTTAAGACGCTCTTCTGTATCTGACTTTAATTTTGCACGATGCGTTTGCAAATTACTACGTAAAGACGTCAATACTTTGATTGTTAAATTATGCTTATGTACAAAACTATCTTTAGAGGCAGCAAGGGTTGTATAGGCGTTTTTAAGTCCTTCTAACTCTTCTACTTCTTGCTCTAGTTTTGTTACTTTTGATAGTGCTTCAGAGTATTCTGTAGATTGCTTATCTGCAACTTCTTCTAGTGCTTGACGTGCTTGTTTAAGTAATGCGTATTGCGTTTCTAATTTAGCTTCAGTTTCGGCTTTTTTCTCTAAAGCTTTGGTATGGTTTTTAGATGCTTCTACGATTGCATCTTGTAACTTATCTTCTACTTCTTTAATTTCAACCTCACGATTTTTAAGACGTGTTACTGCTGCTTGAGATTTGTATGACAACTCACTTAATAGTGTTTGTATATCTGCACTCTCGATACGCTCTTGAAACATCGCTTTTGCTTTGTTGTCTGCTCCTGCACGTACTTTTGTGGCTGCTTCTAAAGCTTTTTCAGCAGCTTTAATTTTGCTTTTACGACCCCAAAGGTTATTCCACCATGTGTCAGGTTTGTTTTGTGCGTCTTCTAACTCGATTTTAGAACGCTCTAATGCTTTTTGAGCATCGTCGATTACTTTTTGTTCTTTGTCATTTAATGATGAAAAACGCTCAAATAAAATACCAACCTCGTCTTGGTAGTCTGTTAAGTCTTTAATAGCATCTAAAAGTGTGGTACGATCTTTTTCTGCCATACCGACAACGTCGTCCAACGTTGCGTTTAAGATTTTTTGACGACTTTCTGGATCGTCTTCTTGTGCTAATTTGGATTTCATGGTATCAATTGCTTTTCCCCAATTGACATCTACTTTTTCTGTTTTTTCGTTAGCGTTTGTTTCTAATAAATCAAAATCATCAGACATATATATTCTTGTTTTTAAGGTTGGACAAATTTTGTGTAAGCAATTTCGTTAAAAAATATTAGTTGTGGAAATATTTGTTGCTCATATTATAAGTATTAATTGTTATAAAAATGTTACAAATAATTTTGACCAATAAAAAGTAAGTATCTTTATAATAAAATTTTTAAAATGAAAAAATTAGCACTACCTATATTAATAATAGCCTTACTATTAACAAGTTGTAAAGGTGAACCAAAAACGAAAATTGTAAAAACGGAGGTTGAAACTACAAAAACTGTCAGTAAAACTTTAGAAATCACACCTATTAGTCACGCAACAATGGTCTTAAATTATGGTAACGAAACCATATATGTAGATCCTACAGGAGGAAAAAAAGCATTTGAAGGTCAAAAAGACCCAACTATTATTTTAATAACAGATATACATGGTGATCATTTAAGTATTGATACTTTAAAAGAGTTGCAACTAAACAATGCTTTGTTAGTTGTGCCTCAAGCAGTAGCTGATACATTTAAAGCAGATTTTAAGCCTATGATTCGCATTATAGCTAATGGACAAACTGCTGTGGTAAAGGATATCCCGTTAGAAGCAATTGCAATGTATAATTTACCGGAAGACGAGACCTCTAGACATCCTAAAGGACGTGGTAATGGTTATATTTTAACTTTTGGTAGAGAACGTGTTTACATCTCTGGAGATACTGAGGATATTACTGAAATGAGAGCTTTACAAAATATTGATAAAGCATTTGTATGTATGAATTTACCTTACACTATGACTGTAGATAGTGCTGCTAGTGCTGTTTTAGATTTTAAACCTAAACAAGTGTATCCTTTTCACTACAGAGGAAAAAATGGTTTGAGTGATGTTGCTAAATTTAAAGCGTTAGTTAATGAAGGTAATCCTGATATTGAGGTTATCCAATTAGAATGGTATCCTGAAGAAAAATAATTATTATATTTGTAATATCCTCAAATTGATAAAATATGATTTTAAAAGACTTAATTTTAAATGTAATTATATTAGAAATTGATACTATTTGGCTACAGAAATTAACCACAATATTGTCCATAGCCTTATTAATAATGATTGTTTTGTGTACCTTGAATATTTATAAAGTATACCAACTTAAGAAAGAAATTAAAAGGCTTAAAACTAAATAATCATGATTCTAGCTGTTCAAATAATATATGGTATACTGTTTTTTACATTAGTGTTTTTATTACCAATTTGTAAATCTTTTATTTTAAAAAGAAAATGGAATAGAGCATTACGCCAATTTGACATTAAAAATAGCGAAATTGAAAGTATAGATTTATTCAATTACAAAACTAATAATAATCATATTTATTAAAGTGAATACCCACTTAATACTAAATTAAAATAAATTTAATCATGGATTTGTGGATGACACTTACTTTTTGGATGCTTTGTTTTGCTTTTGTTTTTATTCTTATTTTAATGATAAAAAAACAAATGAAAATAGATAGAAAAGAAATTGCGCTTGATCTGGAGAATAAAAAAATAGAAACGTTATTAAAATCGCAAAAAGATAGTAATAACTATACAGATTTTACTGATAGTCATTTATATCAATAAAAAGAAAACATAAAAAAAGCAGACTAATTAGTCTGCTTTTTTTATGCTTAAAAATTAGTAAACTTATCTTACCAATTTTTTATACTTGATACGTTTTGGCATTAAATCTCCACCTAAACGTTTTTTCTTATTCTCTTCATACTCACTAAATCCACCTTCAAAGAAATAGACTTGAGAGTCACCTTCAAACGCTAAAATATGCGTACAAATACGGTCTAAAAACCATCTGTCGTGAGAAATTACTACTGCACAACCAGCAAAGTTTTCTAGTCCTTCTTCTAATGCACGTAATGTATTAACATCTAAATCATTGGTAGGCTCATCTAAAAGTAATACGTTACCTTCTTCTTTAAGCGTCATTGCTAAGTGTAAACGGTTACGCTCTCCACCAGATAATAGTTTTACCTTTTTATTTTGCTCACCTCCTGAGAAGTTAAAGCGACTTAAATAAGCTCTAGAATTTACTTCTTTTCCACCCATCATGATCAACTCTTGCTCATCACTAAAGTTTTGCCAAATGGTTTTTTCTGGATCAATATTGGAGTGTTTTTGATCTACGTAAGCAATTTGAGCAGTTTCTCCTACTTTAAACTCACCTTTATCAGGCGCTTCTTCACCCATTATCATTCTAAAAATTGTGGTTTTACCTGCTCCGTTTGGACCAATAACACCAACAATTCCTGCTTGAGGTAAATTAAAATTTAAATCTTCGTATAGTAATTTATCATCATACGCTTTGCTTACACCAATCGCATCAATCACATTAGTTCCTAGACGTGGCCCATTTGGTATATAAATTTCAAGTTTTTCGTCAAGTTGTTTTTGATCTTGACTCATTAACTTATCATAGTTTTTTAAACGTGCTTTTTGTTTTGTTTGACGTCCTTTAGCACCTTGTTTAACCCATTCTAGCTCACGCTCTAAAGTTTTTTGTCGCTTAGATGCTGTTTTGCTTTCTTGAGCCATACGTTTAGATTTTTGATCTAACCAAGACGAGTAGTTTCCTTTCCATGGGATACCTTCACCTCTATCTAATTCTAAAATCCATCCTGCTACGTTATCTAAAAAATATCTATCGTGCGTTACAGCAATTACAGTTCCTTTATATTGTGCTAAATGGTGCTCTAACCAATGTACAGATTCTGCATCCAAGTGGTTAGTAGGCTCATCTAATAATAAAACGTCTGGTTCTTGCAGTAATAAACGACATAAAGCCACACGACGTCTTTCTCCTCCAGACAATACACCTATTTTTTTATCACCATCTGGCGTACGCAACGCATCCATAGCAATTTCTAACTTTGTGTCTAATTCCCAAGCATTAGATGCGTCAATTTGATCTTGAAGCTCTGCTTGACGATTCATAAGTTTTTCCATTTTGTCTGCATCACTGTAGACTTCTTCTAAACCAAACTGATCGTTAATTTTATTGTACTCATCAAGAATAGCCACAGTTTCTGCAGCACCTTCACGCACCACTTCCATAACCGTTTTATCGTCATCTAATTGAGGTTCTTGCTCTAAATATCCTACTGAATAACCAGGTGAAAAGACAACATCTCCTTGATAATTTTTATCTACTCCTGCTATAATTTTAAGTAATGTAGATTTACCAGAACCGTTTAGACCTAAAATTCCAATTTTAGCGCCATAAAAGAAGCTTAAGTATATATTTTTAAGTACTGGTGTTTGAGCACTTTGAAATGTCTTGGTCAAACCAGACATTGAGAAAATTACTTTTTTATCGTCAGACATATAATTTTTAATTTATTTTTTAATTGCTATTTATTTAAGTCAAAAAGCTTTAAACGCGACCTTTAAGTGCATTAAATACCCAAGCTACAGCGAAAAAACCGACACCTACAGCTGCAAAACCCCATCCAGCAACATCGTCATATCTAAAAGCACCTAATGCTATTAATGCTAATCCTACTATTATCATTATTGTGGTAGCCCAAGCTAACACAGTATTTTTATTCATTGCCATAATCTGTTTTTAGTAAAATGTGAATTACAAATATCGTTTATTTTAACAAAAAAAGCATCCTATTTAGGATGCTTTTTTGATAATATTTACACAAAATTAAGCCATAGGGACTTCAATAAAAAGTAATTGTGCACTGCTTTTAGTATTAATTGTAAAACTATCTGTATCTGATACACCTAAAGCATCTCTGCTCGATAAATCATTATCGTTAATAACAACATCTCCAGAGATTGTCATTACGTATGTTCCGTGTGATTTACTTATGGTATTATAAGTGTACTCTTGACCTTGGGCTAAATCTATTCTGGACAACTTAGCATCTTGGTGAATTTTTAAACCTTCATCCTGATTATCAATAGATGACACTAATGTTTGTAACTTACCTTGTCTATCTTCCGCATTATAAAAATGTTGATCATAACGTGGAGTAACATTTGTTTTATTTGGTATAATCCATATTTGAAACAAGCTTAAATACTCGTCTGTTTTAGCATTCATTTCTGAATGCATCAAGCCACTACCAGCACTCATAATTTGTACTTCTCCAGATTGAATGGTTTCCCATTTATTTCCCATCGAGTCCTTGTGTTTAAGCGTCCCTTTTAATGGAATAGTAATAATTTCCATATTGTCATGTGGATGCGTACTAAAGCCCATACTTGGTGCGATAACGTCATCATTTAAAACACGTAAGGCTCCAAATTGAATTTTTTCGGGATTATAAAACTGTGCAAAACTAAAACTGTGATTAGCTTGCAACCAACCATGATTTGCAAAACCACGATCTGATGCTTTGTGTAGTATTGTTTTCATAATTAAATATTTATTATCTCATTTTATCTAGTAAATCGCTTAATAAACCAGCTTCGTCCTCCGTTAACTTATCAATTAAATTATGCGATGGATTGTTGGGCTTAATTTTATCCAATAAATCCAATCCACTTTTAGTGATTTCAATTAAAACTACACGTCTATCCTCTGGAAAAGCAATACGATTAATTAATTTTTTATCACAAAGTTTATCGGTCAAACGCGTTAAATTTGGTGCTCGTTCCACCATGCGCTCCTTTATAGTTTGCACTTTTATTGGCTCCTTTGCTCCTCTTAATATCCTTAAAATATTATATTGTTGCGGAGACAAACCGTAGATTTTAAAAAAGTCGTTTTGATAACTAGTAATATAATTTGCTGTATACAGAATATTTAGCATGGCTTTTATTCTGTTATTTTCAAATTTAGAATTAATGTCTTTGGCAAAATCACCCATGACTTTTAATTTATTATTTAAGTATTAAAGACGTTCTGCTAAAGTATTAACAGCTTCTACTAATGATGTATTAAGGTCTGCATCAACAATTTTTTCTTCTTTAAAATTATCATTAAATGATGGTAAGCTAAATTTAGCAACAATGTTTGCATCATGAATTGGAAATCTGTTTTCTGCAATTTCAAAAACTGATTGTCCTCCTCTTGCTCCTGGAGACGTGCTCATTAATAACATTGGTTTTTGCTTAAATAATTTGACATCAATCCTAGACATCCAATCAAACAAGCTTTTAAATATTGCTGTATAAGCACCATTATGCTCTGCTAACGAAATGATTAAACCATCCGAAGCAATTATTTTATTTAACAATTGTTGTGCATTGTCCGGAATTCCAGATTTACCCTCTAAATCCACGCTGTATGTTGGTACATCAAAATCGTTTAAATCTAAAACCTCTACTTCTGTGTTTTTTAATAAAGAAGATGCGTATGTTGCTAATTGTTTATTTATTGAAGTCTTACTATTACTTGCTCCAAATGCTAATATTTTTTTCATTGTAGTATATATTTTTTACAAATATACAAAAAATATAATATATATTACATGGAAACTAATTCCTTGTTTAATATTTAAAACGAAACAAATTAACTGAAATAGTGTTTGGTAATTAAAAGCAGAATTATTGAATATAGCGTACAATTAAAAAATTGTAGTTTTATTAGACTATTTTCTTTTGTATTTTTACAACAAACAAAACAACTACAATGGATATTAACTTCAATAAAAACGAAGATCATAACAAATTATTACTTTCTGAACTTAAAACCAAACTAACCAAAGTCAAGTTAGGTGGTGGAGAAAAACGTATAGAAAAACTTCATGCACAAGGTAAAATGACCGCAAGAGAGCGTGTTAATTACCTTTTAGATAGCAACAAAAAAAGTATCGAAATTGGTGCTTTTGCAGGAGAAGATATGTACGCAGAACATGGTGGTTGTCCTTCTGGAGGTGTTGTAGTTAAAATGGGCTACATTAAAGGTAAACAATGCATTGTTGTTGCCAATGATGCTACAGTAAAAGCTGGTGCATGGTTTCCTATTACAGGAAAAAAGAATTTACGTGCTCAAGAATTAGCAATTGAAAACAAATTACCAATTATATACTTGGTAGATTCTGCTGGTGTATACTTACCAATGCAGGACGAAATTTTTCCAGATAAAGAACATTTTGGACGAATTTTTAGAAATAATGCTATCATGAGTAGTATGGGCATTACCCAAATTGCTGCAATCATGGGAAGCTGTGTGGCTGGTGGTGCCTATTTACCAATAATGAGTGACGAAGCTATAATTGTTGATAAAACGGGAAGTATTTTTCTAGCAGGAAGTTACCTGGTTAAAGCTGCAATTGGTGAAACAATAGATAACGAAACACTTGGTGGTGCAGACACACATTGCGAAATTAGTGGTGTTACAGATTATAAAGCTAAAGACGATAAAGATGCTTTAGAGAAAATCAAACGTATTGTAGACAAAATTGGAGATTACGACAAGGCTGGTTTTAACCGAAATAAGCCACAAAAACCTAAAGAAAATCCACAAGACATTTACGGAATTTTACCAAAATCTAGAGCAGATCAATATGATATGAAAGAGATTATCAAACGATTAGTTGATAACTCAGAATTTGATGAATATAAACAGGACTACGGAAAAACTATTATTACTGCTTACGCAAGAATTGACGGTTGGGCTGTAGGTATTGTGGCTAACCAACGTACTTTAGTTAAAAACGCCAAAGGAGAAATGCAATTTGGAGGTGTAATATATAATGATAGTGCAGATAAAGCGACACGTTTTATTGCTAATTGCAACCAGAAAAAAATCCCATTAGTCTTTTTACAAGATGTCACTGGTTTTATGGTTGGAAGTAAAAGTGAGCACTCTGGTATTATAAAAGATGGTGCCAAAATGGTTAACGCTGTTAGTAATAGTGTTGTACCAAAATTTACTATAATTTTAGGTAATAGTTATGGAGCAGGTAATTACGCTATGTGCGGAAAAGCCTATGACCCTAGATTAATTGCTGCTTGGCCAAGTGCAGAACTGGCAGTTATGAGTGGTAATAGTGCTGCAAAAGTTTTATTACAAATAGAAACTGCATCGCTTAAAAAGAAAGGCGAAACGATTACTAAAGAAAAAGAAGACGAGTTATTTAATAAAATTAAAGCTAGATACGATAACCAAGTATCACCTTACTATGCTGCAGCACGTATTTGGACAGATGGTGTAATAGATCCATTAGATACAAGAACATGGATTAGCATGGGAATTGATGCTGCAAACCACGCTCCTATCGAAAAACCTTTTAACATGGGTGTTTTACAAGTATAGGTAAATGAAAAAACGTAGTTTATTTTTACTAATTATCACTTTTATAATCAGCTTTGGACTTTACCAAGTCTATGTATTTTATTTTGATAATAATGACAACATACAGTCTATTTATTTAGTACCTAAGGACGCAGTTTACATTATAGAAAGTCAAAAGCCAATAAACAATTGGGATGATATAAGTAAAAATGATATTTGGAAACATTTAAACACAAACACATATTTTAATACCCTTGCCACAAACTTAAATAAGTTAGATACTATATTTAAGCAAAAGCAAGGGGTTTTTAATCGTATTGGAAACAGAGAAATTTTAATCTCGGCACACGTTTATGCTCCAAAACAATATGGCTTTTTATATGTAGTCGATTTACAAAAAATAGCAAAGCTAAATGTTATTAAAAACAACTTAAATACTGTTATAAACAGTAATTATAAAGTTAGTAAACGCTATTATAAGGAAAATGAAATCACGGAGATTTACGACGTTAAAAAACACGAAACCCTTTATATAAGCTTTATTAAAAATCAAATGATTGCGTCCTATACGCATACTTTAGTTGAAGCCTCAATTGATCAATATAGTAATCCTGAGATTGGTAGAAATCTTAATTTTATTGAAGTCAAAAAACATGTTGGTTATAATGATATGTTTCGTTTGTACTTTCAATATGATTATTTAGATGAATTTGTTAATGTTTTTTCAGATACACCTGGAGATTTAACCAAAACACTTAGTCAAAGTTTAGAATTTAGTGGTTTTAGTTTTGATTTAGAAAAAAACGCTATTGTAGCTAATGGTATTACAAATACTAATGACCAAGCTTCAACGTATTTAAAAGCGCTTCAAAAATCAGGACAAGGTAAGCGTACCATTAAAAACGTAGTTCCTAATAATACTGCAATTTACTTAAGCTTCGGTTTTAAAAGTTTTGAAGACTTTTATTCTAATTTTGAAACTATTCAAAAAGAAAATCCTGAACAATTTAAAAGTTATGCTGAAGGTACTTCTCAAATAGAAAGCTTTTTAAAAATAAATCTCAAAACCCATTTTATGAGTTGGATTGATGACGAGATTGCTTTAATTCAACTTCACTCTAATGTATCTGACTCAAAAAAAGATGTCGCATTAATATTAAAAATAAAAGCGATTGACGATGCTAAAGACAACTTAGATTTTATTTTAGAACAAATTAGAAAACGTACACCAGTAAAGTTTAAAGAAGTTAATTACAAAGGATACACCATAAATTTTATGTCTATCAAAGGTTTTTTCAAAATCATTTTAGGCGATTTATTTTCAAATATTGAAAAACCTTATTTTACAATTATTGACGATTATGTAATATTTAGTAATGAGCCCAATACCTTAAAAAGTATAATTAATGCTTATACAAACAAAGAGACCTTAAACTATTTTAAAGCCTTTAGTGACTTTGACAACAGGTTTAATAATAGGTCTAGTGTGTTTGCTTACGTTAACACACCTAATTTATATAATACAGCTTATGACTTTGTAGATATTGCAACTAAAAAACAGCTAAAAACTAATAAAGATTACTTTATCTGTTTTCCGCAAATAGGCATACAATTAACACCAAGCAAAAACGACTTTAAAAGCCAATTAATACTAGAGTATCAAACGCCTGAAAAAGTTAAGTCTAGCTATACTTTTGAGGATGATAAACCAAAAACAGTTATTACAACTTCTACTAGTCTTACAGAAGAGAACATTAATAAAGATATCGTATTTAACATCCCAGAATTATATCCTTCAGATTTAACTGCTCGAGTGTTTACCAAAAAATATTCCAACGGAAACACTAAATTTTCTGTAGAGTTAAAGGATGGATTAAAACATGGTAGCTATAAAGCGTATTATCAAAATGGAAATTTAAAAATTTCGGGGAAATATAGAAAAGACAAACAAGTTGGCACTTGGAAAGCGTATGATATTAATGAAAATTTAATTTTTAAAACACGTTTTTAAATACTACATTTAAAAACAAAACCAGCCACTTTGATTTATAAAAAAATAGTTTTTTTAGTTACGCTACTTGCTTTTGCTACCAGTTTTTCTCAATCTACAGATTTTAAACCACTTTTAAAAACGGATTATACCATTAAAAAAAATGTAGATACACTTCATGTCAAATATCCATTACACGCTAACGTTACTAGAGACAAAACCATAAAAAGTAAGGATACGACTGCTTTAAATTTTGTTAAGGATTTTGATTTATTTAAAAATAATTACTTTTTAAGACATTATAAAAGCTTAATTTTTAAGCAAGATAGTAGTGCAATAATTTACCAATGGAAAGAACCTATTGTTGTTTACTTTGATCATAACATTCCGCAGGAAATCACAAAAAATATAAGTCAGTTTCTTTTATCAATTCCCGAAATAGATAATTTAAACATAACTATTAGCAAAGATATAAACAAAGCTAATTATTACATCAAAATAGCAAATCAAGAGGTGTCAGCTTTAACCGACAAGCAAAAAGCAGAAACGCCAAAAGACCTAATTGACACCTATCCTTTTTCTAAAATAATACACGATTGGAATGGTGATTATAATTATAAAATGTATTCTGGTGTATTACAAATTAGTCCATCCTATATTAACGATCCACAATTATTGGATAACGTTAAAAAAGTGTTTTTTATCTCATTAATACAGTCTAAAGACTATCGTGTTTATGACAACACCTCTATATTATCGTCTTCCAACTCCAATTTTTCAACTCTTGGTGCGATTGATGTTGTGCTGCTTAAATACCATTACAAAAACTTATATAAATTTAAAGTAGACTATACTGTTTTTTCAGCATTAGAAAACTATTACAAACAATTAGCCAATGACTAAATCACTACTTATAGCCATCATATCACTAACTTTAGTGCAATTAGTGCAGGCACAAACACCACACCAAACTAAAAACGTCCAATACAGGATGTCTTTAAAACAGTTTAAGGCTAAATATAAAACGCCATTAACTGCAAAAGACACTTTAAACTTTGTGTATGTAAATAACGACACCATGATTATTGTGAAGGATTATGTCCGAAAACCTGGCGCTAGTGTACCTTACCAGTATAAAGACTCCACATTTTTAGACGTGTATAAAACCATAGCATTTAATCATTACAAGGATTCTGTTAGCAAAAAAACTACCATGAAATATTGGAAAGACGACATTGCTATTTTCTTTTCCAATGCTGTAGATAAAAAAGTTAAAAAAGAATTTATGGCTTTCGCCGAAAAGACTTTACAACACGTTGATTCTTTATCCATAAAAGAAGTTAAACATGTCGAAGACTCTAATTATATTGTTTATTACAATGATGGTTTTGAGTACGAATCAAGAATCAGTAATTATAAGAAATCCGACTTCTACATGCATTGGAACAATAAAAATCAAATTTATAGATTATCTCTTAGACTTATAAAAGAAGACTTTTTTACACCTAATTTACGTTTAAGAGAATTAAAAAAATATTTTATAAAATCATTAGGGCATTTTGAGTTTAACCGAAACATAGACAACAAGCACTTTTTTTCTGGGAGCCATAATAATGATTATCAATTATCAGATTTTGATACTGAGATTATAAAATACCATTACTCCTACGGAATTTGTAAAGGTACCAACTTAGAAACATTTGAAGACAATCATAAAAAAGCAAAAGAGTTATTAAAAAAAAAGCAAATATTACTGAGCTTTTATCATGAGTTTGAATAAGTTTTAAAACTGTAATCATAAAAAAGGAACACTAAATAGTGTTCCTTTTTTATTATAAATAATCCAGAAATAACCAAAAATAAGATTACTTAAAAGTGCTTATTAATCTAACAAATTCTGCTCTGTATCCAGACTTATCTTCACCTCTACCTTTATTTGCTAACGCAATTACATCTTGAGTATTAGTATTATTGTAAAACTGAGACGCTCTTAACTGCATTCCAAATAACGCAACAGCACTAGCAAAATTCATGTCTTCAGTAGCTTCTGTTGTTTCATTTTTTTGTACATGTATCATTTCAATACTTTTATCTTCATTAGGTTTTTTGTATCTAAATTTAACAGTAAACAACTCATCCTTGTATTGGTTTATAACAGCTTCATTTTGTGTGTATTTTAAATCTATTGCTTGTTTAACGTACTCACTTTCAATGCCAACCGGAAGCACTTCATATAATGCGGTAACAGTATGTCCTGCTCCAAGTTCTCCTGCATCAATTGCATCATTAACAAAATCTTCATCTGCTAACAACCTGTTTTCATATCCAATTAAACGATAAGCTTTTACATGATTAGGATTAAATTCTACTTGTATTTTTACATCTTTAGCTATAGTAAATAAAGTACCACCAAATTCGGTTTCAAAAATACGTCTTGCTTCTTGCATAGTATCGATATACGCATGATTACCGTTACCTTTATCAGCTAAAATTTCTAGTTTATCATCCTTATAATTTCCATAACCAAAACCTAAAACTGATAAAAAGACACCTGATTCTCTTTTTTAACAATCAATTTTTCCATTGCATCATTACTAGAGGCACCAACATTAAAATCGCCATCAGTAGCTAATATCACTCTATTATTTCCTTTTTTATTAAAATTTTCTTGTGCCAATTTATAAGCTAACTCAATACCTTGACCACCTGCTGTAGATCCACCAGAATTTAATTGATCCAAAGCTTCAATAATTTTTGTTTTATGTTTCCCTGATGTTGGCTCTAATACTACTCCAGCTGCTCCTGCATATACTACAATAGCAACATTATCCTGTGGTCTTAATTGATTAACTAATAATTTAAAAGCCTCTTTTAAAAGTGGTAACTTGTTTTGATTACTCATTGATCCTGAAACATCTATCAAAAAAGTAAGATTGGCAGCTGGTAAGTTTTCATTATCATAAATTTTACCTTGTAAACCAATTTTAACCAACTTAGTATCCGGATGCCAAGGGGTTTTTACAACTTCTGTATTGATAGAAAATGGATGTTCATCTGTTGGTTGTGGGTAATTGTAGTCAAAATAATTAACCATTTCTTCAATTTTAACCGCATTTGCAGGAATTAATTGTCCATTGTTAATCATACGTCTTACATTGCTATAACCAGCCTTATCGACATCTATAGAAAAGGTTGACAAAGGTGTTGCGGCTGCTATTTTAAATTTATTTTCGTGTATTTTAGTATAGCTTTCGTTTAAAAATTTATGTTGCAATTCTTTATTTGTCTGTACAAGTTTTGAAATTTTGGCATTGTTTTTATTACCATCTACTGTCGTGACTATAATTACACCATTGGCACCTTGTGATCCATATAAAGCTGATCCTTCTGCACCTCTAACTACATGAGTAGACGCTATTTTTTTTGGTGCTAAATTGACTAATTTTTCAGCCGAAGATATTTTACCATCAATAACAATAAGTGCCTCGTTTGTACCTGATAAAGATCTATTACCTCTTAATACAATTCTTGTAGTTTGATTAACACCATTATTTTTAGTTTTGATTTTTAGACCAGATACTTTTCCTGCTAAACTATTGACTACGTTTGGGTTGGAAGCTTGTATAATTTCCTCTGATTGAATGGTCGTCACAGATTTTTTTACTTCGTCTGTTGAGCGTGAAATCCCTAAAACAGTAATTGTGACTTCATCTAAACTACCGTTTTCTTGCAGAACAACATTAATGGTATTAGCATCAGTTACCACAACTTGTTTTGACTTGTAACCTAAATAGCTAAACTCCAAAACATCCTTAACATTAACAGAAATACTATAGTTACCATCAAAATCAGATGTTGTCCCATTGGCAGTTCCCATTTGTAATACTGTCGCAGATGGTAATGGAATACCGTCTTGATCTGTAATAACACCAGATACCGTTTTTTGTTGTGCATGTAATTGTACTACCATAAATAGTGCAATTATTAAATTTAATCCTGTTTTCATGATAAGGTCGTTTTAAAGTTTAAAACAAACCTATAACTATACTAAAGATTGTAAAACCAGTATTGAGGGAAGCCCTATTTTGAATTAGGTAACGCTACTTTTTAAGTAATTTAAGTGTTTCATTTCTGTTAACTTTACCAGAACTTGTTTCAGCGAAAGCTGGAATAGCATAAACACTTTTAGGTGTTTCAATTGGTGTTAAACTAGAAAACACATGAGTATCTAAAGACTTATTTTCTGCTTCAATTATTAATATTACAACACTACCAAAAGTTTTATCATCTTCTGAAGTTATGAAAAAACGAGACTTTATTTTTGATTGCAATTTTGCTTCAATCTGTTCCGGAAACAATTTAACACCTCCAGAGTTAATAACGTGATCTGCACGTCCTAACCACTCAAAAGTTGTTTTAGAGTGTAATTTAACCACATCATTAGTTACAATTTGGTCCTTGGTTAAAAGTGGAGCGTCTATGACTAAACATGCTTTTTCATTTTGTGAAATTGTAATATTTGGTAAAATATTAAAGTATTGTGATCCATCACTTTTTAATTGCTTAAGTGCAATATGCGTAATAGTTTCAGTCATACCATAAGTCTCAAAAACATTGGTTTTTAAAGTTTCTAACTTTAGTCGTAATGGGTTTGACAAAGGCGCTCCTCCAATAATTAGAGTTTTAATATTGCTGAGTCTGTGTAATGTTTTTTCTGCTTGCGCAGGAATCATAGCCACAAAATCATAATGCTTTTCAGGATCAAAAATAGGACTTGTAGTGGGTTGCACGCTATCTATTTCTAAACCTAAAACTATAGCACGAACCAACATCATTTTACCTGCAATATAGGTAGCAGGTAAACACAATAAAGCAGAATTACCAGGTTGAAGATTAAAAAAGTCACCTGTTGCAATAGCAGAATTAACCATCGCTTGCTTTTGTAATTTTATGGTTTTTGGCTGACCTGTAGAGCCTGATGTTTTTACTAATATAAAATTATTATTGTCTAGCCAATGGGATAAAAAATCACCAATCTCTTGCTCAAATGGCAAGCCTTCTTTAATAAAACTATAGGCAACCTCTTTTAGTTCTTCAAAAGAATAATAATTACCATTTAACTTAAATTTACTGTGTACTTTATTAAAATTTGGTATCATTTTTAATCTAAAACTTTGTAATCTTCAGTGATTGGTGCTTCTATAGTTCCAAATAATTTTTCTTTCCAATTAGTCCATTTATACACCTTTGCAAAAATTAAAAGTAAAATAGGGAATACAACAAACACAGGAATAAAAATATCACCATAACCTTGTCCTGGTTCTGACACATCTTTTAAAACAGAATGTGTTTGTAAAACAGTCCAATCTGCAGACACTAATAAAGCACCAAATAAATTATTAGCAGCATGAAACCCTAATGCAAGCTCCATACCATCGTCCATTAAAGTTAAAATACCTAAAAATAATCCTGTACCTATGTAATATACCATCACGCCATAACCTAGCTTACCTACTTCTGGATTAAAAACGTGCATTCCTCCAAAAATAACCGAAGTCATTAGTAACGGAAACCATCTGTTTTTTGCCAACATTCCAAAACCTTGCATCAAATAACCTCTAAAAATATACTCTTCTAAACTGGTCTGTATTGGTATTAATAATACAGCCACTACTAGTAAAATTAAAAAACGATTTAACTCAAAATTCCATACATAACTCTCTGGACTAGCAAAATAATCTATTAAAATCATCGTAGAAGTAATCACTCCCCAAAACAAAAAAGCAAATAGTACACGTTTCCAATCTATTTTTTTTTTGCCAGTCGTAACCGATTTCATTGTTTGATTATGTAAATATTTTACAACAATAATTAGTCCTAAAAATCCAAAAGCAAAGGATAATAACAATAAAAATAAATTTAAATTAGGCTCTAAAACACTCATTAATGCTTGCTCATCCATAGCATCAATAGAGCCTCCATTACTAACATATTTAATCATTGCAGCGATAGCAAAGGGGAATTGTCCAATAACTGCAAAAATTGCAATAATTAAAGATCCTACTAAATAACGCCAAAACTCGTGCTTAACATTAAAGGCTTGTTTTATAAAATCCATAGTTTAAAAATTAAATTCCCAATTAGTATTTATATTATATTGTAACGTTCCATTTTTCACCTCTAAAGGCGACGTAATATTATTAGTAAAAAGGCTACCTGTACCTAAACCTTGAGGTAAATCACTCTCTTTTTTAAAAGTATATTGTGCAATAGCATTTAATCCCACATTACTCTCCAAAGCACTAGTAATCCACCAGCCAATATTTTGTTGTTTTGCTAAATTTATCCAAGTATCACTACCTTTAAATCCACCAATAAAACTTGGTTTTAAAATAATGTATTGTGGATTAATATACTCTAACAGTTGTTTTTTATCATCATCGTTAAAAACACCAATAAGCTCTTCGTCCAAAGCAATCGCTAAAGGTGTAACTTCACACAATTTAGCCATATCTTCTGGTTGACCAGCTTTAATGGGTTGCTCAATGGAGTGTAAATTAAAGTCTGATAAACGCTTAAGTTTCTCCAAAGCTTCAGTAGTACTAAAAGCGCCATTTGCATCAACACGTAACTCTATATCGCTTTCGCTGAAATTTTGCCTGATTCCCTTTAAAATATCCAATTCAGTTTGAAAATCTATAGCTCCAATTTTTAATTTAATACAACTAAATCCTGAAGCAATTTTATCTTCAATTTGTTGTTTCATGAAGGCTTGATCACCCATCCAAATCAAACCATTTATATCAATCGAAGCTTTTCCGTTTGTAAAATCTGAAGGATATAAAACAAAAGGATTTGTGCTTTCTAAACTTTTAAAGGCCATTTCTAATCCAATTTGGATACTAGGAAACTCACTATTTTTAGCATACAAATAATCTAAACCTTTTTCAACATCTAAACAAGTGGACTTAAGTTGTGCCTCATAATCAGGTCTATCATCTGCACTTAAACCTCTTAAAATACCACATTCTCCTATACCATGTTTTCCATCTTTATCGATAATTATAAACCAAGTTTCCTTAGTTTTTAAAATACCTCTAGAGGTTCCGCTTGGTTGTTTAAATTCTAAAATATGTTTGTAATACGATGCTTTCATAAGGATTTCAAAAATACTTAAATATTTTCGTAATTTCACCTAAAAAACTACGATTACATGACCTTTAAAAATAAAGTTATTTGGATTACAGGTGCCTCTAGCGGAATTGGAAAAGGGTTAGTTTTAGCCTTATCCAAATTAGATTGTCAAATAATAATTTCTTCAAGAAAAGAAACCGATTTGAACCTAATCAAACAGTTATGTCCTAAACCTGAAAACATTGCTATCTTACCCTTTGATCTGGCTAATTACGAAAACATGAAACTTATTGTAGCTACAGCTATAAGTCTATTTGGATCTGTTGACCTATTAATAAATAATGGTGGAATTAGCCAAAGATCGCTAATAATAGACACAGACATTAGTGTAGACAAAAAATTAATGGAGATTGACTATTTAGGAACCATTGCATTAAGCAAAGCCTTATTACCGCACTTTATTAAAAACCAATCTGGCCACTATGCTGTAGTAACTAGTTTGATGGGTAAATTTAGTTCGCCTTATCGTTCTGGATATTTTGGTGCAAAACATGCTTTGCATGGCTTTTTTGATGCTATGCGTATGGAACATGAAAAAGATAATGTAAAGGTGACTTTAATTTGTCCTGGTTTTGTCAATACCAATATTGCTAAAAACGCTTTAATTGGCGATGGATCTTTACAAAACAGTCAAGATAAGGCTACTGAAAATGGATTATCTATTACTGAGTTTAGCACACGCATGCTTAAGGCTATTAAGCAAGAAAAGTTTGAAGCTTATATTGGAAAAAAAGAAATACTTGGTGTTTACTTAAAACGCTTTTTTCCAAGACTGTTACATCGTTTTGTGATAAAAAGTCAGGTTAGATAATTATAATAACTGACCTATACCTAATAGTAAACTAAGTAATACCGTTGTTAACGCTAATTTTTTAAGCTCTGGATCAAAATCCTTTGGATTAGTAACCGACTTCACTGTTTTAAGATGTAATAGTAAAGGTATATAGGCTATAAAATAGATAAGATTAAACGGTGATTTGTAATACAATACACCAAATAATGCCGATAAAACAATAGCAGTAATAATTAAAACATAGTGATATTTTTTAGCCTTAACAGCTCCTAATTTAACTGCTAATGTTATTTTGTTAGCAGTAACGTCAGACACGATGTCTCTCATGTTATTAAGATTTAATACAGCTGTACTTAGCAAACCTATTGCTATTGCTGGTAAAATAACGATATAGTCAATTTGTTTAGCAAACAAAACATAGCATCCTAAAACACTAACTAAACCAAAAAATACAAATACAAAAACATCTCCTTTACCTTTGTATCCATAAGCGTTATTCCCTACAGTATATTTAATCGCTGCATATATAGATAAAGATGCCAATATAAAAAACACAAAAGCTAATAGAAGATGTTGGGCCTTAAACGAAAAAAATATAAGCCCAATAGTTAAAGCTATACTTATTAAAATATTAATTTTAATAGCATTAAACATTTGCTGTTTAGTAATTGCTCCAGATTGTAAAGCTCTTACAGGTCCTATTCTTTGATCATTATCTGTACCTTTTACACCATCACCATAATCATTAGCCAAGTTTGATAAAATCTGATAACTTAATGTTGTAAGTATAGCAAATACAAAAATTATATAATCAAATACACCATTATATTTTGCTAAACAAGCTGCTACAATAATACCTGATATGGATAAAGGCAAAGTACGTAAACGCATTGCCGACAACCACTTTTTTAAGTCTTTCATATATTATGGAATCCATTGTTTTGGAAAGTTAGGTTTACGTTTTTCTAAAAACGCATCTCGACCTTCCTTAGCTTCATCTGTCATGTAAGCTAATCGTGTTGCTTCTCCTGCAAACACTTGTTGACCTACCATCCCATCGTCTGTTAAATTCATTGCAAATTTTAACATTTTGATAGAGGTTGGCGATTTTTCTAAAATTTCCTGAGCCCATTGGTAAGCAGTGGTTTCTAGCTCATCATGAGGAATAACAGCATTAACCATTCCCATATCAAAAGCTTCTTGTGCAGAATAATTTCTTCCTAAAAAGAAGATTTCTCTAGCTTTTTTCTGACCAACCATTTTAGCCAAATAGGCTGATCCGTAACCACCATCAAAACTTGTAACATCTGCATCTGTTTGCTTAAAAATAGCATGTTCTTTACTTGCTAAAGTTAAATCGCAAACCACATGTAAACTATGTCCACCACCAACAGCCCAACCTGGCACAACTGCAATAACAGCTTTAGGCATAAACCTAATTAGGCGTTGTACTTCCAATATATTTAGTCTGTGATAACCATCCTCTCCAACGTAACCTTGATGACCTCTTGCCTTTTGATCTCCTCCAGAGCAAAAACTATAAATACCATCTTTAGACGATGGACCTTCTGCAGATAATAGTACAACACCTATAGATGTGTCTTCTCCTGCGTCATAAAAAGCGTCATATAATTCTTTTGTCGTTTTTGGTCTAAAAGCGTTTCTTACATCTGGTCTGTTAAATGCAATTCTGGCAACTCCATTGCATTTGCTATAAGTTATATCCTCATACTCTTTAGCCTTTATCCATTTAATTTGCTCCATAAGATGTCGTTAAGTTTTAAGAGCATAAAAATACGCAAATAAAAATTTTTATCAGAATTAAAATTGATTTTAAGAAACCTAATAATTATGATTACCTATGATAATTAATGAAGACGAAAAAACCTATAAAAGAAACAACACTCTGAATAAGAGTGTTTAAGTGAATCAAAAACTACTCAAAGAGATGTTTTTTAACTGATTTATTTACTTTTTGTCTATTTGAAAAATAAAACACTATATTTGGTTTTAGATTTTATGACCACTTATTATCTTTGATTAAGAATTAATAATCCCTCTATAATGAATATAATAAATTCTGAAATCTATAATCAAATAAAAGAAGTACACAAGTTTCCTATGGGTGATTTATTTTTCTTCGAAAATATGATTATTACACAAGTTAATGAAGGTGAACATGTAAGCTTTAATAGCACCAAATTACCTTTTAAATGTATTTATGATTATTATGAAGCATTAAAAAAACCATTTGGTATTATTTCAAATAGATTAAACAAGTACTCCATAGAGGTTTTAGATTTACCTAAGTACAGTAAAAATTTACCTAATTTAAAATTTTATGGCGTAGTTGGAAATACTAATTTTAATAACATAAATATTAGCTTAGAAAAACAATTTAGCAAAATACCTGTATTAGATTTTGATAACGTTACAAAAGCTTATAATACAATTAATGATTATATATTAAATTCGACCAATGATAGCGTGACATTTGATATACCCTAAGGCATTTTAATTAGATGCTTAAATAGCTACCTTTTAGAGCCCTAACCTCTTTTAGGTGGCTTTTTTTTTGTCGTTTGACCTATTTATACAATTTTTTGTCGAAATTTTAAACATTAGAACTATAACAAGTTGCTAACTAATAGTTTGTGATTTAATTTTGTATACCAACTAATATTTATATGACAATTATTGATTCCACATTAGCAGAATTTATCTTGGATGTTCACATTACAGAACAAGGTAATTTTTATTTTCTTGATGGTATTGTAATTTCAGAAATTAACGAAGGCATTACCTATACTTGGAAAGAAGCTGAAAAAGTTATTGAAACAGTTCATGCTTTTTATGGTCCAAACATAAGTGTATGTTATATCTCTAACCGTATAAATAACTATTCTGTTAAACCATCTGATTGGCTTAAATTTTATAGAAATAACAATACGCTAAATGGCTATGCTGTTGTCACAAAGAGTGAAAAAAGTTGGTTTAACGCACTAATGGAAAAAGTATTCTCTAAAGCGGAAGTCGAACGTTTTGAGGACTTATATGAAGCTATTGAGTGGGCTAGAATTAAAAATGACTTAGTAAATAAGACTAATCTTGCTTCTTAAGGTAAATCCCATCGTCTTTTAAGTCCACTAATTTTTGTTTATACAAAGTTCCTAATGCTTTTTTAAAGGTTTTCTTACTCATTTGTAAAGCATCCTTAATGTTTTCTGGACTTGATTTATCAGTAAGTGCTAAAAAACCATTATTATCTGTTAACTCTTGCATAATCTTCTCAGCGTTAGGCTCTATATTTCTATAACCTATCTCTCCTAAACTAATATCTAGTTTATTACCTGGTCTTATTTTTTTAACAATACCTTTTAATTTATCTCCAACACTAATGTCTTGAAAGATATTGTCTTTATAAATTAATCCTGTATGTTTATTATTAACTATTACATTCATCCCTAAATCACTTGGATGAGAAACAATAATATCTACTTGATCAAACTGAGATACAGTTAACTCTTTATTATCTAAAAAACGATTGGTTTTACTTGAAGCTACCAAACGCTCTGTAACCTCATCTAGATAACAACGTACCAAGTACCAACCTCCTTTTTTCATTGGGAAGGCTTGTTCTTTAAATGGACAAAACAACTCTTTTACCAATCCAAAATCTAAAAAAGCACCAAATTTAGTAACTTCATTACAACGTAACATAGCAAACTCGCCATCTAAAATATATGGTTCTGTAGTTGTTGCGATAATTCGTTCTTCGTTATCTAAATATACAAATACCTCGATTTTATCACCAATTTCAAAATGTTCTGGAACATATCTATTAGGTAATAATACTTCGTTATTGTCCTCATCACCTAAAAATAATCCAGGTTCTGTGTCTCTTAAAATTTCAAGTGTATTGAATTGTCCTATTTGTATCATTTTGCAAATGTAAGCATATAAAAAAAACGTTACAGAACTGTAACGCTTTTTTTATGTGTTTTTTTTAATTCTATTTGTAAACAGACTCTTTTTTGAAATGTTTAGCCAATAAATAGTAAACCACTGCTCTGTACTTATTTTTATTTGATCTTCCGTAAGTTTCCATTACAGAATCAATTGCCTTATCTAAATCTTCGCTATCTGCTAAGCCCAATTTTTTAATTAAAAAATTGTTTTTTACAGTCGCTAATTCTGATGCATCAGAACCAGAAACAGTTGCAGAATCTTTGTTATATATTGATGGACCACAACCTATAGTTACTTTAGTTAAAAAATCCATATCTGCAGTTACACCACACTTATCTTTTAGGTCTGTTGCATACTTTGCGATTAATTCATCACGTTTACTCATAATTTTAAATTTAGATTAATATTTTTAGCTTCTTAAAGGTACAATTTTTTTATATCTCTTTTTAAGCGAAAAAAAATAATATTACAATTACGATAAACGCCCAATTTTTTCGTTGAAATTATTTTACAAACTTAAAATAATCTAATAGTATAGCATCATTATCTCTTGAAGGTGTAAATACTTCTAATAATTTAGGTGTTATTGAAGTGTCATAAAAATCAGACAAAGCGACTACGAATTCATTTTCTGAAGATGCTGTAGCATATTCAAAACCATACATGTCACATAAATGCTTAGCAGTTAAATGATGTTTGGTTTCGAAAAAATAATCAAAGTTATCTGTATTTTTATGTCCTGGTAGGATTCTAAAAATCCCTCCTCCTTCGTTATTAATAACTATAATCCTAAAGTTTTTAGGTATGTAGTTATTCCACAACGCATTACTATCGTAAAAAAAGCTTAAATCTCCAGTTATAAAGACGGTTGGATTATCTCTTGTTATTGATGCTCCAATTGCGGTACTAGTACTTCCATCAATTCCGCTAGTGCCTCGATTACAAAAAACGTCCAACGTTGGATTAATATCAAAAAGCTGTGTATATCTAATAGCAGAACTATTACCAACTTGTAATTGCGTATGATTTGGTATACTTTTTAGTAACACATCAAATGCTTTAAAGTCAGAAAATGGTATCAACCCCATGTATTGCAAATGCTTTTCTCTTCTAATATCCATTTGGTTTTTCCAAAATGGATTATAATCACTTTTTAAAGCTTTAGTTAATGGTATAAAAGATTGGAAAAACGAGTTTATTGATTGCTTAAACACCTTATTTAGCACAAAAAAGGTGTCATTTGCCCCATTTTCTGCTACATGCCAATGTTGTTTTGGCTTATGGGTTCTTAAAAATTTCTTTATTTTTTTTGATACTATTAAACCTCCAAAGGTTAATAGTATTTCTGGTTGTAAGCCTTGTAACTCTTGTTCAGAAAGCGCACCAATTAATTTATCAATACTTGGACAAATATTATCGTGATGTAAGTTAGACGTGCTTTCGGTTAATATCAATACACTTTCATCTTCTGCTAAAACATCAATAAAGTGCTGCTCTACGCTGTTTGGAGCTAAAACACCTACTAATACTAACTTCTTTTTGGAGTTATTCCAAATTTCAGCGAAAGCGTTATAATCTTCACTACCTATATTAGGTTTTGGTACGGGCACTATTTCTGGAGTTACCGTAAGTGCATCCACCATTTGATATAAAGGCTCATCAAACGGAATATTAACATGTACAGGACCTTGAGTGGTTATGGCAATATTAAAGGCTTTATTAATTTCGGTTTCGTTATGCTGTTGGATACCTTGTTGTAGACCCAAAAAGCGTTCGATTTTATTCTCAATACTCTTCATTATTGGCAAGTCTTCCGCGAAAGCGTTTTCTTTTTCAGGATTTAAATCTTGCTTTAAATTAGCCGAGTATTGTATGTGATTTTTAAAAACGTTTTCTTGATTTATAGTCTGTCCATCTCCTATTCCGACCAAGTACTTAGGTCTATCTGCACTTAAAACCACTAACGGAACATGGCTATAATACGCTTCTGACACTGCTGGATAATAATTTAACAACGCACTACCGGAAGTACAAACAACTGCTACAGGATGCTTTATTTGTTGTGCGATACCTAATGCGAAAAAAGCTGCGCAACGCTCGTCCACAATACTATAACATTTAAAAAAAGGATCGTGAGTAAATCCAATGGTTAATGGCGCATTTCTGCTTCCTGGAGACAGTACAATGTGTTGGATATTCTTGGCTTTACAAAGCTGAATTACCGTTTGCGCTAAAGGTATTTTTGGGTGTTTCATGTGTTTAACAAAAATACGAAACCCAAATCCTAAATAAAACCATTATAAGAGGTTTTTAACAGTCTTAGATTTTGCCACGGTTTCTTCCCATTCGTTTTCAGGTATAGAATCTTTTGTAATTCCGCCACCAACATAGAGTAATGCTTGGTTATCCTTAATTTGCAGACATCTTAAATTAACAAACAAATGCGATATTGTTTTTACGGATCCGTAAGCGTTATTCTCTACGTTTCTACGATTGGTATTTCTTGTTTTGGCTTGTTTAATATTTATTTCGCCTAAAAAACCGGTATAATATTCACGATTATAGCCTTCTTTTTTTAATATAAACTGTTTAGCGTTTTCTTTAGGTAAACCGCAAACTGCAGGTGTTGGATGTAATTTAGCAATAACAGACTGCAATCCATTTTCGGGCTTTAATAGTCCAGAAATCTTAGTTTGCAAATGCAATAAATTTCCTGCTTTGATAGTCTCTGTAGTGCCCAAATTAATACTACTAACTGATGCCTCTAAACTACCTACTATAAAATCCGTAACTAATTGCTGTTCTTCTTGCTCCTTGGACTGCCACTGGACATCAACTGTGTTTTTGTATTGTTGCGTACCCGCAAGAGACATGGTTAAAAAGCGGTTGCCTTCTACTTTTAACAACGTTTCAGGCGTTGCACCTAGCCACAGTCCTACTTTTGGATGATACCAACAATACACCATTGCTGTTTTATAAGTCGCTAACAGTTTTTTAAATAGTAAAAGCGTATTGTCTTCAGGAAAAGTTTCGGTTTCAACTCGAGATATCACTACTTTTTTAAAACTACCATCTTCAATTTCGGAAATAGCTTTCTCTACTATTTGGATATGTTTCGCTTTCGCTGAAACATTTATCGTGCTACTTAATTGGCTTTTAGACTGATCCGGTTTACTATCAAACAAACAATCTATTACTTCGCTTTTATCGAAAGGAAATAATACCGTATTATCTTCATTTTTAAAAGGTGAAAACACAAAACCGCTAGCCTCAAAATTTGTCGTAAAATGAAGCTGATTGCTATCCTGAAGCATTGCTTTTACTGCTAATTGATTGGGCTTTTTATACGCTACAAAAGGAAGCTGATTTGTAAACTGCTGAGCAAGCTGTTCAAAAAAATCTGAAGACGTCATAACTTACTTCTTTTTAGGTAAAGAAATGGTTGACAATTTGCATAACGAAATAAGGTTATCATCATCATCCGTTACTCTAATATCTAGTAATTGCGTTGTACGTCCTTTATGTAAAAAAGTAGCCTTAGCGTAAACATAGCCTGAGCTAATACTTTTTAAATGGTTGGCTGTAATCTCCAAACCTCTAATCATTAAATTTTCTGAATCTAAAAATATATGCGAAGCAAAACTACCAACGCTTTCTGCTAAAGCTGCTGTTGCGCCACCATGCAACACACCATCTGGTTGATGTACACGTGGTGTCACTGGCATTCTGGATACTAAAAAATCCTCGCCATAATCCACAACTTCTATCTCTAAGGTTTCCATTAAAGTGTTTTTGCTTGATTTATTTGCTATTGCTAACACTTGTGCTTTAGAATACTTCATGTATCTTTAATTTTAATGTAAAAATACAAAACATAGCGCTAAAATGACAGCTCCAACTCTTGAAAACAATCGTGTAAAACTAATACCTTTAGACTTAAGTAATTATAAACAATTAATTACTATTTCTAAAGAAACTGATTTGATTTATTATTCGCCTAATACCATTTCTACTCCTGAGACTTTAAGAGATTATGTTCAAACAGCTGTAGATGGTTTTTATAATAATACAATATTACCTTTTATTGTTTATGATAAACAACTTCAAGCCTTTGCTGGCAGTACTCGTTTTGGTTTAATTAATCATAAAAACAAGGTTTTACATATAGGTTGGACATGGATAGGACATGATTTTCAAGGAACAGGCTTAAATAATCATATGAAGTTTTTAATGTTACAATACGCTTTTGAAACTTTGAAATTTGACAAAGTAGAATTTAGAATTGATGAGCGTAATAAAAAATCTAGAAAAGCGGTCGAAAAATTAGGAGCATCACTTGAAGGCATTTTACGTCAAGACACTGTAATGTCTGATGGTTTTAGACGAAGTACATGCTGTTACGGTATTTTAAAAAGCGAATGGCCTACGATTAAATCTAATACTTTTATAAGATTTTAATCTGTAGTATAACACTCAAAACAAGCTTGAAGTTGTTCTGGAAGACTTAAATCTTCAGAACCTTTAAGACGCTGTGTTACCAAACCTTTATTATCTATGGTCGTTTTAAATAATTTAGCATAGGACACTAAACTATCTCGTCTTGATTTTATTTTACTAATGATCTCCTCGCCATCAATTTTAGAAAATTGAGTTGGCCAAACTTTTAAAGCTTGCAGCAAAGCTTCATCATTAAGAAGTAATTGCAGTTGCTTTGCTTCTTGAATAAATAAGTTTTCTTCTGTATTTAATAAAAAATATTGATCAAATGGATAAACCAATCCTGGCATAAAATCTATTTCGTTATCAAATGGACGCAACTCTTTAACTAAGTTTTCATTAGACAAAATAGAAGGTATAATTCCCTCTAAATTAATAAAAGCATTGTCCCTATCTCCTGCAATTGGAATAGCTGTGTAAGTTTGATCTGTTTGCTGCAAAGCCCAACCCCATTGTTTAGTATGCCTATCCCAATCGCCAATTAATAAATCAAATAATCTTGCTCTAATAAGTGCAGGCTTATCAATAAATACAATATTGGTGTTACTTAATTTTAATTCTTGTAGTTTTTTGGTGTCAACGATTTTAGACACGTTGGTTAAGTTTGTCCAATTGGTTTTACTTTCTGTTTCGTACTCTAATAAAAATAATCTATTCCCATATTTGTTATTATACTCTCCCAATAGTCTTTGCTTTGGAAGAAATACCACTTTAGGTTTGGTGTTAATTATAGCTACTTTATTAGCTAGCTCAGCAGCCAATATAGCACTATATGGATGTTGTGCCGAAATACCATCCACTATAATATTTTCTAAACCTAGTGTTTTTGCTAGATCTGGAATAAGTTGTTTTGGATCTTTATTAACACCTCTAAGCGTTAATTCTATACCATTTTTAGTTTCTAGTTTTAAAGAGTGGGTTTGTTTACCACCACCTTCTTTAGTAATTGTAACACCTCCAAATAAAGTGTCTAAAAATAATACAGGAGCTTTAATTGGTGTTGCCCAAGCAGCGCGATATTGCTCTCCTTGAAAAAGTTTTTTAATCTCATCTGCTTTATATAAAGCGCTTGCAGCTACTAATACAGAATCTAAATTATGAAAATCTATAATATTAACATTATTAATATTAACTAACTGAGAGGTTTTAAATGTTTGGTTTGTAGATGACGTAGACCAATACAAAAGACCTATAAAAATTATAAGCATCACAATTATAAAGTAAATAACTTTTTTTATCAATTTAGTCCTTCTTTAAGTTAATAAGTAAAATACTAAAGGTAAAACAAGTCTTTAAATTTTTGAAACTAGAATTATAAAAATTAAGTTAAATTATAAGTTTGTAGCATTTTAAAATGATTTTTAGTTAAAATCAATTAGCAACCCTTTTTAAAAATTCCTGTTCCGTTTCCCAAATTTCTGGGGAATAGTCTGAAGCTGTAAAATATTCAAACTCTATAATTTCGCCATTATTTAAAGTGTCTTTACCTATTAAATAAAAGTTTTCTCCGACATGCAGACTCTTATAAGATTTTGCTGCACAAAAATATATTGTATCACCTATTTGATATTTTTTAACGGACTTTACGTCTTCTAAGTCAAGGTTTGAATCTTCGTTTTGATTTAGACTATACTGTTTAAAGCGAATATTATTTTTATTCCATCGTAATGTGCTAATACTTTTAACTTGGATTGGTGTATTTAAAAGCTTTGAAAATCTAGAATCATCAGAAATGTCTTGTCTAGATTCGTATATAATTGAAATAAAAAGAGCTGCACCTAATAAAATAATAGTTGCTAGAGTGACCTGCAAAAACTTTCTTATAGTTTTGGGCTCAATTATCATTATTTAATTTAAGCTATTAAGTTAGCAACAATGTCCTTTATAGGCAAGATAGCTTTTGTGTGCTCAATACTTGGACCAGCTACCCAAACGGTTTTGTAAGTTGCTTTTTTGGCTGCATTTTCAGTTGCTTTCATACCTATTGAAAAACGAATCATTTTAACCCATTTTTTCAATTTTTTATTTTTATTTAATACACGTTCTAGCCACGTTTGTTTAGTACCAATTTTTTGAACATATGGTGTATTAATTACGGTACATGGTGTCCCAGAGATACGCTCTGTCATGATAATATCTTTTTCGCCATAATCCACACATGCTTGCTTATACTCATCTGTAACACCAGCTTCAACAGATGCTATAAATGGACTTCCTACAGATACGCCTTCTGCTCCATAACTTAACATTTTATCAATATCTGCTTTACATCCTACTCCTCCAGCTGAAATAACTGGTATATTTAAAGCTTTACTTAGTTGATTAGTTAATTCCTGTGGTGATAAATTACCTCTGTGTCCTCCTGCTTCATTATTAACTGCAATTGCAGCATCTGCACCTAATTGTTCTACTTTTTTAGCAAAACGTAGGTCTGTCACATCACAAAACACTTTAATACCTGCTTTGTGAGCTTGATTAATGGTTTCTTCTGGACTCCCTAAAGACGTTATAATAAAATCGCAACCTTCTTCACATAATACTCTAAGTTGTTCTTTATACTTAATATTAGATTTATTCACTATCAGGTTAAATCCAAAGGATCCTCCTTCTACTTTATTTGCTTTTAACTCATGTATTGCTTCTCTTAATTGATCTAAAGTACGATAATTAAGTGCAGGAATACATCCTGCAATACCAGCTTTCATAGCTTCTGTGACCATAGCAACATTAGACACCAAAAACATTGGTGCTTGAATTATTGGGTATTGTATATTTAAAAGTTGAGTTAATTTAGTTTGCATAATCATAATGTTATTTAAACAAATATAACAATAAATTTATTATGCATGCATAGTTTTTTTTTGCTTCAATTATGAACACAAAAAACCGTAAAATTACTTTATAAGTATTTTCTTAATTACTTGACCCATATTAGTTTCAAAAGTTAGCAAATACATTCCAGGAGATAATTTTTCAGTATTTAAAAAATCAGTTGTTATATTTCTATTTATTAATAAACGTCCTTGGACATTATATAATTTAACAGATTTTAGAATTACAGAATCCTCTGTCTTAATATGTATTCCGTGAGTGGTTGGATTAGGGAAAACCATTATTAAATTACCATTTAAATACTCTTTAATGCCTAAATTATTTACAACTTCGGTGGTTACAGTATTTGTAGCAACTGGTAAGTTATAATCAAAATAAATATCTGCTTCACCACTTATAAAATCACCTATAGCTATAGTTGATTTTGGTTTAATCTTATATACTATAAAACCATTACTACCTGCATCATCAATACCTTGATAAGGCAAGTTAATGTTACTAAATAAAAATTCAACTTCACTACCATTCGTTATCTTTACATCATATGTATGACTTGAACTTATCACTTCAAAGGTTGACCAATCTAACTCAACATCTAGTTTGTCTTCAATTCTTACAAAAGTCGCATTTGCAGAGCCAGTATTTTGAAATCTAATAATATAATCTAAATACTCGTCTACTTGATCTATAGTAATTGTATTTCCTTGTAAAACTCTTTTATCATTTGGGTCAAAAGCATTTACAGCTATTTGTTCTAAATTAAAAATATTATCACTAGGTGTATAATCTGTGATATTAGGTAATACAGTTGCAGTAAAATTTATAACGTCGCCATCATTTACTGTAGGTGGCGAAAAGGTTTCCATGATAATATTTATTTCTTGCTTTTGAAAAGGCATTAAACTAGTTATTAAAAAATCCAAACTATTTAATGATACTGCATTTTGTTCAGGTAATGAAGAAACAAAAGATTGTTTAGTATCGTCAAAATTTAAACTTGCATTTATATTATTTACTGTTTGTGTCCCTATATTTTTTACTACCAGTTTATAACTAGCCTCAAAACCAGGACGAGCATTAGTAATAGGTAAAAGGGTGATATTTAAATCCTCAACGGTTTGATTAGAAGTTAAACAAAAATCAATTTGCTCTGTTGATGATGTATCAAAAGTTACAGTAGTAGATTGTGGAGAGGCTGAGAAATATTCTGGCAAATTTAATAATGATACATCATAAGCACTACCAACAACAGCAAAATTATAATTACCATTTTGTAATACTCCTGAATAAGATCCTACAGAATTAATCGCATTTACAATAAATTCATTTGTTAAAACGTCTCCTGAATCACAACCATTAACATCTTGGTCATATAAAACAGTACCCGAAATATTGTTACAATTTGTAGACATATTATCACCTAATATAGTCCATCCTAAATTATTAATTAAATAATCTCTATCAGTAAAATTACAATATTCTAGACCTGTGGAATCAAATGGCTTATTTTGTATTGAATAAACGGATAGTTTTTGTAATAATACATCATAATTCTGAACATCTAAACCACTATTGGCTACAAAATAGTCGATATCAGTTACATTAGAAAAATCCCAATTACCTAGTGATTGATTAAATGCTGAAGCCCCATAAAACATACCATAAAAATCTTCAACTGATGCCGTATTCCAATTATCTAGTGGTTGATTAAATGACGATGCATTTAAAAACATATGATATATATAAACTGCACTAGATAGATCCCAAGTATTTATAGATTGATTAAAAGCAGTAGCTCCTTTAAACATACCTTGAAATTCTTGTATAGCAAATGTATTCCAATTACTTAAAGGTTGATTAAAGACAGATGCATTTGAAAACATATTTGAAACGTCAACAACATTAGAAACATTCCAATTATCAAGTGGCTGATTAAATGAAGTAGCATATGAAAACATAGCGTCTAAATGAATAGCACTACTAGTGTTCCAACTACTTAAATCTTGATTAAAAGTTATTGCATTATCAAACATATAACCAAAATCATCTACAGAAGAAACATCCCAATTATTTAATGTTTGATTAAAGGATGTTGCATACCTAAACATATGATTAAATGATGTTATATTTGACACATTCCAATTATTTAATGGTTGATTAAATGCGTGTGCCTGATAAAACATTCCATACATGTCTTCAACATTAGAAACATCCCAAGTATTAATTGGTTGATTAAATGAAGTAGCATAAAAAAACATCCTTTTCATGTTAGTAACATTAGACACATCCCAATTATTTAGTGGTTGATTAAATAAACTAGCACCTTGAAACATGTCTTCCATATTAGTAATGGTTGAAACATCCCAATGATTAATAGATTGATTTAAACTAGCTGCTTGACCAAACATAAATTTTAAACTAGTTACTTGCGATAAATCTGGAGCATCAGTAGCATTAATAACTAAATTACTGCAACCTCTAAATGCATTTTCCATGGATTCCCATTGTATATCTCCCCATTGTTCAATGCTTTTTATTTTTAATTGACTTAAATAGGATGCACTAGTAAAGTTAGGTTTAGAATAATTACCTGTAATACTTACCGTATAAGTACCAGCTTGTGCGTATGTATGTGAGGTACTGTAGATATTGTTCGTGCTTAAAATTGTGCCATCTCCAAAATCCACTGAATAGTTATAGCTATATACAGGATCAGTTGATGCAGGAATTTCAATATCTAAACTTCCATCTGTAACCTCCCAAGTAGTAATAAAGGGTTGTTGAGCATAGATGTTAATTAATACAAAAAAAAAGATGGTAGAAGTGTAAAATTTTCTCATATTTAAATTGATTAGCAACTAATTATGTTTCTTCAAATCTAAACAATAAAATTTTTAAACAAAAAAACGCAACCAAAATAATGGTTGCGTTTTAAATATTATGTGATTCTGATACTTAATCAGATCTATAATTATTTTACTTCTTCAAAATCTACATCTTCAACATCGTTTCCTTCTGTTGAATCTGCTCCTGCATTAGCATCTGGTCCAGGTTGTCCACCTTGAGCATCTGCTTGTGCTTTGTACATTTCTTCACTAGCTACTTTCCAAGCTTCGTTAATTTTTTCTAACGCTGGCTCGATAACTGCTATATCTTTGCTTTCGTAAGCTGTTTTTAATTCTGCTAAAGCTGCTTCGATTGGTGCTTTTTTATCGTCAGATAATTTATCACCAAATTCTTTTAATTGATTTTCTGTTTGGAAAATCATAGAATCTGCTTCGTTTAATTTCTTAGCATTATCAGCTGCTTTTGCATCTGCTTCAGCATTTGCTTCAGCGTCAGCTTTCATTTTCTTAATTTCTTCTTCAGTTAAACCAGAAGACGCTTCAATACGAATATCTTGTGTCTTATTAGTAGCTTTATCTGTAGCAGAAACTTTAATGATTCCGTTAGCATCAATATCAAAAGCTACCTCAATTTGCGGTACACCTCTTTGTGCTGGTGGAAGACCATCTAAATGGAAACGTCCAATGGTTTTATTATCTGCTGCCATAGCACGTTCACCTTGTAATACGTGAATCTCAACTGATGGTTGGTTGTCTGCTGCTGTAGAGAAAACCTGAGATTTTTTAGTTGGGATTGTTGTATTTGCTTCAATTAACTTAGTAAATACGTTACCCATAGTCTCAATACCTAATGATAAAGGCGTTACGTCTAAAAGTAATACATCCTTAACATCTCCAGTTAAAACTCCTCCTTGGATACCTGCTCCTAAAGATACAACCTCATCTGGGTTAACACCTTTACTTGGTGCTTTTCCAAAAAATGCTTCTACTGCTTTTTGTACTGCTGGAATACGTGTAGATCCACCTACTAAAATAACTTCGTCGATATCAGATTTTGATAAACCTGCTGCTTTTAAAGCCGATTGACAAGGCTCAATAGTACGTTTTACTAAATCGTCAATTAATTGCTCAAATTTACTACGTGTTAAAGTACGTACTAAGTGTTTTGGTCCACTTGCTGTAGCAGTAATGTATGGTAAATTGATTTCTGTTTGCTCTGAAGATGATAATTCAATCTTCGCTTTTTCTGCAGCTTCCTTAACACGTTGTAAAGACATTGGATCTTTACGTAAATCCATTCCTTCTTCATTGTTAAACTCGTCTGCTAACCAATCAATAATTTTTTGATCAACGTCATCACCACCTAAGTGTGTATCTCCATCTGTAGATAACACTTCAAATACACCATCTCCTAACTCTAGGATAGATACATCATGTGTTCCTCCACCAAAATCAAATACTACTATTTTTTGGTCAGTCCCTTTTTTGTCCATTCCGTAAGCTAAAGCTGCTGCTGTTGGCTCGTTAATGATACGACGTACTTTTAATCCTGCAATTTCACCAGCTTCTTTAGTTGCTTGTCTTTGCGAGTCATTAAAGTAAGCTGGTACAGTAATTACTGCTTCAGTTACATCTTGACCTAAATAATCTTCAGCAGTTTTCTTCATTTTTTGAAGAATCATTGCAGATAATTCTTGAGGCGTGTATAAACGACCATCAATATCAACACGTGGTGTGTCATTATCTCCTTTAACTACTTTGTATGGTACACGTTCTGCTTCGTTTTTAGATTCAGAATATTTGTTACCCATAAAACGTTTAATAGAATAAACTGTTTTTGTTGGGTTAGTTACTGCTTGTCTTTTTGCTGGATCACCAACTTTAATTTCGCCTCCTTCAACAAAAGCGATAACTGAAGGTGTCGTACGTTTACCTTCTGCGTTTGGGATGACAACAGCTTCATTACCTTCCATTACAGAAACGCAAGAGTTTGTTGTTCCTAAATCGATTCCAATAATCTTACTCATAATTTTATATAATTTTAAATTTTGTATTGTAATTGTTACGATGACAATAAGTCAATGATTATGCCATAACAAGTTGACTGACATGATGGCAGAAATCTATCAAAATTGAAATGGTTTTAATTATTATATCTGCAACAAAAAACTATATTTGTCGCTCAATACTAAAACGATTTAGTGATATGGAGTGTATTTCGGTTTTTGACATGCTTAAGATTGGTGTAGGACCTTCTAGTTCTCATACCTTAGGACCTTGGAGAGCTGCAGAACGATGGATTTACGAACTAAAAGAAGCTAACCTTTTTGACAGTATCCAAAAGGTAACCATCGACCTATATGGTTCTTTATCTTTAACTGGTAAAGGTCATGCTACAGATTTAGCAGTCATGTTAGGTTTAAGTGGTGCAGATCCAGAACGTATACCAACGGATACTATTGACATTATTATTGCATCCATTAATAATACCTCAAAGTTAGTTTTAAATAACGAGCGTATTATTCCGTTTACTCCCAAATCAGACATTATTTTTAACAGAGCATTTTTACCGTTTCATGCAAATGGAATTAAGTTTACCGCTTTCGCGGAAACCGAAATCCACACATCCACCTTCTACTCTATTGGTGGTGGTTTTGTTATAAAAGAAGAACGTACGGTCGATGCCGAAAATAAAGAATTAAAAAAAGAATTTCCGTATCCTGTTGACAAAGCAACAGAGTTACTAGCGTTTTGTACAAATGAAAATAAAAGCATTTCCGAAATAGTTTTAGAAAACGAACGCTCTCTTAGAACCGATGAAGAGATTGACTTCGAGTTACATCGCATTTGGGATACCATGCTGGAGTGTATGTTTATTGGTTGTCATACCGAAGGTAACTTACCTGGAGGATTAAACGTACGACGTCGTGCTTTTGACACACACAAGCGTTTAAACATTGAAATGCCATACACTACACCTCAAGAATGGTTAGAAAGCATTAGAAACAGTGAAGTTAAATTTAGACAAATATTAAAATGGGTAAGCTGTTTTGCTTTGGCTGTAAATGAAGTAAATGCTTCTCTTGGTCGTGTGGTTACTGCACCTACAAATGGAAGTGCTGGCGTTATACCAGCAGTACTTATGTATTATATGGTTATAGAAAACCATGATGCAGATTTTGAAGACATTAAAAAATTCTTGTTGGTAGCTAGCGAGATTGGTAGCATCTTTAAAAAAGGAGCCACTATTAGTGCTGCAATGGGTGGATGTCAAGCCGAAATTGGTGTCTCTTCCGCTATGGCTGCAGCAGCCTTATGCGAATTACTTGGAGGTAGCCCAGAACAAGTCATGATTGCAGCAGAGATTGCAATGGAACATCATCTTGGATTAACCTGCGACCCTATTGGAGGATTAGTACAAATCCCTTGTATAGAACGCAATAGTATGGGAGCAATTAAAGCTATTAATGCAGCCGAATTAGCTTTAGATACCGATCCTAAAAACGTAAAAGTACCTTTAGATAAAGTAGTTGATACCATGTGGGAAACTGCAAAAGACATGAACACTAAATATAAAGAAACTAGCGAAGGTGGATTGGCTATACGTGTTAATATGGCGGATTGTTAACCGTTTATTCTTGGCATTTTGATCTAGTATCTACTAAATAAAAGATTTTCCACTCTTGATTAACTTTTAGTAATTGAAACGAGTTTACGCCACAATGACTAAGTTTGTCATTGTACCAAAACTGATAAGGCGTCCATACATTTGCCATATTGCCATAAATTTGCACAGTATAGCTTAATAATTTTTCAGAAAACGTTTGGTCTTCTGGAATAGCAACAATCTGTTTTATAAAATCAGAAAAATTAGAGGTCATTAATTCCAAATTGCCATTAGTATTTTCACTTATTGATTGCATAACAACAGCTTTATACACAACACTTTTAATTACTACAGAATCCTGATTATGAAATCCTTCAAAAAAAGTTGTAATGGTTTCAATTGCTTTTTCTTGTTCATCATTTTGAGATACACAAAAACTACTAAACATTATAAATAGTAATAGACTAAATAATTTCATAAAAAAAATATTACAATTATTAGCTAAATATAAGTCTTTCAAAATAAATTAAAATTTAGAATAAGCCTTTAATTTAGTACATTTACATTCTATAATAAATAACAAAACATGTCTGTAGCAAAAAAAGAATATAAACGCGTTACCGTTAAATCATTAGTAGAAATGAAAAAAAATGGAGAAAAAATCTCCATGCTAACTGCCTACGACTATACTATGGCTAAAATAGTAGATGGTGCAGGTACAGACGTTATTTTAGTTGGTGATTCTGCTAGTAATGTAATGGCTGGACATGAAACAACATTGCCTATTACTTTAGATCAAATGATATATCACGCATCCTCTGTAGTACGTGCTATTGACAGATCTTTAGTTGTAGTAGATTTACCGTTTGGTAGTTACCAAAGTGATCCAAAAGAAGCTTTAAGAAGTGCTATTAGAATCATGAAAGAGTCTGGTGGACACGCAGTAAAATTGGAAGGTGGTAAAGAAATTAAAGACTCTATTAAACGTATCCTTAATGCTGGAATACCTGTTATGGGACATTTAGGTTTAACACCTCAATCTATATATAAATTTGGAACTTACACTGTAAGAGCTAAAGAAGAACAAGAAGCAGACCAACTAAAGGAAGATGCACTTATGTTAGAGCGCATTGGATGTTTTGCTATTGTATTAGAAAAAATTCCTGCAAAATTAGCTCAAGAGGTTGCACAAAGCGTATCAATACCAGTAATAGGTATTGGAGCCGGAAATGGTGTTGATGGTCAAGTACTAGTCTTACATGATATGATAGGAATGACGCATGAGTTTAACCCTCGTTTTTTACGTCGTTACATGAATTTATATGAAGAAATGAGCCAAGCAATTGCTCAATATGGCGAAGACGTTAAAAGTGGAGACTTCCCTAACGATAACGAGCAGTATTAATAACTTTTAGCTATTAAGACTAATTTGCAATACTATTATATATCCTAATGTCAAAAGTTTTATCTAATAAAGACAACCTTCAAGTTATTTATGAGGACAACCACATTATTGTCGTTAATAAACGTGCTGGAGACCTTGTGCAAGGTGACAAAACAGGAGACACACCATTAAGTGACGTTATTAAAAATTACATTGCCCAAAAATACAATAAACCAGGCAATGTGTATTTAGGGACTGTCCATAGACTAGATAGACCAACAACAGGCTTAGTTATATTTTCAAAAACTAGTAAAGCCTTGCCAAGATTAAATAAGTTGTTTGTATCCAAGGACATCTCTAAAACCTATTGGGCTTTAGTTAAAAATAGGCCAGAAAAAGATGCTGATACTTTGATCCATTGGTTAAAGAAAAATCCAAAAAACAACAAGTCTACAGCTTATATAAAAGAAGTACCAGATAGCAAAAAGGCAATCCTGCATTACAAGATAATCAAAAAGCTAGACAACTATTTTTTACTTGAAGTTAATCTAGAAACAGGACGTCATCATCAAATACGCTCGCAACTGTCTAGTATAGGTTCTCCAATTAAAGGCGATTTAAAATACGGATTTGATCGCAGTAACAAAGACGCAAGCATAAGCTTACACGCAAGAAACATACAATTTACTCATCCAGTCTCTAAAGACGATATAAACATTACAGCACCTTTACCTAAAGATCCTATTTGGAACGCTTGTTTGTAATATTTGGGCGTTACCACAAGGGTCGTGTCATCCATTATATCTTTTTTTGCCATTTATGGCAGCAAAAAAAGGATGCCATTACTACCACTAACGCATGAGCAGCAAACCAATAAAATAGTTTATCTTTAATATTAAAACACTACTATGATTCCTGAATTATTAAACAATCAACAAACGTATTTTAAAACAGGTAAAACATTAAGTGTTCCCTACAGAAAAACACTTTTAAAATCGTTGTTAAGTCAATTAGAAACTAGAGAGCAAGAGATTATAGATGCGTTATATAACGATTTTAAAAAACCTGAATTTGAAAGTGTTTTAACCGAAACAGCGATTGTAATTCAGGATTTAAAATACACTATAAAAAAGTTAAATAAATGGGCAAAACCAAAGCGTGTATTACCAGCGTTATTAAACTTTCCGTCCACTGATTATTTGTATGCAGAACCTTATGGAAGTGTTTTAATAATAGCGCCTTGGAATTATCCCTATCAATTAGCATTGGCACCACTAGTTGGTGCAATTGCAGCAGGAAATACAGTCATTTTAAAACCTAGTGAGTTAACACCACACACCTCTGCATTAATTAGCGATATTATTAAAACTGTTTTTAAACCTGAACATGTTACGGTCGTACAAGGTGGTGTAGATATCTCTACCAAATTACTAGAGCAACATTGGGATTATATTTTCTTTACAGGTAGTGTTGCAGTTGGTAAAATAGTTGCTAAAGCTGCTGCTCCAAACTTAACTCCTGTTACATTAGAGTTGGGTGGAAAAAACCCTTGTATAATTGATAATACAGCAAATATAAAGCTAGCAGCAAAACGTATTGTTTGGGGTAAATTTGTAAATGCAGGTCAAACGTGTATTGCTCCAGATTATGTTTTAATACATGATAGCAAAAAAGGAGCTTTTTATAAAGCTATGCAGCATGAAATACAATTAGCATACTCCTCTACTCCAAAACAATCTAAAGATTTTGCGCGAATTATAAATGCCAAAAACTTTGAGCGCTTAGCAAAAATGTTAGTTAATCAAAAGTGCATTATTGGCGGACAAACTGATGCTTCTGATTTGTACATTGCACCAACTATTATTGATGAGCCACAGCTTGATAGCGAAGTGATGAAAGATGAGATTTTTGGTCCGATTCTTCCTGTGATTTCTTATCAAAAAGATTCGGAATTAGACACTATTATCATGTCATACAATAAACCGTTAAGCTTATACGTATTTGGCTCAAATTCCGCGAAAGCGAAACAATTAATACAAAAATTCTCGTTTGGAGGAGGATGCATTAATGATACCATTGTACATTTTGCTAATCATAGATTACCGTTTGGAGGTGTAGGTAATAGTGGACTTGGTGCTTATCATGGACAGTACACCTTTGACACGTTTAGTCATAAAAAAGGTGTTGTTAAAAAAGCTAATTGGTTGGATATACCTGTACGTTATGCGCCTTATAAGGATAAGTTAAACTTTGTTAGAAAGGCTTTAAAATGGCTATAATAGTAGTCTATTAAGCTTGTTTTATTAAGGGATACTCTAATTGCAACTTAACACCATTTCCTGGTTTTGAAGTTAAATTGTAGGTGGTATTAATAAGTTGGGCACGACTTTTCATGTTTAATAAGCCTGATCCTTCTTTTACTGTATTTATATCAAATCCTTTACCATCATCAGTTGCTACTAAAATTAGTTTATCTGCTAGATAATTTAAGGTTACTGTCAAGTTTTTTGCTTCAGAATATTTAACTGTATTGGAAAAAAACTCTTGTAAAATTCTGAATATAATAATCTCGTGCTTTTTATCATTAAAAGGAACAACATCACCTTTAACTTGTAATTCTGCCGAAGCAAACTTCATTTTTTTAAGTCGGTTTAACTCGTTGGTAATGGACTGTTCAAAACCAATATTTAGTATCACTTCATTATTTAATGATCGCGATAACATCCTAACTTCCTTTAAACTTTGTTTTACAAAATCTGAGGCTTCAGTAAAGTTTTCGTTTCCATCAACATTTAATTTAGTTTTAAGAATATTAAGTTGCATGCTTGCAGCTGCTAATAATTGTCCAACATTATCATGAAGCTCCCAACCAATATTTTTTAGTGTTTGTTCTTGTATTTCGGTTTGGGCATTTGATAGCTCTAAATCAAATGCGCGTTGTTGTAAAATTTTATCTAATAGTAGTGAGTTTTTTCTTTTTTGAAATACTATAAAAAACAATACTACCAAGGTGGTAACCACAATAAGCACACCAATCATATAAATTAGCAAATAACGTTCTGACTGTGTAGAGGTTGCCTGTGTTTGTATAAGATTTAAAATATTAATCATTTATTTTTTTGTGGTTTAGAAGCTATTAATCCCAATACAAAACAAGTATACATAAATATATTAGCAAATAGAAATACGCGACGTTTTAAATTTGCAAAATCCCAGTCTGCAGTAGTATTGTAAGTTTCGTAAAAAATAATAGGAGTTGTTATTAGCCACCATAAAAATAACCCAAAAGTAGCATAAACAGCAAATGATTTTGATAGATTTAAAAGGTCGTCACTTTTAAGTAATTCTAAACAAAAAAGCGTTACGCATATAAAAATTATTGAGGCGTCTAAAATAAAATAAAACGTATGATGCGCATTAAAAAAGGCGTCGTAATTAAAGACTACATGTATAGTGAAAATTAAAACATATATTAAGCTTATATATTTAATTATAGTCTTAAACATCTTGATTTTAAACAAATTATAATAGTAAAACAAGATGAACACGATACTTCCAAATAACCAAAATACATTATACCATAGTCGGGTTGTTAAGCCCAATTGTCTTACAAAGTGCACTAATGCGTTACCTTTAAGATAAGTTAAGACACAACCCACAAACTCGACAAAGACTATGTAAGCTAAAAAAAATATAAAAATTTTTGTTGCTTTACTTTTATGCTTTTTAAATAAAATAACGCCTGTTATAAACGCTATTAATTCAAAAAAATAAACAATAAAATTAAAATGTTTGGTTAAAAAATCTATCATCTAATCGTTTTCATGAGGACTTGAAATTAATAATCCAAAAGTAAAAGTTAAGTACATCATGATATTTGAAAACAAAAATATTTGCCATTTTAAGATTACAAAATTCCAATCTTCATCAGAATTGTAAATACCATAAAAAATAACTGGTGTTGTAATTAACCACCAAAAAAGCAACGCTATACTAATATAAAAGTCTAATATTTTATAAAACCTAAGCATTTTATCACTTTGTAACAACTCGATAAAATAGCACGTTGTAAATGTTATTATAGAAAAAGCAGCTAACACACTTATTAAAGGTAAAAAGCCATTAAAAAACTGAGTTGTATTACATGCTATATAGATTATTGAAATTATTAAACTTAATATACCTACTGCCAATACTATAATTTTATGTGTTTTGTTTTTTAAAATCTTATGATAATAAAACATATAAAACACTATGCTTCCTAAAATGTAAAAAATAGTAAATAGCCAATAATTATATCTAAATACAGAATTTTGTACAGTAGTTAACCACTCAAACGTATTGTAAAACGAAGGATACTCGCCTACCAAATCAATAATAAATACATAAACTAAAAAGTAAATAAAGTATTTTCCAGAAGTAAACTTGTATTTTTTGTAACTAAACACTGCAACAAGCACAGCCAACAACTCTATACTATGAGTTATTACACTATAATTTTGTCTTAAAAATGTTTCCACTATTACGGATTAATGAGGATAATTAGAGTTTGGAGGATTACCAGCAGTTCCCATATTTAAAGGGTTAGCTCCTTCAATATCAGTATTAGCTGATGCTGCAAAACCTTTACTTCCATCAACCATTTTAACATTTCCCGTTGGTACCATAAACATGGTAGTATATCCAACCTGATTTTTACTTGTTGGATAAGCTCCTAAATATACTCTTAATCCACTCATATTATAACCTAAGCTATCAGATTGGTTTTTAGCATAATCTATATAATTCGTAACATCACCTAAGGACCACCAGCTTGAGCGATTATCAGGTCGTTTTACAATACTGTCGCTAATTAAAGCATGTCTAGAATTGTAGGTAGAATCTAATACTATTGCTTGATTTGGTGTAATTACACCTCTTGGTTTTATAACTGGGTTAGTAACGTGAGATCCATTTAAAGTGTTTGAATAAAAGTACATTACCAATGCGCCAATAATTAATCCTAAGATTAAGCTGCCTAAGTTTTTCATTTGTTTTAAAAGTTGGTTAATAGCAATTTAAAAGTAATAAAAATAAATTAGCTAACTATCTTTTACTAAGAAAACTATCTAGTTATAATAAATATTAAATATTGTATTACTGCGACTTATACTAGTCCAGTTTAATCAAATTTTCTGGCTCAGAGATAAAAAAACCAATAGCAAATGAGATATACATTATAAAGTTTAGAGATAAGTAAATTTCCCACTTTAATAAAATATAATCCCAATCACCATTTACCATATAAACATCATAAAATGTTAATGGTGTCACGACAATCCACCATATAAAAATGGCTATAGCAATGTAAAAATAAAGAAACTTATAAAATTTTATAATTTTATCATTCAGCAATAATTCTATAAAATAAAAGACACTACAGCTAAGTATTATTAAGGCTCCTGTTATCTGAATTACGGGAAAAAACTGAAAGAAAAACAAATCACGATTATAAATAATATATAGTATAGAAAAAAGAACAAACCCGTAAGTACTATATTTTAACACTTTATTAAAAAGCTTATTAGGAATAACTTTTTGAAATAAAAGTGAAAATAAGACAATACCAATAATATCAAAAGCAATAGTATACCACCAATAATTTTGTCTAAATAACGAGTTATATATTGGCTCTAAAAAGTCAAAATTTTTGTACATCGAAGAGTATGTACCTATTAACTCTACAACTAAAAAATATACTAATACTTTAACAAAAAAAGTAGCAGGTGTTCCTTTATGTTTCTTGTAAGTTACAAGACCAGAAACAACTGCTACTAAAATGAAGAATTTAGTTAAAATACTATAATTGTCCTTTAAAAATTCTTCCATAATAATTAATTTGGATAACCAGCTCCTGGAGGCATTCCTCCTTGTCCTCTATCTATTCCATCTGCACCTTTAATATCTATGTTTTTACCATTAACATCTTCTGTAGGCACCATAAATATAGTGGTTAACCCTTTAGATGTTTCCTTATCGGTTTGCACACCTAAATAGCATCTTACACCATTTACATTAGGATTTTGTTCTTTAATCATTTCTAGAAATGCTTGCATATCTTCAAGAGAATACCACGAAGACCTATTATCTTCCTGACCTGCAGCAATATTGTTAGCATCTTGACGTAGTTTCGTCCACGCGTTACTTAGTGTTTCGGCTTCTGTAGCCGAAATTTTTCCAGTTGGTTCTGACATTTTAAAATATGGTTTATAGTTATTAATAGCTGTTTACGAAAGTACAGAAAATCTATTAAACTTTAAACATTTATCCCAACCAACCATCTCTATCTAAACTTCTGTATTGGATTGCCTCACTAATGTGATTACCTTTAACATCTTCACTACCTTCTAAATCTGCTATGGTTCTAGATACTTTTAATATTCTGTCGTACGCTCTTGCGGAAAGATTTAAGCGTTCCATTGCTGTTTTAAGTAATTGTTTTGAAGCCTCTTCTAACTTACAATACACCCTAATTTGCTTGGTTGACATTTGTGCGTTATAATGTACATTTTCAAAAGTTTCAAAACGAATGGTTTGGATTTTTCGGGCTTGAGTCACTCGTTTTCTTATGTCTACAGAAGATTCGCCTTTACGTTCTTCAGACAATTTTTCAAAAGGTACAGGAGTTACTTCAATATGAATATCAATTCTATCTAAAAGCGGTCCGGAAATTTTACTTAAATAACGTTGCATTTCGGCAGGACTACTAGTTACAGGAGCATCAGGATCGTTAAAATATCCACTTGGACTAGGATTCATACTAGCAACCAACATAAACGATGATGGATACGTTACAGTAAATCTTGCTCTAGAAATGGTAACTTCTCTGTCCTCTAACGGTTGTCTCATCACTTCTAAAACACCACGTTTAAATTCTGGTAATTCATCTAAAAATAAAACACCATTATGTGATAGTGATATTTCACCTGGCTGTGGATATGCACCTCCACCAACAAGTGCAACATCACTAATGGTGTGGTGAGGACTTCTAAAGGGTCTTTGCGCCATCAAACCAGTGTCCTTAACACGACCAACTACACTATGTATTTTTGTAGTCTCCAAAGCTTCATGTAAAGTCATTGGTGGTAAAATACTAGGCAAACGCTTTGCTAACATAGTCTTACCTGCTCCTGGAGGACCTATCAAGATAATATTATGTCCACCTGCTGCTGCAATTTCCATGCAACGTTTTATACTTTCTTGACCTTTTACATCACTAAAATCAAACTCAGGAAAGTCTAAGTTTTTTTCAAATTCTTTTCTTGTATCAATTATAGTTTGTTTTAAAGCTTCTCCTTTATCGAAATAATTAATGACTTGTTTTATATTTTCTACTCCATAAACCTCAAGACCATCAACAATAGCAGCTTCTTTTACGTTTTGTATAGGTAGTATAAAACCTTTATAACCTTCTTCTCGAGCCTTTATAGCAATTGGCAAAGCCCCTTTTATAGGTTGTAAAGTACCATCCAAGGACAACTCGCCCATGATTAAAAAATCCTCTAAATTATCTGCTGCTATTTGTTTAGACGCAGCCAAAATACCCATAGCCAAAGTCAAGTCATAAGCAGAACCTTCTTTACGAAGGTCTGCTGGTGACATATTTATAATTATTTTTTTACCTGGAATTTTATACCCATTATTTTGAAGTGCAGCAGCAATCCTAAAATTACTTTCTTTAATGGCATTATCCGGAAGCCCAACAAGATGGTATCCAATACCACTATCTATATTAACTTCTACGGTTACTGTTGTGGCTTCGACACCAAAGACAGCACTTCCAAAAACTTTTCTTAGCATAAAATGGTTAGTTTAGATACTAAAAGTAGGAAAAAAGTTTCAATACTCTACTTTAATACCGTAAACTCTATTGCAGAATCGTTGTAAACTTTGTGCGTTTGCGCTTTAAAATCAGATGCTTTAGCCTCAAAAATATTATCCACGTACGTTTGTGGATTGATATCTATGTAAGGAAAAAATGTACTTTGTACTTGTACTTGTATTTTGTGTCCTTTTTTAAAGGTGTGTAACACATCTTGCAACGTGATATTTACAGCAGTTTTTTGATTTGGTACAAAAGGTTCTGGATTAGTCATACTATTTCTAAAACGCCCACGCATAGTTTCGCTTCTAATTAGCATGTGGTAATTACTTAGTTTTAAATGGTCCTGAACATCGTCTGTGTTTTCTGTGTCAGCAGGAAAAACATCAATAACTTTAACAATCCAATCGGCAGATGTACCCGTTGTAGACACTTGTAATTTAGCTAAAATATCTCCAGCTAAAGTGATGTCGTTTTCTAAAACTTCAGTTTCAAAAGTTAAAACATCAGGACGTCTTGATGCAAAACGCTGATCGTCGGTCATAAACTTACGTGGTGTAAATACCACTTTTATATCTTCCGTGTATGGTACAGGCTTTTTAGGATCACTAATAAAATCGCTAGTCCCTATCATACGATTTGCTTTTTGCGTTAAACGTTGATTTGGTTGCATAAAATAGCTTTCTTTAACGCTGTTTTCTGGTGGCCAAGCCGTAAAATCTGACCATTGTTTGGTTCCTGTATTAAAAAAGTGAGCTTCTGGTAAGTCCACTGTACCATCTGCTTTTTCTTTTAGGAAATGGTTAAAGAATTTAGTTTCTATATTCTTCTGAAAGTAATCAGAGATACTATCTCCAAAATGAATATTACCGACTACTTGACGGTCATTACTTCTTGCCCAATCCCCATGACTCCAAGGTCCAAAGACAACACCGTTATAGTTTTTACTATTTTTTTCAATAGACTTATACGTGTTAAATGGTCCATATAAATCCTCTGCATCAAATAAACCTCCTACGACTAGCGTCGCTGGTTTAATATCTTTTAAATGTTGTAGAATTCCTCTACTCTGCCAGAATTCATCATAATTTGGATGGCTCTTTATTTGGTTCCAAAACTCATTATCTTCTCCGTAATACTTATTTAAATTACTAAGCGGTCCTGCATCTAAGAAAAATTGATATTGATCTTCAGTACCAATTTCAGGAAACTTGTACCAAGCTTCCTTTGTTGGTTTATCCTTCATATAACCAAACACTGAAGTCGCTCTCCAATAACTTAACAAAAAAGCACCATTATGGAAAAAATCATCAAAAAAGAAATCGCCAATACAAGCTTGAGGAGAAGCTGCTTTTAAAGCAGGATGGCCCGATAACGTAGAGTAAGTCGCATAAAACCCAGGATAAGAAATTCCCCAAGTCCCCACATTACCATTGGTGTTATCTACATTATTTACTAACCAATCTATAGTGTCATACGTATCACTAGCTTCGTCAAACTGTTTGCCTGTTTTATTTGGTATAAACGGTCTCATGTTATCATAAACCCCTTCACTATTCCAACGTCCTCTAACATCTTGATAAACTATAATATTACCCTCTCTCATTAAATATTGATTAGGTCCTATCTTTGATTTAAACTCGGCATCACCATAAGGTCTGCAACTGTAAGGTGTACGTTGCATTAAAATTGGATACTGTTTAGAAGTATCTTTAGGCGAATAAATAGTGGTATGTAATTTTACACCATCACGCATAGCAATAGAGACTTCTTTTTTATTGTAATGTTCTGCTACAATAAAAGTGTCTTTTGCTTTTTCAGTGGTAGTGGTGTCTAATTTTAGTTGGTCTTTACAAGACGAAAATACTAGCGTTATGGCTAATAAAAGAAGGATACGTTTCATTAATTTTTGCTTTTAAAAAACTAAAGATAGGTATTTTATTACTAAACTGAAACTAAAGCTGTACGCTACAAATTAGTAATAAACTGAAGCATTCGTTTTTCTGAATAATAGGTGTTTTGTTCATCATAAAAACCAACATGTCCACCATATTTAGGCATTTCTAAATAAAAATTAGCATTTTGCTCTGCTTCTTGAATCGGGTAACATTCTTTTGATAAAAAAGAATCGTTTCGTGCATTTATCAGCAAAGTAGGAATTGAAATGTGTTTTAAATACTGCAGACTACTAGATTGCTCATAATAATCATAAGCATCTTTAAAACCATGCGCTACTGAAGTATATACATCATCAAAATCTTTTAGAGTTTTGACAGCACTCAAATCTTGATTGTTTATTTTTTGAGGAAATAACTGTTGTTTATCTACTAGTTTACTTCTCAAATTTCTTAGAAACTTCTTTGAATATACATAATTTTTAGAGGACATAAGTTGTTCTAAAGATCCTTTTAAATATACGGGAACAGATACTGTTACTGCTGCTTTAATTTGTTCTGGCAAATCTGAAGTTTCACCTAGATACTTTAAAATAACATTACCCCCCAAGCTAAATCCATTTAGGTAGATTGTATCATAATCAAACTGAGTCGTAATGTGTTTTATAACTGAAGCTAAGTCGTCCGTCTTTCCTGAATGGTAAGATTGAAACGTTTTGTTTACCTCTCCACTACACCCTCTAAAGTTTACACAAACCGCATCCATATTGTTTTGGTTTGCCATCTTAGCCGAACCTAACATATAATGGCGTTGTGCATTACCTTCTAAACCGTGTAAAACCACCAGTAGTTGTTTAGTCTTATTACCAGCATAACTCCAATCTAAGTCTATAAAATCACTATCTGGTAAAATAATACGTTCTCGTTTCTGAGTCACGCCTACTACTTTTCGTAATACACCTGAATAGATCGTTGAAATATGCCCATTTCTGAACATGAATTTAGGTTTATATGTGGTTTTTAGGATTGGCATTTAATAGTTGTTTTTTTATTTTTAAAATTTCTGTCACATTGAGCATAGTCGAAATGCTATAAAATCTAAACTCTCAAGTTTTCGACTGCGCTCAAAATGACAATTGTTTAGCTACTCAAGTAATATTTATTTTAAAAACTGTCACATTGAGCGTAGTCGAAATGCTACAAAACCTAATATCTCAAGTTTTTCGACTGCGCTCAAAATGACAATTGTTTAGCTACTCAAATAACACTTATTTTAAAACTGTCACATTGAGCGTAGTCGAAATGCAATACAACCTAAGGTCACAAGTTTTCGACTGCGCTCAAAATGACAATTGTTTAGCTAGTATATAAACACTAAACCTCTAAACTAGTAAACTCAAATTTCCCACCATCAAATAAGCCTTTATCGCTTAATTTTAGTGAAGGAATTACTAATAATGCCATAAAAGACAAGGTCATGTAAGGTGCATTTAATGTTGTCCCCAATTGTTTAGCAAATGCATCCAATTCCGCGTAAGCATGCCCAATAGTTTCGGCATTTTTATCGCTCATAATTCCAGCAACAGGAAGCGATACTATTTTTTGATCAGTATCAGACACCGCGCAAATACCACCTTTATTTTCAATTATTAAATTAACTGCTTTACAAATAGCTTCGTCGCTAACACCTACCGCAATTATATTGTGAGAATCATGTCCCACAGAACTTGCAATTGCCCCTTCTTTTAAACCAAAGTTTTTAATAAACGCTAACGCTGGCTTGTCGTTTTTATAACGGTTAACTACTGTCATTTTTAAGACATCAGTAACTGTATTTGAAACTAAATTTCCGTTTAAGATTGTTGCTTCTTCAATTAATTGATTAGTTACCAACTGCCCTTCTAAAGCTTCAATAACGCGTATTTGTTTTGCTGTACTTTCGACTTTAAAGTCTTCAATCGTTTTAATTTCAGTATCAAAATTATTAAGATTTTCAAAATCTACGTGCTTAATTAAAGACGTTCCGTTGTCAAACACTAACTCACCATTTATATACGTTTGTAATGTTTTAAAATCTTTTAAATCTTCAACAATAATAAAATCTGCAACATCATCTTTTTGTAATAATCCAACATCTAAATTATAATGTTTTACAGGATTGACACACGCTGCTTGCAACACTTTAAACACATCAATATCTTTTGCTACTGCTCTAGCGCAAAGAGCGTTTATATGGTTTAATAATAAATCGTCAGGATGCTTATCGTCACTACAAAACATCATGTTATGATAATGCTCAGGTAATAAATCTATTAAAGCTTCAAAGTTTTTAGCAGCACTACCTTCTCTAATCAATATTTTCATTCCCTTTTGAAGCTTTTCTAACGCCTCGTCATAGGTAAAACATTCATGATCTGTGCTAATTCCTGCATTGATATATTTAGTAACGTCATCACCTCTTAAACCTGGTGCGTGACCATCTACGGGCTTATTATAGTGTTTTGCCCACGCTATTTTTTTAAGTACTTCTTCATCATCAAACAACACGCCAGGGTAATTCATCATTTCGGCTAGATACTTAATATCTGGATTAGCCATAAGCGTTTTAATGTCGTCAGAATCTATAACTGCTCCAGCCGATTCAAAAGTAGTTGCTGGGACACAACTTGGTGCTCCAAAATTGAATTTAAACGGTGTTTTCTTACCGTTATCAATCATAAACTCCACTCCTGCCACACCCAATACATTTGCAATTTCATGCGGATCACTAACCGTAGCAACAGTCCCATGTTTAACTGCTATTTTAGCAAACTCTGATGGTACTAACATCGAGCTTTCAATATGTATATGTGCATCTACAAAACCGGGTAAAATATAATGCTTACTATCGTGTTCTTTTTCTGTAACAGAGGTAATCTTACCTGCGCTAATAGTAATTTCTCCACTAAAAACACGCTTGTTTTGTATGTCTACTATTTGTCCTTGTATTGTTTTCATGTTGTACTATATAACAGTAAAAAAAATCCCGCTAATGCAGGATATTTTTATTCAATTAAAAATTATTAATTCCTTCTTTTAACCAATTGTAATAGGTGTCGGAATCTGGAGTATAAGCAACTGGAGTATTTAAATTCTCCTCGTTGTGACCCATTAACACATAATAGGGTTGTGTATTAGATTTGTATTTAATGGTTTGAAATTCGCTCCACTTTTGACCAATATATTTCAGTTTTTTACCTGGTCTTAATTTAGAGTCTACAATTTCATCTGCTTCTAATTCTCTTTTATCATCTACATATAATGAGATTAAAACCACGTCATTTTTTAAGACATTTAAAATATTCCCTTTTGGCCAAACGTTTTGTTCCATTTTTCTACAGTTAACACAAGCCCAACCTGTAAAATCTAACATAACTGGTTTATTCACTTTTTTAGCATATGCTAAACCTAAATCATAATCGTTAAAGGCTAATATGTCATGTGGCGCTAATAAATGTGCACCTTCTGGTAAATCATCGTGAGTAGTACTAGCACTGCTTCCTCCTTTTGAGTTACCTACTCCGTAAGGCGACTCGCTATAATCTAATGGTGGTGGAAAAGCACTAATTAGGTTTAAAGGTGCTCCCCAAAGTCCAGGAATCATATAAATAGTAAACGTTAAAACAAGCAATCCAAGACTTAATCTACCAACAGATATATGTGGTAAAGGCGAATCATGTGGTAATTGTATTTTTCCGAAAAGGTATAATGCCAACGTCCCAAAAATAGCGATCCAAATAGCTATAAATACTTCACGCTCTAGCAAATGTAATTGCAATACTAAGTCTGCTTGAGATAAAAATTTAAACGCTAAAGCTAACTCTAAAAACCCTAAAACAACTTTGACTGTATTTAACCAACCTCCTGATTTTGGTAACGAGTTTAACCATCCTGGAAACGCTGCAAATAATGCAAATGGTAACGCTATAGCGGAAGAAAAGCCAAGCATACCTATAATTGGTGCAATACCACCTTTAGAGGCTGCTTCCACCAATAATGTACCAACAATCGGTCCTGTACATGAAAAAGAAACGATTGCTAAAGCTAATGCCATAAAAAAGATACCTATAAAACCTCCTCTATTAGCTTGCGAGTCTACTTTATTTGCCCAAGAATTTGGTAGCATAATCTCAAATGCACCTAAAAACGAAAACGCAAATACAACTAATAATCCAAAAAAGATAAGGTTAAACCAAACATTAGTTGCTAATGCATTTAAAGCATCTGCACCAAAAATAGCTGTAACCGCTGTACCTAAAAGTAAATAGATAGCTATAATACATAACCCGTAGATTATTGCATTTTTAATACCTGACGCCTTGCTTTTACTTTGCTTTGTAAAAAAACTAACTGTCATTGGTATCATAGGAAACACGCAAGGTGTTAACAACGCTGCAAATCCTGATAAGAACGCTATAAAAAAGATACTCCATAGTCCTTTATTGTCATTACTTTCTTCATCAATATTATTAGTTGCTTTAGTGTCCTCTGTGGCTAAACCATTTAAATTAATATCTAAATCTATAAAAGCAGGAGCCAAACATTTCTCGTCATCGCAAGCTTGATAATACGCTTCGGCTTGAATAGTGTTTAACGTTGGATTTAACACTTCAATTATTTGAGTAAAAACTGCTTGTTTTTCAAAGTATTTTACATTCATTTGAAAAGCGTTTTCAAACTTTTCAACTGTTTCAGATTCTTTTAAATCACCTATTAATTTAAAATCTTTATTTTCATTTTTAAATGTAATCTCAGTAGGTATTGGACCCATTGGCTCTTTATTATCCTGAGAATAAATATGCCATTTTGGATCTAAAACAGCAGTATATGTTAATTGATATTGTGTATCACTTAATTTTTTAACTCCAGTTTTCCAACTTACTGGATCTAATATTTTAGATGTTGGATTAAATATATTTTCAGTAGATATTAAAGCGTTAACTGTTTCTGTTAAAGGCTTTGCTTGGTTTAGATTAAAAACAATTTCTTCAAACTCATAAATGCATTTAGAGTCATCACAAGCTTGATAAGCAACCTCACTTTTAATTGTTTTTTGCTCTGGATTTAATAATTTGATTTTTTGAGCAAAAGTTGCTTCGCCATCAAAAAAGGTTAAATCCATTTGGAACACCTTATCAAATTGCGTTATAGATTCGCTTTCAAACGCTTTTCCGATAAGCTCAAAGTTGTTAGTTTTATTTACTGAATCGTAAACAAACTCCGTTGGCAACGCTCCTCCTTCATCCAAATGTTGAGAATATAAATGCCAATGCTCTTTAATGTTTGCCTTATATACTAAAACATACTCTTGATCGGATATTTTCTGAATCTCGTTACTCCATTTTACTGGTTTTAACACTTGCGCATTTACAGTAAATACAGTGATAAAAAATAGTATAAAAGCGGTTATATGCTTCATTATGATAATTTAATTTTTAGTATTGATTTGGTTTGATTGGTTACTTTAAATCTATCATCTGCACGATGATTAATAACCCAAACAATTTTATCTTGACTACACAATAATAAGACCTTTTTCTTGTCTAACAAAGACAACTTTTGATCTTTAAAATATTTGCTAAGTTTCTTTTTACCTTGCATGCCTAGAGGGTAAAAATAGTCTCCTTCTTCCCAATGTCTTACAGTTAATGGTAATTTTAACTTTTCTTTATCAATAAACACCGTCAAGGTGTCCGATTTTCCTACACTCTCTGTGGTTTCAAAAGATAAAACGCCTAACGACACATCTACCTCGTTTTTAAAATTAGTAATTAATACAGACCCTTCATTTTCATGCTGACTATCCTCCGTTTTTAATTCACTTAAAATTAAAGTCTCTCTATTTTTAAGTAATTGATGCGTTGCAGAAAACACTTGCTTTCCACTTTGTGCAGTCAACAAATTAACAATATCTGTCCATTGGGTAAACCCGTAATCTTTAAATATTTCGAATAGATATGCTTTAGGATTACTAACTTTAATAAACTCTGATATTTTATAACTTATTTGAGTATCATCAATATCAATTATTGCACGTTTAAAAACCGCTTGCACACTTTCTTCAACAATATCTGCTGTATCATTAAGATTATTTAATGTGTTTTTAAAATTGGTTAAAACATTATTATTTAAAGATTTTAAAACCGGAATAACATCATGTCTTAACTTATTACGTAAGTATTTAGTAGATGCATTACTACTATCTTCTCTCCATTGTATTTTGTTAGACACTGCAAAATCTTCGATAGTTTCTCTAGAAAATGGCAACAATGGTCTAACAATGTTTTCATTTATTTCCGGAATACCTTTTAAACCTTCTAAACCTGTTCCTCGAGTCAGATTAATTAAAAAAGTTTCTAAATTATCATCTGCATGATGAGCAGTTAAAATATAATCAAAACCCAACTGTGCTGCTAACTCCTGAAACCAATCATAACGCAATGTTCTTGCTGCCATTTGGATGGAGTCTTTATTACTTTCGGCGTAAGCCTTAGTATCAAAACTTTCAGTAAACACTTCTAATTCCAAGCTATCTGCTAAATCAGTAACAAATTTTTCGTCTCCATCGCTTTCAATACCTCGTAAATTAAAATTACAATGTGCCAATGTAATATCTAAACCAGATGTTTTACATAAATGCGTTAAAATAACACTGTCCAAACCTCCTGAAATAGCAAGTAATAGTTTGCTGTTTTTAAGAAAAGGAAGCGTGTTGTTAATGTGATTTTGGAAGTGTTCTTGCATGTATAAATGTAAAGATTTCTATTTAACTCTCTAAAACCGTCCTCATGGCTTTAGCCTTAAGCAAACATTCTTCATATTCGTTTAAAGGATCAGATTTTGCAGTAATAGCGCCTCCAACTGAGTATGACACGTATTTATTACTAGCATTATATAAAATACTGCGGATAACGACATTAAAGTCAAAGTCGCCTGTTGGCGAAATATAGCCGACTGCTCCAGAATATAAACCACGTTTGGTTTCTTCTAAAGTTTCAATAATTTTCATTGCCGAAATTTTTGGAGCTCCAGTCATACTTCCCATAGGAAATGTACTTTTAATAATATCTATTGGATGTGTGTTTTCGGCCACCTGAGAGGTTACTGTAGATATCATTTGATGTACTTGATTAAAGGTGTAAATCTTACATAACTCTTCAACCTTAACACTCCCTTTTGTTGCGGTTTGCGATAAGTCATTACGCACCAAATCTACAATCATCACGTTTTCACTACGCTCCTTTTGGTCCGTAACCAAGTTGTTTTTTAAAATAGAATCCAATATAAAATCGTCCTCACGTTTTGCGGTCCCTTTTATAGGTTGAGATATAATTTTAGTGCCTTCTTTTTTAATGTAACGCTCTGGTGACGCAGACAATAAGTATTTATCATTTAGCTTTAAAAACGTCGCAAATGGTGGTTTTGAAATGGCATTAAGTTTATTGTAAATCTCTAATGGGTTTATAACTGTGCCCTCTGCATAAAACTCTTGACAAAAATTAGCTTCGTAAATATCACCTCTGTGTATGTGACTAAGCATGGTTTTTATCTTATCAAAATACGCATCTTTTTCTATTCTCAGTTCAATTTTAATTGGGTCGTTTTCATTCGGCAAATTGTCACGTCCTTCATCCTTGTACTGACGTATTTGATTTAAATCCATTTCCACTTCATCATCAACCATTTTCAAATACTGCATTTCAACAGTATCACCTTTAATTAAAAAGATTTTTTTAGGTTGAAAAAAATATAAATCAGGAAATGCTAAACCATCATAATTAGCAGATTTTAAATGCTCTACATCATTTTTTAAATCGTAAGACAAATAACCAAAAACCCAGTCATTAGCTAACGTTTGGTATTCTTTAAACTGTTCAAACGCATTCTTATAATCCGTTTGAAACCCTGTAAAGGCATCCACAGCTAAAACGGCATCATAACTAGAATACTGTTGCTGATATTGGTTAGAATCCAGCCAAACGACATCGTCAAATTGTTGGCTCCAAGACAATAAATTTTGCTTGAAGTCCTCAGGATTAGTCAGTTTATGTTTTGTCGTTGTTCTCACTATAAAAATGTTGTGTAAAGTTAAACAGAAATGTTAAAAAAAACGAGTATTTTAGTCATGAGATTAAATATAAAACAGATGTTTGAACTATCCAATGCCCTCTTAAAAATTTCGGTTAAACCGAAAGGCGCAGAATTGTGCGAAATTGCTTCCGTAAAAAACGACAATCAGTTTATGTGGCATGCAGATCCTGACATTTGGGGCAGCCACGCACCTAATTTGTTTCCTATAATTGGTGCTTTAAAAAATGATGAATACACCTTTGAAGGCAAAACATACACATTACCAAAACATGGATTTACAAGACATAGTGATGCTATTAAACTAATAGATCAAACCAAAAACAGTTTGACGTTTAGTTTAATGTACAATGATGACTTACTGAAACAGTTTCCTTTTAAGTTTGAATTTTTAATCATTTACACTTTAGTTAATAACACGTTACATATAAATCACACGGTTAAAAATTTAGATAACCAAAGCATTTATTTTAGTATTGGCGGACATCCAGCTTTTAAATGTCCTGTTTATAAAGATGAAAATTATACCGATTACAGCCTGGTTTTTGAGACTGACGAATCCGCTCAAACCTATGTATTAAATATGGATAATGGTTTAGTTACCAATCAAACAAAACCTGCTTTTGACACTAAAAACAGCATCCAATTAAGACCCGATTTATTTACTAAAGATGCGCTTATTTTTAAAGATTTACAATCCAGAAAAGTGGCTTTAGTGAGTAAAACTCATGGCGAAATACTAAATGTAACCTATAAAGACTTTAATTATTTGGGTATTTGGGCTAAACCAAACGCACCTTATGTTTGTATAGAACCATGGTTAGGTATTGCTGATGCTGAAAACACATCACAAAAACTAACCGAAAAAGAAGGGATTATCAAATTACCACAAAACGAAACTTTTAATGCAAGCTACAGTATACAAATACATGAGCATCATTTAGGGTAAACAAAATAATAGTAGTAATTTTGTAGGCTAAAATAAAACGTTTTGAGCTTTAGAGATTTAAATTTAAATACCCCTTTATATAACGCAATTGACGACCTAGGTTTTACGCAACCAACTCCAATACAAGCAGAAGCTTTTAATGTAGTTGCAAGTGGTAAAGATATGGTTGGTATCGCACAAACTGGTACAGGTAAAACTTTTGCCTACATGTTACCAATACTTAAAAACCTAAAATTTTCTAAGCAAGATAATCCTCGTGTTTTAATTTTAGTACCTACTAGAGAATTAGTAGTGCAAGTTGTTGATGAGATTGAAAAATTAGCAAAATACATAAACACGCGTGTACTTGGTGTTTATGGAGGTACAAACATTAACACACAAAAACAAGCAGTTGCACAAGGTCAAGATATTATTGTTGCAACGCCTGGACGATTGTATGATTTAGCGGTTAGTCGTGTACTACAACTTAAATCTTTAGAGCGTCTGGTTATTGATGAAGTGGATGTTATGTTAGATTTAGGATTTAGACACCAATTGATTAATATTTTTGATATCCTTCCAGAACGAAGACAAAATATTATGTTTTCTGCTACAATGACTGAGGATGTTGACGAATTAATTACTGACTTTTTTACTGCACCACAAAAAGTATCTATTGCTATTTCTGGTACACCTTTAGAAAACATAGCACAAACAAAATATAGTGTCCCTAATTATTACACTAAACTTAATTTATTAGTACACTTATTACAAGACGCTGAAACGTATAATAAAGTATTAGTTTTTGTATCTAACAAACGTATGGCAGATAGACTTTTTGAAGCTTTAGACGAGTTTTTTAAAGAAGAATTGTGTGTCATCCACTCTAACAAAACGCAAAACTACAGACTACGTAGTATCGAGCAATTTAGAGAAGGTATAAATCGTGTTTTAGTCGCTACTGATGTAATGGCACGTGGATTAGATATTGATAACGTAACACACGTTTTTAACTTTGATACACCAGACTATCCAGAAAACTACATGCACAGAATTGGTAGAACAGGTCGTGCAGAACGCGAAGGACAAGCAGTTGTTTTTAGTACCGAAAAAGAACAAGACAGTCTTGAAAAAATTGAAAGTCTAATGCAAATGGATATTCCGGAAATACAAATTCCAGAGGAAGTTGAAATCTCTACGGAGTTGATTGAAGAAGAACGTACTGTAATTAAAGAACGTAACAATCCAACCAAACGTAAAGACATTGATGCACCTGGACCTGCTTTTCATGAAAAATCAGAAAAAAATAGTAAAGAAAATTTAGGTGGTAGTTACAAATTTAAAATTGCTGCCAAGTACAAAAAGCCAAAAACAAGAGGTGATAAAAATTACAATAAACGTAATAAGAAATAAAAACTTTATATACTAATCCATATTATTTTGACTAACAATATTACCTTTTTGATCATAAGTTGTTGATCCAGTTTCTTCGCCATTCTCATACTTGATTTTATACTCTACACCTCCATTTTCAAAATATTGTGTAAATATACCATGCTGCACACCATCCTTAAAATTAGTGGTTACAAATAGTTTTCCGTTAGCATGATATTTTTTTAATTCTCCAACAAATTTATTAGTTCTCAAATCTACGCTACACTCTTGCTTAACTTTACCATCATTAAAATAAGTCATCGTTTTTCTTGGCGTTTTCAAAATCAAATCTCTAATCTGTTCTGATATGTTTTTTATAGACTCTTCTCTCTTTATACTTCTACTTTCAAACTCGTCCTTTACACGATCAATAACTCTATTGATATCACTTCTTTCATTTTTGTAATTTTCATTAACTTCAATACATTTAGTGCGTGAATTTAAATATTCATTTTTACCACGTAATCCCTCGTTAACTGCGTTATTATAAAGTTTTACATTATTAGAATAATTATTATATTCTTTGTTACAATTGGATTTATTGTAAATGTTATTTTTACATAAATTATATGTCGTTTCACTTAGTGTCATCATCGCTTTTAAAGTGGACATCCTCCTATCTAATTCTTTTCTTTTATTGTGATTAGCTTCAAAAGCTTTGCATATAGCAGTATCATCTGGATTTTTGTTATTGATCTTAAAGCTTACATTTAAATCATTCATTTTACTTTCAGATTCCATTAAATCTAATTCATGCTCCTCTTCCAAGTCTTGCCAATCAATTACCAATTGTTCTGCATTGTTGTCTTCTATTACGTTTTTTACAAAAGCAACATTTTCTGGATTATGATCATTGAAATATTGATCCGCCAATTGTGAATAGTCTTGACTAATAAGTGAATTGATAAAAACTAAAAAAAAGACTACTAACAATTTGATTTTAAGAATACTATTCATTTCGCAAATTTTAACATTTAGCCAACAAGATAGAAAATTATGTTAAAAATTAAAACCTTCCGTATTAAATATGCGTCAATTTTATGTAAACATGTCTTTGTAAAGACATTTATTACTCCTGCTTTAAATACTTTAATTTAATGTAACGATATTATATAAATTTTAATGTAAACTAACCACACGACTCATTTGCCATATATTTGCTTCTTTTTTCCATATCACTATAAACTTGCTAGGTTTGGATATGGCATTAGGTTCTTGATTATTATAAAATGTATGCATACCTATTTGCACTGCTCCAAAATTATTAATTGGATATACCTCAACACTTCCCATTACCAATTGTCTAGTTACTTTACCGCAAATATTGTTTTTTAAGCCTTCCATATAGTCTGATTTAGAAGTCATTAATCCTCCTTTATCATGATAAAATTCTAAATCTTCAGGAATCATTTTATTTTGTAAGATTAAATCACAAGTATTATAAGCTTCAAAATAAATACGATCTTGCTCTAAAATTGTATTATACAACGTTTTATTTATTACCTCTTGAGGTTTTACGTTGTCTACTTTTATAACGGTTTTAATTTTGCAAGAACTTATTAGTACTAATATTAGTAGATAGATAAGACTTTTGGTTGTGCTAATATTCATGATTAGTTGTTATTGGTTAAGCATCACTTGATTGATTACTTTATAAAGAGATTGCAAATAATTATATGTTACAGTTTTATCAAAAAAAAAAAAGCGAACCAAATTGGCTCGCTTTTTTTTGTTTCCGCGAAAGCGGAATATTTATTTAACTTTTAAACATGTAATGCTCTATCATCCGTTGCAGCTAAAGCAGCTTCTTTTACCGCTTCTGCAAATGTTGGATGTGCATGTGACATACGCGAAATATCTTCGGCAGATGCTCTAAATTCCATAGCAACTACTGCTTCTGCAATTAGATCTGCACAACGTGCACCAATCATGTGTACACCTAATACTTCGTCAGTCTTTTTATCTGCAAGGATTTTTACAAATCCATCTAAGTCTCCTCCTGCTCTAGCACGACCTAACGCTCTAAACGGAAATTGACCTACTTTATAATCTACTCCAGATTCTTTTAACTCTTCTTCTGTTTTTCCAACAGCAGCAACTTCTGGCCATGTGTAAACAACACCAGGAATTAAGTTATAATCTATATGTGGTTTTTGACCTGCTAAAGTTTCGGCAACAAAAACACCTTCTTCCTCTGCTTTATGTGCTAACATTGCACCTTTTACAACATCTCCAATTGCGTAAATGTTAGATACATTAGTTTGTAAATGGTCATTAACTTCTACTTGACCTCTGTCTGTTAATTTAACTCCAGCAGCTTCAGCATTTAAACCATCTGTATAAGGCTTACGTCCAACAGACACTAAACAATAGTCTCCTTTAAACTCAACAACCTCTCCTTTTTTGTTTTCTGCTTTAACAATTACTTCTTCTCCAACACGCTCTACTGACTGTACTTTATGAGATAACATCATGTTAAATTTAGCCTTTTTAAAGACTTTATTCAACTCTTTAGACAAAGCACCATCCATTCCTGGAATAATTCTGTCCATATATTCTATAACAGTAACCTCTGCACCTAAACGTCTGTAAACTTGACCTAACTCTAAACCAATAACTCCACCACCAATCACAATCATGTGCTTAGGGATTTCTTTAAGTTTTAATGCTTCAGTAGAGGTAATAATACGCTCTTTATCTAACGTAATAAATGGTAAAGTAGATGGTTTACTACCTGTAGCTATAATCGTATTTTTTGCTTCGATTGTAGTTGTTTCTTCACCTTCGATAACAATATGAGTAGCATCTTTAAAACTACCAACTCCAGTAAAAACGTCTATATTGTTTTTTTTCATTAAAAAGTCAATCCCACCCGTAGTTTGATCTACAACTGCCTGCTTACGACCAATCATTTTTTCTAAATTCACTTTAATATCTCCCGGAATTTCGATCCCATGATCTTCAAAGTGCTTAGTTGCTTCTTCATAATGATGTGAAGAAGCTAATAGTGCTTTACTTGGTATACATCCTACATTTAAACATGTTCCACCTAAAGTAGAATATTTTTCAATAATTGCAGTTTTCATTCCTAATTGTGCGCAACGTATTGCTGCTACATATCCACCAGGACCTGAACCGATAATTGCTACGTCGTATTGACTCATATATTTTGTTTTTTCGCTTTCGCGGAAATTAATAATTGTTATTTACTATAACAAAAGTACGATTTTGTGTGATTATTTACTAAAGACTTGTAGCTAATTTTTGAATAAATACCCTATTGAAAATTGAAAAACACTATTATGATTGTTATAGGTTTGATCTTCTATTAAATTGGATAAACCAAAATAATACCTAAGTCCAAATAACACTCTAGAATCTGTTTTAAATCCTAATCCTAAATTAAGACCAAAATCGGTTTGATTAACATTGGTTATGTCATTATTATAGTTGGTTGATCCAACTTTTTTGACTGCTCCTACAGAAAAACCTGCTTGTGGTCCTGTTTCTAAATAAAAATTATTAACAGGATAATACCTTAAACTTAATGGCACAGTTATATAGTTTAATATTGCGTTTTCTGCACCAACAGAGCTAAACAAAACTTCTGGTACTAATTGTAACTTATTGTTTATCTCCAACTCTCCTGTTAAACCTATATGAAAACTAAATCGCGATGAGTATTCCTCTGCAAAATCTCCTGAAATTGTGGCTATATTACCACCTAATTTAAGACCTAAATAAGATGTTTTTTTTTCTTTTTGACTAAAACTCAAGGTCGTAATTAATAATAGAAAGTATAATAAATTGTGTTTCATTTAGAGGTTAGATTATTTTAGTTTTTCAAAAGTAAAATTTAAAACACAACAAAAAAGTCTGCAAACATATTTTTACACAAAATATATAAATACAGACTTTTAATAATAGGTTACCCTATTTAGATTAATAGCAATGTAAAATTGCACAATACTGATAATTAACACAATACTTAAATTGAGTAATTTTAATTTTAAATTAGATTTTTATTAAATTTTAGCATACCAACTAACTCGCCAGTAGAAGAAATTTTTAATTTTTTTAGAATATTACGTCTGTGTGTATCTACAGTATGCGAACTAATGTTTAATTTTTCTGAAATCTCCTTACTAGTTAAATTTAACACTAACAATCTAATAACGTCACGCTCTCTATTACTAATAGACTCTTTTAATAATTTCTGGGAAAAATTATTAAAATATATCGTTTCATACTCATTATTAGCATTAAGTAATTTAGCTGAAGCTGTAATTTGCATTTTTATTTTTGGGTCTAAAATCGTGTAATGCGCCAATCCAATTATTGGCTTCATGTCTATATCAAAAGATAATGGTGTTGTATTTTGCACAATGTTAACATAGGTGTCGTTTCCGTTTTTAAATCTGTAATTCCAAGTATAGTTAGCCTTACTCCTTTCTGTTGGTTTAATCTTAGATAATGTAAACTCCATTAATTGGTTCATGGCACTTAACCAAACTTGGATATCCTCTGGATGTATACGACTCCAAAAATAGCGCATCCCTTGTGTTTTTAAGATGTTAGGATCTATAGCTAAGCAAGAACTTAGGTTTTTACTTATGTATTCAAATTTTAAATCTTGTGTATTGGTCACACAAAAAAAGGTGGAACTATAGGGTAAGTAACTATCCAATTCCATCATTTTTTTAATATGTGTTTCTAATGATGGTTTTTCATAAGATTTAAAGATATTTTTATATAGTTCCTTGATTTGTGAATACTTCATTTAAAAAATTATTAATAGCGATTAATTTGTAAACAAGTTATAAAAAAAATTAAATTGGTATGGCAGTAGTACTTTTTACTTCACTGATAACAAACATACTATGTGTACTTCCAATATGGTTTATGTTGGTAAGTTTTTCTACCATAAACTCCCTAAAGGCTTCCATATCTTTAACCATAACTTTTAATAAGTAGTCATAATCACCACTTATATGATGACATTCTAAAACCTCTGTTAAGTTGGTTACCTCCTTTTCAAATTGTACGACATATTCTTGGATGTGTTGCGATAGTTTTATGTGACAAAAAGCAACAAAACTTTTTTCGACCTTTTCCTTTTTTACTAAAGCAACATATTTATTAATCACTCCATTATTTTCTAGCTTTTTAATACGCTCAAAAACAGCAGTTACCGATAAATTTAATTTGTTTGACAACTCTTTATTGGTCTGTTTACTATCGTTTTGCAGTAATTGTAGTAGCTTTTTGTCAATTGCATCAAAGGTCATATTGGAAAAATTTTCAGTGGAATTAAATTAAAATCAAATATACATAATTTATTTTCTATATAATTAACAATATTTAGTTTTAAAATCTAAATTCAATTACATCTATTGATTATTAATCTAGCATCAATGATATTTGATGTAATCATTACTAAAACTAATACAAATGAAATTTAAACCAGCAGACAACATACAAGACTTACAATATTTTGGAGAATTTGGAGGAGTAAACCCTTCAATATCAGACTCGTCTACCTACACTTTTTTGAAAGCAAAAACCATGTTTGATACTTTTGAGGGTAATACAGATGGATGCTATTTATACTCTAGACACTCTACCCCTTCAAACCTTTATTTAGGTGAAGCATTAGCTGCTATGGAAGGGACAGAAAGTGCCAATGTTGCAGGATCAGGAATGGGAGCAATAACACCTACCCTATTACAACTTTGTGGTGCTGGTGATCATATTGTTTCTAGCCGAACGATTTATGGTGGTACTTACGCGTTTTTAAAGAATTTTACACCTAGAATGAATATCCAAACGTCGTTTGTAGACATTACAAAATTAGACGTGGTTGAAGCTGCAATTACTAAAAACACAAAAGTTTTGTATTGCGAGTCTGTAAGTAACCCTTTATTGGAAGTTGCAGACATTAAAGGTTTAGCTGCTTTGGCTAAAAAGCACAACTTAACCTTAGTTGTGGACAATACGTTTTCACCTTTATCTATTTCGCCAGCACAATTAGGTGCAGATATAGTAATACATAGTTTGACTAAATTTATAAATGGATCTTCGGATACTATGGGTGGCGTTGTATGTGGTAGTAGTGAGTTTGTAAACTCATTAAAAAGTGTCATTGATGGTGCAAGTATGTTACTTGGTGCTTCTATGGACAGTTTACGCTCTGCTTCGATTTTAAAAAATATGAGAACACTGCATATCAGAATGAAGCAACACAGTAAAAATGCGTCTTATTTAGCCGAAAAATTTGAAGGACTAGGCATTAAAACAGTATATCCAGGATTAACTTCTCACCCATCTCATGACGTTTTTAAATCTATGATGAATGAAGCTTATGGTTTTGGAGGCATGTTAACTATAGATGCTGGATCCTTAGATAAAGCCAATGCGTTAATGGAATTAATGCAAGAAAAAAACGTAGGTTATTTAGCGGTAAGTTTAGGTTTTTATAAAACCTTATTTAGTGCTCCAGGAACCTCTACATCTTCAGAAATACCACAAGACGAACAAGCAGAAATGGGATTAAGCGAAGGTCTAATTAGATTTTCTATTGGATTGGATGACGATATAGAGCGTACTTTTAACATGATAAAAGCATGTATGATTGAAGTTGGTGTTTTACAATTAGAAACAGCATAACTTGATTAGTAATTTTTTAATAAAAGCCTGAGCAAATACAATGTTCAGGCTTTTATATTTTCATTTAAAAAAGCACAAAAACAACATGTATTAAAGCTTGTAATTATACTTCAAATTAACCTAAATTCAATGCTAAATTACCCTTTCCAAATTCACATAAATATTAATCAGAAGTTAATAGAATAATAAACTTTGTTGCCAATTACTTTTAACCTGCTAATTTTCAACACATAAATCCATTTGCATAACTTATTGTAAAATCGTAACATTACAACACTAAAAAAACTAACTGACATGCAAGACGACAATATTTCAGAATTTAAAGCAAACGATCAAAATATAGTTGAAAATAAAGAACTTAATTTTATTGAAGCTCTAATTCCTGTCGTGATACTTATGGCAATGTTGGCATACAACATTTTTTTTGTAGAAAGTCAAGAGTGGTTTGGAACTTACACTAACCAAATCATCTTACTTTTAGGTGGTGCAGCTGCTGCAATTGTAGGATTATTTAATAAAGTTTCTGTTAAACCTATGATTAAAGAAATCTGGGAAAACCTACAAAGTGTTTTTGTACCAATCATGATTTTGTTTTTAGTTGGTGCTCTAGCTGGTACTTGGTTAGTCAGTGGTGTAATTCCTGCAATGGTCTATTATGGACTACAAGTGTTAAGTCCTGCTATATTTTTACCTGCTTCTGTAATTATTTGTGCCATTATATCTATAGCAACGGGAAGCTCTTGGACAACCTCTGCAACCGTTGGTATTGCTTTAATAGGTATTGGAAGCGCATTAGGTATTAGTCCTGGTATGATTGCTGGTGCTGTAATATCTGGAGCCTATTTTGGAGATAAAATGTCTCCTTTAAGTGATACCACAAACCTTGCTCCTGCTATGGCTGGAACAGATTTATTTACACACATTAGGTACATGACCTTTACAACTGTACCAACTATAATAATCACTCTAATTGCTTTTGGAATTATGAGTGCTACAATAGAAACCACAGGAAGTGCTGATATAAGTGGCTTGTTAACTAGTATAGAAGGCACATTTAATATCACACCAATGTTATTTATTGTACCATTGGTTGTAATTGTTTTAATATTATTTAAAACTAAACCCTTAATCGCCTTAGTTACTGGAGTTATTCTAGCAGCTATTTTTGCTTTTATATTTCAATCAAACGTATTAAATGGATTAGCAGACTCAAACTTTACTGCCATTATAAAATCTATTTTAACAGACACGCAAATCACTACAGATAACGATAAACTTAACGACTTATTTAGTGCTGGTGGTATGCAAGGTATGCTTTGGACCATCCTATTAATTTGTTGCGCTATGGTTTTTGGAGGTATCATGGATGCAATTGGTGCATTATCTAGATTAACTAAAGCACTTTTAAAATTAGCTACTACAGTTTTTGGATTGTTTGCCAGTACTGTTATTAGTTGTTTAGGCTTAAATGCTATTGCTAGCGACCAATATTTGGCGTTAGTAATACCTGGTAAAATGTTTAAAAAAGCATATCAAGATAAAGGACTTGCGCCAGAAAACTTAAGTCGTACTTTGGAAGATTCCGGAACTGTAACCTCTGTACTTATCCCATGGAATACTTGTGGTGCATACCAATCGGAAGTTTTAGGTGTAGGTGTTGGCGAGTATTTTGTATATGCTATCTTTAATTGGCTTAGTCCATTTACAACCTTATTTTTTGCTGCTCTTAATCTTAAAATAAGAATGCTAAAAGATAAATCATTATAAATTATACCTTTTTACATAAACTATAATTAAAATTTATAGCCTAATAAGATTTAAAAATTTTATTAGGCTTGTTTTTTTAATATCATACTGTACTTTTGCACACTGTAAAAACAAAGTTATTAATTTTAAAATTTTAAACAAATGGCAATAGTAGGAAAACAGTTTCCAGATTTAAACGTAGACGCAATGAACGAGTTGGGAGATACTTTTAAAATCAACGTTCTTGAAGAAGCAAAAAACAACAATAAAAAAGTAGTTTTATTCTGGTACCCAAAAGATTTTACTTTTGTTTGTCCAACAGAATTACACGCTTTTGAAGCTGCTAAAGAAGAGTTTGCAAAAAGAAATACAATTGTTATTGGTGCATCATGTGATACTCCAGAAGTACACTTTGCATGGTTAAGCCAATCTAAAGATAATGGTGGAATCGAAGGTGTAACTTACCCAATCCTTGCAGATAGTAACCGTAACTTATCTAGCATCTTAGGTATTTTAGATATTAAAAACGAAACTTACGATGAAGCAACCGGAACTGTACAAGTAGAAGGTGACAACGTAACTTACAGAGCAACTTATATTATTGACGAAGATGGTATCGTACAACACGAAAGCATTAACAACATGCCATTAGGTAGAAACGTTGGAGAATACTTACGTTTAGTAGATGCATTAACGCACGTACAAGAAAAAGGTGAAGTTTGTCCTGCAAACTGGGAAGAAGGTAAAGATGCAATGCAAGCTAACGCTAAAGGTACTGCAGCTTATTTAGCAAACCACGTAAACTAAATTATTATGTTACAAGAACTAAGTCAAGATAACTTAAGCGAAATTATAGCAAACAACGACACTGTAGTAGTACAATATTCGGCTACATGGTGTGGTAACTGTCGTATCATGAAACCAAAGGTTAAGAAATTAGCTAGCGAGTTAGAAAATATAACATTTGTTATCGCTGACGCGGAAAAATTTCCGGAATCAAGAAAATTAGCTACTGTAGATAATTTACCAACGTTTGCAACATTTAAAGGTGGACAATTTGTAAATCAAACACAGACTAACAAATTTGACGTTTTAAAAGAGTTAGTTGACGAAGTAGCATAACAACAAATAAGTCAGGTTGAGTATAGTCGAAGCGTAAAATACTTCGGCTATTTTCAATAGGATTAAAAAAAATAATTATCAATGAAATTACCTGTAATAAAACATTTAGCTCAATTTATAGAAGACAATGACGAGGATTACATCGTTGAAACTATTGAAACTTTAGAAGCCCTAACCGAAGTACCATCTTTAAAAGATGAAGAGTTAGACGTTATTGGAGAGCTAATCTCTAATATGTATGGCGCAATTGAAGTTAATAAAATGATTAAAGATGGTACACCTAAAAAAGAGGCTGTAAACAACTTTATGAAACGTGTTTTAGGTTCTATTGATAAGTAAGCTTGAGAGAAAGAAAAAGAATTATTAAAACCACTTTATATACTAAAGTGGTTTTTTTATATCTAACAATTAATTGGTTAACCAATTTTTAGTACCTTACAAGGTATTACAAATCTAAACAACCAATACCATGATCAAAAATCACTTATCACAAGTATCTTACTGCTTTATAATTACTACTATATTAGTATTTAATAGCTGTAAAGACAAAATAAATAGTAAAAACCAAACTAAAACAGAGCAAACAAAAGTCTCTAAAACAGTCTACGCTAGTAATGTTATTCCGTTTTTTGACCAATGGAAACTAATTTTAGGTGATGGTTCAAATGCTGGAATTGCTACAGATTTTGAAAACAAAGATTTTTTCTACACTCAAAACGATGGAAAAGACAACTGGATTGTATTTAAATCGCCAAATGGTGGTGATACCCACGGGACATCAAATAATACCAGAACCGAATTAGCACAAACAAAAAAATGGTATCCAAAAACTGCCAATGATAAATTATCTGCAACATTAAAAGTAATGAATGTATCTGCAACAGGAGATGCAACTGTGGCTGCATCACATTCGGTTGTGGTAGGACAAATACACAGTGCAGATGCTTTTGAAAATGAACCTCTGAAAATATTTTATAAAAAATATCCAGGACACACTAAAGGCTCTGTCTTTTGGCATTACGAAATTAATACAGCAGGAAATGATAACTCAAAACGTTGGGACTACTCCACTGCTGTTTGGGGCAATGACTTTTCTGTTGTTGGTAAAGATGCCAATACATATCCAAATGAACCAAAAGAAGGCATAGAATTGGGAGAAGAATTTAGTTATCAAATCGTAGTAAAAGATGGTATAATGAATTTAACTTTTACAAGTCCTAATCATGAAACCAAGACCTTTACAAAAAACTTATTACTATCAGAATACACTACTAAATCTGACATACCAGAGCAAACTAAAAAGTTGTTTTTTCCAATTGGACAAGATGGTGTAGAGCGTCCTGAAGCTTATGCAGGCGAAGGATGTTTCTTCAAATTGGGTTGTTACAATCAAACTAACGGAAAATCTCCAGAAGTAAACAAAAACTGGTGTTCTGGTGCAGAAACACATGGTGGTAACATCCAAAAGCAATATGCGGATGGTAATTATGCCGAAGTTTGGTTTAAAACAGGAAGCATAGAAGTAAGTGATTATGCAGTTTCTAATGATGGGTATTTTTCTAAAAACGATTAGAAAGCATGCATTATACCAATTATAAACCACTTTATAACTGTAAAGTGGTTTTTAAACTAGTGATTACTCTCCTAACCAAAAGCAATCTGTAATCCCATTAATACAAACACAAATCCGCTAATTTTATTAAGCCAAATCCCTGATTTTGGATGCCCTATTATTTTAGTTGAAAACGTACTAGCAAACATAGTTAAAGTCACATACCAAACCACACCTATTACTGCAAATGTAATGCCTAATAAAATAAACGGAATAGGATCTTCTATTTTAGAAGGTATAATAAACTGTGGAAAAAATGCCAAAAAGAATAATGCAACTTTAGGATTTAAAGAATTAGTTAAAAACCCAGACCAAAAGTCGTTTTTAGAGCTATTTTCAGCTTTTTTTATCACATTTTCTGTAAACAAAGCAGAAGTATCTCTATATTTTTTTATGCCAATATAGACTAAATAAACTGCGCCAATATACTTAATTACCATAAAGGCTATCGCAGATTTTGCAATTAAAACCGTTAAACCAATTGCAGACAAAAACGTGTGCGTTAAAATACCTGTATTAACACCCATTGCTGATACTATACCAGATTTACGACCTTGACCAATAGATTTATTCAACACAAATACAGTATCAATTCCTGGTGTCATTATAAAAAATAAAGCAGTAACCATAAAGGTCATAAAATTCTCTATGCCAAACATACTATTTCAGTTTACGGATTATAATAAAATGTTACACAAAGAAACTAGGATTATAAGTGCTAAAAAATACATATTTTTGATTCAGTAATGCAAAAAACGCATTTATTATGACCACACAGCAAATTAAATACTTTTTAGTGTTAGCGGACGAGCTTCACTTTTGGAACACTGCACAAAAGGTTTACATCTCGCAATCCTCTTTAACCAGACAAATACAAGCGTTGGAAGACGAGCTTGGTTTTTCACTATTCGAAAGAAATAAAAGAAACGTAAAACTAACCGATACTGGAAAGTTTTTACAACAACATTGGAGCAAAACCATAAACGAGTTAGATCATATTTACCAACAAGCCAAAAAAATTAATCAAGGTGATACTGGCGTAGTGTCTATCTCTTATCCTGGTTCTATCACCTTTAGTTTGTTGCCTAATTTTCTAGATCTTATTAATACCAATTTGCCAGATCTTAAATTAGAACTAGCCGAACTTACAGACGAAAACCACGAAAAACTACTCCTAAATTACCAAACAGATATTGCGTTTAGTCGCGACTCTCTTTCGCATATTAATATACAATCGCTTAAATTATTTACAGAGCCTATTTGTATTGCTGTTCCCAACGACCATTGGTTAAATGCAGATACCGTTAACAATATAGACAAACTGAAACACGAAAACTTTATACTTTCCGGTTTACACCAAACCACCTATTTTTCGTCTTTATTACGTAATTTGTTTAATCAGTATGGTTTTGAACCTAAAATTAGCATCGAATCCGATTTTGGTGGTATGATTTTAAATCTAGTGTCCAAAGGACTTGGCATTTCTATTTTACCGCATTCTTTTAAATATTCAAAATTTAATAATGTGCGTTTTATAGATTTAGAACAACAGATCGATTTGTATATCCATTGGCGAAAAAACGAAGTCAACAAAACCATTACCAAGGTTATAGGTTGTACTAAACAGTTGGATACAAGCGTCTATTAGGCAATAAATTATTATCAAAAAACTTTAAAAAGCACAAAAAATTGAACAGTAATCACCAAAATGTATACTAGTTTTAATACCATTTTATGAATATTAATTTTAAAACCACCTGACTGAAGCTTGGTGGTTTTTTGTTTGGATAATTAGTTGATTTTCATTCGGTTTTTGGTAACTTCGTTTAAGCTTATAACTTTTAATATAAATAAACTCATCATATCCCTCTATATTTATGGAATATGAATAATAAGAGTTTATATAAAACGAGTTGTGCTTCATTAAAAAACTGAAAATAAAAATTGAAAAATAAAGATGAAATTCAAGGCTACTATGCAGACTGTTATGTGTTAACGGGAAAAAGAAATTACGATTTTATTATTCAATTATTAGATTACTTCACACCAAATAGACGAGAATTAGCTGATGAATATGAAGTTCCTCAATATTCTGATAATCCAATAGAGATACTTAAAAATGCTGATGAAGCAATTAAATATCTATGTAAAAACAAAGAAATAAAACACACACTTTATTGGGAAAACCCAGATAAAACTGAAATGAAAGGTTTGGAATTATTTTTTACTGATGATAAATATTTAATATGTGGAATCTATTGTGATACAAAATTTCCAAATACAGAAATTGAAGATAATTATTTTAAAAAGTTAAAAGACATTTGCGAATCTGAACAAGGTTATATTGCCTATGAAGAACCCTCTGTGCATAATAGTAAAGAGTTTATCGAAATAGCAAAAAACTGGGAATTGAATAATAGAAATGAAGACCATAAAAAATTTTTATTAAATAATCAAAAAGACTAAAAAAAAAACAGCCGAATTATGAATCAATAAAAAATAACCAAAGCTCAACAATGGCTATAATTAATACGCGTTTTGGTGCTTAACCCAAAGTTTAGACTTTTTAACCAAGTCCGCTAAAACTTTTAAGTTTTGGTTTAAAATGAAAAATAAAACAAAATTAAAAGTTTTGGCTAAGTACTTATTCGGTAATTCACTACTTATAATTCCCGTACTAACCATAGCCAAGACGTAAGCAAATATTAAACTCAAACTCTAAACTTAATCTCATTGGGAATTGAAAGAAATAAATTAATTGGTTTTTTCGGAATTGGAATATTTACTTATAAGACAATTTCAGGTTTAAGTTATAGTTTTTCTGACCTTACGAAAGATTTATTGATTTTATTAGATTCCAAACCTTCTTGGACTTTTTGGATTTCGGAATTATTTGGACTTATTCTATTTGTAATATTAATTAATATTATAATTAATCGTGTTTTTATAAATTATAAAACCATTAGTGAAAACGTTCTGAAATATTTTATTTGGAGTTTTTCTGCTTATTTTATTATTCAAGTTATTCAAATTTCTTATCCTTCAATAAAATCCTTTTTCGTATTTGAAGTAGAAAATATCGGAATTAAAGAATACTATGGCTATTTAGGAAATAACCATATGCTATATTTTACACAATCAATTTTCTATTATTTAGGAGAAATAATTGCAATTATTTTGATTTATAATAAAATAAAGAACGAATGAAAACGATTTGCTAAAACCGTGTATAATTAATTGCTTGTTTTAAGCCTGCTTATGGACATTCCTGTGGAATACAAGATGATTGAATTATTCGCTAGTTTATTACTTAAATCACGAAAAACCCCAAACATAATCACGTTTCAGCCATTACAAAATTAAGATCTAAATAACAATTATAAAGTCAAAACAATAAAATGCCCAACAACGAAGACCTAAAAGAAGTTGCAAAACTGTTTTTCAAATTAGGAAGCATTGCTTTTGGTGGTCCTGCAGCGCATATTGCTATGATGGAGGACGAGGTGGTTAAAAAAAGAAAATGGATAACACCACAACATTTCCTGGATTTGGTTGGTGCTACTAATTTAATTCCTGGCCCAAACTCCACCGAAATGACCATGCATTGTGGACATGAAAAAGCAGGTTGGAAAGGACTAATTGTAGCCGGTTTTTGTTTTGTATTTCCTGCGGTAACCATTACCATGCTTTTTGCTTGGTTGTATCAACAATACGGACAACTTCCAAAAGTAGACCCTTTTATTTATGGTATTAAACCAGCTGTAATTGCTATTATTTTAGGTGCAGTTTATAGACTTGGTAAAAAAGCACTTAAAAACGTTCAATTGGGTATTTTAGGCGCATACACTTTGATTGCATGTTTATTTGGTGCTAACGAAATTGTAGCGTTATTTGCCTGCGGATTTTTAGGTTTACTATTGTACTTTTTTGAAAACAATAAAAATAACCTAAACAGTTTTACACCTCTTGTGGTGCTACAATTATCAGTAACGCCAAGCACATTAAAAATACTTTGGACCTTTTTAAAAGTTGGTGCTTTACTATACGGAAGTGGTTATGTATTATTTGGTTTTCTGGATGCCGAATTAGTATCTACTGGCTTACTGTCTAGACAAGAATTGATAGACGCAGTTGCTGTTGGACAATTTACACCAGGACCAGTATTATCTACTGCGACCTTTATCGGTTGGCAATTAGGAGGTTTTTGGGGAGCTATAGCTGCAACTGTTGGTATTTTTCTGCCTTCCTTTGTGTTTGTTGCTATATTAAATCCGTTTGTGCCTAAAATGAGAAAATCTAAAGTTGTTTCTGCTTTTTTAGATGCAGTAAATATTGCTGCTGTTGCTGTAATTATAGCGGTTTGTGTAGCTATGGGACAAGACACACTAACGGATTGGCGCACTATAGTCATTGCTATGGTTAGCATACTTTGTGTCTTTATATTTAAAAAAGTAAATAGTGCTTTTATTGTTATTGGTGGCGCTTTATTGGGTTTTGTGCTAACCTTGTTTTAGTTAGTTTTAATACCACAAAAACATCCAAATCATATTTTTATCTTAAAAAAAATAGTGTATTCAAATAATTGTGTAATTTTGTTGACTAATCAACAGTTTTGCAAATGTCAAAAAAATATATTTTTACAGATTCGGTTGGGTATTTAACCACTACCATATCACGAATATTAAAACAAAAATTGCAAGGTCGTTTTAATACTTTAGATTTAAATACCACTCCAGAACAATGGCGATTATTGGTTTTAATTTCTAACGAAGGCGAAATGAACCAAAGCCAAATTGCCAAATTGCAACATAAAGATAGAGCTGCTACAAAACGCATGCTGGATAATTTAGAAAACAAACAATTGGTGATTAGAAAATCTGGTGTAGATGCAAGATCTAATACTATTGCATTAACTAAGGCTGGCGAACATGTAGTACAAGTATTTAAAGAAGCCTCTAAAAAAACGGTCACGGAAGCATTAAGTTGTTTTACAGAAACGGAAGCCAAAACGCTAAACCAATTATTAAATAAATTATTAAATCACATAGAATAAAAAAAAATATAATAATTGTTGATTAATCAACACTTTATAATGCGTAAAATGACACAAAAACACTTTAGAGAATACTTACTTTCTGCCATCAATTTTTAAATTATAAAACCAAAAAATAATGAAAAAAACAAACAAAAATTCAGCAAAATTACGCGTCATTCTTAACCTGTTATTTTTTATACTTATGGTTTTAGTATTGATACCACAAAGTACAGGTATTCCAATACACGAATGGTTAAGTTTAGTTATTCTGTTACCATTTTTTTTACACTAATTAGTTAACTGGAATTGGATAGCAAACCAGTCTAAAAAACTAATTAAAAATAAAATTCAGAAAACTAAATTTGATTACTTTTTTTATTTGGCTTTTATATCTTTTAATGCTAGTAGTAACGGTTTCCGGAATTGTAATTTCAGAAGCTGCTTTACCTGTTTTTGGTATTCATTTTAAAACCAATACCTTTTGGACAGCAACACATAATCTATCGGCTACTTTATTTATTGCCTTTTTAGGTATTCATTTAGCATTACATTGGAAGTGGATTGTCCAATCCATAAAAAAACTAAAGTTACTAGCAGATTTACACTACTTAAAACAAACCGCAACTGTTGTTAAAAAACAGCGTAAAGCATTATTGCTTTTATTAGCATTAAGTATAATCCTGTCTTTAGGGATTTGGTTAATTGAATACTCTAATTGGGCACAGCAAATCACTTTAAATTCTGCAAAAAACACCAGTAAAAACACTCAAAAACCAACACAATCATGGTTACTTTATGTATTACCGTTGGTAAAAGTTACTGTATTCTTAACTATTCCTGCGCTATTAACAGGACTGGTAATTAAAATCAAAAAGAAATTAAAAAAATAAAATTATGGCACTATTAGAAAGCATCATGAAAAAAATAATGAATAAAGGCCAGATTACATCCAAAATAAGGCTAACAGATAGCGTTTATAAAATAATCATTACAAGTGACGCTGTACAAGCTATGGATTTTATTCCTGGATATTTTATACGATTAGGTATTGGTATTGGCACAAACACCAATACAAAAAAAGATATGGTAAGAAGTTATTCCATTTGGGATATAAATAAAGACACCAATACAATTAGTCTAGCTATAGCTACGGATAGCAATGGTATTGGAGCACAATGGGTAAAAGATTGTAATGTTGGTGATACGGTTTATTACAAAACAAAAAAAGGTGCTTTTACATTAGATACTTCTGCTGAAAGTTATTTAATGATTGGAGATTTATCTGCTTTATCACATTTATATAGTATAAACAATGGTTTAAAAAACAAGCAGGTAGAAAGCATTATTTATAATAATACACTAACTGATTTATTTGAGGATGTAGATGATACTAAACCTTTTAATTTTTATGAATTAGAAGAAAATGCTATCGATAGTATTTTACTAAAAGTAAAGGAGCAACTTCCAAATCTCAAAGGAAAAAAAATGGTATATATTGCAGGAGATAGTAGAGTTTGTATTGCTTTAAATCATTATTTCAGAAAAGAATTACATTGGGACAGCAAACTTATAAAAACTAAACCGTTTTGGAATCCTGAGAAAAAAGGTTTAGAATAACAGACATAAAAAATAGCTTAGTAACTTTGTAATCTCCAATTAACAACAAAATGGCAATAGAAAACATTCCAGAAATCTACTTTGACAATCCTTCCAAAAGTAAGGACATTTTTGTGTACGATTTTAAAATGACCAGCGATGTTGTTAAAAGCAAAGTAAATTTAAGCATGAATATGTTTAGTTTTCTACAAGTTGGTAAAAAGCAAGTCCATTTTGCAAACACCTCTAAAGCAGTTAATAGCGAGCAATCATTATTGTTAAAAAAAGGAAACTGGCTTTGGACAGAGTTATTAGACACGGAAGCGATTTATTATTGTAAACTCTTCTTTTTTTCAGAAAAAAACTAACCGATTTTTTAAGTAAGTACACCAAAGACGTTAAGCCTTACCAAGAAAAGGTGCCCTATTTTGTAATAGAAAATGATGATTATATAGCGTCTTTTATAAGTTCGTTATCTTCCATTACTTTTGAAGATTTTCCGTATTGTGATGCAATATTAGCGCTTAAATTTGACGAAATATTATTGTATTTACTAGACAAATATGGCAGCGAATTTGAGCATTATCTACACGCCTTAATCTCTAAAGAAGTGTCTCCTTTTAAAAACATTATAGAAGATCACGTGAACTCTAACTTAAAATTAGAAGAAATTGCCTTTTTATGCAATATGAGTTTATCGACTTTTAAAAGACATTTTAATGCTGAATATAAAGAAGCTCCAGGAAAATGGTTAAAAGATAAGCGTTTGCAAAAAGCAAAAGAATTACTACAAGGAGGCGATTTAAAAGCATCTGATATCTATCTAGAAGTCGGTTACAACAACTTATCTAACTTTAGTGTGGCGTTTAAAAACAAATTCGGAATTAGTCCAACCGAAATTTAAATATTTCAATTTTATTTTAAAGTGCTGATAATCATGTTTTTAATAATTAATTAAGACTCATTTAACACCAAGTCTCACTATTTGGACTGTTTTCATAAGTTATTGAACCATATCAATAAATACAAAGCCTCTCCTCCATTCTATCTTTGTACCATAATTAAAATGCTTGTCACAAAGCATATATTCACATTAAAAAAACTTATAATTATGGCAAATGTAACAAAACCCGAATTTAAAGAAAGATATGGAAACTTTATCGGAGGAAAATTTGTAGACCCAGTAAAAGGGCAATATTTTGAAAACAGATCTCCTGTAGATGGTAAAGTATTTACACAAGCAGCACGATCAACACAAGAAGATATCGATCTTGCTTTAGATGCAGCACACGAAGCGTTTCCTGCTTGGAGCAACTCGTCTGCAACAGAACGTAGCAATGCGTTATTAAAAATTGCTCAGGTTATGGAAGATAACTTAGAGTATTTAGCAACCTTAGAAACTATAGATAATGGTAAGCCAATTCGTGAAGCTCGCGCTGCAGATATTCCTTACTGTATTGATCATTTCCGTTATTTTGCAGGTGTAATTCGTGCAGATGAAGGAAGTATTTCTGAACACGACAAAGACACAGTAAGTATCGTATTACACGAAGCTGTTGGTGTGGTTGGAGAGATTATCCCATGGAACTTCCCTATCTTAATGTTAGCTTGGAAAATTGCTCCAGCTTTAGCTGCAGGTTGTACAGCAGTTGTAAAACCAGCAGAACAAACACCTACAAGTGTAATAATGTTAATGGAACTTATTGGTGATATTTTACCAGCAGGTGTGTTAAACATTGTTACTGGTTTTGGTAAAGAAGCTGGTGCAGCATTAGCAACCTCTAAACGTATTGCAAAATTATCGTTTACAGGATCTACAGAAACTGGACGCACTGTATTACATAATGCAGCCGAAAATATTATTCCTGTAACTATGGAATTAGGAGGTAAATCGCCTAATATTTTCTTTCCATCTGTAGCAGCACAAGACGATGAGTTTTTTAGCAAAGCTATTGAAGGTGCATTAATGTTTGCTTTAAATCAAGGTGAAATTTGTACCTCTCCTTCTCGTATTTTAGTACACGAAGCTATTGCAGATCGTTTTGTTGAAAAAATGCAAGAACGTTTAAAATTAGTTAAACCTGGAAACCCATTAGATCCAGAAACAATGATTGGTTCTCAGGTATCTAAAGCGCAATACGAAAAAATATTAAACTATATTAAAATTGGTATTGAAGAAGGTGCTGCTGTTTTAGCTGGTGGTGAAGCTGGTAACTATGAAGGTGTATTATCTGAAGGTTATTACGTACAACCAACCGTTTTAAAAGGAGATAACAAAATGAGAGTCTTCCAGGAAGAAATTTTTGGACCTGTTGTAGCCTTAACAACGTTTAAAACTACGGAAGAAGCGATCGCTATTGCAAACGATACACCTTATGGTTTAGGCGCTGGTGTTTGGTCAAGAGATGCTCACGAATTATATCAAGTACCACGTGCTATACAAGCAGGTAGAGTTTGGGTAAACCAATACAATACCTATCCAGCACACGCACCTTTTGGTGGTGTTAAGGAATCTGGTTTTGGTCGTGAAAACCACAAAATGGCATTAGACCATTACCGTGTTGTAAAAAACATGTTAATCTCTTATGACAAGAAACCAATGGGCTTCTTTTAATTAAGAAACAACTATAGCTTTTTATATAAAACCTCAGACAAGTCTGAGGTTTTTTAAATAATTGAAATTACTTTTATTTTAAAAAAAATCAACAATTTTACTTAATCTTTTAATTTAGCATAATATAACTCTGTCTTAACATCGTAATATTTATAGGTAGCATCTGCATTATAATCAAAAAAACATTTACTATTTAGCCTTTGTTATTTTGTGTCGTAAAGGTCAATGTTTTAAATTCCGTTACTATTAATACCTATTGTAAAGTAACTGGAGCTCTAAAATGAAAAAACAAGAATATTTAATTTACACGAAGGAACAATACCCTTATGAAATAAAGATATTCTATACATTTCTTGTTATTAAAAGCTAAAAAAACATGATACAATAGATAAGCATTTATACTAGTTTACTGAATACGGTTGCTATGTAAGTATGGATATAAATTATGGTTTAATTATTATAACTTTAATTATGTATGCTTGCACACACTTAAAACCTAATAAAAAACTACCCTAAAAGCGCAACAATCTCACTAAAACCCTTAGCTTTTGCATAATCAAAAGCGGTCTTACCTTCGTTATCTTTAATGGTAGTATCTGCTTTTTGCTCTAATAACAATTTTACAATCTCAACTTTATTATATTGTGTAGCAAAGGTCAATGCTGTTGTCCCGTTGGTATTGACTTCATTTAAATCAGCTCCATTTTCAATTAAGTACTTAGCAAAAGCGACGTTTCCTTTAAAACTAACACCAATTAAAGCAGTATTTCCAGACGCATCTTTAGCGTTAATAGGCGCACTATGTTCTACTAAAACTTTGGTTGCATCTTCATTATCAAAATACGTTGCCAGAATTAATGGGGTAAATCCACGTTGGTCTTTTGCTTCTGCTAATTTTGGGTTTTCATTTAATAATGCTTTTAAGGTAGCTGTATCATTATTTTTAATACTTTCAAAAACTTTATCTGTATTCATTTTGTTTCATTTTTACTATTATTAAAAGCTGTCTGAATCTATATTCTTAATGTGATTCAAAATATAAAACCTTAGGTTTCAACTTAAAAAAATTCATTTAAATTATTAATAATCAATAAAAAAGGAATGGACTTTACATAAATCCATTCCTTTGTATTATATATTATCGTCTTTTATTTCACGTCAAAACGATCTAAATTCATCACTTTAGTCCAAGCTGCAACGAAGTCTTTTACAAAACGATCTTGACCATCATTTGCGCCATAAACTTCTGCTATGGCTCTTAACTCTGTGTTAGAACCAAAGATTAAATCGGCTCTAGTTCCTTTAAACTTAACTTCACCAGTATTACGGTTACTACCTTCAAAGAATCTATCGTCTGAAGACGTTGCTTTCCAAGTGTATGTAAAGTCTAAAATGTTTTTGAAAAAATCGTTAGTTAAACTACCAACATGATCTGTAAACACACCATTATTAGAGCCATCGTAATTAGCACCTAACACACGTAAACCACCAACTAAAACAGTTAATTCTGGCACAGAAAGCGTCAGTAAATTAGCTTTATCAATAAGCAAATCTTCTGCAGCAATTTTTAAGTTTCCTTTAATGTAGTTTCTAAAACCATCTGCTAAAGGCTCTAAATACCCAAACTGCTCGATATCTGTTTGCTCTTGTGTAGCATCTCCTCTACCTTGTAAAAAGTCTACTTCCTGATTGTATCCTGCATTTTTTAACGCTTTTTCTACTCCAACATTTCCAGCAAGCACTATTAAATCTGCTAAAGAAACAGAGCCTTCAAATTTAGTTTTAATACCTTCTAGTACATCAAGGACTTTATTTAATTCGGTTGGATTATTCACTTCCCAGCTACGTTGTGGCTCTAAAGCAATACGTGCTCCATTGGCACCACCACGATTATCTGACCCTCTAAATGTTGATGCTGAAGCCCAAGCGGTAGTTACTAATTGTGAAACTGTCAAACCAGAATCTATAATCATAACTTTTAAGTTAGCGATATCAGTATCACTTAATGTATAATCCACTGTTGGAATTGGATCTTGCCATAATAATTCTTCTTTAGGTACTTCTGGTCCTAAATATCTAGACGTTGGTCCTAAATCACGATGCGTTAATTTATACCATGCACGTGCAAATGCATCTTCAAAAGCTTTATGGTCGGCATGAAAACGTTTAGAAATTTCTAAATATTTAGGATCAACTTTTAAAGCGATATCTGCAGTCGTCATCATTAAATCTTGTCTTCCGTTAGCGTCACCTGCTTTTGGAGCGCGTTTGGCATTAGACTCTGCTGTTGGTTTCCATTGGTGTGCACCAGCTGGACTTTTAGTTAATTCCCAATCGTAATTTAATAATACATCAAAATAATCTGCATCCCAACGTGTTGGATTTGGTGTCCAGGCACCTTCAATACCACTAGTAATAGTATCGTCTAAAACACCTGTACCAAAACTATTTTTCCAACCAGTACTCATTTCTTCGATTGATGCACCATGAGGTTCTTTACCAACATATTTATTTGGATCTGCAGCTCCATGCGCTTTACCAAAAGTGTGACCACCAGCAACTAAAGCTACAGTCTCTTCATCATTCATTGCCATTCTTCCAAAGGTTTCTCTCACATCATGTGCTGAACCCATTGGATCTGGAACTCCGTTTGGACCTTCTGGGTTAACATAAATCCAACCCATCATTACAGCTGCTAAAGGATCTTCTAGATCGCCTTCTTTATATCTGTCTTCATTTGCTCCCCATTCTGTTTCACTTCCCCAATAAATATCTTGTTCAGGCTCCCAAACATCCGCTCTACCTCCTGCAAAACCAAATGTTGGAAAACCCATAGACTCTAAGGCGCAGTTACCAGCTAAAATCATTAAATCTGCCCAAGAAATTTTATTACCATATTTTTGTTTGATAGGCCATAATAATAAACGAGCTTTATCTAAGTTACCATTATCTGGCCAACTATTAATTGGTGCAAAACGCTGGTTTCCAGCTCCTGCTCCTCCACGACCATCACCAACTCTGTACGTTCCTGCACTATGCCATGCCATACGTATCATTAATCCTCCGTAATGTCCATAATCTGCAGGCCACCAGTCCTGAGAGTCTGTCATAAAAGCTGTAAGTTCTGCTTTTAAGGCCTCATAATCTAAACTTTTAAAAGCTTCGGCATAATCAAAGTCATCTCCCATTGGATTAGACTTAGAAGCATTTTGACGTAAAATATTTAGTTTTAATTCGTTTGGCCACCAATCTCTATTTTTTACTCCACCACCAGAAGTATGTTTAACTGTACCACTTAAAAAAGGGCAATTTGCTGAACTTTCATTAATATCAAAGTTTTTACCATTTGGCTGATGACTTGAATGAGGATTATTTTCCATAGTATTTATTTTAGATTTAATTTGAGATAAAATTAGATATATACCTTATAAATTTACTATTAAAAAAATTGATTGTTACTATTTTAGAATAGGTTTTGCTTATCGACTATATAAAATTCAATAGTTTAAAATTATTTGATAAAATTTTGCTAACATTGATTGTGACACCTCATTATTACTTATTTTTACTTGCTTAACAAAAAAATCAATAAAAATGGCTAAAATAACATTAGGAGGCACTCCTGTTGAAACTATAGGACAATTACCAAAAATCGGAGAAAAAGCTCCAGATTTTACTTTAACACTTAGCGACTTATCGACTCAAAAATTATCGGACTTTGAAGGTCATAAAGTGGTATTAAACATTTTTCCGAGTGTAGATACTGGTACATGCGCAACTTCTGTAAGATCGTTTAATAAAGAAGCTGCAGAGATGGATAATACTAAAGTACTTTGTATCTCTAGAGATTTACCATTTGCTCAAGCACGTTTTTGTGGTGCAGAAGGTATTGATAACGTTATGATGTTATCTGATTTTAAAACTGGACAATTTGGTAAAGATTATGGTTTAGAATTTGCATCTGGTCCTTTTGAAGGGTTACACTCTAGGTGTGTTGTGGTTTTAGATGAAAATGGAATTGTACAATATACAGAACAAGTACAAGAAGTGGCTGACGAGCCTAACTATAAAGCGTCACTTTACGCATTATTAGATGAGTAAAAAAGAACCATTTATAATTAATCGTTTAAAAAGTGTTGGGTATGCCTTTAAAGGCATGCTCTTACTTTTAAAAACAGAAGCCAGTATACAAATACAATTTTGTATTGCTATTATTGTTACTATCACTGGTTTTGTTTTAAACATCTCCTCTACTGAGTGGATTATGCAGTGTTTTGCCATAGGCTTGGTCATGAGTGTAGAAGGTGTGAATACTGCTATTGAGGCTATTGCAGATTTTATACATCCAGAACATCACGAAAAAATTGGTTTTATTAAAGACATTGCTGCAGGTGCTGTTTTTATTGCATCCATAGCTGCTACAATCATTGGTTTGATTATTTATATCCCAAAGCTATTTTAAACAATTATCCATTAGGATAAACGTTAACTATTTGTATTTTTACGCAAATTAAACCCAAAAATGGCGAAAGCAAAAAAACAAACTAAAACAAAAAAGAAAGTCGGTTTTAAAAAACCTGACTTAACCCTAACTAGTCAGCAAAAACTAGTCTTAGGTAGCTTTTTAATAATTTTAGGTGTCTTGTTTTTTATATCCTTTTTGTCCTATTTATTTACAGGTAAAATTGACCAAAGTGCCTTAACCGAATTTTCTTCAAGAGAGGTAGAAACCCAAAATTGGCTAAGTAAACTAGGTGCTTGGATTAGCGATTTATTTATCCAACGTGGTTTTGGTATAGCAGCTTTTATATTTTCTGGTCTTACCTTATTATCAGGAGTCTACGTGCTTACTGACCTAAACAAAACTAAATTACGTAAACATTGGTTTTGGGGCATTTTAGTTGTTATTTGGTTTTCAGTTTTATTTGGCTTTTTTGCTCATAAAAATGATGTATTAAGCGGAACTATTGGTTTTGAAATTAATAGCTTTTTCCAAGATTATGTTGGTAAAATTGGAACTATATTATTATTAGCTTTTGCTTTTATTAGCTATTTAGCCATTCGTTTAAAATTTACACCACAACGCATAGCAGCTATCTTTAAAAATGCTAGAAAGAATATTAAGGACGATTTTAAAGATGATTTTGTTCCTGTAGATAATTCGTATTCAGACGAAGCTGAAGCTATGAAATCTGCATTTGAAGTGGATAAAAAAGTAGAACCTACAATTTCAAACCATTCAAAAATAGAAACCACAAATAATATAGAATTAACTCAAGAAGTTAGTACTCCTGAGGTGTCTTCAAAAGAAATAAAAACAGAAATAACAACACCTAAAATTGAAATAGAAGAACCTCAAATGGAAATTGAGGTAGAAACTGTTAAAGAAGAAATATCCGAAACAGATAATCTTGCTAATAAGTTAGTGGAAGACTTTGGACAGTTTGACCCTACTTTAGAGTTAGGCAAATATCAATTTCCTCCTTTAGATTTATTAAAAAAATATGATAATGAAGGGGTTACCATTAACCAAGAAGAATTAGAAGAAAATAAAAATAGAATTGTAGACACTTTAAATAACTACAAAATTGGAATTGCTAGTATTAAAGCTACCATTGGACCAACAGTCACGTTATATGAAATTGTTCCGGAAGCTGGAATCAGAATTTCAAAAATCAAAAATTTAGAGGATGATATTGCTTTATCACTGTCTGCTTTAGGTATACGTATTATTGCACCAATTCCTGGAAAAGGAACCATTGGTATTGAAGTGCCTAATAAAAATGCAACCATCGTTTCCATGCGCTCTGTAATTGCATCTCAAAAATTTCAGAAAACCGAAATGCATTTACCAATAGCAATTGGTAAAACAATTAGTAATGAAACTTTAGTCATTGACTTAGCTAAAATGCCACACTTACTAATGGCTGGAGCAACAGGTCAAGGTAAATCGGTAGGTTTAAATGCTGTACTAACATCGTTATTATACAAAAAGCATCCTGCTGAAGTCAAGTTTGTTTTAGTCGATCCCAAAAAAGTAGAGTTAACCTTATTTAATAAGATAGAGCGACACTACTTAGCAAAACTTCCGGATGAGGCTGAAGCTATTATAACAGACAATACCAAAGTGATTCACACATTAAACTCGCTGTGTATAGAAATGGATAATCGTTACGAAATGCTTAAAAACGCACTATGTCGTAACATTGTTGAATATAACACCAAGTTTAAAGCGCGTAAATTAAATCCAAACGAAGGTCATGCTTACCTACCATATATTGTCTTAGTAGTCGATGAGTTTGCAGATTTAATTATGACCGCAGGAAAAGAGGTAGAAACACCTGTTGCTCGTTTAGCACAATTAGCTCGTGCAATTGGGATTCACTTAATTATTGCAACTCAACGTCCTTCTGTAAACGTTATTACAGGTATAATTAAAGCTAACTTCCCAGCACGTATTGCGTTTAGAGTATCTAGTAAAATAGACTCTAGAACCATTTTAGATGCAGGTGGAGCAGATCAATTAATTGGACGTGGAGACATGTTATATACACAAGGTAATGATATGATACGTATCCAATGTGCTTTTGTTGACACTCCAGAAGTTGAAAAAATTGTAGATTTTATTGGTAATCAAAAGGCTTATCCAGATGCTTATTTATTACCAGAGTATGTTGGTGAAGAAAGTGGCACAAGTCTTGATATAGATATATCTGAAAGAGATGTTTTATTTAAAGATGCTGCCGAAATTATTGTGACAGCTCAACAAGGGTCTGCTTCTTTATTACAACGTAAATTAAAATTAGGTTACAATCGTGCAGGTCGTTTAATTGACCAATTAGAAGCAGCAGGAATTGTAGGCGGATTTGAAGGTAGTAAAGCAAGACAGGTTTTAGTTGTAGATTTAGTAGCTCTTGATCAACTATTAGAAAACGAAAAAAAATAAATTACATTTAAAATGAAAAAATTATTAGTATTATTTTTATTAGCTACAAGTAGCATTTTTGCGCAGGATGACCAAGCAAATAAACTTTTAAACGAAGTTTCAAACAAAGCTAAAGGTTACAACAATATTTCTATTGCTTTTAAATACGTTTTAGAAAATACTGAAGAAAACATAAAACAAGAAACCAAAGGTGACGTTGTTATGGAAGGTGATAAATACCGTTTAAATATTTTAGGTATTACGCGTATTTATGATGGTCAAAATATATATAGTATAAGCCCAGAAGATGAAGAGGTTACTGTATCTAAAGGAAGTGATCAAGATGAAAGCACGATTACACCTAGTAAAATGTTAACGTTTTACAAGGAAGGTTTTACTTTTAAAATGGATATTGTACAAGATGTTAATGGTAGAAAAATCCAATATGTTAAACTAACACCAATGGATTCTAATTCCGAAATTAAATATGTTTTGTTAGGTATTGATACTAAGACGAAACACATCTATAGATTAATAGAGGTTGGAAATAACGGAACAAAAACAACTTTGACTGTTAATTCTTTTAAAACTAATGAGACTTTATCAAAATCCTTATTTACCTTTGACAAAAATAAATTTAAGGACTATTACATCAATAAACTGGATTAATTCTAAGTGAAAATATTAGATAGGTACATATTAACTACATATCTTAAAACCTTTATCAGCGTGTTTGTAATACTCATGCTGATTTTTGTTTTACAGGCTATATGGCTATACATTAAAGAGTTAGCAGGAAAAGACTTAGACATTGTTACCGTCTTAAAGTTTTTAATGTATATCACTCCTACCCTTATTCCGTTAATTTTACCGCTTACAATTTTGTTAGCGTCCATTATGGTTTTTGGTGATTTTGCTGAAAACTATGAGTTTGCTGCAATGAAGTCTACAGGGATTTCATTACAACGTGCCATGTCTGGATTAGGTCTATTTATTGTAGGCTTAGGTGTATTAACCTTCTTTTTTAGTAATAATGTTATTCCGTGGGCAGAATATAATAGTTTTAATTTAAGAAGAAACATTGCTAATGTAAAACCTGCTATGATTATAGCAGAAGGTCAATTTAACGATATAGGTGATGCCTTTAATATTAAAGTTGAAGAAAAGTCTGGTAAAAATGGTAAATTTCTTAAAGGTATAACAATACATAAAAAAGGGTCTAGTCGCATGTCTGGTAACTTTACCACAATTGTTGCAGACCATGGAGAATTGGCAAGCCAAGAGGATTCAAACGTGCTTAATTTAGTTTTGTATGATGGATATTATTACGATGATACACCACCTAGAAAAGCGGAAGAACGAAACAAGAAACCTTTTAGTAAAGCCGAATTTAAAAAGCATATTTTATCTCTAGATTTATCTGAATTAAATAATATTGATTTAGACCAAAAAAATGTTGAGAACAAATACACGATGCTTAACGTATCAGAGTTAAATTACACAATAGACTCGCTTAAAACAGAACGTAATGGCGTGGTTAGCGAGTTTTCCAACACCATATATAATAGGACTAATTTACCAACTTTAAATTTGACCATCAAATCCATAAAAGATAGTATTTATGGTGGAGATATTTTAGACATTTTTAATACCAAACGTAAAATACAAGTATTAGATTATGCAGTTAATAGTGTATCTAGTACTCAACAGATATTAAAATCTAAGACCACAGCTTTACAAATAAAGAACTCTAATATTTATAAACATGGTATACAATTGCACAAAAAATTTGCATTAGGTATAGCCTGCATTATTCTGTTTTTTGTTGGAGCTCCATTAGGTGCCTTAATACGTAAAGGAGGTTTAGGTTTACCAATGGTTATTGCTATAGTCTTGTTTTTAAGTTATCATTTTATAGGTTTATTTGCCGAAAATAGTGCTAAAAACGGAAAACTAAACCCTGTACTCTCTGCTTGGTTTTCAACGTTAATCATGTTACCTTTAAGTATATTTTTGACTAAACGCGCAACTCAAGATAGAGGTATTTTTGAATTTGACCATATTACAGTTCCTGTTAAAAATTGGTATAATGCCAAATTTGGTAAAACTAAAATAACAGCTGACACATTAAGCTCTGATACAATCTATCTGCCAGAAACCGAAAAAACTAGCTATAAAACATTATCAACACTTAGTATTACTTTTTACATAATTAGTGTTGCTTTATTTATTTTATACTTTGTATTTAAAAACAACAAATTACCAGTTGTAGCTTTAGCTGGAATACAGATTAGTTTAGTTTCATTTATTGTATTTTTATTTAATTATATAAAATCAACTTTAAGCTTTAATAAGTTACACAGCCTAATTTCTGATAAAAAAGAACCTCTAATACAAACCATTATAGGTATAGTTATTTATCCTTTAATATATATATTAAGAGTTCAAAAACTTACTATTGGAACAGATTATAATATCTTACCAAATAGCACATTAGAAGACATAGCAACCACTACTCCAATTACTTTGGAAGCTAGTGATATTAAAAATTATAAAATAATATCTAAATTAAGTTACGTGTTTTTTACAATCGCGTTAGTATTATTTATTTTATTTTTTGTGTTTAAAAACAACAAGCTTCCTGTATTCTCACAAGCTAGTATTCAGATAAGTGCAATTTCATTTTTAGTGTTTCTTTTTAATTATATTAAAGCAACCCTTGAATACAGAAAACTACTTAAAATAATATTAGTAAAAGACAACTCATTAGTTACCGTTTTAGGAGCTGTTTTTTACCCTTACACGCATTACTTTAGAACTCAAAAACTAGATACTTAGTTATACTAACTAAGAAATATGCAATATCTTTGCAGTACAACACAAATGTTATGATTACTACAAAAACAGAACGACAAACTTCTTTTCAATTAAATACAATAGAAGAAGCAATTCAAGATATAAAAGCAGGAAAAGTTATTATCGTAGTCGATGATGAAGACAGAGAAAATGAAGGTGATTTTTTAGCTGCTGCAGAATTAGTTACGCCAGAGATGATCAACTTTATGGCTACTCATGGTAGAGGATTAATTTGCACACCCTTAACAGAACATAGATGTGAAGAATTAGATTTACATATGATGGTTACTAACAATACCGATCATATGGAAACTGCCTTTACAGTATCTGTAGATTTAAAAGGAAATGGAGTAACCACAGGAATATCTGCAGGTGACAGAGCAAAAACCGTACTATCATTAACTAATCCGGACACTAAACCTTTTGATTTAGCACGACCAGGTCATATCTTTCCTTTAGTAGCAAAAGAAGGTGGTGTTTTAAGACGAACAGGTCATACGGAAGCTGCTATAGATTTTGCAAGATTAGCAGGCTTACAACCTGCTGGAGTTATTGTCGAAATCATGAACGAAGATGGTACTATGGCTCGCTTACCTCAACTAATTGAAGTTGCTAAAAAGTTTGATTTAAAACTAGTATCCATTGAGGACTTAATTGCCTATAGAATGGATCATGATTCTTTAATTGCTAAAAAAGAAGATTTTCAGATTGAAACTAGATTTGGTAGTTTTAGATTAAGAGCTTATCAACAAACGACAAATAACCAAGTACATATAGCTTTAACTAAAGGTGATTGGACTAGTGAAGATACCGTTTTAACACGAGTTAATTCTACCTTAGTAAATAACGATATATTAGGTACGTTAACCAATAACGCAGACGAGAAATTAGATGATATGTTCCGTGTAATTAATGACGAAGGTCGTGGAGCTATATTATTTATAAACCAACAAGCAGAATCTATGAATTTACTGCAACGCTTGTCTGTTTTAAAAAGCGCGCAAAAGCCAAACACTGTTGCTAAAGCTCCTGCTATTGCAATGGATAGTAAAGACTTTGGAATTGGAGCACAAATTTTACATGATTTAAATATTCATAAACTAAAATTAATATCTAACTCTCAGCAAACAAAACGTGTTGGTATGATTGGTTATGGTTTAGAAATTATAGAATACGTGGGTTATTAATTAATAACTTTATCACAAAAAAAAAGCTCCAATTATTTATTAATTGGAGCTTTTTTTAGATGTTATTTTACTACTTATATCCTATAAAAGTATCTTGTGCATCTAATACATTTTTGACATAGGTCTTAAATTCTGGATAGTCAGCAGCTTGAATACGTTCCATTGAAGGCTTTGATTTAATTTCAACCTTTAATTGATTAGCCTTTAACTTACTATAACTTATGCTATAGGAATGGTCTTTAAAAGTTAGACTAACATTCTCAGGAATTTCAGTAAAAGACTGATCGGCTTGGATATTAACAATATAGTCTACTTGGTAAACATCCATGTTTTCGTATAATGTATAATCAATTACATGCTCACGTTTTTCTAAACTAACAATACTATTGGTATAAGGATTAGATACCATTGGTAATTGCAACACATTAGTAGATCCTATTTTATTTATTTTTTTATTTAATGTCATATCTGATGTATATTTAATCAACATGTCATCATTAAGTCTTTCTATATTATTCACACTATTTAAAGTAAAGTCATCTGATAATCTATTATCATAATCTTCGTAAACAGATTTTTTAACAACCTCTGCATTTGGCTCTGCAAATACACTAGAATAATAAGAATTAATATGACCTCTATATTCTGAGTCTATTACCATACCAATTTTTGAATTATCGATATTTAATGTAACTAAGTTTTTAGAGACCGCTTGCTCTCTTGATAAATTATTTAATTTAAATAAATCATACGTTTTAGTATCATTTCTATCCAAAGGAATCTCTAAAGCTGTAGCACCTCTTAATGATGTTGGTAAAGATTTATACGGTAAATACTTATCTGTTAATTCTAAAAACTGATCTTTTCCATCAATTTTAACTTTTGCAATACAGTGATTAAAATCTGTACTAGGCAATACTAAACTGTTATAACCGTAATCTGAGGTTAAAACAAGTACTAAATTAGCGTCTAACTCGGCTTTTTTAGCCAACGTTACATATAAAGTAGAAAAGTCTTTACAATCTCCTAAATTAGTTTTAATAGTTTTAGATGGTTTTTGTGGTACAAATCCACTTTGTCTAAAACTAACATAACTATAGGTAAAATTATTACGTATATAATTGTAGATAATTTTAGCACGTTGGTCTTCTGATAAATGCTTGTAACCTTCCGGAAATAATGCATCAAATGTATCTTGCACAGTCGCGTTAACCTCCATAACACTTCTAACTAGGTCAGAATACCATATAGAAATTTCGTTCCAACTATCTATTGTACTAAAGTGAACATACTCTGCAACATCACTATCGCTTGGCATATAGTCTTCACCTTGAGGTAATCCTGGATTATTTAAAATAGTCCATTCGTATAATTTAGAATCACCTTTAGTTGTTATTTTAGGTTGTGTATTACCGTTAACACTTTTATAATTTAATTTATAATCTTTTGGCGCAATTACTTTAACTGAAGAAGAGGCAGTAGGATGAAAAGAACCTAACATAAAACGGTCAGAATACGTTTTGTAAAAACGACCTGACTTAGAAAACGAATATTCGTAATCTAAATAAATAACATCACCAATTGACAATCCGTTAAATACTAAGCTAGATCCACTTTTATCTGCTGGTACGATGCTTTTATCTTGTTTAACAATTTCTGATTTATTAATATTATATGTTCCGCTTAAACCTAAATCATATTCTTTAAAACGTTCTACTCCATTGTCTGAAGTAATTTCGTAGATAAAAACAGATCTATAATTACCACCACCTTCACTATACAACTCTACAGTACTATTATCATGTAATATATTAAACCCATAATTATTGGTTAAAATCTTACCTCTAGTGTCCATAATTAATCCGTAAGCATCTTCTGTTACTAAATCTTTTAAAACGTTATTTTCGTTATTTAAATCTTTTAATTTTTTTCTTAGGGATTTATCGTTGCTATTGTGAGCCAATGATGCTTGATACGCAGTAATTGCTTTTTGTTTATCTATTTGAAGTAAAGCATCTCCTTTTAACTCTTGAAAAACAAACGAATCTGGAAAATTTGATAATCCTTGATCAATATATTTTAAAGATTCTTTATGTTTTTGATATTGATGTAATTTATTAATAATTGATCTTAAGTAATAATTATCTGTCCCTAGATATTCAATCTCATTGGTCAGCATATCCATGACTTTATCTTTTTGATTGCGTCTATCGTAATAAGACACTAGCTGTCTAACTAAAGCTAAGTCAAAGGTGCTTTTTTCTAAATCTTCTAATATACTAATGGTCTTATTTTCCTCTTCAAACAATGACGCATATAAAGGTGCATAACGTAATACTAACTTAGTATTACCATCTGCCATTTTCATTAACTTATCTAGGTTTTTTTTGACTTTAGCTTTATTTTCCTGACGTGCATTGTAGATAAAATCTGCAGTTTCGTGCATGATTTCTAAATCAATAGTTTTTTTAAGTTTCTCAAGGTATTCTTCTAACTCAGTAAGACTCATTCTAGTCAACTCGTCAAACAACATCACTTTTAATAAAACTGGTAGATAATAGGAGTCGTCATCCAGTTCCATATTTTTATTAATTTCTTGTATGCTAGTATAATCTTCTTCTAAAGAATACACAGAAATCATTAATTTTCTTAATAAAGAGCTTTTTGGATATTGCTCTAAAAATGGTTGTAATACTTTTTTAGCTTCTTCATATTTAGAGTTTCTTAAATACGTTTTTACTAAACAATAGGCATTAAAAAAGTTATTTGGGTTTTGGTCAAGTTTATTTAAAAAATAAGCTTCAAAACTATTAGTAATTGGCTTTGCATTTAGTTGACTTACAGTACTTTTATTATAGTCAGCATAGCTTGCAGTATCTTTTAGATTAGTATTATGTGAGCCATCTAAATTTAATGGACTAACTATAAAGTAGCTACCATAATCACTCTCTGCGGTTTTTATTAATAACCTATTATTACCTTTAGGAAACGTTACTTTGACTTGATACGCATCTAGGTCTGTAACGACGTCTTGTTTGTTTTCAAAAATTACTACATCATTTAACCATAATTTAAAAGCAGATCCGCTTCCTATACGTAAAATTACTGTTTCGTCTTGTGATGCAGTAACAAATGTTTGCGCATAATTAACACCAGAGCCATACTCTTCATGATTTGTAAAAAACTGATAAGCCTCTTCTTGGTTTTTTGCAGTGTACCAATTAACAAAACCATTACTTTCTGCATCAAAAGGCGCATCACTATTAGCGTTTGTTTCTGGACCATATACACGATCAAGACCACTTTTATTTAAGTTTTCAAAAACACCACAATACTGCCAATGTCTAAACGATGGTATATTGTTCATTTTAGAATTATATGTCTTCCAGTCTTTACTGTCTCTTGCTAAAACAGACTCTAGGTAAATTATAGCATCTTTGATAGTGCTATGAGTGGGATTTTTTTTAGCAACGCTTTGAATTGCTCCTATATTTTTGCTATTAAAACCAGTTTCTAGATACGTATTAAATAAATAATTTTCATTCCAAAGTGCATATAAGTAATACTGATAATCTGCATCATTTAAAAATGCAGGCAAAAACTCTTTATTAGTTCTAAATTGACCATTCTCTACCCTAAGCATTTCATTAACAATAAGATTTTGAATAGTATTGTCATTAACATTCTTTAATGTTTCAGTAGCAGAAACACGATTATTACTTAATAACTCTTGCCAAAATTGATCATAATTATCTTGGGCTAAAGCCGAATAAAAGCTTAGCAAAATAAATAGTATAGCGAATTTTTTCATTTAGTGGTTGGTTTAAGGGATTGTGATAATAAATTAAAGATTATAGTGATTGTTTTATAGCGTCTACCATAACTTGAGCACGCTCACGGACTTGTTGTTCGGTCCAAGATAACTTTATCAAACAAGATATGTTTCTACCAATAAAATGATCTGAAGCATCAAATGTTTTAGTTTGCAAGTACGCTAAACCTTTTTTAACGTCGTTAGATACTGGATACAAGGTTTTAATATCTTTTAAATGCTCCCATTTTCTAATATAATGCCAATTATTATCATAATAATGAAAACAAGCATCAACACCACTTTCTTTAAAAGTAGAAGCTACTTTTCTGGCAGTATCTAAATTAGGTAAGAAAAAGTTTAAAAACGCGTAACTTTCTTCTCCTCCTTCTGGAACCGTTCTAAAAGTCACCTCCGGAAACACAGACAGTGCTTCCCTTAATATTGTGTAGTTTTTTTTCTGAATAGCGATAAAATCCTTTAATCGTCTTATTTGAGCCAATCCTACAGCTGCATTAAGCTCTGATAGTCTAAAGTTATATCCTAAATATGGATGTAATTCTGCTCCTCTATCACTACCAATATGATCATGACCATGATCGGTAAACAAATCAGCGTTTTTAGCATATTGTGCATTGTTAGTAACCACTGCTCCACCTTCTCCACAAGTTATTGTTTTTACAAAATCAAAACTAAAACATCCTAAGTCACCATAAGTACCAAGATATTTTCCTTTATAAGTTCCTCCAATAGCTTGGCAAGCATCTTCGATTAGCTTAAGATTATGATCTTTAGCTATAGCCATCAAAGCATCTAAATTAGCCATGCTTCCACACATGTGCACTGGCATTATAGCTTTAGTCTTGCTGGTAATTGCTTTAGATACAGCTTCAGGGTTAAGGGTTAACGTATCGTCAATATCTACCAAAACAGGGATTGCGCCTAACATCATAATAGCTTCAAAACTAGCTACAAATGTAAAGCAAGGCATAATAACTTCATCTCCTGCTCCAATACCAGCTAGCGCTAACGCAACAGATACAGCAGCTGTACCATTGGTAACTAATTGTGCGTGATTAACTTCTAATGTATGTTGAATTTCGCCTTCTAAAGATTGTGCTTTGTAATGTCCATTTCTCATGGCATCAAAACCATAGCGCATCAAAACACCATTATCTAAAACATCCTCTACTTCTTTTCTCTCTAAAGCTCCAAAGCTTTCAAATCCTGGCATCTGTATAATATTTGTTAATATTCCAAATCTAACAGAAAATAAGCAATAAAAAAAACGTCTAAATATTAATTTAGACGCTTTAATAACTATAGATGGTATTTATTATACTAGTAGTTTTCTAAAATAGATTCAATAAAAGCAAAATGTCTGTCTGTTTCACGTAAAAAGGTATAACCAGATAATTCGCCTATAATATTTAATTGATCGTTTAATGCCACTAAATTTGGATAACCTCCATTGGTATTGTATTTACTAACCACAGTATTGTTTTTCTTTTGTTGTTCTTCAGAAATTATATCTGTACGTCTTGGCATATCAATCATAACTAACACAAACTGTTCTGCTTTTTCTTCAAAAGCTTCTGTATTAAAAAAGTCTTTTTTCAACATCTTGCAAGGTGCACACCAATCACTACCTGTAAAGTAAATTAATATTGGTTTTTTAGATGAAATAGCCTCAGACTTTGCTTCATTTAAATCCGTCAACCAATTTAAGTTTGACATGTCTTCGTCTTCTTCTTGAGCAGAAACAGTGAAAGAGATACATAAGACAAATAAAAATATTATTTTTTTCATATTGTGTGTGTTAAGCTTTACAAAAATATTCTTTTTACTGAATTAACAATAATCTTGCCACGAAATTCTATTTCCAAATAATTACGCTTTCTTCAATAGGTTTTCTAACTTTTTTAAGTTTAGACATAAAATCATCTTCAGCCCTATATCCTATTGGCATAATAAGTACAGATTTTAAATTTAACTTTTCTAAATTTAAAGTAGCATCATAATCTTTAGTCGAAAACCCTTCCATAGGACAAGCATCTATATTTAATAACGCACAAACCGTCATTAAATTTCCTAAAGCTAAATAAGCTTGTTTAGAGGCCCAAGTTTCTTTATCAATTTGAGTTTTAGCATCAAAATCCTGAACTAAAAAATTTTTAAATGGATCCAAAATCTCATTAGGAGTGTTTCTAATTTCTTTAACTCTATTAAAATAATCTAAAACAAAAGGTGTATCCATTTTTGAATCAATGCAAAACACAAATAAATGAGAAGCTTCTTGCACCTGTTTTTGATTAAATGATAAAGGCACTAATTGCTTTTGTAAAGTTTTATCTTTTATAACTAATAACTTTATTGGTTGAAGACCATAAGATGTTGCAGTTAAATTAAACGCTTCAGTTAAAATTTTAATATCACTTTGTGCAATTATTTTTTTTGAATCAAAACTTTTGGTGGCATATCTCCAGTTAAGTTTTTCAATTATATCCATAATATCCTTTTTTAAGCAAAAATAAAGCTTATCAATCATGCAAAACACATAAAACCCTATAGATTTTTAAATAATGTAAGATTTAATTACTTGTTATCATATTGATAAACAACTTTTTAAAAAATAATGCATTTTTTATTTGAAAATAACTAAAATCATATCTATATTTGCACTCGCAATTGGAGGATATCCAATGAGACACTCAAGGAGAATTGGCAGAGTGGTCGAATGCGGCAGTCTTGAAAACTGTTGAGGGTCACACCTCCGGGGGTTCGAATCCCTCATTCTCCGCAAAAGCCTTACATTTTATGTAAGGCTTTTTTATTATTTCAACTTTTGATTTTATCAATTACACAGAGATCTATATTTTTTTGAAAAACCTATTACACGTATTTACTTATGGTTATTGATATTTTTATTACATCTATTTTGATTTAAATTGCTTAATTGCTTCTTTAAAAAATGATATAGCATCATTTATATTTACGTCCAACAATTCGTAAATTGCACCTGTAAAATCTTCTGTTTTCCACTCTCCTATTGTTAATTCACTAAAATTATAAGGTTTAATTATTTTATCATTTTTATATCCAGAGATATAAAAATAGTGGGTTTTAGATACATTATCCGGAATCGCTAGTCCTAAACCAATGGTTAAATTAGTATCTGGTATCTTTGCATAAATACCAGTATCAAAATGATGAGGCCATACTCTGCAAGGTGCTTCCAATTTATAATTTGATTTTATACTTTCAATAACTTTTTCTGCCATTACACGTTGAGCTGTCAATGTTTTTAGACGATCTAAATTAGACAATTTAAAAGTGTAACTTGCGTTTATACTATATGGCAACGTATAATGAAACTTATAGGTGTACAACTTATTAAGATTGCTTTTAGACATATCCGAAAGCCACTTTAGGATAGTGCTATGCGAGACACCATCCAAACTAAAACTTATTATACCTTTTTTAGACTTCCATACTAATGCGAAGTTGTCGTAATCTAAACCTAAGACATCTTCGTTTATAGAAAGTGAATGCGTATATAAACACTTATCTGCTATACTAAATCCAAAATTTGTGTGACTGTCGTCGTCTTTCTTTTCAAGAAAACTAATTCCAGCTGCAGCTAAATACTGAGCTGCCAAATGCATTTGATCATCCATAATAAGTTGTTTTAGATATTATAATTAAGTCTATAAATTAGTGTATTTAAGCATCAATAATTTAATTATTACATTAAAATTTTCTTAAATAAGCTTATTAATACAACATACTTAAAAGTTGTGACAAAAAATGTGATGAAATTATTAGTCTTAATACTTTATAAAAACCATACTATTTATTCTATTAGATTTTGACATAAAAAAAAGCCATAACGTCTATTCTGTTATGGCTTTTTAAAATTATAAGTTTTGACATTACTCCCAAAACCCTTCAATCTCTTCTAGAGATTTACCTTTAGTTTCTGGTATAAATTTATAGGTTACGTACACTATAATTAATATAAAAGCAATAAATATAAAATAAGGTAAAGAGCCATTCCATGGAGCACTATTATTAGTCTCGCTTCCCATAACCATTGGAAATGATTGAGAAACTACATAATTTGCAGCCCATTGTGCTGCTACAGCTACTGACATAGCTACACTACGTATTTTATTTGGAAACATCTCTGACAATAACACCCATACTACTGGTCCCATTGATAATGCAAAAGATGCAATAAAAATTAAAACTCCTATTAAAGATAACATACCAACACTTTTTTGTTGTAATGTAACTCCTAATAGCAAAAATCCAATTATCATCCCTATTGACCCTATGTACAATAAAGGTTTACGTCCAAACTTATCTACCGTAAACATGGCTACAAAAGTAAAGACTAAGTTGACAAATGCTAATAATATTTGTTGTGCTAAAACATCTTCTTTTCCAAAACCTAAGGCTTTTTCAAAAATATCTGCACCATAATATAACACTGCATTTATACCTGTAAATTGTTGCAACATAGACAAAGCAGTACCTATTGCTATGATTATTAATATAGCTTTAGAAAAATAACTAACCTTAATACCATCGTTATTTTGGTTTAAAGATTTTTTTATTTGTAACATCTCTTTAGACGCTACTTTGGCATCATTAATTTGCTCTAATACAATTAATGCCTCTTTATCTTTTCCTTTTAAAGCTAACCATCTTGGACTTTTAGGCACAAAAAATAATAGTATTAAAAATAAGCCACTTGGTATTAACTCTGACCAAAACATACGACGCCATCCAAATTCTATGTTTTCGGCTATTGTTAAATTGTTTCCTATATAATAAGTTGCTAAAAACACTACAAAAAAGCCTATAACTATCGCTAATTGATAATACGTAACCATACGACCTCTTATGTTTGAAGGTGCAATTTCTGCTATATACATTGGTGCATTCATAGATGCTACACCTATACCTAATCCTCCTAAAATTCTAAAAAATACTAGCATACTAACTGATTGTGGAAAAATTTCTGGTAAGCCAGAACCATATGCTGATAGTGTAAATAATAATGCCGAAATAATTAAAGACCATTTTCTACCTATTTTTATACTTAATGGTCCTGCTACTATTGCTCCAACAAAGCAACCTAATAGTGCACTACCAACAACCCATCCTTTTAAAGCATCGCTTAATTGAAAATGTTCTGTAAGATAATATTGAGCGCCATTTATAACACCTGTATCATAACCAAATAATAAACCTCCTAATGCTGATACAGCTGCAATTAGAAGTAAGAAAACACTTTTTTTCATTTAAATAATTTTTGTTAGCCAATAAATATACTATTAAATTGATAATAAATTCAACATGTTTGGTTTTTGTATGGGTAGTTTTTTTAATTGTAAGCATTGTATTATTAAAGTAATCTTAACAGATTATTTTATGTGATTAATATCATGTTTTAATGTATAGATTTTAAGTAATTTTATAGTAAACTTATTATTATGAATACAAATATCAAGTATTATCAAAGTAAAAATGAATTTAGATTATTTGTTAAACAATCACATTCTGATCTTCTTCAATTTAAAAATGAAGGAGATAAAGATGCCTTTAATAATTTAGTTCTAAAAATATTACCTGCTTTACGGAATTACATTAATAGACAACTTAATGTTTATATTAGTCAAGGACATTTTTCCAAAGGAAAATATAAAGGTGATGATATAATAGATCAACTTTTTATAGAAATTTACGATAATATTGAAGACGTTAAACATGAAAAAGACTTTTATGCTTGGTTATACTTAAAAGTTGATCAAATAATGGAAGATATTAAAGTTGAAGAAGAATTTAATGAGTTGTTTTTTAAAAATATTGATACCTATTCTAAACCTGAATGGGATGCTATGGAAGAAAAATATACTAAGGATGCAGATGGTGATTTATTGTTAATTGAGGAGTTGTCTGATAGCTCTTACAATCATAATGACTACGAATTAAAACCTATTTTTATTGAAGAGAATGAAGTCGATTTTATTAATAAAATTGATAAGCATTTAAAACAAGATGAAGCAAAAAAACATACAGCTTTTGTTGTTGGAAATTTACCAAATGCAATGCGTCAAGTTTTTGAGCTATTTACTAATGAGCATTTATCCTTTGAAGAGATTGCAATAGTTAGAAAATTGTCTATTACTGAAGTTAAAAAATTATTTAGCGATGCTAAAAAAGCTTTACAAATTAGCTTATTTAATAGGTATTTAAATAATTAATCCGATTTTAATTTAAAAAAAAGAGCCATTAGTAAATAGCTCTTTTTTTATATTCTATTTTAATATTAGGCTTTAAAGTCTAATCTTTTTTTTCCTGTTATAGCTTCTATATTAATTAAAAACACAGCAGGAATATCATCCTTATAAATTTTACTAGAAAAATCACTTATAAAGTTAGCTTTACTATGTTCTTTTTCTAAAATAATATCTTTTATTCCCAAAGAAAATTTATGCAAATAGGCTTTAGCATCACTACCAAAGTGTTGTTCAAATTTACCGTGTATTAATACAGATTTCCAATTAGTAACATTTTCTACATCAGAAACCAACATTGACACTGTTGGATTTTTACGCATAGCATTCATTTTATGACCATCTCCAGAGTAACATATAATTGCATGCTTTTCTTTATCAAAAAAATAAGTTATTGGGATTACAAACGGTGTATTGTTATATATATAACCTAATTGTCCAATATAATTGTTTTCTAAAATGTATTCTATTTCTTTTTCTTCTAGATTTTTAAACATAATGCTTAGTGTTTTTTAGTGTTTGTTTCTACTTTTAAATCAGGTATTTTAATTAACTCAATAGTTTGAGAAGCTAAAACAACTTTACCATTGGTTGCTTCAATTTCTGCCCTAATTAAATCATTTAATATGTGTTTTGTTATTCTTCGTTTTTTATAATCTACGATATACCTTAAATTAAATTTAATCCAATTATCTGTTAGTGTGGTTGCTAAAGTAGGCTCTACCATTGCATCTTCTATATAATATTTATTAACGACTTCTTTCCATTGATCTTTAGATGCTTTTGTATATTCTGCTAACGTTGTTGTTGCTGCTTTTATAATTATGGATTTTGCTAAATCGATATCAGAACCATAACGTATTGGCAAATTAAACTCGTCCCAAATAAATGGAAAATCTTTGGAGTAGTTATAAACAGGTCCTTTAAAGACAAATGCATTACTTAATTTTACAATTCGGCCTGTATAATTATCGCTTTCTACCCATTGCCCAATTTCCATCATTGTAGTGTAAATACTATCTACATCAATTACGTCTCCTTTAATTCCGTTAATTTCTATTCTGTCTCCTGGTTCATAAACTTTTACAACAAAAATGTACACTGATCCTGCAATGCTTAAAATTAACTCTTGTAGTGTAAACGCTAATCCTGCAGACAACAAACCAAGCGTTACCGTAAAGTCTTTAATGCTTCCTGTAAAATACAAAACAGTAACAAAAGCTAACAGAAAATAACCCAATAACTCGATGCCTTTTTGTGACTTATATCTAACTGATGTATTAGCAATATTCTTTTTTAAAAAGCGTCTAATAAATTGCACACAAAGCAATACAAAAACAACTATTACAATATATTTAATTATACTTTGCAATAGTGGATACTCTAAAAACCATTGATTTATTTTATCCATTATTTAACTATAAATCTTCGTATAATCTTAGTTTATTATTAAGCGATGTTATTTGATTTTGCATGTCCTCTACACGTTGTAATAAATTATAAACTGCATCCAAACCCTCTAAATTTATATTTAAATCAAAGTGCAAACGCATGAGCTTTTCAACCTCGTTAATTTGTGTTGTTTTAATATAATTATCGTTGTCCGAAACCACAATTTCAATCAGTTCATAATCTTTTAAATCATTTATAAACGTTTTAGGCACGTTGTAATGCGTGCAAAAAGTTGTTATAGAAATTAAATCTGTTACTTCCATAATTATCTAAGTTTTTGAAGTTCTGTAAATAATTCTTTCTCTTTATCTGTAAGCTTTGTTGGCGTTTTTATTTGGTAGGTTATGTATAAATCTCCAAACTGATCTGTTTTTTTATACTTAGGAAATCCTTTCCCTTTTAACTTCACTTTTGTTCCGTTTTGGGTTTCTGGTTTAACTGTCAATTTAACTTTACCATTAAAAGTATCTACCATTAAATCGCCTCCCAATAGTGCAGTGTATAAATCTAAATCTACAGTAGTGTACAAGTTGTCTTTATCTCTTTTGAATTTGGAATGATTTTGAATAGAAAACTGAATATACAAATCGCCATTTGGTCCTCCATTTACACCTTTACCTCCATGACCTTTAATTTTAATGGTTTGTCCATTTTCTACTCCTGCAGGAATGGTAATTCTAATGTTTTTATTGTTAACAGTAAGTGTACGTTTGTGCTCTGTATAAACATCTTTAAGGTCTAACTGAAGCTCAGCGTTAAAATCTTGACCTCTAAATTTTGTGCTTCTTTGTCTTCCAGATGCTTGACCACCAAACATATTTCCAAAAATATCCTCAAAATCCTGTTCGCTGTAACCTCCAGAATTTCCTGCCTGACCTTGATATGCACGTTGTTGCTGTTGTTGCTGTTGTTTTGCTTGTTCGTAGGCTTCAGAGTTTTTCCAATGCTCTCCATATTGGTCGTATTTTTTACGATTTTCTGGATTGCTCAACACCTCATTAGCTTCATTTATCTCTTTAAACTTTTTTTCAGCCTCCTTATCGTTTGGGTTTAAATCTGGATGATATTTTCGCGCTAATTTTCTGTAGGCTTTCTTTATGTCCTTATCTGACGCAGTTTTGGAAATACCCAAGGATTTATAATAATCTATAACTGCCATTTATTTTGTTTTATGATTTTCTATGTGGTGTTTAAGCTCCTGTTTTAAGGTGTTTAAATAGTCCTGTAATTCTGGAATATCAATATGTGGATGTTTTTCAGTAGGAATCGTAATTGGTTCCTCCAACAAAAAGGTGTACAATTCTGGATAATTGGTTTCTATATTAGATGTTAATTGTGTGATTTGCGTTAATAGCTCTTGCTTTGTTTTCATACCTAACTTATTTAATGACAATAAATTTACTTTTAAAGTTACAAGAATAATATGATTAAAATCAGTTTTAAGATATTAATAATTAGCTAATTATCCTACCATCCTCCATGGTGATAATCCTGTCTGTACGTTTTGCAAAATCCTGGTCGTGCGTTACTATTAGTAAGGATAGGTTTTGTTCTATACTTAACTTTTTAAAAATGTTAAATACATTATCTGCATTATGGCTGTCTAGATTTCCAGTAGGTTCGTCTCCCATAATTATAGATGGATTATTTATTAATGCTCTAGCAATAGCAACACGTTGTTTTTCGCCACCAGAGACTTGAGAAGCACGTTTATATGCTAAATGCTCTATGTTTAAAATTCTTAGTTTTTCTAATGCATCTTTTTCAATCTCTTTTAAACTTTTTTCGCCTAATTTTTTGGCAGGAAGCATTACATTTTCTAAAACTGAAAATTCTGAAAGCAAATAATGAAACTGAAACACAAAGCCAATATGCTTGTTTCTAATAACGGTTAATTCCTGTCTGCTATCTCCTGTTATTAAATCGTTATTTAAATACAGCTCACCTTCGTATTCTGTATCCATTGTAGATAAAATGTACAATAAGGTAGATTTTCCACAACCAGATTTTCCCATAATGGATACAAATTCACCTTTATTAATTTTAAAATTAATATCCTTAAGCACATGAAAAAGTACAGGCTTTTTAAAGTATTTATTTATGTTTTTGGCTTCTAAAACTGTTTCCATTATTGTCCTCTTATTATTCTAACTGGATCTATTTTTTTAGCTTTAAGAGATGGCAAATAGCCAGCAAAAAAAGTTGATATAATCGCAAAACTAAATCCTATTACATAATACCAAATACTAAAATTTATAGGATACGTATCTACTTGTGCTAATGCATCTTGTTTAAACGGAATAGTGCTAATAATATTAGTAAAAATTAAACCAATTAATAGCCCTAAAAGTCCTCCAGCTATTCCAATTATTAAGGCTTGACTCATAAAAATATACTGCACATCGTTACCAGAAAAACCGACTGCCTTTAAAATGGCGATGTCATTCATTTTTTCGTAAATAAGCATGCTTAAAATGTTGTAAACACCAAAACCAGCAACAATTAATAAAGCTATTGATACTGCATAAGTAATTAGGTTTCTAACATCTGTACCTGTTTCAAATTGCGCGTTTGCAGTTTTAATGTCTATTGCTGTTATATTAAATTGTTGCTCTATTTTTTTAGATAATGGTAGTGATTTTTCAATGTCGTAAAGTTTCACATTAATATCTGTGATATAATTTTGTGCTTCACCTAAAATACGTTGCACTGTTTTTAAATTCACGAAACTTTGAATGGCATCAACATCTGCAATTCCACTTTGATAAATACCAACAATTTTTAATGGGAAAATATCGCCTTTTATAGTACTTATTTGCACACGATCTCCAATAGATAATGCCATTTTTTTTGCAATTCCTGCACCTAATAAAATACCGTTTTCTGTATTTTTAAGTTTTTCTGGAGAACCCGAAATAATATAATCTCTAAAGTTGAATAATCTAGCTTCATCAATAGGTTGTATTCCTGTTAAATTACCAGCAATTTCAATAGATCCTGCTATATAAAATATTTGTGTTTTTATTTGCGGAATAGCGCCTTTTACATCTTTATTTTCATTTAAATAGTGAATAATTGGTGATGCATTATGTATTTTTTTCTGACTTAATTTAGGTTTAATAGAATGCACAACATTGAAGCTGTTTTTAAACGCTTCGTAAATATCTACAGGTTGTTTTTTTGAAGGTTCAATCTCGTTATAAACATGAATATGTGGTGTTTGGTTTAAAATTAAATCGTCTAACATGTTGTTTAAACCAGTCATAAAACTAACCAAAGTAATATAGGCTCCTATACCAAAAGTAACACCTAATGCAGCAATAGCAGTAGACTTAAATTTTGTTAACAATTGCTTTTTTGCAATGTCTAATATTATTGGCCAGTTTACCATTATTCGGGTTTATAAATGTATGTGTCTTTTGTGATTCCGCTAGTAACTTCTATAAATTCCATATTTTCTAAACCAGTTGCAATAGTTACCAATCCGCCTTCCGTTTTTACTTGATTATTATTTATTAGGTAATTTTTAGGAATGGTTAAAACATTATCTTTTTTTGAAATAACAATATTAGCTTCGCCAGAAAGTCCTGGATATAAAACCTCTGGAGGATTTACAAAAACCGCTTCAACTTTAAAGGTTTGGTTACGCTCGTCCTTTTTAGGATATATTTTAAACACCTTACCTTCCAATACTTTTCCTGCGTAAGCATCTAGAGTAATTAATACATCTTGATTTTTTACAATTTTTACAATATCCACTTCATCCACCAACATTTCAATAATAAAAGTTGTTGCACTACCAATAGATGCAATAGGTTCCATGGTGTTAACCAACTCTCCAGATTCTTTATAAAGCGCATACACTTTACCATTTATAGCACTTTTTACAGTAAAATCTTTAGTACTAATTAATGAGGTTTGGTAATTATTTTGTGCTTGTTTTACACTAGTATTTAATTGGTTTTTTGTTTGGTTATATTTGTTTTTAAGTAATGTTAAGTTATTTTTAGACAGTTGGTAGCTTAGTTGTTTTGCATCAAATTCTGCTTTAGACCCAATACTTTGTTTCCAGAGGTTTTGTTGTCTAAAAAAGTTAATCGAATCGTTTTTACACTTCAAATTAGCAGCTTCAATTTCGTCTTTAATTCCAAATAAAATAGCAGCACTTCCATTGTAGTTCTCATTAGCTAAATCTAAAGACAGTTTTGCATTTTGAGTATTTAAAACTGGTGTGTTATTTATTATTTGCGAGATGGCTTGATTTTTTTTAATGACATCACCTTCTTCTACAAAATTTTTATCTAAAATACCAGCTACAATAGCATATGCTTGGTATAGGCTATCTGGTTGGATGGTAACAGACGTGTATACAGATTGGGTTAAATTTTGCTCTGTTGGTTGGATTTTATCTGTTTTAGTTTGACAAGACCATAGTGATAAAACAGCTATAATTAAAATATATTTTTTCATATTTTTTTTAATTCAATATCAAGTTTCGCTAATACTATTAGTTCAGATTTATTACGATTAGAAAAACTACTAGCAATTGCATTTGCTGTTTTTAATATTAGTGATTTTCTGTTTTCAGTAAATATTGATTTATTCATATTCAAAAAATTCAAAAAACTATTAAAACACGTGTTAGAATCATAGTCTTGATCCATATGCAACCAATTAAAGCTGTCCAAAATGGTAAAAGCAGCTTCATTAATACTCCACTCCTCTTCCACCATTGTTTTTAAGGTGTTTATTTCATCAACTTCAATAATACCATCTACACAGGCTATTGCATAAAATAACTTACCTAGATTTTGGTAAAACATTGTATTTGCATTGTCTTCCTTTTTCATATCAAAAAATATAATACCGGAAAATTAAGCCAAATGTTTAACTTATTTCATGATATAAATCAGCAAAAGGCAGAGTGCTCTCGCTTTTTTTTGTAATTTTATTCATAATATAATATCGTTTAAACACTATATGCTAAAAACTAATCAAGACGTTTTTGAAATACTATCCGAAGCTATATCTGAAGGTATTTTGATAGTTGACGAAAACCAAACAATTATAGCCGTAAACTCTTCTACAGAAGAGATGTTTGGTTATGATAAAGACGAGTTAAACAATAAACCTTTGGAGACTTTAATCCCTAAAACCTACCATAAAGGTCATGGTCACCATTTTGATACTTATTACAAAAACAGCGAAAAACGTACTATGGGTAAAGGACGTGCACTTTTTGCTGCCAGAAAAGACGGAAGTACGTTTCCTGTAGAGGTTGGTTTAAACCCATTTAATGTCTCTGAAAAAAAGTATGTAATGGCTTTGGCTATAGATATTACAGAACGAAAAAATTATACAGACAAACTTGAAAAAACAGTTATTGAACGTACTAAACAGCTAACCGAAGCATTAGCAACCGAAAAAGAACTAAACGATTTAAAAACAAAGTTTTTATCTTTAGTCTCGCACGAATTTAAAACACCTTTAACCGGAATTTTAACCTCGTCCATGCTACTAAGTAAATACAAATTAGCAGAACAACAAGATAAACGAGACAAGCATATTAACACCATTAATAGTAAAGTACACTACCTTAATAATATTTTAAATGACTTTTTATCTGTAGAAAAACTTGAATCTGGAAAAGTAAATTATAGGTTTACAGAGTTTAGATTAAGTAAGGTTATAAATGAAGTTATTTATAATGCAAATATGCTTTTAAAAGAAGGTCAAAAAATAAATTATCCAGAAGATATTGATGATATGTCACTAATTCAAGATGAGAAAACTTTGGAATTAGCATTGTCTAATCTAGTGCATAATGCCATTAAATATTCGCCAGAAAATACTACCATTCAGTTAAAAGTAAAACAAGATGCAATCAATACAACTTTTATAATTATTGATAACGGAATTGGAATTCCAGAAAACGATCAAAAAAACATATTTAATCGTTATTTTAGGGCTGAAAATGCGCTGTTAAATCAAGGCACAGGAATAGGATTAAATATTGTCAAAACACATTTAGAAAACTTAGGAGGAACCATAGGTTTTAAAAGTGAAGAAAATAAAGGTTCCACATTTACCATTACCATACCAAACCAACCAAACTAATGAAAACCATACTTTTAATTGAAGATGACGCTGTTTTAAGAGAAAACACTAAAGAACTTTTAGAGCTTTCTGACTACCACGTGACTACTGCATCAAACGGAAGATTAGGATTAGAAGCTGCAATAACAAACACACCAGACATTATTATCTGCGATATAATGATGCCAGAACTAGATGGATATAGTGTATTAGATGGCTTGTCTAAGCAAGAAAAAACTATGCACATTCCTTTTATTTTTTTAAGTGCAAAAACCGAAAGACAAGATGTAAGAAAAGGTATGGATTTAGGTGCAGATGATTATATTACAAAACCCTTTGAAGAGGATGAAATAATAAGCGCAATAGAAAGTAGATTAGCTAAAGCTGCTATTTTAAAAGATCGTCGTGAAGCCCAAAACCCTGACTCAGATAAAACAGATACGCTTAGAAATTTAAATGACTTAAAAAACTTTTTTGATGATAATGGAGACCTGTTTGATTATGGTAAAGATGAGCAGATTTACAAAGAAGGTCAAAACTCTAACTACGTTTATTTAATACTTAAAGGTATAGTAAAATGCCATAAATTAGACGAAAAAGGCAAAGAGCTAACCACTGCTTTACATAAAGTAGATGACTTGTTTGGCTATACCTCTTTTACACAAAACATACCATATCAAGAAACTGCTACGACTATAAGCGAAACATCATTAGTTGGGCTATCTAAAAACGAATTAACCAATATTTTAAACACCAATCACAAATTAACTTTAGAGTTAATACAATTACTTACAGATGATATTTCTGGTGTAAAAAATCAATTATTAGAAATGGCTTACAGTTCTGTTTACAAAAAAACAGCAACTACAATTTTAAAATTTGCGGACAAATTAAATTGCAAACCTAAAGAGCCTATTAAAATTTCTAGAAACGATTTAGCAAGTGTAGCTGGAATAGCAACAGAGACCTTAATTAGGACTATTTCATCCTTTAAAAAACAAGGATTAATAGAAATTGAAGGTCGAAACATTAAAATTATTGATATCGAAAAACTTAAAGAAGTTAACTAATAGCCTTATTAAATAAAGTGTATATGATTTTTATCATTTTTTAAAACAAGTGTTACGCATAGATTTGTTTTTAATAAGATAAAAATTAAATGAAATCTATATTATTACCTACAGATTTTTCAAAAAACTCCTGGAACGCTATTGAATATGCAATTAAGTTTTGTGCAAACACACCATGTACATTCTATTTAATGCATGTCAATAGATTAGCAGAAGTTTCTGTGGACACAATGGATTACAACATTAATACTGCTGTTATTGAAGAGACGTATACTGCTACTGCTAAAAAACAATTAACCGCATTTTTAAAAAAAATAGCTAGTCAATATCCAAATAACTCAAATCATGCTTTTTATACTATAAACGAAGTCGATTTTTTTATAGACGCTGTTAGAAAACAAGTTTTAGAAAAAAAGATAGACCTTATAGTTATGGGTACAAAAGGAGCTTCCGGATTAGAAAAGCTAATCCTAGGCAGCAACACCGCAGATATTATTACCAAAGTAAAATGCAATACTTTAGTGGTACCTGAAAACGCAACCTTTAAAACCCTTAGTCAAATTGCATTTCCTACAGATTTTCTACAATTTTACGGTATAACAACATTACAACCTGTTGTAGATATTTTAGAAAAATTTAATGCAGCATTAAGAGTACTTCATATTACAAAGAAAAACTCTGTATTAAATAATGATCAAAAAAAGAATAAAGAGTTTGTTTCAGATTACTTTAGTGCTAACAAGCATAGTTTTCATTACCTTACTAACACAAAAATTGAAGCTGCAATACAATCCTTTGTACAAGAAAATTCCATTGATATGATTGCTATGGTAGCTAAAAATCTAAACTATTTTCAACAAATACTTTTCCATAGTAAAGTTGAAGACATTAGCTATCAAACAGATGTACCCTTTTTAGTGCTTCACGAATAATTAAAACATGAAAACAGGCTTAGTCCTTTCTGGTGGTGGTATGCGAGGTGCCGCACATATTGGCGCTATAAAAGCATTGGAAGAACACGGTATTTTCCCAACACACATAGCAGGCGCAAGTGCTGGTGCTATTATTGGCGCATTATATGCTTATGGCTTTTCTTGCGAAAAAATGTTGGACTTTTTAAAAACAATTCAGCTTTTTAATTACAAAAAATTTGCAGTTAGTAAACCTGGATTTATTGATGCCGAAAAATATTACAACTACTTTAAAAAACAGTTTCCTGAAGATAATTTTAGCGCATTAAACAAAAAACTTTTTATAACTGCTACTAATATTTTAAGTGGCGATTCAGAGGTGTTTACGGATGGTGAGTTAATCAAACCAGTCTTGGCATCTGCTTCATTTCCTGGATTGTTTTCGCCAATAAAAATGAAACAAGGATTATATGTAGATGGTGGTGTGTTAAATAACTTTCCTGTAGAGTTATTACAAAAAGACTGCGATCAAGTCATTGGTGTTTATTTAAACTTATACAAAACCAAAACACAAGCGCAATTAAAACATTTTCATAATATTATTGAGCGCTCCATTACTATAGGTGCAGTACAAGCTGATATACAAAAGTTTTCCGATTGTGATATTTTAGTGGCACCTCATGCCTTAAGTCAGTTTGCGCTTTTTGATAAAAGAAATATCGATGCTATTTATAAAATTGGTTACGACAGCATGAAAGCCGCACTAAAAGATATGCAGACTAATACTTAATTATGTAATTAGTAAACATTCCCTAAAATGTACGACTCTTATTATGACAAGCAATTCCGTATCTTTGTTATATAAAGGCTTTACATGAAACTGAACATAAAAAACACATTTACCTCACAACTTCCCGCAGATCCAATAACAGACAATAGTAGACGTCAAGTCACTAAAGCATGTTATAGTTTTGTAACACCAAAACAGACTGCAAAACCAGAATTAGTTCATGTCTCTCCAGAGATGTTGGACACCTTAGGTATGTCAGAAAACGATGCTAAAACAAAACAGTTTTTAAACGTGTTTACGGGTAATACTGTGTTGGAAGGCACCACGCCATACGCTATGTGTTATGGTGGACACCAATTTGGACATTGGGCTGGGCAATTAGGTGATGGTCGTGCTATTAATTTATTTGAAGTCGAACACAATAACAAAAACTGGAAACTACAATTAAAAGGTGCTGGAGAAACACCATATTCTAGAACAGCAGATGGTTTAGCAGTTTTACGAAGCTCTGTTAGAGAGTATTTATGTAGCGAAGCTATGTATCATTTAGGTGTACCAACCACACGCGCTTTAAGCTTAGCGTTATCTGGAGACCAAGTTTTACGTGACGTCATGTATAACGGTAATCCTGATTACGAAAAAGGTGCAATTGTATCAAGAATTTCTCCAAGCTTTTTACGTTTTGGAAGTTTCGAGATTTTAGCTTCAAGACAAGATACAGAAACCTTAAAAACACTTGTAGACTATACTATAAACACCCATTTTACGCATTTAGGTACACCAAACAAACACGCTTACGTTCAGTTTTTTAACGCGGTAGCTATGCGAAGTTTAGACATGGTTATCCATTGGCAACGTGTTGGTTTTGTGCATGGTGTTATGAATACCGATAACTTATCAATCCTAGGATTAACTATCGATTATGGCCCTTACGGATGGTTAGAAGGTTTTGAGCCTGGATGGACGCCAAATACTACAGATAATCAGAACAAACGCTACCAATATGGCGCGCAACCAGATATTGTCCTTTGGAATTTATACCAATTAGCAAATGCCTTATATCCATTAATTGAAGAAGCAGAAGGTTTAGAAGCGGTGTTAGCAAATTATGCGGAACAGAAAGACATCCAATACCTACAAATGATGCGTAGTAAAATTGGATTGTCATCCGAAGAACAACTAGATGCCAATCTTATTCAAGAACTAGAAGACTGTTTGCAGTTAACAGAAACAGATATGACTATCTTTTTCCGTAATCTATCAGATTTTGATGGTGTAAATCCGACTAACGGGTTACAAATTAGTCGTGAGTCGTTTTACGACATAAAATCAGTAACCGAAGCTATAAAAGACAGATGGAACTTATGGTTTGAGAGTTATGCAGACCGTTTGGAACGCGACCCAATTTCAGCGAAAGTGAAAAAAGAAAACATGAACAGCGTAAACCCAAAATACGTGTTACGTAATTACATGGCGCAATTAGCTATAGATGATGCTAACAAAGGCGACTACAAACTTATTGATGACTTATTCAATTTATTAAAACAACCTTATGCAGAGCAACCAAAACACGAAAAATGGTTTGCAAAACGACCAGAATGGGCAAGACATAAAGTAGGTTGTTCTATGTTGTCATGTAGCTCTTAGTTTTTATAAATATATAATTTTTAACTCCTCTCGTTAACTAAAGAGCGATGAATTTCAGCTTTAGCTTAAATCGGAGAGTTTGACCTAAAACGCGAAGCAGTTTTAAAACCCTATTTAAAACAATGAACAATAAAATAGCATTTGGAGGTGGGTGTCATTGGTGCACAGAAGCGGTATTCCAAGCCTTAAAAGGTGTTCAAAAAGTAGAACAAGGCTTTATAGCTTCTACTAAAGACCACACAACTTTCTCGGAAGCAGTAATCGTTCATTACAATCCAGAAATAATTACGATTGATATCTTAATTCAAATTCATTTATATACGCACAAAAGCACTTCTAATCATTCCATGCGTACAAAATACAGATCGGCAATCTATTATTTTTCCGAAGCACAAAAAGAAGATACTGCTTTACTCCTAGCTAATTTACAATCAGAATTTGAAGCACCTATTATTACAAAAACACTTCCTTTTAAGGACTTTAAACCGTCAGAAGCACAATTTAAAAACTACTACAAAAACAATCCAAACAAACCCTTTTGTCAAACTTACATTAACCCAAAACTTAAGTTATTACAAGCAAAGTTTAGCAAACATTTAACGGATAACCTACAGCGTAAATCTATTAGCTAGTAGCTATTTAGTATCTTTGTTAAAAAAGAAAAAGGATGTCAGACACTAAAAAACCTGATAATATTGTCTTTAACCAAGAGACACAAAAATACGATGCATCATTAAAACCGTATGCAACAAATGTTGGTGCGCCAGCCATAAAAGTAACGGAAAACGTTACTTGGAAAAACAAAAACGTACACAAAGCCAATCAGCAAATTAAAGCCAAGTATTTAGAGCTAAAAGCCGAATACGAGAAAATGATGGCAGAACTAGAATATAACAATCTAGTCTATAATGCTAAATTTAGTTTTCAGCCTATAATTGGCGACACCTATCATTTATACAGAGATAAAAAAGGACAACCCTTTTTGTCCATTATTGCTCCAGAACAATGCAATTTTGACTTTATAGGTAGTTTTTACTTAAATTCTGAGCATATCTGGAAAAGAATAGACCAAGAAATTATTGGCCAAGATCTAATTACTAATGAGTAATCTTAGTATTATAAGTCTACTCTTCGATTTTGGATTAGTGGTATTAATTTGGATGGTTCAGCTTATTGTTTATCCAAGTTTTAAATATCACAATCAAGAGTCATTAATAAAATGGCACGCTAAATACACGGTAAGAATAGCTGGTATTGTTATTCCGTTAATGTTTGGACAGCTTATACTCTATTTATATCTAGTATTTACGCAAGCAGATGCGTCTATTTATATTAGAACCGTTTTAACTATCAGTGCGTGGATAGCGACATTTGCAATATTTGTTCCGTTACACAACACAATTAACAACGGAAAAAGTACAGAAAAAACACTCAGTCAATTAGTATCCAAAAACTGGATTAGAACAGCAATTTGGACATTACTTTTTATTATTAATCTAATAACTGTAGTAAAATAAAAGCATAAAAAAATCCCAAGTGTAACACTTGGGATTTTTTATGATATTATATAGTCCGCAAATTGCTAACTATTTAATCAGCACAAAATTAGTTTCCTTTTTTGTAATCTTCTAAAAACTTAGCTAAACCGCTATCTGTTAAAGGATGTCTTAATAACCCTTCAATAGAGCTTAAAGGACCAGTCATAACATCAGCACCTAATTTAGCACAGTCAATTACGTGCATTGTATGACGTACAGACGCAGCTAAAATTTCAGTTTCAAAAGCGTAGTTATCATAGATATGTCTAATCTCTGCAATCAGGTTTAATCCATCCGTAGAGATATCATCCAAACGTCCAATAAAAGGAGATACATAAGTTGCACCAGCCTTAGCAGCTAATAATGCCTGACCAGGAGAAAACACTAACGTTACATTAGTTTTAATGCCTTTATCGCTAAAGTATTTACAAGCCTTAATACCATCTTTAATCATTGGTAATTTAACCACGATTTGATCATGTAATTCAGCAAGCGCCTCACCTTCTTTAACCATACCTTCAAAGTCAGTAGCAATTACTTCCGCACTAACATCACCATCCACAATGTTGCAAATGTCAACATAATGCTTCATGATATTATCATGACCAGTAATCCCTTCTTTAGCCATTAAAGACGGGTTAGTAGTAACACCATCTAAAATACCCATATCCTGAGCGTCTCTAATTTGGTCTAAATTGGCAGTATCAATAAAAAATTTCATTCTAAAATATATTTAAGTTGTGTATATAATTATTTTGGGCGTTACCACAAGGGTCAGGCTGTCCGTTATATCTTTTTTTGCCATTTGTGGCAGCAAAAAAAGGATGCCACTTCCATCCTTAACGCAATGCAAAGTTACAATTTAACTTTTGCAAGTAAAATAATGATATCAAATGATATTAACATTTTATTCAAAAAACTTAAAGGTTTTCTCGCAATCTAAGTCTTGTATGTAATAATTCATTTTAAAATTATCATGATCCCATTCTAATCGCCAATCAAAAACGGTAATCTCAAAATAGATAAATACTAAAGAAAAAATACAAAAAATTGTAATAACACTTTTAGAAATAATCTTACAAACCTTATGTTTAGCAATACCTAACAAGTAAATCACTCCATAAAAAAAAAGACCCCAAAACAGTATGTTACCTATAAAACCTTTTATAAATAAATCACCAGACATAGAAAAAATCCAAGAACGGTCGGTACTTTGTACAAACGGGAACCCTAAAAAATCAGGCCAACGCTCATCAGTTTTACAAACATATTTATAACTAACACAATTAGTCAATGTAAATCCTACTGCTATACACAAAGACGCTAGGATTTTTTTCATTATTAAAGTTTATAATGATTTAAAAGCAACTTCTCATACATCGTATCAGGTAACAAAAACTTTAAAATAATAGAAAACTTTTGCATCGGCGCACCAACCTTATAATGTATTTTAGGATTTTTGGTATTAATTACTTGATGCACTTTTTTAGCCACAGCAATTGGAGAACTACTATTGTCAACGTGATCATCAATATCTTTAAGTACGTTTGGGTACTTAGTGTATGGCGAGTCCTTTAAAACAGGTGCATGATAACGTCCTGCAGCAATATTAGTTGCAAAATCACCTGGAGCAATATTGGTAAACTTTACACCAAAATCCTTGGTTTCCATACGTAACGCTTCCGTAACAAGCTCTAAAGCACCTTTACTAGCACTATAAATACCACGATAAGGCAATCCCATATATCCAGCAATGGATGTAATGTTTATAACCAAACCCGACTGTTGTGTTCTCATTTGAGGCAACACTGCCTTGATAACATTTATAGGTCCAAAAAAGTTAGTATTAAAATTATGTTGGATTTGATCTTGCGGAATTTCTTCAATAGCACCATTAATACCAACACCTGCATTGTTAACCAACACATCCAACTTCCCTTCTGCTGCAATCACTGCTTTTACAGCTGCTGCAATAGTCACCGTATCATTAACATCTAAAGCGACCAACTTAAATTTACTGTTGGTATAATTAGACGGATTACGACTGGTACCATAGACAATACACCCTTTTTCGGTTAAAAACTCACCTATAGATTTTCCTATTCCAGAAGAACCTCCTGTAATTAATACGACTTTAGACATGTAAATAATTTTAAAAGTTAAAAGTAAAAAAGTTGAATTACAAAACGACTGTAACCAAAAAAGATTTGCTAGAATTAACTAACAAATCTTTATTTTATGTTTTTAAATCTCTTTTTATAAAAGGATTTAGAATAATCAAAAAAAGGCAAGCTACCTACATCACACCGCTACGACCATTTACCTTTGCTTCGTTCCCGACCTGGAGGATTCAACAGGAGCTGGTTGTGTAGGACTTGCCAGGTGCAAAGATACACACATTTTATTTTCTCGCAATCATTTTTTATAATGAATTTTAATAAATAACTTGCTCTCAAATAAGTTTACAAAATGAAAGCATTTAAATACCTTACAATCATATTTTTAGCAACAACACTTTTTTCGTGTGGAGACAACGTCGAAGCGCAAAAAAAGAGTTTTTCTATGACTACCAATGCCCAAAACGGTACAATTAGTATTGATAAAACGCTAGAAGTAGCATTAAAAAACCCTAAAAACATCCAGATTTCTTCTGTAAGTTATCAGTTAGACGGAAAAAATATTGAGGCTAAACAAACACTTTCCGATTTTAAATTAGGAGAACATACCTTAAAAGCAACTATTAATTTTGATGGCGAAACTACAGAAATCAAAAAAACCATTGCGTTATTAAGTGCAGTAGCACCAAAGTTTTTATCTATAGAAGTAATTAATACGTTTCCGCATGACAACACTTCTTTTACACAAGGTTTAGAATTTAACAATGGAGTGCTATTTGAAAGTACTGGACAACGTGGCGAATCTAAAATTAGAAAAATAGATTATAAAACCGGTGACGTTATTACTGAAACAGCTATTCCTGATGCCTTTTTTGGAGAAGGTATTACTGTACTTAATAATACCGTTTACCATTTAACTTGGCAAGGTCAAAAAGGGTTTACTTATGATGCCACTACCCTTGAAAAGAAAAGCAGCTTTAACTATGGTCAAAGTAAAGAAGGTTGGGGATTTGCAAACGACGGAACTAAATTATATAAAAGTGATGGTACTAGTTTAATTTGGAGCCTAAATCCAGATACGCTAATTGAAGAAGATCACATACAAGTTTGCACTACAAAAGGAAAAATTGGAAGATTAAACGAAATAGAATTTGCTAACAACAAGTTATACGCTAACATTTGGGAGAAAAACGGAATTGCAATTATCAATCCTAAAAATGGTGCTGTAGAGGCTGTAATTGACTGTACTATTTTAACCAAACAAATTCCTAATTTTTCGATTAACGAAAACTGTTTAAATGGTATTGCTTACAATCCAGAAACACAAACGTTTTTCTTAACCGGAAAACGTTGGGACAAATTATTTGAAGTTAAAATCTTGGACAATTAACGTCATCTTATAAAAGTTAAAAGATTATAAATTAGGTGTTAAAGTCTCTTAATTAAATTTTTCATGTCATTGATAAATCTAAATTTGAGACTAATCAACCAACCAACTATTGAAAAATTTTACGCTTTTATTAGTCTTTTTGACAAGCTATTTTGCATCCGCACAAACGGTAAATGGTATTGTTTACGACTCCATTTCTACCATAGAAAATATTAAAATAACCAACCTGTCTTCCAAAAAAATGACAGCTTCCGATACTAACGGAACGTTTTCAATAGCAGCAAAAATTGGAGATACGCTTCATGTTAGTTCGGTATTTTATAACGAGCAAAAGTTAGTCTTAAAAGATTATCATTTCCATGAAAGTGTAGTTATTGAGCTTAAACAAGTACTTAATACTTTAGACGAAGTACAACTTATTGAGCCATACAAGGAAACTTTAGCAAATATTAATGTTGTAGAAACTGAGCTTAAAAACCAGATTTTGGCAGACATAAAAAATAATCCTCATTTGTACTCTAAACAACCTACAACTGGTGGAATTGATATTATACAAGTTATTGGACTGATTGCTAAGTTGTTTGAAAATAAGGACAAATATGTTGAGCCACCTTTTATTGAAATGACTTACGAAGATTTAGAAACAGTTTTTGAAAATTCTAGTGTATTTAACAGACGCTTTTTAATTCAAGATTTAGCAATTGAAGAGGAATACATTCCTATGTTTTTTGAATTTGTTATTAAAAACAGACTTGATAGCGAGCTTTTAAAAAAAGATAAAGAAGTAGATTTAATAGAGCTTTTTGTGCAAAAAGGAAAGACTTTTAATAAAATTATTGCTGACTTTAAAAACCAACAATAAGTGGTATTTTAGTACTTTATTAAAAATATGAAAACCTACAATAAAAATTTAATAGTTACTCTTGATGATTTAGATGCGCTAAATCACGTTAATAATGTGCGCTATATTGAATGGGTAAATCACATTGCAAAAACACATTGGCAAACAGAAGCACCAACTAAAATGCAAAATGATTTTTATTGGGTATTACTGTCGCACCATATTGACTATAAACATCAAATTGTTTTGGGTGATACAGTAACACTTAAAACCTACATTAAATCTTGCCAAGGTGTTAAATCTGTTCGTGTTGTGGAGATTTTGGTTGATGATAAAATTTGTGCGTATTCCGAAACCAAATGGTGTTTAATACATGCGGAGACTAATAAACCTGCAAGAATCACAAATGACATTGTTTCTATTTTTCAATAATTTTAAAGTCATATACTATTTACCCCTCAAAAAAGTTATATTTTAGTCAACCAAAGTTACAATTACATTTTATGAAGCGTACGCTATATTTTATTTGCTGTCTTGGATTTATATTATTTTGCAGTTCTTGTCGTAAGGATTTTGAATTTCAGGCTAGTACTGGAAATTTAGGTTTTTCCAAAGACACCGTTTATTTAGACACTATTTTTGCAAATATTGGTTCAAGTACGTACAACTTAAAGGTATACAACACTAGCAATGACGATATATCTATACCTAATGTATCTTTACAAAACGGAGAAAACTCTGGATATCGTTTAAATGTAGACGGTCAAGCTGGAAAAAGTTTTCAAGACGTGCAAATCCTAGCAAAAGACAGTCTTTTTATATTTATCGAAACGACTTTTAATACAAACAACTCACCTATTATTGATAATCAGTTTGTATATACAGATAAAATATTGTTTGATTCTGGAGATAATCTTCAAGATGTAGATTTAGTAACTTTAGTTAAAGACGCTATTTTTATCTATCCTGACAAGGATAATACAACTGGCATAATTGAAACCTTGACTTTAACTATTGATGGAGAATCTGTTGCAACAGATATACAAGGTCGCGAGTTATTGCCTGAAGAATTAACTTTTACTAATCAAAAACCATACGTTATTTATGGCTATGCAGCTGTACCAAATGGAGAAACACTAACCATAGATGCTGGTGCACGCGTTCATTTTCATGCAAACTCAGGTTTATTAGTCTCCGAAGGTGCTACTTTAAATGTCAATGGTACTTTAAGTAGTGACCCAGAAGTATTAGAAAATGAAGTCATTTTTGAAGGTGACCGTTTAGAGCCAATATACAGTGATGTACCTGGACAATGGGGAACTATTTGGTTATTTGAAGGCAGTCAAAATAATACTATTAATTATGCTACAATTAAAAATGCAACCGTAGGTGTGTTATCCGATGGTAATGCAGATGCTGTAACCGATAAATTAACCATTACAAACTCTCAAATCTATAATATAAGTACGTTTGGTATTTTAGGTAGAAACACGTCGATTAAAGCAGATAATATTGTTTTAAATAATGCTGGACAAGCTAGTTTTGGTGCCACTTTAGGTGGAAAATACAATGTCACCCACTCCACTATTGCTAATTATTGGAACAGTAGTTTTAGACAATTTCCAGCTTTATTAATTAATAATTTTGTTATCGATGAAGAAAACACTGCGTTTATTTCGGATTTAATCGAAGCTAATTTTAGTAATTGTATTATTTACGGAAATGATAACCCTGAGTTATTAATTGATCAAATTGAAGACGCATCTGTAGTTTTTAACTTTAAGTTTACTAATTGTTTATTACGTTTTCAAGATTCTAGTAATTTCTTTTCTAGTCCTAATTATGATTTTGATGATGCCACACATTATGAAAACATGATTTTTAACCAAGATCCTGATTTTAGAGATGTTTTTGAAAACGATATGATTATTGGTGAGAACTCAGCTGCTAATGGTCAAGGTAACACAGCATTTGCTGCACAAGTCCCAAACGATATTTTAGGCGTTAACAGAACCACTAGTCCGGACTTAGGTGCATTTCAACATATCATCTTTTAGATTGAACGAAAGAAAAAAATAGTGCTAGCTTTTTCAATTAGTTTTGAACTAAATAACAACCCTCAATTATTTAGTCATGATAAAGTTAAAAAGAAATATGAGCAATTTTGATAGATTAGTCCGTTTTATAGTGATTATATTGCTTATCTCTATATTATATGTTGGAGAATTTAATGGTCTGATAGCTTATATAATTATAATCGTTTCCGCTATGTTTTTATTTGCTAGTGTTACAGCTTTTTGCCCATTTTACAAATCGACTAACATTTCTACTTATGATTCTGACGACTATCTATAACGTCCTCATTAACATTTGATTTTATAGTTACATTATATAAAAATGGTCTGATTATTGAGAATAAACAAAAAGTTTAATCTCTTAAATATAATCTTATGAAATCAAGTAAAATTACTCAACGTATTGCAGCTTTAGTTTTATTATTATTTATGATTACTGCAAATGGACAAACAAAGCATAAAAGCAACTCTAGCTTATTAGCTTTGGAAACCTTAAATTTAATTACTTTTTTTAATACATTAAACGCACATCCAAATGACTTTTATAAAGGTGAAATGACTTTGACTGATGGATCAATTCTTATTGGATATTTTAGTTTAAACAATTCAAGTACTGATAATTATGTTGTGTTGCATGACGATGGAGAAACTTACCATTATTATTGTAAGGATGAAATTAATGATGTTATGTTATACAATCCAAATTCTGACAGTAATACAATATTTGAATTTATAAAAGACGATGGTAAATTATACCGAAAAGTATATGATAATAATAAGGATGTTATAGTTTATGACACTGCTAATTATCCTTTTGACAATAGCTTAGTTGACCAAGTTATTATTGATGTAGATAATCAATTAATTGAAACATGGAATTTTTGGACTTCTGGACCAAAACATGATTTGATAAAATATCTAAGAGATAGAGATAATATTAGATATAAGCGCAGCCAATTTAAGTCGTTAGACGATATATTTGAAAAATTATAAAACAAAAAAGCCTGCTAAAATATAGCAGGCTTTTTTTTCCGCGAAAGCGAAAAATCATTTTATAATAGACTAAGCCACAAACAATGGTAACTCGCTCATCATTGCATTAACTTTAATTGCTATTTCGTCTAATAAATCTTCGTTTTCATGATTCATGATTACTTGATCAATAAGGTCTACAATAGCTTCCATTTCGTTTTCTTTTAAACCTCTTGTTGTAATTGCAGCAGTACCAATTCTAATTCCAGAAGTTACAAATGGTGATTTATCATCAAAAGGCACCATGTTTTTATTAACTGTAATGTCTGCTTTTACTAAAGCTTTTTCAGCATCTTTACCTGTAATATTTTTGTTACGTAGGTCAATTAACATCATGTGGTTATCTGTACCACCAGATATAATTTTGTAGTCACGCTTAACAAAAGCGTCTGCCATTGCTGATGCATTTTTTTTAACCTGTAGCATATAATGCATAAACGGTTCTGTTAATGCTTCTCCAAAAGCAATTGCTTTTGCAGCAATTATATGCTCCAATGGACCACCTTGATTACCAGGAAATACACCAGAATCTAAAAGTGATGACATCATTTTTAAATTTCCGTTTTTAAGTTTTAATCCAAATGGGTTTTCAAAATCTTTACCCATTAATATCATACCTCCTCTTGGTCCACGTAACGTTTTATGTGTTGTAGTTGTTACAATATGACAATGTGGTAATGGGTCGTTTAAAATACCTTTTGCAATTAATCCTGCTGGATGTGATATATCTGCTAATAACAAAGCACCAACGCTATCAGCTATTGCTCTAAAACGTTTAAAATCTATATCTCTAGAATATGCAGATGCTCCTGCGATAATTAATTGTGGCTTTTCACGCGTTGCTATCTCTTGAATCGTGTCATAGTTTAAAACACCTGTAGACTCTTCTACTCCATAAAAAACTGGGTTGTATAGTTTACCCGAAAAGTTAACTGGAGAGCCATGTGTTAAATGTCCACCATGAGATAAGTCAAAACCTAAGATTTTATCTCCTGGTTTTAATACTGCATGATAAACTGCTGTATTTGCCTGGCTTCCAGAGTGTGGTTGCACATTTGCATATGCAGCACCAAACAATGTTTTTGCTCTGTCAATTGCGATTTGTTCTACCTCGTCAACCACTTCACAACCACCATAATAGCGCTTTCCAGGATACCCTTCGGCATATTTGTTAGTTAGCACAGATCCAGCTGCTTCCATAACTTGGTCACTGACAAAGTTTTCGGATGCAATCAATTCTATACCATCTAGTTGGCGTTCTTTTTCTGCTTGAATTAGTTCAAAAATTTGTTCGTCGCGTTGCATAATTGTATGTTTTTAAATTTCCGCTTTAAGCGAAAATAGTTTTATCGTTAAATATTTATCAAAAATAAGAAATACTGCTTGTAAATAATTGAAAAAACATATATTTACTTAGAATTTATAAACAACAAATCAACAATTATATATATGCCATTATCCGCAAATAATCCAGACAGAAAATCATGGTTACACGTCGATAAAAACTCTGACTTTCCTATTCAAAATATTCCTTTTGGTGTTTTCTTAACTAGAGACGACATTATTACCATTGGAACACGAATTGGAGACACAGCAATTGATTTAGGCGCTTTACACCAATTAGGTTATTTTGAAGGCATCCCATTAACAGATGATATTTTTCTTCAAGACACCTTAAACGATTTTATTGCTGATGGACGCAAAACGTGGCGTTTGGTTAGAAATAGAATTGCTGAAATATTTGATGCTGACAATGATTCGCTTAAAAATAATGTAAAACATAAAGAAGTTGTTTTATTTAGATTAGACGAAATTGAAATGCAGTTACCAGTACAAATTGGTGATTACACAGATTTTTATTCTAGTATAGAACATGCTACTAATGTTGGGACTATGTTTAGAGATCCTGACAATGCCTTATTACCAAACTGGTTACACATACCTGTTGGTTACCATGGTAGAAGCAGCTCCATCATCCCATCTGGAATACCAGTGCATAGACCACAAGGTCAAACCTTACCTGCTGGAGCAACTGAGCCTGTATTTGGACCAAGTAAATTAGTGGATTTTGAGTTAGAAATGGCTTTTATTACTACTGATGCGAATGATTTAGGAGAACCAATTCCGGTTAATGAAGCTGAAGAATATATTTTTGGTTTAGTATTATTTAATGATTGGTCTGCACGTGACATCCAAAAATGGGAATATGTGCCATTAGGACCATTTTTAGCTAAAAACTTTGCGTCATCAATATCTCCTTGGATTGTTACTTTAGACGCATTACAGCCATTTAAAGCTGACAGCCCAAAACCACTTAAAAAGCTTTTACCTTACTTACAACAAAACGGTAAAAAGAGTTACGATATTAATTTAGAAGTTGCTATACAACCAGAAAAAGCTAAAGAAACTGTGGTTAGTAAATCTAACTTTAAGCATATGTATTGGAGTATGTCGCAACAATTGGCGCATCATACTGTAAATGGATGTCCTGTTAACTCTGGAGATATGATGGGAAGTGGTACTATATCAGGACCAACACCAGATACTTATGGATCGATGTTAGAATTATCATGGAGAGGTGAAAAACCTGTTAAACTTAATGATGGTACAGAGCGTAAATTTATTAATGATAATGATACCGTTATTATGAGAGGTTACTGCGAAAAAGATGGTACTAGAATTGGATTTGGAGAAGTTAAAACAAAATTATTACCAGTGTTTGAGCCTAAAAAGGCAAAATAACAACTTATTAAATATCAAATAGTTAACCCTTAAATTTAAAAATTTAAGGGTTTCTTTTTTGGGTTTGGCACGTAAATTGAATTTCTATATATATAGAAACCAATTAAATCCAAAAAAGATGAGAAAATTTACACTTATTTCAGTAGTTCTTCTAGTGCTTACATCTTGTGTTGGAAGAAAACAAATCGAGAAACAATTACATTCTGGTGATTACGATTTAGCCATTAGTAATGCTTTAAAAAAGTTAGAAAATAACAAAGACAAAAAGCGTAAGCAAAGCTACGTAATGATGCTTCAAGATGCCTATTACAAAGTGGTTGACGAAGATCATACTAATTTAAACCATTTAACTAAAGATGGAAATCCAGAGTTGTATGAAACGATATATAACACCTATTTAGACTTAGATAGTCGTCAAAATGCAATCAAACGTGTTTTACCTTTACAAATTAGTGGACAAAATTTAGAACTTAGTTTTAATGATTATAGTGATGAAATAATTAACTATAAAACTAAAGTATCTGAGTATAAATACGGACAAGCTAAGCAGTTAATGACAACAGATAATAAGTTTTACAATCGTGATGCTTATGAGTTGTTACAGTCCATTGAAGCTATTAATCCTAACTACAAAAATGTTAGAGAATTATTAAGTGAGGCACATTTAAATGGGACAGATTTTGTTTTAGTTACTGTACAAAACCAGACACGTCAGATACTACCACAACGTTTGGAAGCCGATTTATTAAATTTTGATACTTATGGCCTTAATCAGTTTTGGACAGCATATCATGCTAATCAAGATCATACCATTGATTACGATTATGCAATGGAGCTACAATTACAACGTATAAATATCTCTCCAGAGCATATTACAGAAAGACAATTATTACGTCAAAAAGACATTATTGATGGTTGGGAGTATGTTTTAGACAGTAACGGAAATGTTGTAAAAGACAGTTTAGGTAATGATGTTAAACAAGATAAAATTATAAATATTAAAGCTAGATTTTTTGAAGTTAATCAACTTAAATCTACGCAAGTTATTGCTAAGGTTGTTTATACAGATTTAAAGCAAAATCAAATAATAGATAATTTTTTAATAGATAGTGAGTTTGTTTTTGAAAACACTTTTGGAACTGTAAAAGGAAATCGCAGAGCTTTAAACACTGAAGATTTACAATTACTAAAAAACCAACAAGTACACTTTCCTAGTAATGAACAAATGGTTTATGACACTGGAGAAGACTTAAAATACAAATTAAAAGATATTATAACAAGATATAGTTTTAGAGGTTAAATTTATGTGCTATATCAAAACAAAACTCTCAAATAACTTTGGGAGTTTTTTATGTCTAATAGTTGATTAAGCAATTAAATAATAGTTGACCTATCTAGTTTTCATCAAACTTCAATTTATTATTTTTCATAGCTTCTTGCCAACCATGTGGAAAGATACCATGACCATTATTAACAATGTTTTTCATCATTACTATTACTTGGTTTTTAATAGTAACAGGAAGGCTGTAAAGCTGTTTATCGACCTGTGTGTTTCTCTCATTATCAAGGATACCGTTTTGGTGTCTTACTCCACTTTTTTTATTCTTATAATAAACCAATATTTTTAATCGTCCATCATCAAAATCGTTTAAAGCTTTAGTACCATATACAATTATTGGATCGGCAAGACCATCATTATCATAATCCTCTATTTTTAAATATTTTGTCCAATGCGTTATCGTGTATTCTTGGGAGTCAGGTATTATAAAATCGTTTAATTTCCATTCTAAATCAAAAACAGCGTTATTGTATAAAAAACAATGAACCTTAATAGCATCAAAACAAGTGTCTTGTACTTGGCATTGCTTTAAGTTTTTAGACAATATAATAAAATGCTTACCTGCTTTATCCTTATATTGATAAACTGTGTGTATCACGTAATCTAACTGTAACTGATCTTTAATATTTACTGTAAATAAAGAATTAATTTCTTGTTCTGATAACTGTTTACTAATCACTTTAAAATCTTGTCCAAATGCGACGTTATTAATTAAAAGTAACAGTATAATTATTAGTTTATTCATTTAAAAAATGGGAATTAACCTGATTTATGTTAGTTGTAAATTCTAATTATTTCGCCATTTCCCTTTCCATTTACACTTCTAACATAGCCATTTATAACTTTATTCATAGGGATTGGATTATGTCCAGGAAAATAGTCTTTGTATTTTATATAAGCATCTTCTACCATTCCTGAAGACACCACATTTACTCTAATTCCATTTTCAATTTCTAGAGCCACTGCTTGTACAAAACTATGAATACCACCATTTACCATAGCAGCACTTGTGGTCTTAACAACAGGATCGTCTGCTAAAATACCAGTGGATAAAGTTATTGATCCTTTTGGGTTTAAATACTGTTGTCCAATACGCACCAGATTAACTTGTCCCATTAATTTACTTTTTAATCCAATATAATAATCGTCTTCAGTAAGATTATTAAAATCGTCCCATTTTGCCTCTCCTGCAATACAAATAATGGCATCTAATTTTCCAATTTGTTCAAACATGGCTTTTATTGACTTGCTATCTACAATATCAACAGTTACATCGCTATTGTTTCGTCCAGCGATTATTATTTGGTTGTTTTGTTTATAATGCGCAACAACAGTTTTTCCTATTGTACCGTTTCCTCCTATTATTAAAATTTTCATAGTTTGTTTTTTAAGTTAAACATTGATTTTTCTTGTAATTATCTTTGTTACTTCTTGAATTGCAAATGGTTAAATATAAACAGAAAGTCTTACTGGTACTTGAGCGTAATCCCTAATTAGCAGAATGCTAAACAAGATTTTTTGAATTATTAATTTTAATTAGGTAACTGTTAATTACTATTTGAGTAATTAAAGCGCCACAAAAAATCCCTAGATATCCAAATAGTTTAATATGAGTCAAATTTTTCAAAACAGTTCCAAAATATAAACCTGCTAAAATACCTAAGGTTAAAATGGCTAAATATTTTAGTAATTTAATTCTTCCTAATTTTATTAACTCATTATTCTTTTTTTCAAAAGACGCATTATTAAAAATATACTGTTTTAAATTGTCTATATATTTTTCAAAAATTGATGAAAAAGCTATTGGTGTAATAACTCCAAAACCATAGGTTTTAACAGTATGATGGATAACAATTTTATGATTATCAACACTTTTGACTCTAATATTAGATTCCCAATTTAGAACATTTAGTTTCCAGCCATCAAAAATTGACCCTTTTTTCTCAAAAACAAGATCGGTTTCATCCTTAATAATTTTAAGATTATTATTTTCAAAATAGTTAATAAGCTTGTCCTTTGTGACTGCATTATAATTTATTTGAAATTCAAAACTATTATGATATTCTTTCATAAGCTCAGATAATTAGACTGTTATACTATGATTAATTAAGGATAAATTTAAACATTAGTTTTATACGCTGTTGTCGTTAGATTTTTTATCCAATTTAATTTTGGAACAAGTATTTAAAAGTTTGGCTATTTTTTTTTCAAACTACAAATCAGGCCATTTTAAATTAGCTTGTGTAATTGTCACACAGAGTTAATTAGTGATTTTTAGATTTTAAAAACAGCACCAACATTAAAACTCATATAAAAATTCTTTCCACCTCTTTGTTCAGTAGTGTCGGTAAGTCCAATCAGATTAAAATTTTCAACGACCATTAAAAAATTGGGTAATATTTGAAATTTATATCCAATGCCTCCATTAATTCCAAATTGAGTTGATTTAGCCAAGTCATTTATACTAATAAAACCATTTCCATCATTGTAATTTGCTTCTGCTTCAATTAAAAATCCAACACTAATTCCATAATTTATGTACCAGTTTTGTTTTGCTCCAAAGTGATAATTAATAGTTAATGGAACAGTAATGTACTTTGTTCTTTCGGAATAATTGTCAGAAAAAATTAAAAAGTCAGCATTGTTAGTTCCCATTTTTTGATAAAGCAAACCTGAGCGTAAACTCCAATTGTTGTTAAAATAATAATTTCCGTAAACTCCTAATTGAATACCAGAAACAGCTGATGAGCCAAAAAGGAAAGAATGAAATTGGTAAGAATCACTATATCCTATTATTGGAGTAACTTCTAAATCTCCTTTTTCTGTCGTTTGTCCATAACTTAATAAACTACTAATTAAAAAGCCAAAGCAGATTACATATTTCATATCATATTTTTATTTTTTGATCTATAATTTTAATCACCAATGTCGATCAAAACAAGGCAAAACAATACTGCTCACGGATTAACAGATTGATTTTGGTTAATCAATACCATTTTACAATCACATACTTTTGTATTAAAGATTAGACCAGTGCTATTTTATACCTTAGTGTAATCATATTTTTCTACTCTTGTACTTCTGTATAGCCTGGTAATCCGTGTAAACATTTTATAATTTGATTTCCTCCAGGTTCGCCAGCGTGATAATGGTATCCTCTTTCTTCATCAAAGTGTCCACCACATTCGTCTAAATTAGTAGGTTTATTTCCATTTTTGTCTAACAATCCAAAAATTCCAAAGCCATCAATCGCATAACCAATAATTGGCGCATGTGCATTGATTTGAGCGATTTCTTTTGTCGAGCCTGTTACTGCGTGATAATGGTATCCTCCATGTGGATTTACGTGTCCTCCATGATCGTCTAAAGGTGCAATTGTATGAGCAGCCAATATGGCGTGCGTTGGTGCTGGTGGATCATATTTAACTCCGTTAAAAGCAATTCCAATTCCGCCTCTTCCAAAACTTTGAGTGGTTTTTAGATATACAGGTTTTACAGGAAGTATAAAAGTGGTTACCTGATCTTTAAAATATTCTGGTAAACATTCCACACAATAATTATGGTAGGCTTCCTCAACTTCTGGTTTAGCAGCAGCCAAACAACCTTCTTCTGTGTCTGTAACCCTTATTGTTCCATCTTCTCTGTACAGCTGCCATTTATCGTCGCTATAAAACTCATCAAGTTTGGCAATAAAATGACCTGAAACATCATATACTTTATCATCTTTAAACCAGATTCCTGCTTTTTCCATGCCATCCTCGATATGTCTTGGACACCAAGGACCCATTTTATGTTCTGTTGCTTGCGAATTTGTTTTAATAACGTAGCACAAGGTTTCAACTCCATTTAATTCGATCATTTGCTTTTGGATTCCGTCAATAATATTTTCTGAAATAAAGTAATCTGTATTTACAGGCATTACCTTTACAGAAGTATCAATCTGGTTTGATAAATCCTTGTTTTCATTTGATTGTCGTGGTGGTCTACCCTCTTGATTTTTTTCTGCTTTATTAAGTTCGTCTAAAGTCAAAAAGCCATCATTATTACTGTCTATATTTTTAAAATCATTGGCAATTGGTCCATTAACCTCACTCTCGGACAGTTTACCATCGTTATTACTGTCTAATTCTGATATTAATTCTGTCAAAGACGGTCTTTGTCCATTAGGTTCTTGTTGCTCTTTTTTTTCTTGATTTGATTTACACGAAATTAAGAGTACTAAAACCAGTAGAAATGATAAAGTCTGTTTCATTTGTTGATTATTTAGGTTGTTTTATATTTTTAATAGTTATTCGTTTAAGGTAATTGATAAATTAGCGTAAATAATACCACCTATTCAAAATCTCACCATAAAAAGCTAATAAAAATCCCTTTAGTTATTGTCAAGTTTAACTTTTTAAAGGCGTCAATCAAATATTTTAAGATGGATTGTCTGTTTTTAATCTTTCTACTAAACCATTCGCCCAATCTTTAATTCTGGGTCCAAAGCATTCTAAAATAGCATCAACACCAACAACGCTTCCTTTTGCAAGCCTACCTAAAACTGCTAGATTAAGTGTTTGTTTTTTATTTTTAGAGACTACTAATCCATTTTGTTTTGTGTCTACACCAAGTTTACTGTGTATGGCTTGTATTAAATTATCATTTAATAAATTGGTTACAATTGGCGAAATTACTTTTTCGATTTTTGGACTGTCTAAAACAGTGTTAATCATGGTGTCTACTGTAATTTCTTGGTTATTTTTTTGTAATTGCCAGCCATTATATGTTAAATTAATTTCTGGATCGTTGACAAAATTTAAATCTAATGTACCTTGATAAGTTAAGGCTAATATCTGTTGTAAACTTTCAATAGGTGGTCCAAAAGCGTAACGTTTTATACGCTCATCAAGCGCGATAACTTTATTTATTATATCCTCTTGTAAAGCTGAGTGAGACATCATTGCGTATAATGTTGGCTGGCAATGACGCCAAACTTGACCTAAGCAATAATCTAAACTTATTGGCTGTTTTGCAGTAGCCATATCTACATAAGCTTGAATAATAACTTCTGGCGCATTATCGTGAGATAGTAATAACTCGTGTTTAAAATTTTCGTCTTTTAGATAGGCTTCTATTATTACTTTTAATGCTGTAACAGAAAAATTATGTTGGTAAGCGTGATTACCTAATTTTAAGTATTGATTGGCAACTATAGTCGCCATAGCTTTAATTAAAAAGGTGTTGCCATTATTATAATTTACATCCTCTTTAATTTGTAATAATTCTGACTTAAGACTTAAAATTTTAGCATCACTTGGTGTAAATAACGCATCAATTTTGGAGTTTAAAGGTTTACAAGCCATAGGTAAACCATCCAATGAAAAAGGTATAAGTTTTAAGGTGCTTTTTCCTGGATGATAATTCATTTTGTTTGTGTTGGCATCAATAACTTCAAAATAACCACCATTTGCTTTGGTTATAGCCCTAATAACATCTATGGTTGCTAGTCCAAAACCTCTAAGTCCAACTGTATGAGCTATGTTTTTATAATCTTTAGATAGTAAGTGTTTTATAGGATACGCTTTTAAAAACAAATTAACTGTGTTATTATTTTGAGCATAATTTATCCAATCTTTTAATTGTTTGGATGTTTTGGTTTCCTGATGTCCAATAGTCAGTACGACCTCGTCTGCATTATAATTGTTACCATTGTCAACAGTAATTGTAAAGGATTGATTGTTGTTTTTTACTTCTATAACTTCAGAATTAAAAACAGTCAATACATCAAGTTTTTGTAACGCTTGAGCAATACTAGTATAGCGCGCTTTTAAATACTTACCAACATCAGAACGTTTAGGAAACACTTCATGTTTATTATTATAAATAGCATCTTGACTTTTACCTGTCCAATCATGGTAAGACATAAAGCCTTCAATTTTAGTGTTTTTAATTTTTATTACAGGTCTTTTAGCGATAGTTAAAGCGCGTTCCGAAATATTTAACCAGTTAGTATCTGGTTGATCTAAATTATATATAGAACCGCAACCTAGTTGAGCAGATTTTTCAAAAACTACAATTTTTGGAAGTGTTTTTAAATTAGTATTTGATAATGCAATCATTATATTTTCTAATGCTGAAAGACCTCTTGGTCCACATCCAATGATAGCAATTGTTGTAGTTTTTGGTGTACTCATTTATAATTTTAAAATTGAAAAGACACTAATGAATTGTAAGATACTTAAAGAATATTTTTATTCATAATACAATTGCTATTTAATTATAAGATACTCCTTCAGACTCATTTTTAAAATTGAAATATTAACCTAAATCGCGCTTTTATGTTATTACTTCTTGTTTTGTTTTTATTATAACTTAGAAAAAAACAGATAAGTATCTATAAGTAATAAAGTAGCTAGACTATAGTTACAAAAATTATAAATGGTGTTAGCCACAGTCTTTATAGCTTTTCAAATTGGACTCCCATTAATGTAAAACTTGTAGCAGATTATATATTGGTGTTACCAAACGTTTTTATTCAATCAGTCCAAACAATGTGTTTTCATCGACGTCAAGAATTTTTAAAATTCCTTTTTCTTTTGAATAGTAAAGCGTTTTAGGATAATTTCTAAGAATATAAACATTTGAATAATCAACACCTTCTAAACTAGTAGTGTCAATAAATTCATTTTGGAAATAATAAAAATCATCTCCAAAACAATCATAAAAATAAGCTGTAAATTCAAAGTCATTATCTCTATCACTTTTTACAGTTATCTCTCCTTTATAGCAATTTGAATTATCAATAAATGAAATTCTTCCAACTTCTATAAAATCGTCTGAAGAAGAGCCAAATATAAATGATGATTCGTTAGGACCATCAGCAATATATTCTATAGTTTTTGAGTTAACAGAAAAAGAAATAATCTCATTAGTTTCTATGTTTTTCAATTGAAAAATTTCGCCTATTTCATAAGTTAGTAATGCTTTACCTTCTTGACTTAAATCATAATATTGGTCTTCAACTTTGCAAGAGGTGACTAACAAAAGGATAATTACTATTTTAAGATTATAAATAAATTTGTTAGTCATTTTGATGTTTTTTTTCTTCAATTGGGTAACGTATTTATGTACGACTTAGATACGTGTTTCCAAACTAAAGTTAACCAATAAATCACAGATAAAACATCCGTGAGTGTTTTTGTTGGTAAGATAAAACTGGTAGTAGATTATATATAGTGCTACCCAACGTTATTTTTTATCAGTCCAGCATTTTTCATAATTCCAATTGCTTTTTCTGTTTCATTTATTCCATCAGTTAATGATCCTGGAAGCATAATAAGGCGACTTTTTATTTTTCCGTCATTCTGCTCAAAATTCACTTTAAAATAACTTCTAGTCAAAAACTTTTTAGCAGACTTAAATTCCACGTTTTTTATTTTATCCCGATCAATAATTGGTATTGCACTTAAATTTATACTTTTAGTCATACTGTACACTAGATAAGCTCCAATTCCGAAATACATAGCTAATTCAATCCAATCTTTTTTTATTAATTTGGTGTAAGCCATATATAACAAGATAACAGCCATAATGCCATACATTCCTAATATACGATAGATACTTTTTCCAATTGTCAACTCGGCCACATTTCCAATAATTCCGTCACGAGTCAGAATAATTTTGTCCTCAGTAATGTGACAAAATCCAGTTTTAGTTTTAAATGTTTGTTCGGTTTTCACTAATGTATGCTAATGTGTTTGTGTATGAGTTGTTGCGTTGGTTTATTATTAATTTAGCAAATAAAAGCCCAATAGAAAACCTATGAGGATTTTTGTAGTTAGGCCAGAGCCAGCAATACAATATATACGATTTTGTATATCGTTATTTTTGATATTCGATTTTTCTTTCCCATACCAAACCTAAATCTCCATTGGTATAGCTTTTTTTAGTTATCCAATGTCCTTGCTTGTCATAATGGTATTCCCAATTATTCCACTGTTTTTGTTTTTCATCTTTGTCGTACCAATGTTGTGTTAAGATGTTGTTGTGCATATCATAAGTAGAAATAAATTTTGTGTAATCACCATTAGCTTTAAAAGATTCGGAAATCACTTCATTTCCATTTGAATCATAAATGTATGTTTGAGTTTCGTTGCTTCCATATGAATTGTAATGTATTTTTTGTATCATTTCATTATTAGAATTATATTCAAATTCAGTTGTAGAGACTTTATCCGATTTAGGGACGCCTCCAATTTTTGATATTACATTTCCGTTTATATCGTACTCGTTTTTTTGGATATAAAATAATTTATTTTTGCTGTTATAATTTTTTAATTCTATTTCATTTCCGTTATCGTCAATTGTAATAATATAATATTGTTTCAGGTTTCCTTTTAAATCACAAATTGTTTTTTTTATTTGTTTTTCACTTTCGTCTTTTTGAATTTTGGTAACCCTATAAATATTCCCTTTGCCATCGTATTGACCGTATTCAATTATCTTTTCATTGTCATCATACACTTCATACTTTACAAGATGGTCGTCTTTAAATGCAGAATCTCGTGGCATTTCTGAAAATCTATTTGTACTGTATTTTGCATGAATAATTTTCCTTATTTTTAAACTATCTTGCCCACCTTGAGCCCAAATAATATAAGTTGAGCAAATTAATGCTAAAGTCAATAAAAATATGTTTTTCGTTTTCATTTTTTAATGTTGTATCGCGCTGTTGCGTGTGGCTTTTTTCGTGGTTTAAGCATCTAATTTAGCAAATAAAAACCAAATAGAAAATCTGCGAGGACTTTAGAAAGTAGGCTAAAACTAGCCATTAATTATAAGCTTTGTTGCGAAACGTTATTCTATTATTATCATTAGTTTTTACTCAAGATCTTTTCCTCTTTTTCCACCTTTCTCTTCAATAGCATCTGCTAAAGCTTCAAGTTCAAGAATATTATAATCTTCAGCTAAATCCACGTCATTAATAATTAAATAAATAAAATCTAAAAGGGTTTCTTTTTCGCCATTAATAATCTCATATGTATTAAAATCAACAGAATATGTCTTGTCGATTGCTAATTGTTGTAAATATCCATAAAACCCACTAGAAACAGATCGTTTGAGTAATTGTTCTCTTTCGCGTATGCCCTCAACGCCATCATCGCCACAGATTAGTATATGACTATTTTTATTCAAAAAATCTGAAACTTTTTTCTTTCTATCTGGGTCGTTTAAATCAGTTCCAACTTCTCGCAAAATTGCTCTATCAAACTCATCAGTTGGATTAGTATTTCCCCAAGTACAATATCCATACGAACAAATTTTTGATGCCAATTCTTCGTAATTAGAGTTATTTTCATTATTCGAGTCTTGAGCATTAACCGCATTAATTCCAACGAAAAAAAGGATGACTATATAATGTATTATTTTCATAATGTTATTTTTAAATGTTTTACAATGTATTTGTATATGGTTTGTTGCGTACTTCAAATAACTAAGTTAGCAAATAAAAACCGGATAGAAAGTCCGCGAGGATTTTCGGAAGTAAGCAAAAAGCCAGCAATAAATTAGATACGCTGTTGGCATACGTTTTTTGCTTAAAGTGTATTTTAGTTATTTTTGTTTCTATAAATATTTCCATCTTTCATTATAAATACAACGTTTTCTAATGTAGAGATGAAATCATTAATAATATCTCCTTTTACAGCTATAATATCTGCATTTGCTTTAGGTTTTATGTGTCCAATTTCATTTTCTCTTCCTAATTGAAAAGCTGAAATATATGTGCTGGATTGAAGTATATCTAAAGGCTTCATTCCTGCTTCAAAATAATACCTATACATGTCTTTTGATGATTTTCCAGATGATACTTTTATATCTGTATAATTATCAGAACCAGCCACTATAGGAATACCTATTTCAATTGCTCTATCAAGTCTTTTTTTCATCCTATTAATATAGTTATCAATCCAATCTAACTCATTTTGGTTATAATTGGCCAGTTTTGCATAAGTATACATATATGATTTACTATTTTCTGTAGGTACAAGAAAGATTTGCTTTTCTGCCATTTTTACTAAAGTGCTATCTGCTAAATTAAACCCATGTTCAATTCCATCTACACCTGCTTCAATTGCATTCCATGCGGATTGATTTGTTACGGAATGAGCTGTGACTTTTAAATTATATGAGTGAGCAGTCTCTACAATAGCTCTTATTTCATCTATTGTTAAATAGGTGTTATTGGGAATATTATCAGCGCAAATTTTGATCAAGTCTACATTTTGATTAACATGTTCACGGACAGCATTTTTTGCATCTTCAGGACTTGTTATTATTCGATATTCTAAATCTATTATGTTTTGATGTTTAGGTAGCACACCATAAACTTGTCCGCCATTTGCTGCCAAAATTGGACCAGATGCAAAAATACGAGGACCATCAATCGTTCCTTCATTAATAGCGTCTCGAAGAGCTACATCTAGGTATAAACCAGAGTTTCCAAGATCCTTAATACTTGTTATTCCTTCTTCTAAGTAACTTTTTGCTCTTTTGGCAGCACGAAGCGCTCTTAAAGCATCACTCTCCATGGTCAGCGATTTAACGCTGTGTTCAGCAAAATCTTCATTGGCCTCTTGAGAAAAAAGGACATGTGTATGAGCATCAATTAGTCCAGGAAGAACAGTATAATTCGTTAAATCTATAACTTCGCTGTTTTTAGGTAAAGATTCAAATTCGCCAATAGAAATAATTTTTGTCCCTTGAATTTGTATAAGTTTGTTTTTTAGTAGCTTATTGCTTTTACTTTCGTATAAAAAACCAGCTTTAATATAGGTGTTTTTTTGTTGTCCTATTAATCTCGTATGCGAGGAAATAATAATTATGAATAAAAATATAAGGGTTTTATACATGTCTCAATTTTTGTTTAAATGTATACCAACGTGATTGTGTATGGTTAGTTGCATTATTTAGGCACTAAGTTAGCAAATAAATCACAGATAGAATATTCCGCAGGAATGTTCGTAAGTAAACTTAAAACAAGCAATTAATTATACATGTTGTTGTGTGCAGTTTTTTTATTTAAATTACTTATTGTAAGGTGCAATAGCTGTAATCCAACCATTAATTTCTATTTTAATATCAGATAAGTGTTCTCCTGTATTCATATCGAATCTTCTAAAATGATTATTACTCACAACTACAAAATTATCATCTCTAATAGATAAAGTATAAAGATTTGGAATATCAGTTTCAAGAATAATTTCATCCTGTCCTGATGCTTCGTTTACTTTTATAATTGGATCTATTGAACCATTGTAAACATAATATTTAATCGAGTTGCATATGGCAATATCGTTAATAGTAATGTTTTCAACAGATGTCGAACTAACAAAAGTTCCTGTTTTTGTAATTTCTATAATTTGTCCATAAGTTGAATAGTAAATATGATTATTAGAAACAGAAATTCCTTCGGTTCTTATATTGTCTATTGTTGATATTACTTCTCCATTATCTGGATTCAGTTCGTAAATTGGGTTGTGAGTTAAGATTCCGTTTGTTGTATTGATTGAGCTTGCACCTCCTAACCATAATGAGTTTCCATCAAAATCTAAAGCATGAGGTGAACCATTTGAATCAGGTAATGGTAAAATGTTTTCGATAGTAGAATTGGTTTCATTGTATAGATAAATTCCCGGATTTCCATATGATGGATGCACAAGTATCCACCATTTTATATCGTTATTTTCAGAAGCAGAATTGTCCTCTAACGTAAAATCCACAGGTTCATCATTACAAGAAAAAAATGTGACTAAAAAAAATGTCAGAAATAGAATAGATTTAGATGTTTTCATGAATTGGTTTTAGTATTTCAATCAACAATTATACCAATAGGCACAGAAATTGGTCAAATTGCATACAACAAACATATAAACTCCCAAATAATATCAGAAGCCAATTAATTAATAGTTAAGCAAAAAAATCTTTTAAGCCACTCAGTATACTTTGAACTGCATATGAGGCTAATATTAATCCCATAATTTTACTTATTACGGTAATACCATACTCGCCAACCTTTTCTTGCACAACATTTGCTGCTAAAAGTAATAACGATGTAATTGCAACAACAACTAAAACTAATAAAATAGTTATGGTTTGCTGCTCTATTGTATAAACATGATTATCGGTCATTAAAACCACAGCCATTATGGCTCCTGGAGAGGCTATGGATGGTATAGCTACAGGAAAAATAGTGACGTGTTTATAATCTTTAATTAAATGTTTTTCGGTTTCTGGTTTACCATCTCCAAAAATCATTGTTAATGCAAACAAAAATAAGATCACACCTCCAGAAATCTGAAACGCATCTAAAGTTACTTGCATACCTTCTAAAATAAATTGACCAATAACCATAAAAAACAGAAGTACAAAAAACGCAACAATACTAGCTCTGATGGCCACACGTTTTTTATATTTTTTATCAAAATTTTTGGTAGCTTCTAAATAAACAGGTACTGATCCTAATGGATCAATTACAGCAATTAAAAATAATATAGTTGTTAAAATGTCTTTCATATTTTTTACTCGATTTCAACGCCTTTAGTTGTAAAAGACAAACCTTGTTGTCCTGAGGTAGAGATCATCACTGCTTCAAAATATGGCGGTTTTGCATCTTTAGACGCTAACCAATCAAAAACAAAATTAGCACCTGTACCACCTTCTACATCTCTTTCATTAATAACAATTTCAATAGTTTGCATTGGATTTACATAAATCGTTTCGGTAAAATACACTTTAACTAAATCCCCTTTTGTATTGTAAAAATCTGCTTCTTTTATAAAAATAGTATCCTTTTTATTAATATTTCTAATACTAACAGTTGCAGTCAAATCATGGCGTTTATGCTCTGTAACACTATATATTTGCGAGTACACAGATAAATATGTTGACCCAGAAACTAACGAGTCACTAAGTGGTTTATTCCATTGCATCGCTTTCCAATTATTAGAAGCTACATAGACGTCTTCCTGTTCAGTTTCGCAACTAAAAGTGACTAATACGATAATAAAAAGCAATACATATCTCATAATTTTAAATAAATTTAGTTAAATCAATCTCATTTATTGCACCATGACTAGCATGTGCCACCACTACTCCGTTTTTTATCACTAATAATTGTGGACTTTGGTGCATTACCTGAAACTTATAACCGGTCTCATTAGAGACTTCTCTGTAGCTTAATAAGTCTAGATAATATAAATCTAAATTAGCATCCACATCAAAAGCAGCAACAAACTGGTTCATAACCATACTACTTATTCCACAACGTGTAGAATGCTTAAATATAACCTGTGTTTTACCAAGTGATAAACGCTCTATCTCTGATAACTGAGACACTTCGGTTAAATTTTTCCATGGTAATACTTTCTCTTCTTTTGGCGCTTTTGATCCTCCAAATAATTTTCCAAACATAATAATTTCTTTTTAGCAAATTAACGCTATAAGTTAAACAAAAATATCATTTTTATGATACATATCATAGATTATGTCGAAAGGTTTTGATTAACTTACATAGAAATAAAACGAAACCACTAACTGACTAAAAGTCGGCTAAAAATCACATCAAAGCGACATTTTGTCTTGCAATTACAATTGGTAAGGTAATTGAAATATAGCACTCGTAAACAATAATAAACTTATGGTTTTCGCTTACGCGGAAATTAAAAAATACATACTATATATGAACCCAGATAATTATACAATCAAATCGCAAGAAGCCATACAACGCGCTCAGCAGATTGCGCAAAGTTATGGCCATCAACAAATAGAAAATGAACACTTTTTTAAAGCCATTTTTGAGGTTGATGAAAACGTACTACCATTCATCTTAAAAAAACTGAATGTCAATCTTAATGTATTAGAATTAGCATTAGATAAGCAACTAGAAAGTTTTCCTAAAGTTACAGGAGCAGATTTAATGCTCTCTCGTGAAGCCAGTAAAACATTAAACGAAGCGTCTATTATTGCAAAAGCAATGAATGACGATTACGTATCAATAGAGCACTTTATTTTAGCAGTCTTTAAATCAAAGAGCAAAATAGCACAAATGCTAAAAGACCAAGGCGTAACAGAAAAAGGTTTAAAAGCAGCAATAGACGAATTAAGAAAAGGAGATCGCGTAACCTCACAAAGCCAAGAGGAGACCTACAACTCCCTTAATAAATACGCTAAAAATTTAAACAAATTAGCCAGAGACGGAAAACTAGATCCTGTTATTGGTCGTGATGAAGAAATTAGAAGAATCCTTCAAATTTTATCACGTCGTACTAAAAACAACCCAATCTTAGTTGGAGAACCTGGAACTGGTAAAACAGCTATTGCGGAAGGTTTAGCGCACAGAATTGTAGATGGTGACGTCCCAGAAAACTTAGTCGACAAGCAAATTTTTGCGTTAGACATGGGCGCCCTAATTGCAGGTGCTAAATTTAAAGGAGAATTTGAAGAGCGTCTAAAAGCGGTTATCAAAGAAGTAACAGATAGCGAAGGAGATATTGTACTATTTATTGACGAAATACACACCTTAGTTGGTGCAGGTGGCGGACAAGGTGCAATGGATGCTGCAAACATTTTAAAACCTGCTTTGGCTCGTGGAGAATTGCGTGCTATTGGAGCAACAACTTTAGACGAGTACCAAAAGTATTTTGAAAAAGACAAAGCTTTAGAGCGTCGTTTCCAAAAAGTAATGGTTAATGAGCCTGATACAGAAAGTGCGATTTCAATATTAAGAGGAATTAAAGAAAAGTACGAAACACACCATAAAGTACGCATAAAAGATGATGCTATTATTGGTGCTGTAGAGTTATCTCAACGCTACATAACTAACAGATTTTTGCCAGATAAAGCAATTGATTTAATGGATGAAGCTGCTGCTAAAATGCGTATGGAAATCAACTCAAAACCAGAAGAACTTGATGTTTTAGACAGAAAAGTGATGCAGTTAGAGATTGAAATAGAAGCTATTAAGCGTGAAAAAGACGAAAGTAAATTAAAAATATTACAATCTGATTTAGCTAACTTAAAAGAAGAACGCAACGAAATGAATGCTAAATGGATTAGCGAAAAAGAAGTTGTAGACAACATACAAAACAGAAAGCAAGACATCGAAAACTTTAAGCTTGAAGCTGAAAAAGCAGAACGCGATGGAGATTACGGTAAGGTTGCAGAGTTACGTTATGGTAAGATTAAAGAAGCTCAAGAAGCATTAGAAAAATTACAGAAAGACTTAGCAGATAACCAATCTGAAAATTCTTTAATCAAAGAAGAAGTTACTTATGAGGATATTGCAGAGGTTGTTGCAAAATGGACAGGTATTCCTGTTACCAAAATGCTACAAGGTGATCGCGAAAAACTATTAAATCTTGAAAAGGAATTACATAAACGTGTGGTTGGTCAAGAAGAAGCTATTGTTGCGGTTAGTGATGCTGTAAGACGTAGTCGTGCAGGATTACAAAACCCAGAAAAACCAATTGGAACCTTCCTGTTTTTAGGAACAACTGGTGTTGGTAAAACGGAATTAGCCAAAGCTTTAGCAGAATATCTGTTTGATGATGAAAGCGCGATGACCAGAATAGATATGAGTGAGTACCAAGAGCGTCATGCGGTAAGCAGATTAGTTGGTGCACCTCCAGGATATGTTGGTTACGATGAAGGTGGACAATTAACCGAAGCTGTTAGACGTAAACCTTATTCTGTAGTACTTTTAGACGAAATTGAAAAAGCACATCCAGACACGTTTAATATCTTATTACAAGTGTTAGACGAAGGGCATCTAACAGATAACAAAGGGCGTATTGCAGATTTTAAAAACACCATCATCATCATGACATCCAATATGGGAAGTCAAATAATACAAGAGCGTTTTGATGCTGTAAAAGATGTAGAAACAGCTATTGAAGGTGCAAAAGTGGATGTTTTAGCCTTATTAAAACAAACGGTAAGACCTGAGTTTATAAATAGGATTGATGACATTATTATGTTTACACCTTTAACGCAAGATAATATTACAGAAATTGTAGGATTACAGCTAAAAGGTATTTCTAAAATGATTGCAAAACAAGGGATTACTTTTGATGCTACACCAGAAGCTATTACCTACTTAGCAGACAAAGGTTATAATCCAGAATATGGTGCAAGACCAGTAAAACGTGTCATTCAGAAAGACGTACTTAACCAATTAAGTAAAGAAATCTTATCTGGAAAAGTAACAACAGATAGTATTATTTTACTAGATGCTTTTGATGGCGAATTAGTCTTTAGAAATCAAGGCGATTTAGTAACAGAAGCACTGTAATCACAAAGTTCTGTTAACGTAAAATAAAGCGTAAAAGAGCACGTTTTAATTATGGTTGGTTAGTTGAAAAGCAACACAATACTTTACAAAAGTGGCGTGTTGCTTTTTTTTGTTCTATATTGTATTACTCTAATAAAAAACCACTTAGCTTGATCACATCCCAACTAAAAAATCATCTCGTCGTTCTTTTTATATTAACCTCAACATTTGTTTTATCTCAGACTAAGTTTAAACGTGTATTAACTTCGGAAACCGATTTTAATGCCTTAAAAACATCACCAAACACTAATAAATATGGGAATATTGATGCTTTAAAAGTCGTTTTTGATATTAAAGAACAACAACTCTATTTTATCAACAGTAAAAACTACAAATACCACTACCATTTTTGTAAAGGGTATTTAGAAATCCCAGAAACTTTAAGAGAATTTAATAATTCTAACTACAAAGCGCAGCATAAAAACAAACGCTTTTTATTAGGAAACATAAATCATTACTTAGCTAACAACACCTACAACCTAGAGCTTTCTCCTATTGATGATATGCAAATTGCAGATATTAAAACATTTTACGAAGCCATCAAAAAAGCAACGTATTTTAAAAGCTTTAATTTCTTTTTAAATACGGCACGTTTAGAACAATTAGATGCTGTTTTAGACATTCCTACAATATCTGCTTCAGATTTATATGGCGACCAAACGTATCAAGCGGTAAGTACTCAAAAAAGTTATGGATGCTTAAAATTTGTTGCTGTTGATTCGTTAAAACAAAACAATATTTCTAAACATGATATAATTGTTATTAATCAACCTATCCTAGAATTACCTATTACAGCTGGCGTTATAACCACTATTTTACAAACGCCATTAAGTCACATTTCGGTATTAGGAAAAAACAGACAAATTCCAATTGCAGCTTATACTAAAGCCATGCAATCTGATATTTTAAAAAGCTTCAACAATCAATATGTTTCTTTTGAAGTGGCTTTAGATACCTTTTATATCAAACCAATCTCTAAAGAATTGTTTGAAAGAAAAACTAAAAAACAGAAAAAAGCGACGTTGTTTCTAGAAAAAAACACAGCGATAAAAACCTTAATTAATGCAGACAACTTAAGTCAAAACTCAATAAACACCGTTGGGGGAAAAGCTGCTAACTTTGGTGTGTTATATGATTTAGCTAAAAAAGAAGCCTTTAAAATTCCGGAATCGGCATTTGCCATTCCGTTTTACTATTATGAAGCACATCTAAAAACGTCTGGAGCAGACAGCTTAGTCAAGCAAATGATTTATGATTACAAAATCAATCAAGATGCTTATAAACTAACAGAGCAACTAAAAACAATTCAGAAACTAATAAAAAAGACACCTTTAGATCCTGAATTAATATCTAATGTCGAAGCCAAAATTAAAAGTTTAGGAGACGAGACACGCTTACGATTTAGAAGCTCGACAAATGCAGAAGATATTGTTGGGTTTTCGGGAGCAGGATTATACGACTCTAAAACAGGTATTGTTGGTAGCAAGAAAAAATCTATTGAAAAAGCAATCAAAAAAGTATGGTCAAGCCTATGGTATGAGCGTGCCTTTTTAGAACGAGACTACTTCAATATTGACCAAAATAGCATTGCAATGGGTATTTTAGTGCATCGCTCCTTCCCTAACGAGAAAGCCAATGGTGTTGCTATTACCAAAAATTTGTATCGAAAAAACTACCTAGGAACCGTTATTAATGTCCAAGTTGGAGAAGCTAGTGTTGTACAACCTGAAGATGGTGTGACCTGCGACCAGATTATTTGCTATTCTGGATCGTCTTCTAAATTATATAACGAAAAACGTATTGTCGAAATCATATCACACTCTAACCTTAACAATGGTAAATTAGTAATGACTGAAGCCGAAATAATTACACTCTCCGAACAATTAGAAAAAATCAAAAAACACTATTACTATAACGTGTATAAATCCAAACAGAAGTACTTAGAGTTTGGTTTGGATATAGAATTTAAACTAGATGGAGCGGATAGAGAATTATATATAAAGCAGGTAAGATATTTTAACGATTAAGTAACAAATTATGGTAATGCCAAGTTATAACGACTACTTCCCTAACTCTAATGGCTAACAACTCTAATGGCTAACAACTAGACTTTTAAGCTATATTAAGTCTATGCATTGCCTTTTTAGGAGTAAAACAGGTATTTATAAAGACTATTAAAAATCATTAAAACTAAAGCTTACTATAGCTAATTGCATATCAAATAGCTACGCTAAATTTAAACAAATAAAGCCCTTTACTAATTCCAAAATTTAATTTTAAATTTTAAAAGTCCCTTTTTTATTACTACCTTGAAAACATTGAACTATCAACCAAAACCATAAAACAACATGGGAATATTCCATTATTACGATATAGGTAATGCCGAAATTTATGTTTTTGATGACTTTCTAATTAAACAGGTCAAAGAAGGTGCTTTTATCAGTGATGATGAAACAGAATTATTTGTTGAAATAATAGAAAAACATTTCAAGAATAAAAATTTTGCTTTTATTTCCAACCGTGTCGCCTCTTATACTGTTAATCCTTTAGTTTATAGTGCAGCAAAAGAAATTCCAAATTTAGTTGCTTTTGCGGTTATTAGTACTGACGAAAAAATGCGTGAAACTTCCAGGTTTGAAAACAAATTTCACAACAAACCGTTTGAGCTTTTCGAAAATTTGAGCGATACCATACTTTGGACGTCTAAAATTATAAAACAAGAAGACGAGAAAAAATCTGAAATTTTATAATTTCGATTTATTAAAAGCTATAATCTCTATTTTTACTTACAATTTTAAAGCTACTGCACTCTTTTTTAATTGTGCTTTAAACAAGTCTTCTGTAACCTCAGTATTGTAAAAAGGAATCATTTTATCCATTACCGTCTTACCTTCTTCAGAGTTTAATAGTTCTGGAAATGCTTTTTCTAAGACCTTTAACATTACTGACGTTGCTGTAGATGCTCCTGGAGAAGCACCAAGTAAGCAAGTAATACTTCCATCTGTACTACTTACCACTTCTGTCCCAAATTGTAAAACACCACCTTCAAATTCATCCTTTTTAATAATCTGAACACGTTGTCCAGCTACTAAGATTTCCCAGTCATCACTATTAGCATCTTTAACAAATTTGCGTAACTCCTTCATACGGTCTTCATGAGAGGAAGTTACCTGTTCTATCAAATATTTAGTTAGAGGTAAATTATGCCAAAAAGCACCTAATAATGGTGAGATATTGTCAAATTTAACCGATTTAAACAAATCAAAATTAGAACCTTCTTTTAAAAACTTAGGACTAAAACCTGCAAATGGACCAAAAAGCAATTCGCGTTTTCCGTTTATATATCTAGTATCTAAATGCGGTGTAGACATTGGTGGATCGCCAAGTCCTGCCTTACTATATACCTTAGCATTATGTTGCTTTATAATGGCTTCGTTTTTACAAACCAACCATTCCCCACTTATTGGAAAACCACCATAACCTTCTTTTTCATCAATTTCTACTTTTTGCAATAACAATAAGCTACCACCTCCTGCTCCAATAAAAACATGTTTAGATTCTAGATTATGTTTTTGGTTAGTTTCAAGATTTTCTATTTCTACAGTCCAATCAATATCTGGACTTGGATCAATATCTTTAACTTCCATATTACAATATACAGGTGTATCAAATTTGGTTTCTAAAATATTGAATAATGTTTTTGTTAATGTACCATAATTAACCTCTGTACCTCTATCAATTCTAGAAGCAGCCATTACCTCATCCTCGTCTCTGTTATTCATAATTAACGGAAACCATTCTTTCATTTTACTCTTATCCTTTGTAAATTGGATAGTATCAAACATAAAATGATGTTTCATGGTATTAAAACGATGCTCTAAATAATCTGCATTTTCTTTACCTAAAACCCAACTATGGTGTGGCACTGAAGCAATAAAACCATCAGGATCTTCAATTAAGCCAAGCGTCGCTAAATAGCTCCAAAACTGTTTAGACTCTTCAAACTGTTGACAAATCTTAATGGCTTTATCAATGACTACTTTACCGTCTTCTTCAGGGCAATAATTAAGTTCGCAAAGCGCAGAATGTCCCGTACCTGCATTATTCCAAGCAGCAGAACTTTCTTGAGCCACCTCACCAAGACGCTCCACAATTAACACCTTTAAATCTGGCTTTAGCAGTTTAGAAATCAGTGCCAATGTTGCACTCATAATTCCACCTCCAACACAAATTAAATCGTATTCTTGTTTACTATCTAGTTTAGCTTTGCTCATTCCAAATTATATTTTTTTAAATATAAATAAGTCAAACGAGAAAATAAGTTTGAAACAAAAAAAAGACTACAAATTGTAGTCTTTTTTATATAGTGTATTCTTAAATTAAAGCTTTACACCAATCCCTAGACCAATAATTAAAGGGTTAATATCCACCTCTACAGGTATTTCAGCTTCACCTGCATTTACCATCACATCTGTACTAAGTAATAATTGTTTAACGTCTAAATTTAAAAACCATTTATCGTTTAAATTATAATCAATTCCTGCTTGAAATGAAAAGCCTACCGAGTTTTCATAATCCATACCCACAACATCTCCAGCATCTTCTCCATAAAAAATAGTATAGTTTACACCTGCTCCAACGTAAGGTTTAAAATCTCCTGAATAAAAATGATATTGCACATTTAAAGTTGGAGGTAATAACCAAACATGACCTAAATCCAAACCTTCAACCTCAACCTCATGTTTAGTGGTTGCCAAAATAAGCTCTGCAGCCCAATGCTTGGTAAAAAAATAAGTAAAGTCAACCTCTGGAATTACAGTTGTAGAAATATCAACATCTGCGCCTTCAAGATTATCTCCTGGAGAAGGGATTACAGTTGCTACTCTAAAACGAGCTTGCCAAGTATTAAAATCAGAATCTTTAGAAGGTGCATCTTGCGCTTTTACACTAAAAGATAATAGTAATAATAACACAAAGGGTATAATTATTTTTTTCATAATAAATTAAATTAGTTGTTTTTGTATACTGCAAATTTAAGTGAGACTTAAAACAGAAAAGCTGACTTATGTCATTGTTTAAGTAAGTTTATTTATCGTTTTTGCAGCATGTAGTTTGATAAAATTCTTTAACTTTTTTAATCAAAAAACAACTAACTTTATATCTTAATATTTTTAGATGAAACCATTAAGTAAATACATAGATCACACCATTTTAAAAGCAACTGCAACTAAAGCAGATATTATACAATTGTGTCAAGAAGCAATACAACACCAATTTTTCTCTGTTTGTGTCAATAGCTGTTATGTTAGTTTGGCTAAAGCCGAATTAAAAGATAGCGACGTTAAAGTATGTAGTGTTATTGGTTTTCCTTTGGGAGCTATGAGTACCATTGCTAAAGTTGAAGAAACCAAACAAGCTTTAAAAGATGGTGCAGATGAGATTGATATGGTTTTAAATATTGGTTTACTTAAAAGTGAAGCTTTTGAGACTGTATTTGAAGATATTGAAGCTGTAAAAAAAGTGATGCCAAACAATACATTAAAAGTAATTTTAGAAACTTGTTATCTTGATAACCAAGAAATAAGTGAAGCTAGTAAATTAGCCATTAAGGCTAAAGCCGAATTTATAAAAACCTCAACAGGATTTGGTACTTCTGGTGCTACTATTGAAGCAATAACTATAATGAAGGAAGCCATTAATAATGGTAATACAAAAATAAAAGCATCTGGAGGAATTAGAAACACAGACACTGCGTTACAATACATAAATCTAGGTGTTGACCGTATTGGAACGTCCAACGGAATTGCAATTGTGACAGGCAATGCATCAAGAGATAAAAGTTATTAAACACTAGGCTATTCATTTCAACTAAATAAAAAAAACATGAGTATACATATTGGAGCCCAAAAAGGCGATGTTGCAGAAACTATTTTATTACCAGGAGACCCTTTACGTGCTAAATGGATTGCCACAACATTTTTTGAAAACCCTGTTTGCTTTAACGAAGTTAGAGGTATGCTAGGTTACACTGGTACGTATCAAGGTAAACGTGTCTCTGTAATGGGAACAGGAATGGGTGTACCAAGTATATCTATTTATGCTCATGAGTTGATTACACAATTTGGCGTAAAAAACCTGATTCGTGTTGGTAGTGCTGGATCATACCAAAAACACATTAAAATTAGAGATGTCGTTTTGGCTATGGCTGCCTCATCCAACTCTGGTGTAAACGAGCTTAGATTTGGAGGAGCAGATTATGCACCTACAGCTAGTTTTGAATTGTTTCAAAAAGCTGTTGAAGCTGCTAAAAATAAAAATATTACTATTAAAGCTGGTAATGTTTTTACTTCAGACGAGTTTTATGCAGACGATTTTGAGTCCTATAAAAAATGGAGTAAATTTGGTGTGCTTTGCGTAGAGATGGAAACTGCTGGTTTATATACCGTAGCTGCCAAACACAATGTTAATGCTTTAACTATTTGTACCATTTCAGACTCATTAGTCACTGGAGAAAAAACAACTAGTAAAGAACGCGAAACTACTTTTAAAGACATGATAGATATTGCTTTAGAGTTAGCTTAAAACTAATCGTTTGAAATTAAATTTAAAACCCATTACACTAGCCAACCACGAGGTGTTATTGCAGTTAATGCTACGTATTTATCCTCCTGCTTACAAACACTTATGGGTAAACAATGATTGTAATTGGTACATAAACTCGCAATATGATTTAAAGCAACTAACCAAAGAGTTACAAGATCTAAATGCCAATTATTTTTTTATTAAATACAATACTAAAACCATTGGCATTTTAAGATTAGTGCATCAAAAAGCTAAGTCAACCACCAAATTACACCGTTTATATTTAGATCAAGATTATCAAGGGTTAGGTTTGGGACAACAAGTAATGCAATTAAGCTATGACATAGCAACAGATAATCTATCCAAATCCATTTGGTTAGAAGCTATGGACACACAATTACAGGCGTTAAACTTTTATAAAAAATGTGGTTTTAAAATCGTGGACTCTTATGCATTAGATTTTGATTTAATTTTAGATCAATTTAGAGGCATGCATAAAATGACTAAACAATTATAATTACTTTAACTTCTATTTTATTAGCTTTGCACTAATGCAAAAAAAGATAAACATACTTAATAAAAAGGCTAAATTTCAATATGAAATTTTAGATAAATACACTGCTGGAATTGTTTTATCCGGAACAGAGATTAAATCCATTAGAAACAGTCAAGCGTCTATTGCCGAATCTTTTTGCGAGTTTAATGAACAAGGCGAATTGTTTGTTATTAACATGAATATCCAGGAATATGCATTTGGTAACTATTATAACCACAGACCAAAAGCAGAACGTAAATTGTTACTTAACAAACGGGAACTTAAAAAATTATTAAAAGAGGTAAACACCTCTGGTTTAACCATTATTCCGTTACGTCTATTTTTAAACGAAAAAGGGTTAGCCAAATTAGACATTGCTTTAGCTAAAGGAAAAAAACTTTACGATAAACGCGAAACGCTTAAGGATAGAGATAATAAACGTGATTTAGATCGTATTAAAAAATCTTTCAACTAAACATTAGTCTTACTTATGCTGCTTCCGTTTTATGCTTTAGTTTCGACTAAAACAAAAATAGCAGATCTTTCTTTTTTTATTTTTCTTCAAGAAAAACTTTATAATTTTTATAACAATATTCAATTTCAATAAGTTATATGTTTGAGGCTAGGCAACCATTTTATAAAAATGTGCGTCTATACTATTAAACAACCAACTTATCATGAAATACTCTTTACTTACGCTATTTACCCTATTTAGCAGCTTTGCCTTTTCTCAAATTACAGGAACCGTTACATCAAACCAAAACGAACCTCTTCCTGTAGTCAATATTTTTATTGAAAATACGTACACTGGTACCACAACCAATAATGATGGTAATTACATATTGGACATCAATAAAACAGGTGATTACACCATTACGTTTCAATACTTAGGTTATAAAACTATAAAAAAGAAGGTCGTTATAACAAAGCTTCCGTTTGTACTAGATGTTGTTTTAATTGAAGAAGATATCAATTTAGACGAGATTGTTATTAATTCGGATGAAAATCCAGCAAATGCAATTATCAGGCAAACCATTGCTAAACGTAAAGAGAATTTAAATAAACTTAAATCGTTTAAAGCCGAGTTTTACTCCAGAGGGTTACTAAAAATGGTCAATGTCCCAGAAAAAATTATGGGTCAAGAGGTTGGCGATTTAGATGGTGCATTAGACTCGACTAGAACAGGTATTGTCTATTTATCAGAGACAATATCCAAACTAGAAAATCAATCTCCTAAACCTATTAAAGAAACCATTGTCGCTTCTAAAATTAGTGGAGACAGTAATGGTTTTAGTTTTAATAATGCGACTGACGTCGAATTTAATTTTTATCAAAACACCTTTGAGTTAGGTAGCGAAATTGTATCTCCTATTGCTGACTTTGCCTTTAACTATTACAAATACAAACTAGTCGGTACGTTTTATGACGACTTGGGCAACCTTATTAATAAAATTGAATTACTTCCTAAACGTAAAAATGATAAAGCATTTGGAGGATTTATTTATATTGTTGAAGACCAATGGAGTTTATTTGGAACAGACGTCACTTTAACTGGACAACAAGCACAAATACCTGCTGTGGATCTATTTAAAATTAAACAAACGTTTACCTATTACGACCAAGAAAAACAATGGGTTAAAACCACACAACTATTTGATTTTGAGTTTGGAATATTTGGATTTAATGGTGATGGTCGTTTTACAGCAGCTTACAGTGATTATGACTTTAACCCAAATATTGATAAAAAGAATTTTACCAGAGAAGTCCTATCTTTTCAAGATAATGCAAATAAAAAGGACTCGCTATATTGGGATGCCAAAAGACCAGTTCCATTAACCACTGTAGAGGCTAATGATTATGTTAGAAGAGATAGTATACAATTAATCAGAGAATCCAAAACCTATTTAGACTCTGTAGACCAAGTAGATAACAAGTTTAAAATTGGTGATATTTTAGGTGGTTACAGTTATCGTGACTCGTATAATAAAACGTATTTTAATATCTCCTCTCCTATTCGCAAACTAGGATTTAACACTGTTCAAGGTTGGAATGGATCATTAACTGCAAGTTTTACTAAGCGATTTGAGGACGATAGTCCAGAGTATTTTAATATGTCATCTACAATTAACTATGGCGAGTCAGAGGATAGATTAAGAGCTACAGGAATTATAAATTACAGATTTGATAATAAAAACAGAGCTTTTGTGTCCTTATCAGGAGGTAGTAAAGTGGAACAATTTAATCCTAACTTAACTAGTTTAGATGTATTAAACACCTCCTATTCTCTGTGGGCAGAAAAAAATTATCTAAAAATTTACGACCGTAATTTTGCTCAATTAAATTATAGTCATGAAGTACTAAACGGTTTACATGTATACTCAGACCTAAGTTATAACGACCGTAAACCATTATTTAACACTACAGATCAAACCTGGCAACCTCAAGATGACAGAGACTACACTAGCAACAATCCACTAGATCCAACTGCAAATGGTGTAGCCTCTTTTGATGCGCACAATATCATGAAGTTTAATCTTAATACACGTATTAACTTTGGACAAAATTACATGAGTTACCCATTTGGAAAATACAACCTTCCTAATAGTAAAATCCCGACCTTATATCTAGGTTACGAAAAAGGTTTTGGAAGTAGTAACGCTAACTATAATTTTGATCAATTTAAAGCTCAAATTTACCAAAGCTTAAACCTAGGTAACAAAGGTGATTTAACATACTTAGCAAAAGGAGGAATATTTAATAATGCAGACGATATTGCTTTTGTAGACTACCACCATTTTAATGGTAATCAAACCAATACGGTTATAGACGGTAATTACATAAATGCCTTTAAAATACTACCATATTACGCTTTAAGTACTAATAAGGCTTACGCCGAATTTCATGCAGAACACAACTTTAAGGGTTACATCTTAAACAAAATTCCGCTATTAAATAAGCTTAATTTTAATTTGGTTGCTGGATTTAATGCAGCAGCAACTAAAGAAAACAAACCATACACCGAATACTCGCTTGGATTAAGCAATTTAGGTTGGGGTAAAATGCGCTTTTTACGTGTGGATTATGTGCGTGCTTACCAAGGAAGCGGTTTGGTCAACGATACGTTTATGTTTGGGTTTAGTTTTTAATATAGGCCTACTACCTATACTACTTACTAAACAAATAGATCACGTTACCAATACCAACAACACCAGTTAAACAACCTAAGATAAAATCCATTTTAGAAGCAATGTAAGTTAGTTTATGTTCAATATTTTTAGCAACAATCGCATAAATCGTATACAAAGTAAAAGAACCAATGGTAGAACCGATTGAAAAATAAAAAGCATTAAACACATTGTATTCAAAGTATTTAAAACCAATTAATAACGAAATAAATGTAAAGTAAAACGGAATAGCCATCATATTTAATGAGGACATTAAAATACCGTAAAAATAGGATTTAGATTTAGGAATTTCTTTCTCACTAACTTCCTTTTTAGGAGAAAAATAAAGTCTAAAAAAATTAATGGATAACAAAAAGAGAATACCTGTTCCTATTTTTTGTATTAAGGTGATGTATTCAGAATTTTTCATTAAAATATTAGCCAAATAAGCGCCTAAATTTGCTTGAAAAAACAAAACTGTTGCATAACCAACTATTAAATAAAATGTAGATTTTTTACCGTTTTTTAAGCTATACTTTACAACTGTTAAATTTAAAAAACTAGGTGTAATACTTCCTAAAGCAGCAATACAAAAACCTAATAGTAAGCAGATAAAAAATGTCATAATTTATTAATGTTTATAAGCAAACAAAGAAACAACATGTCTGGCTTATTATTAGTAGCTATTAACATTTTTTAAGACTTAACTTAAATTTCAAAAAATAAAAAGCTTTTGTATTTTACAGTATTCACTTTAATCAAGTACAGTTTTTCCGTAATTTTGATAATTCATTTTAACACTTTTAAATAATGAATTATTTTTTACAACGCATATCATACATTGTATTACTCTCATGTATTTTGTTAGGTTGCAATACAAAAACTAACAGTAGTTTTGAGTTAAATGAAGGGGATTTACTATTCCAAAACACAGGATCAGACGACATTGATAACGCTATAAAAGACGTTACAGCAACTGCTTCTGCCAAAAATTATTCTCATGTTGGTATGGCTATGCAAAAAGACAACAAATGGTTTGTTGTAGAAGCTATACCAAAACAAGGCGTTTGCATAACACCAATAGCTAATTTTTTAGAAAGGAATAAAAATAAATTTAATAAACCGCAAACCACAGTCGCAAGGCTAGACAACTACTACAAGCCTTATCTAAAAACAGCGATACAATATGGTATTGCCAGAGTTAACACACCTTATGATGATATTTTTTTATGGGATGACACCTCCTATTATTGCTCAGAGTTAGTTTACAAAATGTTTTCAAATCAAGACTTACCTAAAGATTCCATTCCTTTTCTTACACATCCAATGACTTTTAGCGATAGCTCTGGTAAACCTTTATCTAGTTGGGTTAAATATTACAAAGCACGTAACCAATCAATTCCAGAAGGCATTGAAGGAACAAACCCTAATTTAATGGCAAGTAGCAGTCATATTACCTTTGTTCATGATTACGAAAATGATTAGAACTTAATCTACTAATTCTTATCCTCTAAAAGCGGAACAAATCTAAACTCGCCAAACTCTGTTTTCTCAAAGTCCTTTGGACCTTTTCTAACAAAAAGCGTCATAGTTTGTACTTTATCTCCAACAGGTATTACTAAACGTCCACCAATTTCTAATTGTGCTAATAAAGGGTTTGGCACAAAAGGCGCACCTGCAGTAACAATAATACTACTAAAAGGTGCTTCGGTTTTTAAACCTTTATAACCATCTCCAAAAATCAGTTTTTTTGCTCTATATCCTAATTTAGGTAAAAAACGACTCGTAATTTTAAATAACTCTTGTTGCCTTTCAATGCTATATACTTTAGCACCAAGTTCGCAAAGCACAGCAGTCTGATAGCCACTACCTGTACCAATCTCTAACACTTTATCACCTCGTTTAACTTGCATTAATTCGGTTTGAAAAGCTACAGTATAAGGCTGAGAAATGGTTTGGTCTGCAGCGATAGGAAATGCCTTATCCTGATACGCATGATCCAAAAAACTAGAATCCATAAACAAATGTCTTGGTATTCTGCCAATTGCAGCCAAAACTGCGGTATTAGTAATTCCTTTGTCCTTCAAAACAGCTACTAGTTGCTGTCGTAAGCCTTGATGTTTAAAAGTGTCTTTCAATGGTAGTGGATAGTTTAGAGCATAAAATTACTTCAAAAATTTAAAGCTGAAAAGGTTTTTCATTCAATTTATAATTTTGTCTTAAATCGATTATATAATTATCAAATTCATATTAAATACTGTGTAAAAAAACTTATTTTTGTTGAAAACAGAACAAACTATGCTAAAAGCTGGTGTATTAGGTGCTGGTCACCTTGGAAAAATTCATCTTAGATTATTAAATCAATCAGACAAATTTCAATTAGTAGGATTTTATGATGCTGATGAGGACAACGCTAAAAAAGTAGAAGCCGAATTTGGTTACAAATATTTTAATACCATTGAGGGTTTAATAGATGCTGTAGATGTTGTAGACATTGTCACACCTACCCTTTCTCATTACGATTGTGCTAAACAAGCCATATCTAAAGGTAAACATATATTTATTGAAAAACCAATAACCAATACTGTGCATGAAGCCGAAAGTATTAGAGCTTTAGTTGCAGAAAATGGTGTAAAAGGTCAAGTAGGTCATGTCGAGCGTTTTAATCCTGCATTTATCGCAGTTAAAGATCAATTAGATAGTCCTATGTTTATTGAAGCGCATCGTTTAGCCGAGTTTAACCCTCGTGGGACTGATGTACCTGTGGTTTTAGATTTAATGATTCATGACATTGATGTTATTTTAAGTGTAGTTAAATCTAAAGTTAAAAATGTATCTGCAAGCGGAGTTTCAGTGATAAGTGATACACCTGATATTGCTAATGCACGTATCGAGTTTGTTAATGGTTGTGTTGCTAATTTAACTGCTAGTAGAATCTCACTTAAAAATATGCGCAAAACACGTTTTTTTCAACGTGATGCTTATATCTCTGTTGACTTTTTAGAGAAAAAATGTGAAGTTGTAAAAATGAAAGATGCACCAGAAACACCTGGAGATTTTGATATGGTTTTACAAAATGCAGAAGGTGTTAAAAAGCAAATTTATTTTGACAATCCTGAAATTGCTGCCAATAATGCCATTTTAGATGAGTTAGAATCTTTTGCTGATGCTATAAACAACAATACAACACCAATAGTAACATTGCATGATGGTACGGAAGCTTTAAGAGTGGCAACCATGATTATAGATCAGTTTTAAAACCTTTTAAGTTATGACCAATCAAAAAAATAAAAACAAGAAAACACTATGGAATTACATTGTAGATTTTTTTGTCAATGTATTATTTGGTGGTAAGAAAAAACAGTAAAAAAAATAATAAAAGCCCAGAATAAAGGGATTAAAAAATAATATATTTTAAATGAAAAACATAGCAGTTATAGGTGCAGGAACAATGGGTAATGGTATTGCACATACGTTTGCACAATCTGGATTTAAAGTACAATTAATAGATATTAGCGAAGCGTCATTAAAACGCGGAATGGATACCATCTCTAAAAACTTAGATCGTATGGTAGCTAAAGAAAAAATATCTGAAGCTGACAAATCTGAAACTTTAAGTAATATTAGCACTTTTACTAGTATTGAAGAAGGTGTTGAGTATGCAAGCCTAGTTGTAGAAGCTGCAACAGAAAACTTAGATTTAAAACTAAAAATATTTAAGCAATTAGACCAAGCTTGTGGTGATGACACGATTTTAGCGACTAACACTTCTTCTATCTCTATCACACAAATTGGAGCTGTAACCTCTAGACCTGATATGGTTATTGGAATGCATTTTATGAATCCTGTACCAATCATGAAATTAGTCGAAATTATTCGTGGCTATAATACAAGCGATGAAGTGACTAATACTATCATGGAATTATCTAAGCAATTAGGTAAAATACCCACAGAGGTTAATGATTATCCTGGTTTTGTTGCTAACCGTATTTTAATGCCAATGATTAACGAGTCTATTGAGACGCTATACAATGGTGTTGCTGGTGTTCAAGAAATTGACACAGTAATGAAGTTAGGTATGGCACATCCAATGGGTCCTTTGCAACTAGCAGATTTTATTGGATTAGATGTATGTCTTTCTATTTTAAATGTCATGTACGATGGATTTAAAAACCCTAAATACGCACCATGTCCTTTATTAGTAAATATGGTTAACGCAGGAAAATTAGGTGTTAAATCTGGTGAAGGTTTTTATGATTATTCTGAAAGCAGAAAGGCAGAAAAAGTATCTCAGCAATTTATATAATTAACAATAAAAGGCATATTTAGATTAACAGTTTTAACTTGCAATCTTATGCCTTTTATTTTTTTTAAAGTTTACCAACTGTCTAATCTTTCTTGATTTATTTGCAATAACAATGACTAAAATACTACCATTTAAAGCGGTTAGACCTACTAGAGATAAGGTTAGTTTAGTAGCCTCACGCTCCTATCAAAGTTATACGCAACCCGAAAGAGAAGCACGTTTAGACCATAATCCATTTTCATTTTTACACATTGTAAATCCTGGATACAAATACGATAAAGAAATCTCTGGAGAAGCACGTTATAAATTAGTTAGAAACAGATATTCTGAATTTAAAGAAGATGGTGTATTTAAACAAGACCAAAAACCATGCTTTTACATTTACAAAATAGTAGATCGTGATTCTCAAGTATTTAATGGTATTGTTGCAGCTGCTAGCGTAGACGATTATAACAATAATATTATTAAAAAACATGAGGATACTATCGCTTCTCGCGAAACCGTTTTTAAAGACTATTTAAAAACCGTTGGTTTTAATGCAGAACCTGTACTATTAACCTATCCTGATAATGATACGATCTCTAAAATTATAACCGAAAAACAAAAAGAGCGTGCCGAGTTTGAGTTTACAACAACATACAGAGACACGCACTATTTATGGTTAATTGAAGACGACACAGACATCCAAGCTATTACTACTAATTTTGGCAAAATGCCAACGTTGTACATTGCAGATGGACATCATAGGTCAGCATCCTCACAATTACTTTGTGAGGATTTAAAAAATGAAAATAAAAATCATTCTGGTAAAGAAAGCTATAACTTTTTTATGAGTTATTTAATTTCAGAATCCGAATTACGTATACACGAGTTTAACCGTTTAGTAAAAGATTTAAATGGCTTAACTAAAGAAGAATTTTTAATTCAACTAGATACCGTTTATCGAATTGAAAACAGAGGATTAACACCTTACCAACCCTCAAAATCACATCACTTTAGTATGTATTTAGATGGCGAATTTTACTCGTTATACTTAAGAAAAACAGAATATACATTTGATACGTCTTTGGACGAATTAGATGCACAAGTACTTTTTAAAACCATTTTACAACCTATTTTAGGAATCACAGATTTACGTAACGATAATCGCATACATTACCTTAGTGGTAAAAAAGATATTGTAAATTTAAAAAGTAAGGTGGATAGTAAAGAATTTACTGTTGGTTTTGGTATGATTCCTGCAACAATTTCTCAGATGAAGCAAATTGCAGACGACGGATTAACAATGCCTCCAAAAAGTACTTATATCGAGCCTAAAATTAGAAGTGGTGTTACTATTTACGAGTTTTAAGTAAAAAAATAAAGCAAATGTCAATTAAACAAAACCTAAATCAAATACAAGCTACACTTCCTAAACATGTAACTTTAGTTGCTGTTTCTAAAACAAAACCTGTTAATGATTTAATGGAAGCCTACAATGCTGGTCAACGCATATTTGGAGAAAACAAAATCCAAGAAATGGCAGACAAACATCAAGAAATGCCAAAAGATATTAAATGGCATATGATTGGTCACGTACAGACCAATAAAGTAAAGTATATGGCTGATTTTGTAGACTTAATACATGGTGTGGAGAGCTTTAAATTACTTAAAGAAATTAATAAACAAGCCAAAAAGCACGATAGAAGCATCGATTGTTTACTTCAAATTAAAATAGCATCGGAAGATTCTAAATTTGGAATGTCCATACCAGACGCAACTAATTTACTTCAATCTGAAGAATTTTCAGCTTTAACTAATATTAATGTTATTGGCGTGATGGGAATGGCTACTTTTACTGAAGACCAAAATCAGATTAAACAAGAATTTGATTTACTTAAAACTACCTTTGATTCGCTTCAAACAATACATCCTAGTTTAAAGACAATTAGTATGGGAATGAGTGGTGATTATCAATTAGCTATAGATTGTGGTAGCACCATGGTTAGAGTGGGAAGTAGTATATTTGGTGCTAGAAATTATAATTAAAAAACAAACTTTATTTACACAATAGTCGACATAGAAACCACTGGTGGTAAGTTTAATGAAGAAGGAATAACCGAAATTGCTATCTACAAATTTGATGGACACGAGGTTGTAGACCAGTTTATAAGTTTAGTAAATCCAGAACGAGAGATTCAACCCTTTGTGGTTAATCTTACAGGTATAAATAGCAAAATGCTAAAAAATGCGCCTAAATTTTACGAGATAGCTAAGCGAATCGTTGAAATTACAGAAGACACTATTTTAGTGGCTCACAATGCGCAATTTGATTATCGTATCTTAAAAACCGAGTTTAAACGTCTTGGATTTCCTTTTAAAAGACAAACCCTTTGTACGGTTGAGTTGTCTAAAGATTTAATTCCTGATCAAAAATCTTACAGTTTAGGTAAACTAGTTAGATCATTGGGCATACCTGTAACAGATAGGCATCGTGCATCTGGAGATGCTTTAGCAACCGTTAAACTTTTTAAGCTATTACTTACTAAGGATACTAATAAAACAATTATTAAGGAATCTATTAAAAAAGAACCAAAATTCCAGATGGAGCCTAGGTTAATAGATATAATTGATAATTTAACCTCTGTTACTGGAGTTTACTACATGTATAAAGCAGATGGTGAGTTAATCTATATTGGAAAAAGTAAGAACATAAAAAATCGCGTTAATCAACATTTTACTGGTACTACACCAAAGTCCAAGAAAATGCAAACACAAGTAGCAGCTGTAAAATATGAAGCTACAGGAAGTGAATTAGTGGCGCTTTTAAAAGAAAGCGAAGAGATTAAGCGTAATAAACCTATATTAAATAGAGCTTTACGCAGAAGTATTTTTACACATGCACTATACAGTTTTATAGACGAAAACGGTTATATTAATCTTACTATTGATAAAGCTGATGGCAGAAAACCTTGTATAACAACCTTTAGCACTAGACAAAGTGGACGTCATTTTTTAGAAAAAATGGTCGAACAATTTAATTTGTGTCAAAAACTTTCAGGAATATATAAAACCAAAACAAGTTGTTTCCATTACGAAGTAAAAACATGTGCAGGTGCATGCGTACAACAGGAATCTCCAGAAGATTATAATAAACGCGTACAAGAATTATTAGATAAATACAGCTACAAAAACAAAAACATGGTTATTATTGATCGTGGTCGAGAGGTGGATGAGCGTAGTGCCATTTTAATCCAGAATGGAATATTTAAAGGTTTTGGCTTTTATAATTTAAATTACCAAATTAATAATTTGGACATTCTAGAGTCTATTATTACTCCAATGGAGAATAATAGAGATCAACAACACATTATACAAAGTTACCTAAGAAAAAATAAACGCATAAAAATTATAGAATTAGACGCTAAGTAATTAATTCTCTTTTTTATAGTATTTTTACCACATGAGCCCAACAAACGATAAAACTTATTGGAAAGATAAACTTCATGAAATTATTTATGAAGCAGACACGCCTGCTGGTAAGTTTTTTGACGTCGTTTTACTTATTTTAATTTTAGCTAGTATACTACTAGTTATGCTAGAAAGTGTAAATCACATTGATAAAAAGTACCACAACGCGTTATATGTTGGAGAGTGGATTATAACTATCTTTTTTAGTATTGAATATATTTTACGCATAATTACAGTAAAAAAGCCATTTAAATACATCTTTAGCTTTTACGGTATTTTAGATTTACTATCTACAATACCAATGTACATCTCGTTTATTTTTGCAGGATCACACGCTTTAGTAACTCTTAGAGCGTTACGCTTACTGCGTGTATTTAGAATACTTAAATTAGCAAGATATCTTGGAGCCTCAAACCAATTAAGAGATTCAATTATTGCTAGTCGTGTAAAAATATTTGTGTTTTTATTTGCTGTATTAATATCATCCGTAATTTTTGGAACTATTATGTATTTGGTCGAAGGTGAAGATAACGGATTTACAAACATCCCAAAAAGCGTCTATTGGTGTATTGTAACATTAACCACAGTTGGTTTTGGAGATATTGCACCACAAACTGCACTTGGACAGTTTATTACAACTATTATCATGATTTTAGGTTATGGTATTATAGCAGTACCTACAGGAATTGTGTCTGCAGAATACTCTAAAAGCTTAAAGAAATCTGAGGACCAACCCTCTAATACAACAAGTAAAAAACTAAATTTAAATACACAAAGATGCTCTAATTGTCATGAAGACAATCATGACGATGATGCCAACTTTTGCAGAGTTTGTGGTAACAACCTACATTAAACAATTACTTAATTACAATAAATTTGAAACACGCTAACAAATATTTAATCTCAATTGTTGGACCAACTGCTATTGGTAAAACTGCACTTAGTATTAAGTTGGCTAATCATTTTAATACCCAAATAATATCTGCAGATTCAAGACAGTTTTTTAAAGAAATGAGTATTGGTACAGCTGCTCCTACAGCAGAAGAATTAGCAGCTGCTAAACATTATTTTATACATAATAAATCTATAACAGAAGACTATAATGTTGGTGCTTTTGAAAAAGAAGCAATCGACTGCATTACAAACCTACACAAAACTAATGACGTTGTTATAATGGTTGGTGGTTCTGGATTATATGTTGATGCTGTTACTAACGGTTTAGATTATTTTCCTGAGGTCGATAAAAAGATAAGAGAGCAACTAAATAAACAATTAGAAACGGAAGGTTTGGAAACACTTCAGCTTAAGCTGAAAACTTTAGATGAACAATCCTATAACACCATAAAAATTGATAATCCACAACGTGTCATTCGTGCTTTAGAAATTTGTATTGGCAGTGGACAACCCTATTCTTCCTTTTTAAATAAAGATAAAAACCATAGACCATTTAAAACAATTACTATAGGACTTGAGGCTGATCGTGATGTTATTTACGACAGAATTAACCAGCGAGTAGATATTATGGTTGCTAATGGGTTGATTAAAGAAGTGGAATCCTTACTTCCCTTTAAAAATCTAAACAGCCTTAACACTGTTGGATATAAAGAGCTATTTAATTACTTGGATAAGACTTGGACATTAGAGTTTGCAATTACTGAAATTAAGAAAAACTCTAGACGTTTTGCAAAACGCCAATTAACTTGGTTTAGAAGAAAACCTGAAACCCTTTGGTTTGACTATCAAACACCATTAAGCGCTATAATTACTAAAATAGAATCTGAGTTAGAATGAAGATTTTTTTAAAAAAATTAGCATTCTTTTTTATTCCTATTATACTCTATGTGATAATAGTTTTATCCTTAGATATTTTTAAAATTTTTAAAGATTATGAAAACTATTATAATCAAGACATCACTACTTTAAATAGGACTTACGTATCTACAAAGATTTTTTTAAAAAATAAAGACAGTGTAAACTATGACAGTTTTATTTTTGGTAGCTCAAGATCTCAAGCCTTTAAAACTCCAATCTGGAAGCACTATTTACCAGAAAAATCGGTTCCGTTTCATTATGATGCACATAGTGAAGATTTATATGGTATTTATAAAAAATTAGAATTTTTAGACCATTTAAATTCGCCTATAACCCATGCTTTAATTATTATTGATCGAGAGGTGTTGGCTGGTACAAAAAAAAGATTAAATCATTTAAACATTAATCCAATAGTGTTTAATGATGTTTCTAAATACGAATTTTATAGTAGTTTTATTTTAGCAAATCTTAATCCACGATTTATGATGGCTTACACCGATTTTACTTTATTTAAAACGTATAGAACTTATATGAAAAATTATGTACGTATGGACAAATATCCAGATACGTTTACACCAATTTTCAATGATTCGTATTACGGATTAGCTAAAGAGATTAAAGAAGACAGTTTAGGTTATTATAATAAATTGAAACAACAAGGTGTATTTTATCAAAGACCTCAAGAACCTAATATTACATTAGAAAAAACTAAAAGAGAAATAGATTTACTTAATAAAATAAAATCTGTATTTAATAAACATGATACTAATTACAAAATCGTTGTTTCGCCTTTGTATGATCAAATCCCTATGGAAGAAGAACAATTAGTACTACTCTATTCTATTTTTGGTAAAGATAAAGTCTTTGACTTTTCAGGGAAAAATAATTTAACAGAGCCTATTAGTAACTATTTTGAAAGCAGCCATTACAAACCTAATGTTGCTAAAATTATTTTAGACTCGATTTATTAAACAAAAAAAGCCAGCATAAATGCTAGCTTTTTTAATATATATTTGATAATTAATCGTTTTGATTAACTACTAATCTAAATCCTTCTCCGTGAATATTTAAAATTTCCACATTTGGATCTAACTTTAAATACTTTCTAAGTTTAGCAATGTACACGTCCATACTTCTAGATGTAAAGTAATTATCATCTCTCCATATTTTAGTTAATGCTAACTCACGTGGCATTAAATCGTTTTCATGTAAAGCTAACATACGCAGTAATTCGTTTTCTTTAGGAGATAACTTAACTTGTTCTCCTCCATTGTATGTTAAAAATCTAAGCTTAGAGTTTAAATCAAATCCTCCAATTTTAAATTCAAATTGTTTACTGTCCGCAACTGTATCGTTTGCTTTACGTTGCATGATAGCCTTTATCTTCATTAATAAGACTTCACTATCAAAAGGTTTATTTAAATAGTCATCTGCACCAACTTTATAACCTTTAAGCACGTCCTCTTTCATGGCTTTAGCAGTCAAAAACACGATTGGCACTTCTGCATTTTTCTCTCTAATTTCTTTAGCTAAAGTAAATCCATCTTTATATGGCATCATGACATCTAAAATACATAAATCAAAATCACCACGTTTAAATTTTTCAAAGCCTTCCATACCATTTTTTGCATGGGTAACTTCGTAATCATTCATTGATAAATAATCTTTTAAGACTGTTCCAAAATTTGGGTCATCTTCTACTAATAATATTCTTTTTAATTGTTCATCCATAATACTACGAGATTAACGGAAGCTTTATTGTAAAAGTACTTCCTTTTTCTTTTTCACTTTCTACTGATATGTGACCATGATGGTCTTCAACTATTCGTTTTACATATGCTAAGCCCAATCCATGACCTTTAACATTATGTATATTACCTGTATGCTCTCTGTAAAATTTTTCGAACACACGTTTTTGAGCTACTTTACTCATACCACTTCCGTGATCTTTTATATGCACTAATATATTATTTCCTGCCAGCTCTGTAGTGACAATAATTTTAGGTGCATCTGGAGAATACTTAATTGCATTATCCAATACGTTTACTAATACATTTGTAAAGTGTGTTTCGTTTGCTAAAACCGAGGATTTTTCGGCATCAAGATGTGTTTCAATATGTCCACCTCTATCTTCAATAATCAACTCTACGTGTGATATAGCATCTTCTACTAAGTCGTTAAGTTCTACACGTTCCTTACTAATGTTTAGTTCGTTTTTTTCAAGTTTAGATATTCTTAGTACATTTTCCACTTGCGCATGCATACGCTTATTTTCTTCTTTTATCATACCTAAATAACGTAGGACTTTTTCTTTGTCGTCAATTATTTTAGGGTTTCTAATAGAATCTAATGCTAAATTAATAGTCGCAATTGGCGTCTTAAACTCATGCGTCATATTATTAATAAAATCTGTTTTAATTTCAGAAATTTGACGTTGTTTTATTAATTGATATAATGCGCTAGAATAAGCTATGACTATAATTAAAGTAAAAACTATAGATAATATTAGCATCGTTAAAATTGATGATAATATAAACTTTTTACGTTCTGGAAAATTAACTAATAGTCTGTAATTACTTTTATCATTTTCATTATAAAAAAATGGTACACTAAACGTAGATGCTGGATTTAACTGAAAATCTTGAGTTTTAATTTTTGTTGCTAAATCGTTGCTATATATTGCAAATTCGTAACCTATATCAATATCATTTTCTAACAATTTTAATGCTAGTAACCTATTGATTTTGTCTACGTCAACACGTTTGTGTATTGGTTTTAAATAGGCTTTATCTTTATAAACAGTCTCTAAAGCAATACGTGTACTTTCATTAAGTTTACTTAACCTTGCAAGCATTGATGATAGGTTTTTACTACCATCTATAGAGTTGTTTTCAATAATTTCGGTTTCTCTTTTTTGTAAAATACGTTTTACGTTTAAACTATCTAAACCTATGTCAAAGAGCGCTGATGATACTTTATAATTTTCTTCTAAAATACCGTTTCGATAAATTACTGTTTCGTTTGTGTCAGGATTATCCTCTTTAATGTAAATGTTTATAATTGCAGTTGTATCATTTACATTAATTGATCCATTGCTTAATAAATCATTAAACTTTCTTAAATAATCCTCTTTTTCTTCATTTTCTACAATGTTAGACACATAGCTTAGTGCTTTTCTTACATTGAAGTTAAACTGTTTTTCAGTATTTTGAAGTGAATTATTTATATAATACGCCTGAACTAGTATGATTCCTATTAGGGAACAACTCATTAAAACGACTAACACAAAAAAAATCCTTTTGTTCATCATCCAAAATTAAGATTTTAACATTTAGCAATGTTACCATTTAACCTTACATTAACAAAAACGTTAAAATTTAATTCTTTGTTATAGATTTTAAGAGTTTACTATGAATATTTTGAACCTGAAGTTTTGTGTCTTTTAAATCCGTATTATTAATTACAAAATCTGAACATTCTGTCTTTTGTTGGTCAGTCCATTGGTTATTCATTATCGCTTTAACCTTAGCTTCAGACGAGTTATCACGTTTAATTACTCGATTTAGTCTAGTCTGTTCTGGTGCTACGACAGTAATTATATAATCGTATTTGCCTTGACTTCCGTTTTCAAAAATTATAGCGACTTCGCTAATAACGTATGGTGCGCTTTGTTTTTTCACCCAATTAGAGAAATGTTTTGCAACTTTTGGGTGCACAATTGCATTCATTTTTTTTAGTAAAGCTTGATTACTAAATATCTGACTTGCAATAAATGGTTTATTTAATGTATTGTCTACATAAGCCTCATCCCCAAAAAGTTTAATCAATTTACGTTTAATAACTTTAGAACGATCCATTAAAGCTTTGGCTTCATTATCAGCAATATAAACAGGCACATTTAATGCTTTAAAATAATTAGCCACAGTAGTTTTACCACTACCAATACCTCCTGTTAAGCCTACGATTGTTGGTATCATTCTGTAATTATAAATTCAATTTTTTGTTGTAAAACCCTAATATTTTTAACGTTTTTAGGTTGTTTAGCTAATTTAGGAACTAATGCAGAATTTCCTGAAGCTTCATTATAATCACAAATAACCTTAAAGTCTTCGGCATTTATGGTATTAAATTTTTCTAAGCTTGTGGTAAAACTTAATGACACTTGCTTTGGAAAATAGTTAACTTTTACACCTTCCGGAATATTAATTATTTGGATTGGAATGTCCAAAACGCCTTCAGAGAATTTAGAAACATTAACCATCAACTTAGCTTGCTTTATATTGGTTTTAATATTTTTATTTAAACTATCCAATTGCAGTAATAACGTTTTATTTACATTGGATTTCACTTCCCTTAATTCTAAATACTGAGTCTTTACTTTACTAATTGTTTTTAAAACAGAACTTGGACCAATTAACTTAACACTATCAGGTACAGCTTTTAAAGTATCTAAAGTGTTATACCCTTTAGCATATTGAATTTTAGAGTCTAAGATTATTGGTACATATTTTACATCATTGACATCAAATCTAAAAAGTAGTGTGTCTGGATTAATACTGATAATTTTTTCTTCTTTATTAAACTGCTTATTAATATTTGAAAACCCTTTGGAAACACTCCAAATTAAAGTTGAATCTTTTTTTGAAATGTCTGTTTTAAAATTAATATCTAATTCTGGTCTTTTAATAGCATACCTAAGCCAATTAAAACCTGTAGTCTGTATTGTAATATCAAGCTCTGGATTGTTTGAATTTACTATAACATGCGTATCACTAACCTCCTTAGGTTTTACTTTAAAAGCTAGCGTAGCTGTATAAACTTTAGATAGTTTTGTTAAAACCAAAATTGAAAAAGCTAATAAAAAAAACAATAAAAAAATATTGATTTTTTTACTTTTAAATAACCCTAATATTTTTAACTTAAGTTTTTGCATGCCTTAATTTTTAAAAAATAAATGAGGAAAAATAGTTTCTGGTTTTTCTGACTTTAAAAATAATAGTAATGTAGATTTTAAAAATCCGTAACCATATCCAAAAAACTGGATGGATACTGCTAATAAAGCCTGAAAACCAATAATAATATTTTTAGTTTTTAATACTGCTACAACAAAGATTAGACAATAATAAAATAACACTAAGTATAAAGGTAAAAATAGATTAAACAGTATTAAAACCAAAGCTATAATAACTCCAATAAAAAACACTGTTGGAAACCAATAGGTAATTTTTTTAGTTTGTGGATGCCACTTATTTAAAATAGGTCTTACGGAACCAAATTTATTAACTTGTTTATAAAATTTACTCCAAGATATACGTCTTTTATGGTACACATAAGCTTCTGGAAATAAAGTTGTTTTAAATCCTAAGTCCCATAGTCTAATAGACAAATCAGGATCTTCTCCAGGGTGGATATTACCAAATCCTTTGGTAGCTTCAAATGCTAATTTTGATAATCCCATGTTAAAACTTCTAGGTTGAAACTTATCCAAACTAGATTTATTACCTCTAATGCCTCCTGTTGTAATTACAGACGTCATACTAAAATCTATCGCTTTTTGAAGATTTGAAAACGAATGATGTGCTTTATCTGGTCCGCCAAAACAGTCTACATAATTAAGTTTTAAGCTAGCTTCTACCTCTTGTAAGTAGTGACTAGGCAATAAACAATCGCTATCTAAAATAATAAAGTAATTACCTTTAGCGTGTTGCATTCCAAAATTTCTGGAATCTCCTGGTCCTGAATTTGACTTAAAATAATAGGATATATCAAGATTATCCATGTATTTATCTACGATAGCTTTAGACGTAATGGTAGATCCATCTTCTACAATTACAATTTCGTAGCTATAGTTACCTTTTAAGGTTAAAAAGCTTTCTAATAGCTCCTCAATCTCTATTGGACGATTATAAACAGGTATAATAAACGAAAAACTTAATTCCATATAACAAATGTAAGTTAAACGTATAAAAAAAGCCACCTAAAAAGGTGGCTTTTAATTGTATTAAAGTTTAAGATTATTTCTTAATAACTTTTATTGTTTCAGTAACATCTCCAATAGTAACTTTAACAAAGTATGCTCCTGACTGTAAGTCAGACATGTTTACTAGATTATCTACACTATTAGGTGCGTTTCTGTACACTTCTTGTCCTAACATGTTATAAACTGATACATTAGAAATCTCTTTTTGAGCTTTTAATGTTAAGTTGTCATTAACTGGGTTTGGATAGTATGAGAATAAAGCTTCTGTATTAAACTCAACTGTACTTAAAGCAGACTCAGAAAGTAATAAAGTAAACGATCCTGGAGCTTGTGCTCTAGCAGTACCATCATCACTAACTCTTACATAGTAAGTAGTACCATCCGTTAATCCTCCAACTATAGACGAGTTACAAGCACCAACTAAAGTACCAGCACAATCTGTATAAACACCATATTGAGCAGCAGTTGTAGTCACTGTAACTTCTCCTGAAGGAGGTGCTACAAATGAGTACCATAAATCAGCAACTGCACCTGTAAAACAATCTGCAGCTACCCCAGAATCTGTTGCTCCAGTATTATCTCCTGTGATTTCAACTCCTAAAGTTAAAGCTTCTGCAGCAGCACATTCGTCATTAGCAGGTGGTAAAGGTGTTGTATTTAAATTTAATGTATAAGCACCTACACCAGTAGCTGCATTACCATCTATGTAAATATAATAAGTTGTAGCTGTTGCTTCAGAATCGAAACAAACAAAACCACCAGATCCTGTATTTGAACTATCGTCATCTCCTGCAACACAAACTAATGAACCACAAGCTCCAGACCATACTTGAATCTCTGAATCGAAAGCACCAGCAGAATCCTCAATAGAAATAGATTCATTACCAGGTGAATTATATACATACCACACTCCTGTACCAAAAACAAGTAAACCAGCGTTAGGTGTAGAATCTCCACCTGGATCACACGTTGTACCTACTGTTCCTCCTTCACATACTGTTAAGTTCTCTACATTAGTAGCGTAAGTAGTATCACCAGAGATTGAATCTCCAGCATTAATAGTAATTGCATCTTCACAAGCATTATTTGCTGGTGGTGGTGGAGCAAGGAAAACACATAAATCAAAATCAACATATGCAGTACCTGAAGTACTTCTTACATTCACAAAATAAGTTGTACCACCAGTTAAAGTAAAAGTTTGGGCTGCAGTAGTAAAACAAGTTGTACCTACTTGAGTAGTAGTCTCACAGTCTCCCGAATATAATGAAAGATAAGTTGTTGAAAATCCTGAATCAAAAGTTTCAGTAGCACTAAATACGTAGTTATTATCCTCAGTTGGTGTAAAAGTGTACCATACATCTTTATTTGTTGAAGAACAAGTTCCTGAAGCAGATGGTAAAGCACTGTTAGTTGTCCCAGAAACACTGTTATCACATGAATCATCTGACGATAAAGTCAACTCAATAGCACCTTCGCAAGTATCATTTGCTGGTGGTGGTGGTGGTGTACCAATACAAATATCAAAATTAGAAGTTTGTCCTGCAGTACCTGTCCAAGAATAAACTTGTACAAAGTAAGTAGTTCCAACAGTCAAACCTGAAGTTGTACTAGTATTAGGGTCTGAACAAGTTAAAGCTGTTCCTAATGCTTCACAACCAGAAGTTGCATCATAAACTGCGTGATATAAATCCGTTGTTCCTCCTGTAATATTCTGTAAATCGATTACGTGAGTGGTAGATGTAGCCATAAAACTATACCAAACATCATCATCTTCTGTTCCTCCACAAGCTGTTGCTATTCCAGAAGCTGTAGCTGCTGCTATAGTTCCAGAAGTTACATTCATACAATCTAAGTCTGCGTTTACAGTCAATGGTATTGCACTAGTACACTCATCATTAGATGGTGGACAATTATATGATAAAGTACTTAACTCTAAGTTACATAAGCTATCTTGATCATGCTCAATAGTAATGTTTACATCGGTTCCTGGTGTGAAAGGTCCCACACTAACCATTCCTGTTGCTGTCGCTGGTGTACTTGAAACTCCTGCATCATTAGCAATAGTTACAGATGTCGCATCACCTAAATTAGTAACATCTACATCAATCATGTATGTTCCTGCTGCGCAATCTGTGGTTCCTACCACAGCAGTAGCTACAGGTGAAGTACAGGTTAAAGCCGGAACAATAGTTACTGTTATATTTGACCAATCTCCAGCCGAACCTGAATAAGTTTGATCTAAAACAATATCAAAAGTTCCATCCGCATCTGGATCGTAATCTGCAGTAAAGCTTCCATCAAATGTAATTGTTGTTGCAGCACCACTATTTGCACTACCAGTAGATGGTAAATTAAAGTTTACAGTTCCAGCTGCTGTTGTTAAATCCAAATCACACTCAGATGCCCAAGCATTATCTGTGCTTACCCAATCAATAGAAATACTAAAAGTAGCATAATTTCCAGAGGGAACAGCAGCACTATTAGCAGCATCGTTAATATTTAAAGTCACAGGTGAACCCTGAGTTACATTTGTAGGTCCTGTAATTACAGGGAAGGTATGTTGAGCCATAGCCGAAAAACAGCTAATAAGAGCAACACACAATAATAAAGTAATTTTTTTCATCATAAGTTTAGTATAAGTTAGTAATTAATTAATCATCTTCTAAAAATATTGATTTATTCTTAACCTAGCACTACCATAGACATCAAATCGACAAGAAGTCTTAAAAAAGGGTTAAAATACCATTAACCTTATGTTAAATGTAATTAATAGAATTGTAAGTTTTTACATACAACTGATTGCCAGTAGTTTAATTACATAAAAAAAGCCTTACATATCTGTAAGGCTTTTTAAAATTGTATTAGTAGTATCTATTTATCAATACCATCTACAAATGCGCTCATTACTGCATCGCTAACTCCCATGTTACTAAAACCACCATCATGAAACAGGTTTTGTAAAGTCACACGCTTAGTTAAATCACTAAATAACGACACTGTGTAGTTTGCACAATCTAAAGCTGTAGCATTACCTAAAGGCGACATTTTTTCCGCGTAAGCGATAAATCCATCAAATCCTTTTACTCCACTACCTGCTGTAGTTGGTGTTGGCGACTGTGATATAGTATTAACTCTAACTTTTTTATCTCTTCCAAAAAAGTAACCAAAACTACGTGCTATACTTTCTAAATAGGCTTTATTATCTGCCATGTCATTATAATCAGGAAAAACACGTTGTGCTGCCATATAAGTTAAAGCCACGATACTTCCCCATTCATTCATTGCATCTTGCTTGTATAACGTTTGCATTGTTTTATGAAATGACATTGCAGAAACATCTGTTCCTTTTTGTGTCCAAGCATAGTTTTGATCTGTATAATGTTTTCCTTTTCTAACATTAATTGACATACCAATAGAGTGTAATACAAAGTCTATTTTACCTCCTAAGATTTCCATTGCTTGCGTAACAAGATTTTGTAAATCTTCCTCGCTTGTTGCATCTGCAGGAATTATTTGAGAGCCCGTTTTTTCTGCTAAAACATTAATTTGACCCATACGCATTGCAACTGGTGCATTTGTAAGTACAAAAGTACCACCTTCTTCATGGACACGTTCTGCTGTTTTCCATGCTATAGAGTTTTCGTCTAATGCTCCAAATATGATTCCTCTTTTTCCTTTTAATAAATTGTATGACATAACTTATAGTTTATCAGTTGATATGTTAGTTTATTATATTATCTGTCAAAGATAGTATTTAATATTTTTTTAATTCGCTTTCGCGGAAATTTAGCCACTAATTTAATAGTTGTTTAGCATGTGCTATTGCCGAATCTGATAATTGGGTACCTCCCAACATCTGAGCCAATTCTACAACACGCTCATCATAGTCCAATTTAACTAAATTAGTTGTGGTCACTTCATTAACGTCTTCTTTATAGACTTTATAATGCGTGTTTCCTTTAGCTGCAATTTGTGGTAAATGGGTGATACTAAAGACTTGCATTTTAGTACTCATTTGCGACATGATATCTGCCATTTTATTAGAAATTTCTCCTGAAACACCTGTATCAATCTCGTCAAACATAATACTTGGAAGCTTGACATATTTTGATAAAATAGACTTAATAGCTAGCATTATTCTTGATAATTCTCCACCAGATGCTGCTTTTTTTAACACGTTAAATTGACCACCTTTATTGGCAGAAAATAAGAAGTTTAAATTATCCTTTCCGTTATATAAAAACGTATTAGATGCTTCTAGACTTATATTAAATTGTGCATTAGGCATACCTAATTGCGTCAATAAAGCTTCTAATTGTTTTTTTAATTCTGGTATGGCTTTATTACGCTTATCTGTAATGTTTTTAGCTTCAGTATTTAATAATTTTTCTAAAGCTTTAATTTCTTCTTGCTTATCTGTAATATCTTGGTCAGCATTTTCAGTTGCTTCCACTTTTTTGGATAAAGCCTCTCTGATTTCAATCAACTCTTCAATAGACTTAACTAAATGCTTTTGCATTAGGTTATTTAAGGTCATAAGCTGAGCATTAACTACCTCTAGCCTATTTGGATCAGCGTCTAATTTGTCTTCAAAACGTTCTATATCAACCAAAACGTCATCTAAATCAATTAAACTACTAGTAACCCTATCCAATAAATCTTGATAAGTATTTGATATTACAGCCAGTTTTTGAAAGGCTGCTTTAACCTCTCTTAGTGATGTTAAAACACCTGCTTGTTCTTCGCTTAAAAGCGCATTAGCTTCTTCTAATTTAAGTTGTATAGCTTCTACATTATTTAAAAGTTCATACTCTTCTTCTAGAGTTTCTAACTCGCCTTCTTTTAAATTTGCTGCAACTAATTCATTTAATAAAAACGAATTATAGTCATGTTCCTTTATAGCTTCGGCCTGAAATTGCTGTAACTGTTTTAGCTCCTTTTGTAATACTTTATGCTCTTTTAGATGCAGATTATAGGTTTCTAAATTAGATTCTGTATTTGCCAATGCATCAATGACCTGAAATTGAAATGCGTCATCCACCAACTGTAATGTTTCGTTTTGCGAATGAATATCAATAAGATGTTCTCCTAAAGCTTGCAAATTAGACAGGTTAACAGGCGAGTCGTTTACAAACGCTCTAGATTTACCTGATGGTAAAATCTCTCGTCTAATAATTGTTTGTGTGTCGTAGTCTAAATCTTGATCCTTAAACAAGTTTTTAAGTTTGTATTTAGAAATATCAAAAGAGGCTTCTATTATACATTTTTTTTCAGGATTACGTAAACTAGATAAGTCTGCACGTTTACCTAAAATTAATGATAAGCCTCCTAAAAGTATAGATTTACCAGCTCCAGTTTCTCCTGTAATAATGGTAAACCCATCATTAAAATTAACTTGAAGTTGATCAATTAGTGCGTAATTTTTTATGGTTAATCCAGTAAGCATTCTTAAAGTGAAAGGTTAAAATTTAAAAAGTGAAAAGTTTTGGTTTTACGCTTTTTAAGAATGAAAATAATTAGTGTCTAAAATTTTATATTTCTCCATTTAGAAGAGTGCATTGGAGCTACTTTGTTTAAAGTATCGACCAGATTAGCAATATCAACACTTGGTCCTTCACTAAAAATCTGTTCTATCTCCTCTGCTTTGGCATCAAAAAACACACGAAGCAAATACGAGTTTGGACGTCTTCTGTTCATGTCATTAAATAGGCTTAAAGCCATAGCTATTTCATTTTTTGCATCCTTTTGATTATCACTCATAGTATCTAAACCACGTCTGTGATAATTGTATAATACAGTTCTAAACTCTTTAAATGTTGGTGATAGTAAATTATCTATTAATGCAAAACGACTTTGCAAACCGTCTTCTAACTTCCAACCAGAGTAGTTTTCTTGCTGAGAAAAATTTACAATATTTTGAGCTTGTCTAAAATACTCATCTCCTCCTTCTTGTTTAAATGACTCGGCATCCATACCTAAAATCATGTGGATATGAAATGCTAAAACAGAGATTAAATTTGATGCGTACTGTGTTGGATTATAAATTAGATTTTGAAACTCGACATACTCAAAAGTAAAATCTTTATCATTTATGTTATAGATAGGTGTTGTGTAACTTGATCCAAAAACAGGTCTTGACGATTGGACTTGTAAAGTTGCCTTGTAGCTATTACCAGAATATTCTCCAATATTAATTACAAAATTACAATCAATACGCTCTTGAGGTTCAACTTTTTTGTTTGTCCATTTTGTACCAGAAACAAACTCTTTTAATTGTTTTTCTAGTGTTTTAAATTGCTGTAAATTTTCGTCTCCTGTTAATTGTGCATTTACAACTACTGTTGCATTAAGCTCTTGAGCCTGTAATGAAACACTAAAACAAATTAAAAATAGAAATAAAAGTTTACGCATTTAATGTATTTATTATAGTATTAAAAAGGTCCTTAGCAACTTCTGTTTTAGATTTTAATTGATACACAGTAGCTTCTTCTTCCTTGTTAATCAAAGTTACTTTATTAGTGTCTGACTTAAAACCTGCACCTTTGTCGTTTAACGAATTTAAAACAATTAAATCTAAATTCTTCTTTTTTAGCTTCAATTTTGCATGTTCTAATTCGTTATTAGTTTCTAAAGCAAAACCAACTAAAAATTGAGTTGTTTTTATTTGTCCTAAAGAGGCTAAAATATCTTTAGTCTTTTCTAGTTCTAAGGTTAACGTAGATTCTTTCTTTTTTATTTTTTGAGTTGCAACATTTTTTGGTCTATAGTCTGCAACAGCTGCAGATAAAATAGCAATGTCTGCACTTTTAAAATGCAAATGGGCTGCATCATACATCTCTTGTGCGCTAATTACTGGTATGACTGTTATTAAACTATGTTTTACAGTTTGATGTGTTGGACCAGAAATTAAAACAACTTTTGCTCCCAAATTTGCTGCTGCTTTAGCAATTTCAAATCCCATTTTACCAGAGGAATGATTACCTATAAAACGTACAGGATCTATAGCCTCGTAGGTTGGTCCTGCAGTAATTAAAACCGTTTTGTCTTTTAGTGGCAAACCACTGATAATATCATTTTCTATAAAAGAGACAATATCTTCTGGCTCTGCCATACGACCTTGACCAACTAAACCACTTGCTAATTCTCCTGATGTTGCAGGAATCATAACATTGCCAAAGGTTTGAAGTGTCTTAAATGAGTTAACTGAAGAAGGGTGAACATACATATCCAAATCCATTGCTGGTGCAAAATAGACTTTACATTTTGCAGAAAGATATGTTGCTAATAATAAATTATCGCAAGTACCATTTGCCATTTTAGATAGTGTATTGGCTGTTGCTGGTGCAATAACCATATAGTCTGCCCATAGCCCTAACTCTACGTGGTTATTCCACATAGCGTTATCATCTTGATCGTTGGTAAATGTTGAGTGTACTGGATTTTTGGAAAGCGTAGACAATGTAAGCGGTGTCACAAAGTCTTTAGAAGCAGGTGTCATAACGACTTGTACGTTTGCACCTGCTTTTATAAATGCTCTGACTAATGAGGCTGTCTTGTAAGCAGCAATACCAGCACTGATGCCTAATAGTATGTTTTTGCCACTTAATATAGACATAGGTTTAGTCTTGGTTATCTTGCTCTGTATTTCTGTGGTATATTTTATCGTCTAACCACTCTTGTACTGCTAAAGCATGAGGTTTAGGTAATTTTTCGTAAAACTTAGACACTTCAATTTGTTCTTTGTTTTCAAAAATTTCTTCTAAGCTATCATTATATGTAGCAAACTCTTCAAGCTTTTCTATTAATTCTTTTTTAATTTCAGAATTAATTTGCTCTGCTCTTCTTGCAATTACAGAAATAGCTTCATAGATGTTATTTGTTGGTGCATCTATCTCGTTTCTATTGTAAGTCGTTGTTGTTAACGGAGCGTCGATTTTTTTTAAATCCATAATATATTAGCTTTTAGTACTATATTTTTCTAATTGTTCTTTTAAATCCTCTACCTGTTTATCTGCATCTTTAATAAACTCTGACTCTGCATTTGTTTTTTTAAAGTTGTTATAATATGCGATAGCTGTATTTAATCTTTCTTCTTTTTTATACTCTACACTTTTCATTGCTAATTGGTAAGCAGAATCAAAACGATAATATAACGCTTTTTCACGTAAGGTTGTACCAGGAAAATCTGCAATAAAATTATCAAATGAACTAATAGAAGCTTTAAAATCTGAAATATGATTGTATTGCTTAGCAATACTGTATGCTTTTAATTCTAATTTATATTGTAACTCTTTAACCAACTCGTTAATTTTTGGCATGTATTGCGAGTCTGGATATAAGTTAGCAAACAATTGTAATTGCTCTAGTGCATGATCTGTATCGTGTTGATCTTTAGAATACACAGGAGATAATTGCGCATAACTTAATGCACTTTTATAGTATGCTTCTTCTACTTTTTCGCTTCTAGGATACGCAGATGCAAAACGCTCAAATCTATATCCTGCTAAATAATGATCTTCTAAATGAAAATAACTATCGGCATCTAAAAACATCAATTTTTCTGCTTGAGGCTTCCCTCTGTAAGCAGGAACAATTTGAGTAAATAAACGACTTGCCTTGTTATACTTACCTTCATTATAAAGTTTTTCACCCATTGAAAACTTAACAGCAACATCTTCAGACTTTAATGCCTTTTGATACTCGCTACAAGAAGTGAAAACTAAAAATGTAATTAAGATGTAAAGTAAATTCTTCATAAAATTTTAACGAAGCGCAAAAATACGCTATTTAAATGGATTTTAAAAATATAATTTGATTGCTAAATTAATTGAAGAAATCAAGTTGGACTTAGGTTTAAGTATAATTTAACTTTTACTAAAATTAGTCATAAAAGTATTTATACGACTTTGTAATTGTGTTGTAGCAGTAACTAAAGGTAATCTAACGGTTGTATTGCATAACTCAAGGCTATTTAATACTGCCTTAATACCTGCTGGATTATTTTCTTCAAAAATCATGTTAACGATATCCATCATTTTAAAATGAAGTTGATACGCTTCCTTGTTTTTACCTTCTAAACCTAGATTTATCATTGTAGAAAAAGCTTTAGGTAACCCTTGTCCAATTACGGATATTACTCCTGCTCCACCTGCTAAAACAATACCTAAAGCTAAATCGTCGTCTCCTGATATCACAGAAAAATTGTCTGGTTTATCTCTTAGCAATTCTAAATATTGAGCCACATTATTACCAGCTTCTTTAACTGCAACGATATTATCAAAATCTTTTGCTAAACGCAACGTTGTTTCTGGTGTCATATTTTTAGAAGTTCTGCCAGGAACATTATATAAAATTATATCAATTGGACAGACCTGAGCTATCGCTTTAAAGTGCTGATACATACCTTCCTGTGTTGGTTTACTGTAATAAGGCGATACAGATAGTATTCCAGCAATACCTGTAAAATCAGTAGCTTTAATTTCTTCTACAACCTGTGCAGTGTTGCTACCTCCAATACCTAAAACTAATGGTACACGTCCTTTGTTATACTTTATAATAGCAGCAACTATATCCTGTTTTTCTTGCTTTGTAATTGTAACGCTTTCTCCTGTTGTACCATTTATAACTATATAATTGATACCATTGGTGATGTTATATTCTACAATATTTTCTAGCGCTTTGTAATCTACTGATAAATCATCATTAAATGGAGTTACAATTGCTATTCCTGTGCCTAAAAAAGGGTTATTCATTACTTAATTTATTTAAAATGTTTAGGTATTTTATAATTTCGGTTTTAAAGATGTTTTTATCTTTTATTCTAATATCTATAATTAAATCATTTACGTCAGGATTAGCATTATGCAGACCTACCTTTAAGTCGGCATTGGCTGATGCACTAACAGCTTGCAAAGCTAAGGAATCGGTTTCATAAAAGTTAATCAACAAATCAAATTTATTGGCTAAAAAATCTTTTACTGTTTGTGATTTAAATTGTCCTTTCCAAGCAAGTTCTTTTTCAGAAAAAGTATGGTTATAAGCAGACGTTTCGTTTTTTTTACCATTAAAAAGAGATAAGATTTTTAAGTCCTTAGCGTTAATTTTTAATTGCTCTGACAAACTATTAATCCATTCTGGATCAGAAAACTCATGACTATTTACTAAGACTCCAACATGTTTAATCCTGTTTGCGTTTGGTGCAATTACACGACTTTGAGCACATTTAATAATGTACTTTTTATTAGATTTTTCTTTAAAACCTTTTAAAATCATTTATCTTTATTCCTTTATTACAAATGTAGTAATTGTAACTATATTAGCTTTAAATTATTCAACATTAAATATGAAATACAAACATCTTTTCATCTTGCTTTTAATTACTTTTTTAAACTCTTGTAAGCAAGACACTTACTCGTTGAGTAAAATAGAAGGCAAACAGATTACAATTACAGACACTTTAGCAACAGATAAAGCTATCGATGACTTTGTAAAACCCTTTCGCGAAAGCATAAATAAGGATATGGACGCTGTTTTGTCTTACGCTCCAGAAACTTATAGCAAAAGTGATGGTGATTTAAATACAGCAATTGGTAATCTTATGGCTGATGCTGTCATGCAAGAGAGCAATCCTATTTTTAACAAACGTACTGGAAAAAATATAGATGCTGTTATCCTAAATCATGGTGGTATTAGATCTATAATTTCTAAAGGAAATATTACCACTAGAACTGCTTTTGAAATTATGCCTTTTGAAAACAGTATTGTAGTAGTCGCACTAAAAGGACAACAAATAGATAGCATGACACATTATTTAAGTCAGGCTAAGCGTGCACATCCTGTAAGCGGAATACAATTAACACTGGATAAAACGTATAATATTACTCAGGCTTTAATAAACAACAATCCAATTGAAAAGGATAAAACCTATTACGTTGCGACTAATGATTACCTATATAATGGAGGAGACAGAATGCGATTTTTTCAGGTAAATGATAGCCTATATACTCTTGATTATAAAATAAGAAATGCGATGATAGACTACTTTAAAAAGACTGATACTATCAAACCTGTAATTGACAATAGATTTATCCAAACTAAATAACCACATAATGAAACGTAGAGATTTTATACAACAAGCAACAGCAGCTACAGCTTTAATTACAGTTGGTGGTTATGGATTACAATCGTTTGCAACATCTTCAAAATCTAAAAAAATAACGATTTTACATACTAATGATGTGCACAGTCACATTGATGCTTTTGGGCCAGAGGATGGTAGAAATGCAAATAAAGGTGGTGTGGCTAGACGTGCAACTTTAATTGAAAACATTAGACAAGATAACCCTAATACATTACTATTAGACGCTGGAGATATTTTTCAAGGCACACCATATTTTAATTACTATGGTGGCGAATTAGAATTTAAGTTAATGAGTAAACTTAAATACGATCTAGCTACAATAGGGAATCATGATTTTGATAATGGTATAGATGGATTATATGCCCAATTACCTCATGCTAGCTTTGGATTTGTATCTGCTAACTATGACTTTAAAAATACAGTCATGGATACTCATGTAAAACCATATCAAATATTTAAAAAAGAAGGTATTAAAATTGGTGTTTTTGGATTAGGAATTCAATTAGATGGTTTAGTTGACAAAAAAATGTACAAAGAAACTGAGTATTTAGACCCAATTGAAGCTGCACAAGAAATGACACGTATTTTAAAAATCGACGAGAAATGCGATCTTATTATTTGCTTGTCACATTTGGGATACAATTACAGTAAAACGCCTGATAAAATAAGCGATTTAAGCTTAGCTAAAGCAACTAAAGATATTGACTTAATTATTGGTGGACACACACATACTTTTTTACCTAAGCCAACCGTTGCGCAAAATTTAGAAGGTAAAAACGTATTAGTTAACCAAGTAGGTTGTTATGGTATAAATTTAGGTAAAATAGACTTTTACTTTGATGCAGATAGTACTAAAAAAGCAGAAGGAACTTCTATTATTGTATAAAACTAAGCGATTTCAGTTTTTTTTTGAGTGGATTTATATTTAATTTTAATGTAAACGTATAGAAAGTAAAAGCCTACACCTATTAAAGCAGTGTACACCATTTGAAGTAAATATGCTGAAGATATAAACAAATAAGCGACTTGTACCATTTCGGAAAAAACGATGCAAACACTGGCTAAAAACAATAGTAATCCTTGTTTGGTTTCGTGATATAAATAATGTATTAATGATAGTGATAGCACTAACAATATCAATACATTATATGTTACTTCAATTATAAAATCTAACGAGTATACTGCTAACTTTGCATCTTGCATTATCATCTGATTTAACACATAAATTATATATGCATTAAATACTAATAAGACAATTATATGCAACTTAAATTCCTTTAATAACAACTTGATATTAAAATCTTTAACTAGAAAAATAATTAAGGAAGTATAAGTAGCTATTACTAGATAATTAGCAACATAATAAGCCATAGTGTCATTTCCGTAAAAGACAATTTTCAGAATTTCTACTAAAGAAAATCCAATAAGAAAAAAACCAAAATAATGGTTGGTTTGCTTAGTCTGACTATAGTATAAATAGGCAAACAAAGGAAACACTAAAATCCAGGAATAATCAGACAATGTTGGCGCATCAAATATGCGTCCAGCCATAGTAAGTATTACGAGAATCACTAAAATTATCGATACTAAATTAAACTTTGTTAACTTCATTATTATTTATTTGGGATGACAAATATACAAATAATTTGTTATTAAACGATAAAATAAGCTTTTAATCGACTATTAACACGTTTATTCTAAGCTATTTAAGAAATCATCTTCTGAAATCATGTCTATATTTAACTTATCAGCTTTGTCTTTTTTACTTGGTCCCATATTGTCTCCAGCAATTATATAACTTGTTTTTGAAGAGATAGAACTACTTACTTTCCCACCATTATCTTCAATAAGCTTTTTCAACTCAGTACGTGATACTTTATAAAATACGCCTGAAACTACAATATTATGTCCTTTTAACTTATCTGTTTGGTTGGCTAACTTTTCTGCAGAGATTTCTAATTGTAAACCACATTGCTTGAGTCTATCAATGACTTTTTGATTTTCTGGATTTGAGAAAAAGTCGACTACACTTTCAGCAATTCGGATACCTATTTCATTAACCTGCTCTAAATCAATTACAGACGCAAAAGCAAGTGCATCAATACTTTTATAATGTTTAGCTAGCGTTTTTGCAACCGTCTCTCCAACAAACCTGATACCTAACGCGAATAAAACACGTTCAAACGGTATTTGTTTTGACGCTTCAATACCTGCAATTAAATTATCTGCACTTTTATCTGCCATACGCTCCAACGGTAAGATTTGGTCTTTAGTTAGATCGTACAAGTCTGCATAATTATGGATTAATCCTGCATTAACTAAAAGCGCGACAGTCTCGCCTCCCAAACCTTCAATATCCATTGCTTTTCTAGAGATGTAATGCTGAATACGTCCAATTATTTGTGGATTACAACCATTATAGTTAGGACAAAAATGTTTAGCCTCACCTGCTTCCCTTTGTAATAATGTATTACATTCTGGACAATGTGTTATATACTTTGTAGGTACAGAGTTATCTGGTCTTTCAGAAAAATTTACTGCTATAATTTTAGGTATAATTTCGCCACCTTTTTCAACAAACACAGTATCACCTTCTCTTATATCCAGTTTTTCTATTTGATCTGCATTATGCAACGATGCACGTTTAACAATTGTACCAGCCAATTCTACTGGTTCTAAATTTGCAACAGGAGTTATAGCTCCTGTACGACCAACCTGATAAGTAATAGTATTTAAAATAGTACTAACCTGTTCTGCTTTAAACTTGTAAGCCATAGCCCAACGTGGCGCTTTGGATGTAAAACCAAGCTCGTCTTGATGATGCAAATTATTGACTTTTACTACAACACCGTCAGTCTCATAAGGTAATTCATGTCTAGCAGTATCCCAATGATTTATAAAAGCAAATACGTCATCAATGGTTTTACACAACTTAACTTCTTTTGGGACCTTAAATCCCATCTGTCTTGCTTTTTCTAAGCTTTCAAGGTGCGTTTTATAATCAAAATCGCCACCTACTAAACCATACAACAAACAATCTAAAGGTCGTTTTGCAACCTCTGCACTATCCTGCAACTTTAAACTTCCAGAGGCTGTGTTACGTGGGTTTTTATAAGGCTCTTCTCCATTAGCAATACGCTCTTCATTCATTTTATTAAAACCATCAAAGGGTAAAATAATTTCACCTCTAATCTCAAACTCTTCAGGAAAACTACCTTTTAATTGTAAAGGGACAGAATTAATTGTTTTTATATTAGCAGTAACCTCGTCTCCTTGCACACCATCACCTCGTGTAACAGCTTTTAATAAACTTCCATTTTGATATGTTAGATTTATGGAGGCACCATCGTATTTTAATTCACACACATAGTCTATCTCACCATCTACCATTTTCTTAACTCGTGCTTCCCAATCTTTTAAATCTTCAAGAGAATACGAATTATCTAAACTATACATCCTATGCTTATGCACAAGTGTATTAAAATTTTTAGTCACTTGACCTCCTACTCGTAAGGTTGGCGAAGTTGCATCAAAAAATTCAGGATGCGCTTCTTCTAAAGCTTGTAACTCTTTTAATTGTATATCAAAATCATAATCGCTAATTGTCGGACTGTCTAAAACATAATAATTATAATTATGCTCTCTTAACTGTTCTCTTAATGCGTTTATTTTTAATTGTATGCTCATATTATATGCCTTCAAGCAATTCTAAAAATTGCTGTTTAATCTTGTATTTATAATAAAAATAATTTTCTGAATCCGAATAGCACTCTGATGCTCCCCAAAATTTCACGATAAATTCTTTATTGCTTAACCAATAGACTTCCATCTCATCAGAGATTTTTTCAAAAGTTATGTGATCATAGTTTTCTTCCAAATTATAATATAACTCAAAAGCCTTTATGATTTTACCATCCACTATTTTGTCTATAAATAATGTACGCTGGCTAGGACACTCAGTATCATAATCTATAGAAATTAATATATCTTTTTTAGGCGATACATGAGGATAACCTCCTGCGTATTGGTCTAATAATTCTCCTGTCTCTTGACTAATAAAATCAAAACGTTGATAATCAAAAACCATGTGATAATGCACCAAAAACACATCTTTAAAACCTGAATTTTTAAAGACACTATATGTTTTTGTTGGACTAAACTCCGAGTTGTAAGTCGTGTCTTTATACACTACTTTTTTACCATTTTTTGCCAATAAGGTTAGGACGTTATCCTTCTTGTAAAGTTTAGTAACATCTATACTGTTGGGTTGATATAAAACTCGGTTTTTATACTCATTAATATCAACTTGCTTTACATCAAATAACTCACTAAGCGCTATTGGTTGTAAATTTTTTCCTTTAACAGACAAACCATCATAATTATAATGATTACCATCATTGCTATAAGTCTTGAAAAAATAAGCTTCAGGTACGTAACCTATATTTGTGTTATCAATATAAAAATTCTCGTCTTTCTTTAAAACTTCAGGGTTAATAATCACTTTAGCTTTGCGACTATAGACAACTTGACCATTATCTATAATTTTTGTTTTATTGTCCGTATATTCTATAACAGAAACGGTTTTTAAATACTCAAACTTACCTACTTTATTACCCAAACTATCCCTAATGATTAAACCGTTTTTGGACTTTACAATCCTTTGATCAAAGTTTACTTTAAAATAATCCAAAGTTTGATAATCTATTAGTGGTAAATAATTAAATTTTATACTATCACTTTGCTTTTCAAAAGTTCCGTTAGGGTTTAAATAGTAATGGATAGCCTTATTAAGCTGTTTGTCATGAACAAATAACTTATTATTATAAACATAAGTTTCGGTTTGATTAATTTTATGTGTCAAATTATAATAAGACACGTCAAGAGCATCTATAAATTGGTAGTTATTAGTGTAGGTTACTAATTTATAATCCATGACTTGGTCTTCAATAAACTTGTAGATTACAAACGCTTTAAATGCTTTACTAAAATTTATATTTAAAGCCATTCCAAATTTAGTAATCGTATCCTGAGTATTAAATAACTTTTGTGTTTCAAGTACGGTATTCTCTTCTTCAGATAAAATACTAAACGTATTAAATAGTCGTGAAGTAATTAAATGTGGTTTTTTTAGATCAACATATCCAACACTGCCTAAAAATTCATCCTCAAAACGGTCAATAAAAGCACTATTATCCACTGCTTTTTTAACAGCAGGCGTTACCATTTGTTTATCGGTTTTTTTACAACCTAAAACTAACACAAATAGTAGTATGTAATATATTACTTTCATTATTGTTTAACACCACTAATCATTCGGTCTTTACCAAAAAAATCTTGTTTTAATTGTACATTTTTAAAGCCATTATCGGTCAATAAAGCTGTCATTTCTTCACCTAAATATTCATTTATTTCAAAAAATAATTTGCCATTAGTTTTTAAGTATTGCGAAGCAAATTTTGTAATCGCTTTGTAAAAAATTAACGGATTATTATCAGGTACAAACAAGGCTAAATGTGGTTCGTTATCCAACACGTTAGACGTCATTGCTTGCTTTTCCAATTGTCTCACGTAAGGAGGATTTGACACAATAGTATCAAATTTTAAATCCTTAAAATTTTTTTCCCAAGCAGTATCTTCTAAAATACTAGCTTCAATAAAATCCACGTTTACTTTATTTAATAAAGCATTTTGTGTTGCTGTTTTTATCGCTTTCGCGGAAACATCAAGCCCAAAAATAGTTGCTTCAGGTAATTTTTTGGCCAGACTAATGGCAATGCAACCACTACCAGTGCCTATATCTAAAACCGAAGCATTATGTCCTTGTTTTTTATTGTCATAACTATCTAAAACCAATTGTACTAACTCCTCTGTTTCTGGACGTGGTATTAAAGTGTTTGGGTTAACCTTAAAAGGCATTCCAAAAAACTCAGTTTCACCTATTATATATTGTATGGGCTGTTGCTGCTTTAGGCTTTCTAAAGCTTTAAATATCGGAATTTTCTCTTCCGTTGTCACACTTAAATTAGTATTTAAAGCCACATCCAATCTAGAAATATTACAATAATGCTCTGTCAACATAAAAAAAAAGGTAAAGACTTCGTCTGGACCATAAATATCATCTAGTTCCTTGTGGAATAATGCTTTTAAATCTTTTATTAACATAGGCTGATATTATAGTTGTTTTTCCATCCAAATACCACAATTAAAATGTCCTGTGCTACCTAATGGACCATTTAAATGCTTAAAACCGTTAGATTCGTAAATATGTATGGCTTCTTTTAAAATAGGAATAGTTTCTAAATACGCCTTTTTAAACCCTTGATTTTTACCTTTTTCCAGACATTTCAGAAATAGTTTTTTACCAAAACCTTTTCCGCGTAAGCGATTAGAAAAATACATTTTCTGAATTTCAAATACCTCCTTTTCCATTCCATGCAAAGGTTTTAAACCACCTCCTCCTTCAACTTTTCCATCAACCACTACGACGTAATACGTCGATTTTGGGTCTGCATAGGCTTCAAACATTTTTAGTGTCTCAGGATCTGCATATGCTGTCCCAACTAAAGGCAAATTATATTCTATAAAAACCTCGCGAATGACAGCCTCAATTTGAGGATTATCATGTGGCTGGATTTCTCTTATTTCAATAATAGTATTACTCACTTTTATATAGTATTTTTGTGCCTTATTTTAGAGGATGAAGATACATTAAATCCAAAAAAAGACCCATGAAGAAAGCACTTATTTTATTAACAATATTAACCTGTTTTTTTAACTGTAAAGTGACTGAAAAACCAGAATTTATTAGAGTTGAAAACATAAAAGTATTAGAGTCTTCATCAAAATTTATAACCATCACAGCAGATGCTCTTTTTTTAAATCCTAATAGTATTGGTGGTAAAATTAAAACTGATGGCATCAAAGTATTGGTAAATAACAATCATATTGGTGCTGTTTCAAGCGTTAGTTTTGACGTACCTTCACGACAAGAATTTACAATACCACTTCAAGCTAAAATACCAACAGACAGCTTACTAAGCAATAAAAACTTAAGCAGTTTATTAGGTAGTTTTTTTAGTAAAAAAATAAAAGTTCAATATCTTGGAGATATTAAATACAAGATTTTAGGTTTTTCTCATTCTTACCAAGTCGATCGTACAGAGGACATTAAAATAAAGTTATAATTTTGAATGATCAATTTTACATAAAACGCGCGTTGCAAATAGCCAAAAGTGGATTAGGACAAACACGTCCAAATCCTATGGTTGGCTGCGTTATTGTTTTAAACAATCGTATAATTGGCGAAGGATACACTAGCAAATATGGTGGCAATCATGCAGAAGTAAATGCTATAAATAGCGTAAAAAATCAATCCCTTTTAAAAGATGCTACTATTTACGTAACGCTAGAACCTTGTAGTCATTATGGTAAAACACCACCTTGTAGCGACTTAATTATCCTCCATCAAATACCAAATATAGTTATTGGATGTATTGATGATAATCCTGAAGTTGCTGGTAAGGGTATTAAAATATTATTAGAAGCTGGTCGTAATGTAAAAGTCGGCGTTTTGGAAGCCGAATGCAAAGCACATCACAAACGATTTTTTACTTTTCATAATAAAAAACGACCTTATATTATATTAAAATGGGCAGAATCTAACGACGGATTTATCGCACCAAAATCTAAAAATGAACAAAAACCTGTTTGGATTACCAACACGTATTCTAGACAATTAGTCCATAAATGGAGAGCTGAAGAGCAAGCCATATTAGTAGGCACTAATACCGTTATACAAGACAATCCAACGCTAGATGTTAGAGATTGGACAGGTAATAATCCATTACGTGTCGTACTAGATAAAAATAAAACCTTAAAAGCAGACTGCCATGTTTTTAACGCTAAAGCGGAAAGCTTATTAATTTACAATAATGACAACACAACTCAAGAGGCTTTACAAAACACAACCTGGTCTATCCATCCACCAAACAACACAATGGTTGGAGATTTAAATTCAGGAATTGATTTTAGTCAAAAAAAATCTCAAGCACAACAAATTTGTGACACTCTATTTAAACACAACATCAACTCTGTAATTATTGAAGGTGGCTCTAAAACATTACAACTTTTTATAGATGCTAGACTTTGGGACGAAGCTAGAGTTTTTAAGGGTCAAACTATTTTTACCGAAGGTGTAAAAGCACCTAAGTTACAAGGAGAATTAATTAATCAGTCTTCCATTTTAGACGACTTACTATATATTTACAAAAACACTAATTAAGTTTTGCTTTAGCAAAATGATACTAACCCTATGATTAAAACCCTAATATTTGATTTTGGAGATGTCTTTATTAATTTAGATAAAGAAGGTGCAATGACCAACGCTTTAGAGCTGTTTGACGTTGATGAATTATCAGAAGAAATCGTTGCTTTTAATAGTTTTTACGAACAAGGTCTGATAGATACTAACGAGTTTATAGATTTTTACATGGGTAATTTTCCAAAATTAACCAAACAACAAATCGTTGAAGCTTGGAACTATATTATTTGTGATTTTCCTGTTAAACGTTTAGAATTTGTACAACAATTAGCAAAAGACAAAAAGTACAATCTAATACTACTAAGTAATACTAATGAGTTGCATATTGATTGTATTAAAAATCAGGTATCGTTTTATGACGAATTTAAAAATGCGTTTGATAAATTTTACCTTTCACACGAAATACAATTACGTAAACCAAACAAAGATATTTTTCAGTTTGTACTAAATGAAAACAACCTAAAACCAGAAGAATGCCTGTTTATAGATGATACTTCTGAAAACACAGAAACTGCAAGTAATTTAGGGATTAACGTTTGGAATAACAATCCTAAAACAGAAGATATTATAGATTTATTTACCATTAAAAAAGACTTGTTTTAATGTATTTATTACTTAGTATATGTGCGTCTACATTAATTTTTGTCATCTTTAAAGTTGTTGGTAAACGCAATATAAATACGTTACAAACTATTGTTTTTAACTACTTTACAGCTTTCACTTATGGTATTTTAAGCTATGATGCACCTATAAATGTAAGCGATATTATACAATCTAAATGGTTTTTTGGCGCAATAGGTTTAGGATTTTTATTTATAGCCATTTTTAATGTAATGGCTTTAACAGCTCAACGTAATGGATTATCTGTAGCTTCTGTTGCTAGTAAAATGAGTGTTGTTATTCCTATTATATTTGGACTATTTTTTTATAACGAAAGTTTAGGTTGGCAAAAAGCATTAGGTATTATATTGGCTTTAGTAGCAGTTTACTTAGCATCATATAAAACAAAAACTGATCAACGTTTTTCAATTAAAACATTATGGCTGCCTATTATATTATTTTTAGGGTCAGGTACCATAGACACATCTATAAAATATATTGAAACTACTTATTTAGCAGACAACGGAATTCCCATTTTTTCTGCTACCATCTTTTTTATTGCTGGAGTGATTGGGATTGGCTTGCTTTCCGCGAAAGCGATACAAAAACAATTTACTTTTGACCCCAAAAGTATAGTATCTGGTGTGATTTTAGGTGTGGTTAACTACTACTCTATTTATACTTTATTAAAAGCTTTAAATGCCGAAAATTTTGAAAGCTCGACCATTTTTACTGTTAATAATGTGGCTATAGTCATGCTAACAACCTTAATTGGTTTATTATTATTTAAAGAGCGTTTATTAACTAAAAACTGGATTGGTATTGGGATAGCTGTACTGTCTATTATATTAGTGACATTATCATAATTCATGGAAAAAGACACTTACAAAACAATAACTAAACCGTCAGAAGAAGTCTTATTTAAAGATAAAAATTCCAAATTTTTTGGGTATGCATTTCCTGTAAAAACAGAAGAAGCTGTTAAACAACATATTGAAGACTTAAAAAAACAACATCATCAAGCTAGACATTGGTGTTATGCTTACCAAATAGGCACAGAAACTATTGCCTACAGAGCCAATGATGATGGCGAACCTAATAATAGTGCAGGCATGCCTATTTATGGACAAATCCAATCATTTGAAGTAACCAACGTATTAATTGTTGTTGTTAGGTATTTTGGAGGTGTTAAGCTTGGTGTTGGTGGTTTAATTAATGCATATAAAACTGGAGCTCAAATGGCTTTGGAAGCTTCAAAAATTGTAACACGCACTATCAACATTGAATATCTTATCAGTTTTGATTATAAAAATATGAATAAGGTTATGCGTGTAATTAAAGAGAAAAACTTAAAAGTTATCAACCAAAAATTAGAACTAGACTGCCAAATCACGATCTCTGTTAGAAAAAAAGAGGCGCAAACTATTTTTGAAATTTTTGATACTATTTACGAAGTTAAAATTAAAGATTTAGCTATTTAAAGCTTCTAAAAAATATTTAGGAGGTCTAGTAGGTTTTCTAGTTTTCATGTCTAAAAAAGCTAAAACTACAGTTGCTGTACATAAAACTTGTTGCAAATCATTCAGTATTTCATATTCAAACTCGACTAACGCAGTTGGTGCTTTTTTTAACGTAGTTTTTACTGTAATTACGTCGTCATAATATGCTGATTTTTTGAAATTTAAGGACAGCGACACAACTGGTAAACCAAGTCCTTCGTCCTCCATTTTTTTGTAAGAAATTCCTAATTTACGCAACCACTCAATTCTAGCCATTTCTAGATATATTGCGTAATTACCATGATGTACAATTCCCATTTGATCTGTTTCTGCATATCGTACTCTTATTTGAATTTCATCTTGCATTATACCCATAGTCTTGATTTTTTTTTGTAGTTTCGAATGGTTGGTTAACATGCACAAAAAAAACTATAAATTCAATAGTAAATGATTTTTTTTTTACGTTTTTTGTTCACATATTTGCCAAGCTAACAAACAGAGTTGTCTTATTGCTATTATTGGGACAAATTAACTAATAAAAAATATTTTTTACAATTAACATGAGTGTAACTGCGCAAACGGTCTGGAATAACTGTCTTCTATTTATAAAGGATAATATCCAACCACAAGCATACAAAACTTGGTTTGAACCAATAGTCGCGGTTAAACTAACAGACAATGCATTAAGTATCCAAGTCCCTAGTAAATTTTTTTACGAATGGTTAGAAGAGCATTACGTTAAATTATTAAAAGTCTCTTTAACTAAAGAGTTAGGTGAAACTGCCAAACTGGTTTACATTATTAAAATGGAAAACACGTATGGTAATAAACAACCGTTTACAGAAAAAATTCCGAGTTCAAACAGAAGTGCAGTAAAGTCTCAAAATGTAGATGTGCCTCTAAATAATAAAAATCCGGAATTAAGAAATCCATTTATAATTCCTGGAATTAGAAATGTAAAAATCGAATCTCAACTTAATCCAAACTATAATTTTGATAACTTTTTAGAAGGTGATTCAAACCGTTTAGCACGTAGTGCAGGTTTAGCAGTCTCTGCAAAACCAGGTGGGACATCTTTTAATCCCTTATTAATTTTTGGTGGTGTTGGTTTAGGTAAAACACACTTAGCGCACGCTATTGGTGTTGATATAAAAGATAAATACCCAGAAAAAACTGTTTTATATATCTCTGCAGAAAAATTTACGCAGCAATATATAGACTCGGTTAAAAAGAATAATCGTAATGATTTTATACACTTTTATCAATTAATAGATGTATTGGTTATTGATGATGTTCAGTTTTTATCTGGTAAGTCTGGTACACAAGATGTCTTTTTCCACATTTTTAATCATTTGCATCAAAACGGAAAACAAGTTATTTTAACAAGTGACAAGGCTCCTGTAGATATGCAAGATATTGAGCAACGTTTATTATCAAGATTTAAATGGGGATTATCTGCCGAGTTACAAACTCCGGATTTTGAAACACGTGTGTCCATCTTAAAAAACAAATTATATAGAGATGGTGTTGAAATGCCAGAGGATATAATTGAATATGTTGCTAAAAACATAAAATCTAATATTAGAGAGCTTGAAGGTGCCATTATTTCATTAATTGCTCAATCTTCTTTTAATAAAAAAGAAATTAATATAGAGTTAGCTAGACAAGTTGTTGAGAAGTTTGTTAAAAACACAAAACGTGAAGTTTCAATAGATTATATACAAAAAATAGTATCAGATTATTTCCAAATGGATGTGGATACTTTACAATCTAAAACTAGAAAACGTCATATTGTACAAGCTAGACAGTTAGCCATGTTTTTTGCTAAAAAGTTTACCAAAGCCTCTTTAGCTAGTATTGGTTCTCAGATAGGAAAACGTGATCACGCTACAGTATTACATGCTTGTAAAACGGTTGATAATTTATCAACTACAGACAAGCAGTTTAGAAAATACGTTGAGGATTTAACGAAAAAACTTTCGGTTTAATTTTTATTTAAAATGACTAAAATTTTAATGGTCTGCCTAGGAAACATTTGTCGTTCTCCTTTGGCTGAAGGCATCCTACAATCTAAATTAGATAATCATTTATATTTTGTAGATTCTGCAGGAACAAGCAGTTACCATATAGGTAACAAACCAGACCCTAGATCCATTGCTATTGCAAAACAAAAAGGTATCGATATTATCCAACAAAAAGCTAGACAATTTGTAAAACAAGATTTTTTGGATTTTGATATTATTTATGCTATGGACAATTCTAACTATAATAATATTATAGCTTTAGCAGAAAATGATATTCAAAAATCAAAAGTAAATCTAATATTAAACGAAAGTCATCCAAATCTAAATTTAGACGTACCAGATCCATATTATGGTGGTGACAAAGGATTTGAAACTGTATTTAATATGCTTGATGATGCATGTAATAAAATTAAAATTAGGTTAAAATAAACTACATTTTATATATTTATAAAATTATGACAAAAGGCAAATTATATTTAATTCCGTGTACACTTGGCGAGTCCAACCCTTTTCATGTTTTACCTGCTCAGGTAAAAACGATTATTGATAGTTTGGATACTTTTGTTGTTGAAAACTCCAAAGCAGCTAGAAAATTTATAAAATCTATAGCTCCTGTAAAACCACAGTCTAGCTTAACCCTATTTGAATTAAATAAATTTACCGAATCTGCAGATTTACCTAATTTTATACAGCCTTGTTTAGAAGGTAAAACTATTGGTTTAATATCTGATGCTGGTTGTCCTGGAATTGCAGATCCTGGAGCTGACATTGTTAGTTTAGCTCATAAAAATGACATCCAAGTTGTTCCATTAGTTGGACCATCTTCTATCCTACTTGCTATGATGGCTTCTGGTATGAATGGTCAAAGTTTTGCTTTTAATGGTTATTTACCTATAGATAAAGGAGAGCGTAAAGCAGAATTAAAACGCTTAGAACGTTTAAGTTTTGAACATAACCAGACACAGTCTTTTATTGAAACACCTTACCGAAACAATAAATTATTAGAAGATTTATGTAACACATTAAGCGAAAACACAGAAATTTGTGTGGCTTGTGATATAACATTACCTACTGAGTTTATTAAAACAAAAACAGTAAATCAATGGAAAAAAAATAGTGTTGACCTACATAAAAGACCAACACTATTTATAATACACAAAAGCTTTTAAGCACTTTCATATTTTACTCTAACCTTTTTAACAGGTTTAATTAACGAGGTATCATAACCCGAAAACTTTTTCATGTAATACTTAATAGTTGCACCATTTGCATCTGCAAAACCGGTTTCTCCATAACTTCTAAGAAATTTTTTAACGCTACCTGGACCAGCTAAATGTGCAGCTGCAAGAATACCTGACTCCGTTACCTTCACACCTTTAATAAGTTTTCCTTTAAACCGTTTAATATCCTTACGCAAAACCCATTTATTACGCTGTGTATTTGCTATAAATGCTTTTTCTTGTAATTCCGGATTGTTTAAAAAGAATTGTGGATGATGGATACCTAGCACTTTTAAGGTACTTTTCCCAAATTGATATTTACCTAAGTAACCAAATTGGTTAACTCTAAAATAGTCATTTTGAGACTCCTTAAAACCTAAAGCTTCTTTAAACCCTGTAAAAGATTTTCCTAGGTGTGGCGAAAATATTTTTTGTTGATTTATTGCTAAATCCTGATTCTCTAAATCATTAATATCGTATCGCTCAATTAGTTTTGCATTACCTTCTGTTTGATCAAAGACAACTAATACTAATATTGATATTGTAAGTACTATTGATATAAACTTTCCAATATTTTTTTTCATTTGTATTGATTTAAAAGTCTATAAATTAATAAGGGATAGACTTAAATTTCAGCGTGCAAATATACGAAAAAAAATTAAATACTGATAATCAATATGTTAACTTATGTTAAAAGTATAAAAGGTGTCCTTTTACCTTTCCATTGTCATTTAATTGAATTGTAGGAAAAGGTATTTTAACAACATTTATAAGGTTAAATACCTGTTTTAAAAATGTAGAATTAGTTTTAATTTTGGTTAAGTCCATATCCAAACTTAAATAAAATTGTCTGCTTCGTTTTTGGTTAGTAAATTCTAAATTTTGAAGACTAGCATTACCATACAATAAGCCATCAACACCATAACCTACTGCTACATTTAACCATTTAGGTAATTTTGTGTCTTTAAAAAACGACTGTATGTTGGCACTTAACCAATAGGTTTGTCCATTATAATCTTTAATAATCTCTTCAAGTAAACCTTTACCCAATTTTTCAGGATTTTGATTAGCGTAAGGACTTTGACTAAAAGAGTATTTTAATTGAATGCGTTGTTCATCCCAAAGTAATTCTTGTCCAATATACAAACCTGCTCCTGCTGCATTTGCTGTAAAATCTCCCCAAGAAAAACCCCATTCTTCTGAAAAACCATCTAAAACTTCAACAGCAGTTAAAAAAGAAAAACCTATAGTTGCGCCATATAACAACTGATTTTTTTTGCTAACACCACTCCAATTTAAAGTTTGAGCTCCAAATTTACCAAGTTGATAGGCAGAAAAACTGTGACCCAATTTATCCATTTTAAACCACTCGGAATTATCGTTTGTGGTATGAAATTTTGAACGTTCATAATCTGAATACCATAACGTATTTAAACCAACAATTGACAAAGTAGCCAAACTGGTTTGAGTAATTATTACACCTTGTTTACGTTTTGTATTAAGTGTATCACTGGGTTTAAAAAAAGAGTCGTCATCAATTTGCCCTAAAGCTAAAATTGAAGTCAAAAAAAGTAATAAAGTGATTATTTTATTCAAAAAAAACTATCTGTTAACACCTTGACTATTAATCCAACGTACATATTCGTTTTTATTGGCATTATGTTGACTTAAGGTTTTAGCAAATTTATGATAACCAAAGTTTTGCACATTAGCGACAAAGTAATAGTAATCATGAGATTCTGGATTTAGTACAGCATCAATTGCTGATACATCAGGCATTGTTATTGGTCCAGGAGGAATACCAGCATATTTATACGTGTTGTATGGCGAATCAATTTCAAGGTCTTTATATAACACACGTTTTATAATTTGATCAAAATCATTTTCTTTTAACTTTTTAGAAAAGATCACAGTAGGATCTGCTTGTAATGGCATTCCTTTTTTTATTCTATTTAAATATACTCCAGCTACTCGTGGTCTTTCGTCAACTTTAGCAGTTTCTTTTTGTACGATGGATGCTATGGTCATAACCTCGTTTACTGATAGGTTTAAAGTTTTACGCTTTGTTTGTCTAGTGGTATTCCAAAAACGATAATATTCTTTTAACATACGTTCTCTAAAACCTTCGGCTGACGTATTCCAAAAAAACTCATAACTATTAGGTACATACATATTTAAAACTGTTGCATCAGTAAACTTATGCTCTTTTAAAAAAGTATTATCCGTCATTACAGATAAAAGCTGTAAACTATCCGGTTCAATTTGTTGTGCTATACGACCTGCAAGATTTTGTATACGCTCTTGATTGTTAAAACTTAATTTAATTGGAATGTTTTTACTTCTAATTGAGTTTATAATATCATTATTACTCATGTTTTTAGTAATAGCAAAACGTCCCGCTTTTATATTAGTTGTGTATTTTTTTTGCTTTGCTAAAGCATCAAAACTGTCAATATCTTTTAATAAAGGGACCAATTGCGCTCTAACTTGATCGTAATTTGCATTGGTTGGAACATATATATAAGCTTTGTCGTTATTAAAAGCTGTATTTTTTTCAAACATGGCTCCATAAATAAAATAGGCAAAATAAGCTGCTACGACTAAACCAATTAAGGCAATAGCTAATAAAATTTTTTTAATGTACATCTGTATTAATCAATTGAAATAAATATTCGTTTTTAAAGTGACCGTTTAAATAATTCCAGTCTTTTTTTAATCCTATTTCCTTAAAGCCTTGACTTTTAAAAAGTGCTAAACTTGCAGTATTGTCTTCACTTATATTACAATATAATTGATGTAAATCTAAATGTTTAAAACAATAATTAGTCAATAATTGCAAAGCTTCTTTACCATGCCCTTTTTGTCTATTAGCAGTATCTTTTACTAAAATACCAATACCTGCTCTTCTGTTTTTATAATCAAAATCAAAAACATCTATCATTCCTATTGCATCTTCATCTTTATTACAAATGACCAATCGTAATTGTTTGACTTCGTATATATCCTTGTGTGCGTGGTCTAAATACTGTTTGATAAGGTATTTGGAATATGGTGTTATCGTGTTGCTAATTTCCCAAATGGATTCGTCATTTTCTATTTGGTGTATAAATGACAAATCTTCAGGCTCTAAGGCTCTTAAATTTATATGTTTACCTTGTAATGTTAGCATGTAATTTCGCCTTTAAAAACCTGTTTTGCAGGTCCTATTAACATAACGTTTTTATAAACATTTTCTGTTTTTGTAAAAGACACTTTTAACTGTCCACCTTGTACATTAAGATTTACTGTGGACGTTGTACTTTGACCTGTCTCATGCATGGCTATAGCGACTGCTGTTGCACCTGTACCACAAGATAAGGTTTCATCTTCTACTCCTCTTTCATAGGTTCTTAGCGCAAAAGTATCTTCGTTAATTTTTTCAACAAAATTTACGTTGCTTCCTGCTTTGTTATAAGGTTGTCCATATCTAATTTTTGAACCTTCCGTTTTAACATCAAAATTAACTAAGTCTTCAACAAACTGAACGTGATGTGGTGATCCTGTGTCTAAAAATTGATGGTTTTCAAAAACTTTAATGGTATCCACATCTTTCATTTGTAAATGTATTAAACCATCTGTCAATTTTGCATAATGCAAACCGTCTATCGCTTCAAAAGTGGTCTCATGTTTTACAATCTGCAAAAATTCCGCGAAAGCGACAATACAACGTCCACCATTACCACACATTGTACTTTGGTTTCCGTCTGCGTTGTAATAGATCATTTTAAAATCTACTTCTGGATGATTTTCTAGTAAAATCAGTCCATCTGCACCTATTCCAAATCTACGATCACATAAAAATGCAACAAGTTTGGTATTATTTTTGTCGAATAAGTTTTGTCTATTATCAATCATGACAAAGTCATTACCTGTTCCTTGATATTTATAAAAAGTCAATGTCATTGGGCTGAAAAATTGAAGCACAAATATAAGTTTTTTCAGTTGTTAAAACGTCGTTAAAGTTGAAATAGACATTCAATATTTAATTAATTTTAATCGTTATCTAATAAATCTAAACTAAGTATTTTATGAAGAAGATGTTAACTTTGGTTTTAGTTTCGGTATTAGGAGGTGCAATTACTCTAGGAACATATAAAACCTTTCTTGAAAAAGACAACGTACAAATTGCAACTAACACTACGCAGGATAATCCTGTTTTTTTACCTACCAATTATAAAACAACCACAACTGCTTTAGCTGCTGCTGAAGGGATTAACTTTACTAATGCTGCAGATAAAACAGTACATGCTGTAGTCCACGTTAAAAATGTGGCGTTAAATACAGCGCAACCTACCTTACAAGATTTATTTTATGGTCGCGTACCACAAAAAAGGCAATTGGGTACAGGTAGTGGAGTAATTATATCTCCTGATGGTTATATTATTACCAACAATCATGTTATTGAGGACTCGCAACAATTAAGTGTTACTCTTAATGACAACCGTACATTAACTGCTAAAATTATTGGGTCAGATCCAAAAACAGATATTGCTTTGTTAAAGGTAGAAAGTGATGAGCAATTACCTTATACAACGTTTGGTGATAGTGATACTGCTAAAATTGGCGAATGGGTTTTAGCTGTTGGTAATCCGTTTAACTTAACATCCACAGTTACTGCAGGTATTATTAGTGCTAAATCTAGAGATTTAAGTGGACAAAGCACACAGTCTTTTATCCAAACAGATGCTGCTGTAAATCCTGGAAATTCTGGAGGTGCTTTAGTAAACACTGCTGGTGAGTTAATTGGTATTAATACAGCAATTACCTCTCAGACTGGATCATACATTGGTTATTCGTTTGCTGTACCAAGTAATATTGCAAAAAAAGTGGTACAAGATATTATGGAGTTTGGTAATGTCCAAAATGGAATTTTGGGTGTCATTGGTGGATCATTAAATAGTACTTATGCAGAAAAGCTAGGTGTTGGAGAAACTGAAGGTTTTTATGTGGATGATGTTGAGGAAGACACTGGTGCTGCAGAAGCTGGTATTAAAAGTGGTGATATTATTAAAATGATTGATAATATTAAAATTAAAAAATTCTCTGATTTAAGAGGGTTTTTAGACACTAAGCGTCCTAATGATGTTGTTAACGTAACTTTATTACGTGATGGCCAAACCAAAGAGGTTGCGGTTACTTTACTTAAAAACAACACCTATATTTTACCTGTTATTGGAGTTATTAAAAATGCAAAACCAGAAGACTTAAAAAAATACAAAACTAAAAATGGTGTAAAAATCACTAAAGTTAATGGTACCTATGGTCAATATTTACAAAGAGAAGGTATTGAAGCAGGTAATATAATTACTGCTATTAATAATGTAAAAGTAAATACTATTGAGGATGTTGATCAAATTTTAAAAAACAGAGATACGTACCAACCTTTAAGTATTGAGCTAATAAACTCCAAAGGAGAGAAAAACAGATATGGTTTAAGGTAATTAATTATCCAACTTAAATTTAAAGCACTTAATTGTAAAAATTAAGTGCTTTTATTTTTTTACACTTTTTACTTTACGAAATCGTTTGAAATCTATACTTTTGCCGAAAATTTAGAAGTCTAAATTAACAACACACACTAAATAATTTAAAATGTCCATTAACGAAACTTACGAAAACGAATTAGCGTTTCAAGCAGACAGAAGACGAGCTACCGTAGAATTTATTAAAATTGTTAGCGATTTATGGTATGACAAATCTATCGAATTGGTGATTTTTAGAAACCAATTAATAGACAGAAATGTATCTGAAATTTTAAACCTGCATGAATATGCTGGCGAATTTGTACAAAAACCAATCTCAATATTTGATTCTGTAGAGATTGCACAAGCTATCAAAACTTTAGACGTTCCTCCTGCTAAATTAGATATTGGTAAATTAACTTATGAGTATCATTTAGAAGAAAAAAAATACAGTAATGCTTTAGCATTTGTATCTAACAAACTTAAAGGTGCAAGCAACACTAAAGATATCACACCTAAAGATGTAGTCCTTTACGGATTTGGACGTATTGGTCGTTTAGTTGCTAGAGAGTTAATGACACGTACTGGTAAAGGAAGCCAATTACGTTTACGTGCTATAGTAACACGTGGTAAATTAGATGCTACGGTTTTAGAAAAACGTGCTGCTTTATTACGTAACGACTCTGTACATGGAGATTTTTCTGGTACTGTAACTGCAGATATTAAAAACGAAGCCTTAATTATTAACGGAACAACTGTAAAAATAATTAATGCTAACCAACCAGAAGACATTGACTATACCAAATATGGTATTAATAATGCGTTAATTATTGACAATACAGGTGTATTTAGAGATAAAGAAGCCTTAACTAGACTTAAAAACTCTCCAGGTGCTGATAAAGTATTATTAACTGCTCCAGGAAAAGGGATTCCTAATATTGTTTATGGTGTTAACCATCTAGAAAATGATCCTGATAAAATAGACATCTTCTCTGCTGCATCTTGTACAACTAATGCTATTACTCCTGTTTTAAAAGCAATGGAAGATACTTACGGTGTAAAAAGTGGACATCTAGAGACAATACACGCTTATACTAACGATCAAAACTTAGTAGACAACTTCCATAGTAAATACCGTCGTGGTCGTGCTGCTGGATTAAACATGGTAATTACCGAAACTGGAGCTGGTCAAGCAGTCTCTAAAGCTTTACCAAGCTTTGAAGGTAAATTAACATCTAACGCTATTCGTGTACCTGTACCAAATGGATCTTTAGCCATTTTAAATTTAGAGCTAAGCTCTAAAGCTAGTATTGACAGTATTAATGCAACATTAAAAAAGTATGCATTAGAAGGAGATTTAGTAGAGCAAATTAAATACGAAATGAGTGACGAGCTAGTGTCTACAGACATAATTGGTAGCTCTGCACCTTCTATTTACGATAGCAAAGCAACCATTGTTAGAAAAGATGGAAAAAACGCAATATTATATGTATGGTATGATAATGAGTATGGTTATAGTCATCAAGTTATAAGATTAGCTAAGCATATTGCTAAAGTAAGACGTTTTACATATTACTAACATCCAAATTTTAATTACAAACGTATATATAAAAGCCTCGCAATTGTGAGGCTTTTTGTTATATTTAAGCCTTATAGCAAACCTTTTTTTTATATTTTCGCAAAGACGAAAGACAACAAACAAAATACAATGCGTAAAACAAATTATCTATTAGCAGCTTTTTTTATTTTACTTTTTACTTTTACTGCTACTGCACAAACTGAAACCGAAGAAGAAGATGACAAACTATCTTTAGATTCGGGAACTTTAGAAAACCAATTTGAATATCTAACAAAAAGATCAAACAACTGGAGAGATGCACGTGGACAATCTTATGAAGTTGTTAGAAACGAATGGATTGAAAAAATTAAATCACACACTTTAGATTCGCTAAAAGCACTAAAAAAAGAATTATTAGACACTCAAAATAAAGTAGCTTCTCAAAGTCAAGAAGTAACGCAATTAAAAAGTAGCTTAAGCAATACAAAAACCAACTTAGAAGAAACAAACCAAGAAAAAGACAGCATGTCTCTATTTGGATTACAAATGAGTAAAGTTGGATACAACACATTACTATGGTCAATCATTGCAGGATTACTAGCCTTTCTATTTTTCTTTATCTATAAATTTAAAAACAGTAATGCTGTAACTAAAGAAGCTAAATTAAGATTGGAAGAAACCGAAGAAGAGTTTGAAGAACATAGACGTAATGCCTTAGAGCGTGAACAAAAAGTAAGACGCCAACTTCAAGATGAACTTAATAAAAACAGAAACAGCTAGCATTAAGCTGCCTTTTCTATACATTATTAAAATCTGCAAATTAATATTTGCAGATTTTTTTTTATACTTAAAATTCAAATAACTGTATAATGCAAAGCAATGTATTCAGTAAAAAATAAATACTTTAACAATAATAGCGCTTTCGCGGAAATTAAGCTAGTGAGTAACAACTAAATTTAACAGTCATATAGACTCTAAAATAATAGCCTTAGTACACTATAATTAATCAAAGTGAATTATAAAAACATGCCTAGAATAAGACTATTTTAAATTCAAAATATAGAGTTAATTCAAAAAAAAAGTGCAATCTAATAGATTGCACCTTATTATAATTTAATAATCTTTAGATTATAATCCTCCCCATTCTTTTAAAGAGTCTTGATTCATCTTAATATAATCAGCATTACCTGCTTTTTCTGCAAGTGCTAAAGACGCTTTAGCAGCTTTAATAGCTCCTTTTTTATCTCCTGCTTTTGCATTAATTAAAGACTGTTGACGTAACACCCAAAACTTAGGAGCATCTTTATACATATCTACTGCAGTATTCATCCAAGTTACAGCTTGATTGATATCCTTACCTGACTCAAAATAGTAACGTGCTGCAGCGTAATAATCATCTGCACTAGGACCATTCATTGTTTTAGCAATAGCGTCAGTAACTACTTTATCTGTTGCAACCTCAAATTTTACAGCTATATAAGCTTTCTCCCACATAATCCCTAAAACAGCAGAATCATTTGTTAAGTCATCAAATGACATAGTAAACGTTTCGATATCCATAGGTAAAGTATATACTTCTGCAGATACTTTAGCTGCTACTTTTGATTCATCTAAAGTTTTTGGTGCTCCCCAATTATTAGTATCGTTGTAAAATATAACGTCCCAACTAGCTGCGTTTGGTGTTGTAAATACTGCATAAGACCCAGCTTTTAAAGCTTGACCACCAACAGTTACATCTCCACTAAAAGTTATAATAGTATTTTTATTTGCTCCTGTTCTCCATAATTTTCCAAAAGGCACTAAGTTTCCAAAAATTTCACGACCTCTCATTGATGGTCTAGAATAATCTAAAGTAACATCCGTTAAACCAACTGTTTGCTCAATTTTTTGAGAAGGACTTGGTTGTGGCGTTTCTATTTGTGCATTAACAGCAAATGATACTGTCAACACCATAATAAGTGTAAATAATTTTTTCATGGTTGACTTTTTAATAAGTTATTTAAAACGTAAAATTAAGCATTAGAAATACCTTGTTTGTTAATAAAACCTTAAAAAAAGAGGAATCTGTTTTATCAATCAAACTATTAATCGTAATATTGCGATGTACAAATACACAAACAAAAAATGGGATTAATTAAAACCGAAAAATTTTCAGAATCACAAAATCAAATTGCATTATTTGCTAAAGCGTTTGGACACCCTGCTAGAGTAGCCATTATACAACATCTCTTTAAAATTAATGCTTGTGTGTGTGGTGATTTAGTAGAAGAGATTGGGTTAGCACAACCCACAATCTCACAACATTTAAAAGAACTGAAAAACTTAGGTTTAATACAAGGTACTATTGAGGGTACTAGTGTTTGCTATTGTATTAACAAGGACAATTGGACAGCCATGAAAACACTTTTAAATGGCTTTTTTAACAACAATTTAGACAGCAACACGTGTTGCTAACATCAAAATATTAATCATAATAACACATTAAATTATGACACTTTCAGAAATTAAAAAACACTTATCACAATTAGAGACTATTTCTTTTACACTACCTGATGGTAGTTTAGTCCCAAACCATTTTCATGTTACAGAAGTGGGCAAAGTAACAAAGCATTTTATAGATTGTGGCGGAACTGTAAGGGAAGAGAAAAAAGTAAATTTTCAATTATGGAATGCAGATGATTATGATCACAGATTACACCCAGAAAAACTAGTTAAAATTATCACCCTTTCTGAAGACATCTTTAATCTTCAAGATTTAGAGATTGAAGTAGAATTTCAAGGGGAACAAACCATTCAAAAATTTGGTTTAGAGTTTCAAAACAACTCGTTTCAATTAACCTCTTTACTTACCGATTGTCTTGCAAAAGATAAATGTGGTATTCCGGAACCTAAACAAAAGCTTAAATTTTCAGACATACAAGCAGGAGACTCTTGTTCACCAGGTTCTGGATGTTGTTAGAATGAAAATTATTACCATAAATAAAACCAATTTCTCAGAAGTACAATCCATTTATCAAGATGGTATTGCTACTGGAGTTGCAACGTTTGAAACAGTTGTACCTGATTGGGATTATTGGAATAATAACCACTTACCTATTGGTCGTATTTTAGCAATAAAAGACGACCAATATTTAGGATGGGCCTCGTTAAGCGCTAACTCTAAACGCAAGGTCTACTCCGGCGTTGCAGAAGTTAGTGTTTATGTTTCAAAACATTTTAGAGGTCAAAAAGTTGGAGATTTCCTGCTAAAAAAACTAATTGAGATTAGCGAGCAGCATAATATATGGACACTACAAGCCGGGATTATGCGGGCCAATACTGCTAGCTTAAAATTACACACCAATAATCAATTTAGAGTTATTGGATACAAAGAAAAAATAGGGCAATTAAATGGCATTTGGCTAGACAATGTTATACTAGAAAGGCGCAGCAAAACTGTTGGTTGCTAAATTCAACATACAAATGAAAGATGTAAACGACATGTATTCATTCTCATCACTTTCAAGCTCGTTTTAAACTAACTATAATAGAACATCAAGCTCACTTATTCTTCAATTTCAGTGCAAACTGAAACTAAAAACAGTACATAACACAAACTCGTGTTAAATTTTGTTTAACTTTAATCAAACATCGTTAAACATTTTATATCTTTATGCTATCAAATTTTCACAGGATGGCAAAAAAGAAAAACATAAGCAGTAACGACATTATTTCATTTTACATGGATTTTGTCTTAGAACATAACGAACAACCTAAATCGGTTTACGCATTTGCGAAGCATAATAATTTTGAGGAATCTAAATTTTATGAGCACTTCGGAACATTTGATGCTATAGAAAAAGGAGTCTTCAAAGCCTTTTTTGACAATACGCATCACGCCTTAGAAGCTAGCGAGGAATACGCACACTTTGAGCCTAGAAATAAATTACTAAGTTTCTACTTTACTTTTTTCGAAAATCTTACCGCTAACAGAAGTTATGTGGTATATGCTTTACACAAACATAAAAACAGTCTGAAAGGCTTCGCTGCGTTATCAGAGCTTAAAGCAAGTTTTGCACACTATATAAAAGATTTAGGTATCGAGCTTATTGACATTAAACAAGAACAGCTAAACAAAATTCAAGATAGAGGTCTTACAGAAACAGCATGGTTACAATTATTATTAACCATGAAATTTTGGATGGATGATACTTCTGCTTCGTTTGAAAAAACAGATATTTTTATAGAAAAATCTGTGAACACTAGTTTTGATGTATTAAATGTCATGCCTTTAAAAAGCCTAATTGACTTTGGAAAATTCATCTTTAAAGAAAAAATTAAGATGAATAATTAAAATTACCCTTAGCAAAGTACTTAAAATACAACGACTTCTAATTGTCATTCAGAGCAAAAAGAAGTTTCTAAAACTTCTGGATACTTATTATTACTAAAATCCACAACTATTGAAAACGATAGACAAAATACCAACTTCAAAAATTTCTAGAGCAACTAAACTTGTTACTACTGGAGCAAAAGTTGGTGTTAATTACCTAAAATACTATGGTGACAAAATCACCAAAACTGAAGCCGAAGCTAAAGCTAGACTTAACGAAAATAATGCGGAAGACATTTACGATGGTTTAAAGCAATTAAAAGGAAGTGCGCTTAAAGTAGCACAAATGTTAAGCATGGAAAAAAGTATTTTGCCACAAGCTTATGTAGAGAAGTTTTCGTTGGCACAATTTTCTGTACCACCACTTTCTGCGCCTTTAGTTAGTAAAACTTTTAAAAAATATTTTGGTAAATTACCAAGCCAAATTTATGACTCTTTTAATCTAAATTCTGTAAATGCTGCCAGTATTGGACAAGTGCATTTAGCCGAAAAGGATGGGAAAAAACTTGCTGTGAAAATTCAATATCCAGGAGTCGCAGATAGCATTGCTAGCGATTTGGCTATGGTAAAACCTATTGCCATAAAAATGTTTAATATTAAAGGTAAGGACTCTGATAAGTACTTTCAAGAAGTAGAAAACAAATTAGTAGAAGAAACCAACTATATTTTAGAAGTTGAGCAAAGTAAAGCTATTGTTGCAGCGTGTAAGCACATCCCTAATTTAAAGTTTCCAAACTACTATGAAGCATTATCTTCAGAACGTATCATTACTATGGATTGGATGGAAGGCGAACACCTTTCTGAATTTACTGCATATAATAAAGATCAAAACAAAGCGGATCAATTAGGACAAGCCCTTTGGGATTTTTATATGTACCAAATGCATGTTATTAAAAAAGTACATGCCGATCCGCATCCTGGAAACTTCTTAGTCTCTAAATCTGCCGATTTAATTGCTTTAGATTTTGGATGTATGAAAGAAGTCCCTGAAGATTTTTACGTGCCTTATTTTGAATTAGCAAAACCAGAGGTTATAGATAATAAAATCTTATTTACCGAAAAAATGTACGAATTAGAGATTTTAAGAGAAGAAGACACTCAAGAAGAGTTAGATTTTTTCTCTGCAATGTTTCATGAGTTATTAAGCTTATTTACAAAACCTTTCCACGAAGATACTTTTGATTTCTCAGACCCTGAATTTTTTAACGCTATTTCAGAAATGGGACAACGTTACAGTAAAAGTACAGAGTTAAGAAAAATGAATGGAAACCGAGGTTCTAAGCACTTTATTTACATCAACAGAACCTTCTTTGGTTTATATAATTTAATGTTTGATTTAAAAGCAAAAAACGTTCAAATCAACAATTACAAATCCTTATAAATGGCTTATTTTAATTTAAAACAGATTCAAGAATTAGAGCATTTGTATAAAATTAATTTAATTAATAGTTGCTCTGGTTTTAAAAGTGCTAATTTAATTGGCACAAAATCTACCAAGGGACAAGAAAATGTAGCTGTATTTAGTTCGGTAACACATATTGGTAGTAATCCGCCTTTACTTGGCTTTTTTTGCAGACCAACAACGGTGACACGTCACACGTATGATAACATAAAAAACACAGGTGTTTATACTATAAATCATATTGACTTAAACAATTTTGAAGACGCACATCATACCTCTGCTAAATACGACCAGTCGATTTCAGAATTTGATATGACTGGTTTAGAATCAGAATACAAAGACAATTGTAAAGCGCCATTTGTTAAAGGGGCTCCAATTCAATTAGAAATGAAATTTGTTGAAGAATATCTAATCAAAGCTAATAACACGATTTTAGTAATCGGAGAAATACAAGGCTTGCATATTAATGGCGATTTATTGCAAGACGATGGATTTATAAACTTATCTAAAGCTAATATTGCTGCCATTAATGGCTTAGATGGATATACAATCCCTAGATTAGAGAAACGTTTAGAATACCAAAGACCTAGAAAATAAATAAAAAGTATAAAAATGGTTTGAAATAAAAACAAACTATTTCAGGAAGAAAGTCCCAAATTTCGACACAGTCGGAATCATCAATTTGGAGAAATAAAGAGTGAAGAAACGTAACTGCGAAGCAAAGCTTCAAGCATGAAGTTTCGAGAACGAATGTTCCGCAGGAATTTCCTCAAATTGATTTGAATTTTTGGTTCGTTTTGTTTCAAGACAAAATGAACAGAAATAAATAAAATTACATAAACTAAAACCAAACCCATGAGAATATTAGTAACAGGAGCAACAGGTTACATTGGTAAGCGCATTATCCCGTTACTATTAGAACAAGGACACACTGTGGTTTGTGCTGTTAGAGGTAAATTACGTACAGAACGTAAATATTCTGAAGAAGAAAATTTACACGTTATTGAGGCTGACTTTCTAAAGCCTGAAACTTTAAGTAATATTCCAAAAGATATTGATGCTGCCTATTATTTGATTCATTCTATGTCAAATTCGGTAGATCAATTTCATCAAATGGAAGAAGATTGTGCTGTAAATTTCAAAAATTATATTGAAACAACTAACGCCAAGCAAGTCATTTATTTAAGTGGTATTACAAACGATACCAAATTATCTAAGCATTTATTATCTAGAAAAAATGTCGAAACAACTTTACAATCCAAACACTACGCCTTAACTGTTTTTAAAGCAGGTATAATTGTTGGTTCTGGTAGTGCTAGTTTTGAAATTATAAGAGATTTAGTAGAAAAACTTCCTGTAATGGTTGCGCCTAAATGGTTAAATACAAAAACACAACCTATTGGCGTTAGAGATGTCTTAACGTTTTTAATTCGTGGTCTAGGAAACTCAAAATTATATAATACTTCACACGATATTTTTGGACCAGAAGTCATGACATATAAGCAAATGTTATTAAAATTTGCTGAAGCCAGAAAATTAAAGCGCTACATATTAACGGTACCTGTAATGACACCAAAACTGTCTAGTTATTGGTTATATTTTGTAACATCAACGTCTTACAAATTAGCGTCATCGCTAGTAAATAGTATGGGTATTGAAATTATAGGCGAGAAAAGTAACATCAACCAACTACTAGACGTCACGCCTATGTCTTACAAACAAGCTGTAGCGTTAGCTTTTGTCAAGATTGAAGGTAACGATATTATTTCAAGCTGGAAAGATGCACTTATTAATAGCCGATTTAAAAAACGAGCATCCACACAATATTTAAAAGTACCAAAACACGGTTGCTTTACAGACATAAAAGAACGCAAAGTCAAAGACGAGCAGCGTACACTTGAAAAAATTTGGGCTATTGGTGGCGAAAACGGTTGGTATTACGGGACGTTTTTATGGAAAATCAGAGGTTTTCTGGATAAACTAGTTGGTGGTATTGGTTTGCGTCGTGGACGTACAAATAAAACAAAAATAAAAACTGGAGATGCCTTAGACTTTTGGCGTGTCCTTTTAGCAGATAAAGAAGAACAGCGTCTAATACTCTTTGCAGAAATGAAACTGCCCGGAGAAGCCTGGTTAGAATTTAGAGTGGCCAAAGGTAAAGTTTATCAACGTGCTACTTTTAGACCTAGAGGATTGGCGGGACGTTTGTATTGGTATAGTGTATTACCATTTCATGGCTTTATTTTTAAAGGGATGATTAACAAATTAGCCAATGCCTAAAAACATAAAAAAACAAAACCTACCAACCAAAACATGCCCAACGTGTCAATTGCCATTTACATGGCGTAAAAAATGGGAAAAGAGTTGGAATGACGTAAAATATTGTAGTGAAAAATGCAGACGCAACAAAACAAAAACAGCCTAGTTTGGTTTAAAAACGACCTAAGATCTCAAGATAATATTGCTCTTAAAAATGCGATAGCAAACAGCAATAATACCATTGCTGTTTATTGTTTTGACCCAAGACAATTTAAAAAATCCCCTTTTGGATTTAAAAAGACTGAAAATTTTAGAGGGCAGTTTTTAATCGAAACCATAACGGATTTAAAGCAGCAGTTAAAGCAGCTTAATATTCCGTTGTTCGTTTACACGGAAACCCCAGAACACGCTATCCATGATTTAGTTAAACAACATAATATTTCGACTGTTTACCTTCAAAAAGAATGGACAGATGAAGAGGTTTCTGTTATCAATCAAGTAAAAGCTAATCTTTCAGATGACATAGAATGTATTGAAACTTACGACCAGTTTTTATACCATCCGGAAGATATTCCGTTTAAAACGGAAGCATTGCCTCAAGTGTTCACACAATTTAGGAAACAATGCGAAAAACTGAGTACTATCAGACCTTTAAACGTTACTAATTCAGCTACAGCGGAAAACTTCAACATAACAAACAACACAACAATTCCTACTTTAGAAACTCTAGGATTGGATGCTATTACTCCGCATCCTAATAATGCGTTTCCTTTTAAAGGAGGAGAAACCGAAGCTTTAAGACGCTTAAATAATTATTTTTTCGAAACCAAAAAATTAGGCTTTTACAAAAAAACTAGAAACGGATTAATAGGTACAGACTTTAGTTCTAAGTTTTCGCCATGGTTGGCTAACGGAAGTTTATCTGCTAAACAAATTTATCATGAAGTTATACGTTTTGAAAACGAACATTTAAAAAACGAATCTACTTATTGGCTAATTTTTGAATTGATTTGGCGAGATTATTTTAAATACGTGTCCTTAAAACACGGTAACCAACTATTTAAAATAGGTGGTATTTTAAACAAGCAATACGACTGGTCTACAAATCAAACAAAAATTAAACAATGGATTGATGGTAACACACCAGAACCTTTTGTTAACGCTAACATGCTTGAGCTTAAAAAAACAGGTTGGATGAGTAATCGCGGACGACAAAATGTTGCCAGTTATTTTGCAAAATCTTTAGAATTAGATTGGCGTATTGGAGCAAGTTATTTTGAAAGTATGCTTATAGATTATGATGTGCATAGCAACTACGGAAACTGGATGTATGTTGCAGGCGTTGGAAACGATCCAAGAGACCGAAAATTTAACGTAAAACTACAAGCAGAACGCTATGATACTAACGGGAAATATCAGCGATTATGGCTGCAAGACACCCTTTTTTAAGATACGTCCGTTTAAGTGTTTTATAAGCACAAGCAAAATACAAAAAGAACTAAACAGAAAACAACCAATCATTGAAAACATTAAGACTAATACTTGGCGATCAATTAAATAGTAAACACAGCTGGTACAAAGACAATCCGGAAAACACAATATATTGTTTGTTTGAAATGCGTCAGGAAACCGACTACGTGACACATCATATCCAAAAAGTCATTGGATTTTTTGCTGCCATGCGCGATTTTTGTAAACATTTAAAAGACCAAGGTTTTACTGTCCAATATTTAAAACTAGACGACAATAAAAACACCCAAAGCTTAACAGACAACCTTAAGTTACTAATTGAAGAACATAACGTTACTAAATTTGAATATCAATTACCTGATGAATATCGATTAGACGAGCAATTATCTACTTTTTGTAACTCGTTAGACATTGACACAGAAGCATTTTCAACAGAACATTTTTATACAGAACGTCAAGATTTAAAACAATTTTTTAAAGGTAAAAAGCAATACCTAATGGAAAATTTTTATCGTGATATGCGTAAAAAACACGATATCCTAATGGTTGCAGGACAACCTGAAGGTGGTAAATGGAATTACGACAAAAGCAACCGAAATAAATGGAAAGCCGAGCATCCTATTCCGCCTTACAAATATTTCAAAAATGATATCGAGGCTATTGTAACGCTAATAAAAAAAGAGAACATTAAAACACTTGGAACATTAGACACAAAAACCTTCAGTTATCCTATAAATAGGCAACAAGCATTAGAACAACTTAAATATTTTTGCGAAGTATTGTTGATTCATTTTGGAGATTATCAAGATGCCATGCACACGGACCAAGTCTATTTGTTTCATTCTAGACTGTCTTTTGCTATGAATCTAAAATTGATTTCACCTAAAAACATAGTCGACACTGTACTTAATTATTGGCGCAAACATGTCGAGGATATAAATATTAGTCAAGTAGAAGGTTTTATTAGGCAAATTTTAGGTTGGAGAGAATATATGCGTGGCATGTATTGGGCTTTAATGCCAGAATATAAAACGCTTAATTATCTTGAAAACAATAACAATCTGCCAGATTTTTACTGGACAGGAAACACAAAAATGAATTGCCTTAAACAATCCATTACCAATAGTCTGGACAATGGTTATGCACACCATATCCAGCGTCTTATGGTTACTGGTAATTTTGCATTATTAGCACAAATAGATCCTGATCAAGTGGACGCCTGGTATTTGGGCATATATGTTGACGCTGTTGAGTGGGTTCAGCTTCCTAATACAAGAGGGATGAGTCAATTTGCAGATGGCGGAAAAATAGCAACAAAACCATATGTGTCTAGCGGAAGTTATATTCATAAAATGGGAAATTACTGCGACAGTTGTCACTATAATAAAAAAGAAAAATTAGGCGACAAAGCGTGTCCTTTTAATAGTTTGTATTGGAATTTTTTGGATGACAAGCGTAAACAATTAGGAGATAATTTCAGAATGAAAATGATGTACAGCCTATTAGATAAAATGGAAGCTAAACAACTAAGTAGCCTAAAAGAAAGAGCACAACAAATTATTGAAAATCCTGATAGTTTTTAAAAAACACCTCGATACAATTTTTAGAGAAAAACTAAAAACCACGCGAAGTGACGATTACGATTAAAAAATAAATAATAATAGAAACTAAAAGACAATGCAATCACACAAGCGTCACTTCGAGTGATTTGTGAGGTACGAGCAAATTGTATCGAGAAGCAATAAAGAGTAATCAATAAAATGAAACAAAACCTAAGCATAGTATGGCTAAAACGCGACCTTCGACTACAAGATAACGAAGCCATTACTAATGCTTTAAACTCAGGTCAACACACGCTCCTACTCTATACTTTTGAAGATTTTTTATTACAAGACAAACATTATAGCCAGCGTCATTGGGACTTTGTAAAACAATCTCTAGAAGATTTAAACGCACAATTAAAACCATACAATTCCAAAGTATTGGTTGTCCAAGATGACATCCAAAAGGTTATAAAAACCATCAACATAACTTTTAACGTCACCAACGTATTTTCTCATAAAGAAACAGGTCTTTTATCTACGTTTAAACGAGATATCGCTTTCGCGGAATTTTCGGCCAATAACACTATTGTTTGGTCAGAAAATGACAATAATGGAGTGCAACGTGGACTAACCAACAGAAATACATGGTATCAGAATTGGGACAATTATATGATGCAAGCCGAGTTTCTGTTTCAACCGAAATTAAATCAGTTACTAAATATTAATCAGATAAAAATACTTGAATCAGAACTAAACACAATTTCCGTGAAAACGGACTACTCAAAAAAGTTCCAAAAAGGAGGCACAACAACAGGATTAAAATATATGCAATCGTTTTACAACGGACGCTATCACAATTACATGTATCACATCTCTAAACCACTAGATGCAAGAACAGGGTGTAGTAGATTATCACCTTACATTGCTTGGGGAAACTTATCCATAAAACAGGTTATTAATGGCGCATCAGACGTTGTAAAGCATACCAAATACAAACGTCATCTCAATGCATTTGTATCTAGGCTACGTTGGCAAGCACATTTTATCCAAAAGTTTGAAATGGAACATCTAATGGAGTTTAAAAGTGTAAACAAAGGCTATCATCAACTTAATAAACCTGTAAATTTAAAATATCAAGAAGCTTGGAAAAATGGACAAACTGGATTTCCTTTAGTGGATGCGTGCATGCGTTGTTTAAAAGAAACTGGCTATCTAAATTTTAGAATGAGAGCTTTAGTTGTTTCTTTTTTTACACATAATTTATGGCAACCTTGGCAGGATATGAGCGAGCATCTAGCAAGCTTATTTTTAGACTTCGAGCCTGGTATACATTACCCACAAATACAAATGCAAGCTGGCGAAACAGGCATTAATACTTTACGTATTTACAACCCTTTAAAAAACAGCATAGAACATGATCCTAAAGGCCTATTTATCAAAAAATGGGTTCCAGAATTGACATCTTTAGAAGCGCCACTTATTCATAACCCTAGTCAAATGTCATATTTTGACCAGCAACTGACAGGATTTCAGCTTGGCACTGATTACCCTTACCCAATAATTGACGAGAAGCAAACCAGGACATTTGCTAGTGACACACTATGGAACATGAAAGACAATGTTTTGGTGAAAAAAGAAAGTTATCGTATCTTAAAACGACATACTTTAAGTGACCGTAATAAATTACTTCGCAATCAATAAGTTACTTCTATTTAAGGATAATTAAATTCAATATGTTAAATATTGTTTAACATTAACTTAAAAAGGTTAAACATTTTGTATATTTGAGTATAATTAAACAGAAAACAACCTTTGTTACTAAATACAACACATACTAATAAGGAGAACAAAAAACTAATTGATGACATCGTTGGTAAGCCTTTTAGTCTTATACAATCTATTAAGATGAGAGGTGTAGGATCAAAAAGAATGATTGTTGACGAAGTTAGTCCTAATATGGCATCAATTTTGAATACAGTTAGTGATACTAATTATGGGAATATAGAGTTAAGACCAATTGGTATACTAATACACATAACAAAAGGCTTGACAAATTTTACTTGGGCCATACCATATTACCAACTAGTAGTTTATAAAACAAATGGGTCTAGTATTCACTCAAACGGAAAGTTTATTCATTTTAGAAATAATAAAACCTTTAAAGAGAATAAAAAGTTTTTTGATAAATTAATGAATGAGAAAATAAAATATGACGAACAATTTAATTTTTCGCCACTTTAAATGACAAAAGAATTTACAATTGAAGAACTAGATCGCATTATTGAAATGGCATGGGAAGATCGCACACCCTTTGATGCTATAACATTTCAATTTGGGTTAAAAGAGCAAGACGTTATTACTTTAATGCGTCGTGAAATGAAACCTAGTAGTTTTAGATTATGGAGAGCCAGAGTGCAAGGCAGAAATACAAAACACAGCAAAAAAAGAGCGTTTGACGATGGTCGTTTTAAATGCTCAAGACAAAAACAAATTACTCACAATAAAATATCTAAACGTTAGATATTTACAAAAACTGCTTTGATTTGGCTTGATTGACCAAATACAGCATATAAAAAGATAAAATGATTAAACAAGACATAATGCCAGCCCTAAACCATCAAGACCTTAATGGTGTTGACTATCAAGACATTGGAGACGATCACATGTACACAGGTCTTGAAACACCTATGAAGCGTGACGCTTTCAAGTTTTCTGATGAAGTAAAGAAAGAAAAAATTGCTATACTTTTTGAAGAAATAATGGATGTTATGGGTTTAGATTTAACAGACGATTCATTAAAAGGCACTCCAAAAAGGGTGGCTAAAATGTACATTGATGAAATATTTTCTGGATTAAACCCTCAAAATAAGCCAAAAATTGCGTTATTTGACAATAAATACAAATACAATCAAATGTTGGTGGAGAAAAACATTACTTTCTACTCCAATTGCGAGCATCACTTTGTACCCATTATAGGTAAAGCTCATGTAGCTTATATTTCTTCAGGGAAAGTTATAGGCTTATCAAAATTAAACAGAATTGTACAGTATTTCGCTAAACGTCCTCAGGTACAAGAACGCTTAACAAACCAAATAGCAGAAGAGCTAAAAGCCGCATTGCAAACTGATGATGTTGCTGTTATAATTGATGCCAAACACTTATGTGTATCGTCACGAGGCATTAAAGATGAAACTTCTGCAACAGTGACGACTTTTTATGGTGGAAAATTTAATACGCCAGAAAAAATAGCCGAATTACAAAATTATTTAAAAGAGTAGCATTATGAGTATCGTAGAAAAAGCAATAGAGTTTACAGAAAAAAAGCACAAGTTTATTACAACAAGTGATCGTATTCTTGCGTCAAGAGAAGCTAAAGATTTAATACTTGGTGTGAATGAGCTTTACAAAGAAAACAAAGATCCTAAGTTAATGGATATTATGAAAGATTTGACTGCTATCAAACAAAAGATTGAAAAACGATTAAAAGGAAGACCGTCTGCTGCATAAGCACTAGATTATAATCCAAATGACATATTAAGTGGTATTAATTAATAGGAGCAATCTTATTGATACCACTTTTTTTATACCTAAAAATCAAAAAAAAGCCATGAAAAATTTAGTAATTATAGGAGGAAGTAAAGGTATTGGTAAAGCCATTACAAAAACTTTTTTAAACACCCATAAGGTAATAAACATAAGTCGCACTAAACCTGACTTTGAGCATGATAACCTTACACATCATAATTGTGACATACTAACTGAAGCATTACCTGATATAGAAGCAGTGGACACACTAATTTATTGTCCAGGAAGTATTAATCTTAAACCTATAGGTAGACTAAAATTAGATGATTTTAGAGCAGATTTTGAAATTAACGTCATTGGTGCAGTTAAAGCAATACAAAAGTACATTGACCCTTTAAAAAAAGGAAACAATCCGTCCATTGTATTATTTAGTACTGTCGCTGCAAAATTAGGTATGCCTTTTCATGCTAGCGTTGCTGCCTCTAAAAGTGCAATAGAAGGACTGGTTAAATCTGTAGGAGCAGAAATGGCTCCAACAATTAGGGTTAACGCTATTGCACCAACGGTTACAGACACTGAATTAGCCTCCAAACTATTACGTAATGAGAAAATGATTGAGAATATAACAGATAGGCATCCTCTTAAAAAGTTTTTAAATCCTCAAGAAGTAGCAGATATGGCCCAATTTTTAACATCAGACAAAGCGTTATCAATCTCTGGTCAAGTCTTTGAAATGGATTGCGGTATAGTAAGTTTTAAAATCTAATAACATGAATCCATTTAAAGTATTTGTTGCTACTTTTTTTTCTAGAAGTAATCCTAAAATTGATTTAAAAAATCTACCAAGCATCTACGATATTAAAATTAATAGTTTGCAAGGACAACCTATTAATTTAAGTGCTTTTAAAGGCAAGTACATCTTGTTTGTTAACGTTGCTTCCAAATGTGGTTTTACACCACAATATAAAGATTTACAAATCTTAAACGATACTTATAAAGATAAACTACAAATTATAGGAGTGCCATGTAATCAATTTGGAAATCAAGAACCTGGAGATGCTAATGCAATAGAAGAATTTTGTGAAGTAAATTACGGAGTTTCATTTTTAATTACCGAAAAAATAGATGTTAAAGGACACAACCAACATCCTTTATATGCTTGGCTTACACAACAACAAAAAAACGGTAAAAGTAATTCATCAGTAAAGTGGAATTTTCAAAAATACATTGTTAGTCCAGAGGGTCAATTATTAGACTACCTATACTCTACTTCTAATCCAAATAGCTCAAAAATCACTAAATATTTAAAATGAAGCAACTTTTACTTTTCTTAATATTTAGCGTCATTAATTTTGGTGGATTAGCCTTTGGAAGTTGGTTAATGGATAATGGTCCTTTATCAGATTGGTATACTAATTTAAATCAAGCACCTTGGACACCACCAGGTTGGGTTTTTGGTGTAGCTTGGACGTTGATAATGCTGTGTTTTTCGGTTTACCTATCCAAATTATTTTCACTTGTAAAAAGTAAAAAATTAATTTTAGTTTATGTTTTACAAGTATTTTTAAATGTTAGTTGGAATTATATTTTTTTCAATTTACATCAAGTGTTCCTAGCTTTAATAGTTATTGTAGCATTAACTATTGTCATTTTATATCTATTTATTAAGTGTAAACAAACAATCAAAAATCTAAGTTATTTATTGCTTCCTTATATAATATGGCTAATAATTGCTACATCATTAAACGCTTATATTTTAATATATAATTAGACTAATTATTATGAAAATTTATAGATTACATAAAAAACAAAACTTACCAATTACTAAAGCGCAAGCTTGGGATTTTTTATCAGACCCAAAAAACCTAAAAACAATAACTCCAGATTACATGGGATTTAATATCTTGTCTGGAGCAGATAGACCCATGTTTGCAGGTCAAATTATACAATACATTGTGACACCTGTTTTAGGTATAAAAACAAAATGGGTAACAGAAATAACGCACGTCAAAGAAGGTGAGTATTTTGTAGATGAACAGCGTTTTGGACCTTATGCCTTATGGCATCATAAACATTTTATTAAAGAAATTGATGGTGGTGTAGAAATGGAAGACATCATAGACTATAAAGTCCCTTTTGGCATTTTAGGACAGCTAGTACATCCCATAATAGTTAAACCTAAACTGGAAGAAATTTTTAATCACAGAACGAAAAAATTGGAAGCACTTTTTGGAAAATATTAATACATGAAAACACCTATAAACATTTTTTGGTTTAGACGCGATTTAAGATTAGATGACAACGTTGGTTTTTTTAACGCGTTACAATCTGACCATCCTGTTTTACCAATTTTTATATTTGATAAATCTATATTAGATCAATTACCTAAAGACGATGCACGTGTAAGTTTTATATATAATACTTTACAAAACATGCGTGACACATTGCAAGCAGAGCACCAAAGTAGTATTGCAATGTATTATGATAATCCAAAAGATGTTTTTAAAACTTTGATGGATGAGTATACTATAGATACCGTTTTTACAAATCACGATTACGAGCCTTATGCTACAAAAAGAGATAAGGAAATAGAAAACTTATTATCAAAAAACGAGATTAAATTTAAGACCTATAAAGATCAAGTTATTTTTGAGAAAGACGAAGTTGTAAAAAAAGATGGTGACCCTTATGTTGTCTACACACCTTATATGCGTGTATGGAAAGAAAACTTTAAATCTTATAATCTAGAAATTTATTATACAAATTCCTACCTAAACAATTTAGTAGAACATACAAGATTGCCAAATTTAAGTTTGTCCGATATTGGTTTTAAACAATCATCACAAAAAATAGAAGATTACACAGTTACACCAACATTGATTCAAAATTACGAAGCGACTAGAAACTTTCCTGCTAAAGATGCCACCTCTAAATTAGGTCCACATTTACGTTTTGGAACAGTAAGTGTCAGAAAAATGATTAAAAAAGCTATTGCAGAAAACAATGAAATTTTCTGGCAAGAATTAATTTGGAGAGAATTTTTTATGCAAATATTATGGCATTTCCCTCAAACACATAAAGAGGCCTTCAAAGCAAAATATGATCGTATAGAATGGCGTAATAATGAAACCGAATTTAAAGCATGGTGTGAGGGTAAAACAGGTTATCCTCTGGTAGATGCGGGCATGCGCCAACTAAACCAAACAGGTTTTATGCATAATCGCGTACGTATGTTAGTGGGTAGTTTTTTATGCAAGCATCTTTTAATTGATTGGCGTTGGGGAGAAGCTTATTTTGCCGAAAAACTACATGATTATGATATGTCTAGTAATGTTGGTAATTGGCAATGGGTAGCTGGATCAGGAGTCGATGCCTCTCCTTATTTTAGAATATTTAATCCAACAACTCAAATTGATAAATTTGATAAACAACATGACTATATTAAACAATGGGTTCCGGACTATCAGGAGCTTACCTATCCACAACCAATTGTTGATCATAAAGAAGCAAGAGAGCGTTGTTTAAAAGTTTATAAGGAAGCGGTTGCCTAATATGTGTATAGGAGGTCAAAACCTAGACTGTGTAGAACAATTATATGCAGACAATGTAGGGTGTAAAGAAATTCCAAAAATACCATGAGAAACAACTTCCGGAAAGAAAATATCTGGAATAAAAGTAAAGGATGGTTAGAAAACCTCTAAGAATTATATGCCATTACTATTAGCGATCTAGTTTGGTATGATTTTTTTTTACTGCGATAATGACTTGTGATGGTATTTTTAAAGACAGCGGAAGATAACAAACGGAAAAAGTTTGTGTCTAATAAGTTACGTAAGGTAAAATATCTAGTTAGTAGTATTTTATAATACATTGTAAATCCAATGACTGATAAAAACTAAAAAAGCTTCAATTTTTAATTGAAGCTTTTTTATAATAGTTTTATTTTCTTTTGAAATAAATTTCAATAACAACGTCCTCTTCTTTATTTACTGATTTCATAATAAGATTTTCGTTATCTAATTTTGCTACTTTGTATTGTTCTTCAGGAACATATTCTTCTTTAATTGTCAGTGTATTTTCATCTTCATTATATATCCAAGTACCAGAATGTTCAGTATCAATAGTGCCTTCATTAATTATATACGAATTGACTATACCATTTTCTAAAAATTCAATATAATTCCTGTCTTCTTCTTTTTCTTGCTCAACGGTATTGACCGTTACTTTATCAATTTCCCATTTACCTAATATCTTATCTATTGATTGAAAAGATAATAATGTAAATACTAATACTAGAATTAGTGGTGTTTTTAAGCTTTTCATAGGTATTAATTTCCTTCTAAACGTTCTATTTTGGCTCCAATAGCTTGTAAACGTTCTACAATTTTTTGGTAACCTCTATCAATCTGTTCAATATTATGAATTGTTGATGTTCCTTTGGCAGATAATGCAGCTATTAATAATGAAATACCTGCTCTAATATCTGGAGACACCATTGTGGTTGCTTTTAACTGAGACTTGAAGTCATGACCCATTACAGTTGCTCTGTGTGGATCGCAAAGTATAATTTTTGCTCCCATATCGATAAGTTTATCTACAAAAAACAGACGACTTTCAAACATTTTTTGATGTACTAAAACTTCACCTTTTGCTTGGGTAGCTACTACTAATACAATACTAAGCAAATCTGGTGTAAATCCAGGCCAAGGTGCATCTGCAATAGTTAATATAGAACCATCAATGTAATTTTGTATTTGATAACCATCTTTATGAGCAGGAATGTATATATCATCCCCTTTTCTTTCAACAGTAATTCCTAATTTTCTAAACACATTAGGTATTTGTCCTAAATCATCCCAACTTACATTTTTAATAGTCAGTTCACTTTTAGTCATTGCTGCTAAACCAATCCAACTCCCAATTTCAATCATATCTGGTAGCATGGTATGCTCTGTTCCGCCTAAGCTATCAACACCTTCAATGGTTAATAAGTTAGAACCAACACCTGATATTTTTGCTCCCATACGGTTAAGCATTTTACACAGTTGTTGCAAATAAGGCTCACATGCAGCGTTATAAATAGTTGTTGTACCTTTTGCTAATACAGCTGCCATAACTATATTTGCTGTTCCAGTTACAGAGGCTTCGTCTAAAAGCATGTCTGTCCCAATTAATTTATCTGCTTCTACACCGTAAAAATAGTCTTCACGATTATATCTAAATTTAGCTCCTAAATTAATAAATCCCTCAAAATGAGTATCTAAACGACGACGTCCAATTTTATCGCCTCCTGGTTTTGGGATATACCCTTTACCAAAACGTGCTAATAAAGGTCCAACCATCATGATTGACCCTCTAAGTCCACTACCCTCTTTTTTAAAATCGGCAGTTTGCATGTAGTCTAAATTAACTTCGTCTGCTTGAAACGTATAAGTTTCGTCTTTTATCTTGTTAACTTTAACGCCTAAATTACCTAATAGGGTGATTAATTTATTAATGTCAATAATATCAGGAATATTATTTATGGTTACTTTTTCTGGAGTTAATAAAACTGCACATAATATTTGTAAAGCTTCGTTTTTTGCGCCTTGAGGCTGAATATCTCCTTTTAGTTGGTGACCACCTTCAATTTTAAATGTTCCCATAAATAGTATTAGTATCTTTTTCTGTTTCTGTTTTGATTATTGTTTTTCTTTTGTCCTGTTTTTTTATTAGAACTGTTAGAATACTTTTTGCCACTAGAGGCTTTCATTAATCTAGTCGAGTCTGTTAAATCTTCGTCTGTATTTTTTAAATTAATTTTACCATCAGACAATTCATATAAATGATCATAAATCACATCATCCTCTACTGTATCTTTATTCCAATTTAAAAAACACTTTTTCATGTGATTAGCAATGGTATAAGTCAACGCTTCTTTCATTTCGCCATCTTCCCAAGTGTTTGCTACGTCAATCATGGTTTTTATATTATTACCATAAAATCTATATTTTGGAAAATTTTGAGGATATTTTAAAGGTTGTGGACGCTCTGACAGTTCTTCTTTTGAAGGTGCACCATAAGGCGAATCTGCATCCAACTCAAAATTTGACATTATAAATAACTGATCCCATAATTTGTGCTGAAAATCGGCTACATCGCGCAAATGCGGTTGCATGTTTCCCATGACTGCTATTATAGATTTAGCTAGTTTATTACGCTCTTCTTTGGTCTCTTGTGCTTTAGCATGATTAATCATTTTTTGAATATGGCGTCCATACTCTGGAATGATTAAATGTTCACGCTCTGTGTTATACTCTATGTCGTCTATCAAAATAAAAAAAGTGTAGAAATTTATATGTGTTGCATTGAAGTCTCTAATGCTTGTGCAAAATACAAAAAAAAATTAAAGACTTATCACGCCTTCTACTTTTTCTGTAACTTCAAGATACTTTTCTATAACATGATCAGGATTTTTCATTGTTACATTAATAGATACGCTTGTATATTTACCATTACTAGACTCTTTTGTCCTAATTACTGATCCCATATTATCAAAAATAGCTTCAATTTCGGCTATTTTTTGTAAATCAGATAATACAATAAATTTATATAAATATTCATTTGGCCACATCGCTGTGTCCTGTAATTGCGCCTTTAATTTTGCGTAAAATTCTTCTGGATTTGGTGTCTTATTCATACCTTTTTAATAAGCAACAAATATACCATTTTGTTTATATTTTTTTTTAAAGAATATATTTCGGATTTTTACAAATAAATTATTTCCCTTTGAAAGCAAAAAAAATAGTAATTACAGGAGGTCCAAGCACAGGAAAATCGGCAATCATAAACGAATTAACTAAACGTGGCTATACTTGCTACGAAGAAATTTCTCGTCAAGTGACGCTTGAAGCAAGAGAAAAAGGTATTGATCAAATGTTTTTAACACAACCTTTATTATTTAGCGAGCTATTATTAAAAGGTCGCGAGCAACAGTATAAAGATGCTGAAAATAGCGATAGTGAATTTGTTTTTTTAGACAGAGGTGTTCCTGACGTTGTGGCATACATGGATTATGCAAACGAAGATTATCCTAACGCTTTTGTAAAATCGTGCCAAGATAATGTGTACGACTACGTATTTATATTAGCTCCTTGGCAGGAAATTTACCAAAGTGATGCTGTGCGTTACGAAAGTTTTGAAGAAGCCAAAATTATTCATCAAAACCTTTTAAAAACTTATAATAAATACGATTACGACTTACAAGATGTTCCGTTTGGTAGTATAGAGACTAGAGCGCAACATATAATTGATGTTGTTAAAGCATTATAATGACGCATCCAATAAACATATTAGAACGTTATTGGAAATTTACGGATTTTAGACCATTACAGGAAGATATTATTAATGCTGTAATTAATAACGAAGACACTTTTGTATTGCTACCAACAGGTGGCGGAAAAAGTGTTTGTTTTCAAATACCTGCTCTAGCTAAAGAGGGTATTTGTATTGTAATATCGCCATTAGTTGCATTAATGAAGGATCAAGTTAATGCCCTTTTAAATAAAGGAATTAAAGCTATTGCATTAACTAGCGGAATCCCAAATAAAGAAATAGACACCCTTTTAGATAATTGTATCTACGGAAACTATAAGTTTTTATACTTATCACCAGAGCGTTTACAACAAGAGCTAGTGCAAGATCGTATTAGACAGATGAATGTTAATCTTATTGCTGTGGATGAAGCCCATTGTATTAGTCAATGGGGAAACGATTTTAGACCAGCTTATAAAAACATAAATATATTACGTCAATTACATCCAACGGTTAACGTTATTGCCTTAACAGCAAGTGCAACACCAGAAGTGGTGCAGGATATTATAACCGAATTGGACTTTATTAGTCCTAAAGTTTTTAAACAATCTTTTTACAGACCTAATATTGCTTATATGGTTTTTGAAGAAGAGGATAAGTACTTTAGACTTGAAGCCATATTACTTAAAAACAAACAACCCTCAATTATATATGTTAGAAACAGACGTCTAACTTTAGAAATAACCCAATACCTAGAAAGTAAAAACATAAGCAGCACTTACTATCATGGAGGATTAAACAATACTATTAAAGACCAACATTTAAACGATTGGTTAAGTAGTAAAAAACAAGTCATGGTTGCCACCAATGCTTTTGGAATGGGAATTGATAAATCTGATGTAAAAACAGTAATACATATTAACTTACCTGATAGTATAGAAAGTTATTTTCAAGAAGCGGGACGTGCTGGTCGTGATGAAGCTAAAGCTTATGCTGTAATTTTAAAAAACAAAAATGATAATACTGCTTTAAACAATCAGTTTTTAAAAGTTTTACCAACGGTAGATTTTGTAAAAATTGTTTACAGAAAACTATGTAGCTATTTTCAAATATCCTATGGTGAAGGTGCATATCAAACCTTTGATTTTAATTTTAATGAGTTTTGCAAAACTTATAAATTTAACACTGTAACTACTTATAATGCCTTAAATATATTGGACAATACCAGTATAATAACGCTTAGTAAGCAATTTAATAAACGTATTGAGGTCCAATTTTTAATTAGTAGTCACGCCTTATTTAAATACTTGGACGGTCATAAAGATTTTGAAATTATTATAAAGTCTATATTAAGAACTTATGGCGGAATTTTTGAGCATAGTACAAAAATAAATAGCAGTCTTATTTCTGATAAAGCAGGAATTAAAGAAATTAGACTTGTATATGTTTTAGAACAATTAGCTAAAGATGAAGTTATTACATTACTTATTAATAAAACAGATGCTCAAATTACCTTTATAGAACCTCGTGAAGACGAAAAAACCATAAATCGTATTGCATCCATAATTAAACAACAAAACACATTAAAACAAAAACAAGTACAAGCAGTATTGGATTATATTAATAATGACCAACTTTGCAAAAGCATACAACTACTAACTTATTTTGGTGAAAAAGATGTACAACCTTGTGGGATTTGCAGTGTTTGTATTTCCGCGAAAGCGAAACCTAAAACAGACTTTAAAACAGTTAAAAATAAAATAATTGAATGCTTAGAATTTGGAGACAAAAACTCTAAAACATTATTTAAAACGTTACCTTTTACAGAAGAGGATATAAACAATACACTTAAAAAACTATTAGAAGATGACATTGTAGAACTTACAAAAACTAATAGTTATAAATTAAAACATATATGAATAAAGACATAAAAATTGTATTTATGGGTACACCAGAATTTGCGGTAACCACCCTTAAAACTATTTTAGATCAGGACTATAATGTAGTTGGTGTTATTACAGCACCAGATAAACCTGCTGGACGTGGACGTAAAATGCACGAGTCTGCAGTAAAAGTATTTGCAAAACAAAAAGGCTTAAATATTTTACAACCTACCAATTTAAAAAGTGACGATTTTTTAAACGAATTAAAAGCTTTGGAGGCAAACCTTCAAATAATAGTCGCTTTTAGGATGTTACCTAAAGTTGTTTGGGATATGCCAAAGTATGGCACATTTAATTTACATGCCTCATTACTACCAAACTATCGTGGTGCAGCGCCAATAAATTGGGCTATAATTAATGGTGAAACAAAAACAGGTGTATCCACCTTTTTTATTGACGAAAAAATTGATACTGGCGAAATGATTTTGCAAAAGGACATTGCAATTGATCCTTCTGAAAACGCAGGAAGCCTACATGATAAATTAATGATGTTAGGTAGTGACTTAATAATAGACACTATAAAACTTATTGAAAAAGGTGATGTTACAACTACATTACAGTCCGAAGATGCCATTTCTAGAACAGCATATAAGCTTAACAGGGATAACTGCAAAATAGACTTTACACAACCTATAGAAGCTATTTACAATAAAATAAGAGGATTAAGTCCATATCCTGCTGCTTGGTGCGAATTGCATAATAATGACGACGTTTTAGATATCAAAATTTATAAAGCTGAAAAAGAACTTGAAGACCATAACATAGAAGCAGGTACTATTATTAGTAGTAAATCCACACTTAAGGTAGCTGTTAAAGATGGGTTTATATCTATACTAGAATTAAAATTACCAGGAAAACGTAACATGGAAGTAAAATCTCTTTTAAATGGTTACAATTTTGACGAAGACGCAAAACTTCGCTAAACCCTTATTATCATTGATATTGCTATAAACCATTAAAAAAAAGTCCTCTTTATTAACAAATGCTATAAGTTATTAACAAATGTGCGCATTTCCCTTGCTATTACTTGCATAGTAGCATAATCCGTATAAATTTGTAAAAGGATTTAACAAAAACTGTTAATCAACTATTTATTAATAATTAAAATTAAAATTATGAACAAAACAGATTTAATCGATGCTATGGCAGAACACGCAGGAATTACTAAAGCAGCTGCAAAGAAAGCTTTAGAGTGTGCGTTAATCGAAATTGAAGGATCTTTACAAAAAGGTAATAGAGTTTCTTTAGTAGGTTTTGGTTCTTGGTCAGTATCTAAAAGAGCTGCAAGAGACGGAAGAAACCCACAAACTGGAAAAACTATCAAAATCAAAGCTAAAAACGTAGTTAAGTTTAAAGCTGGTTCTGATTTAGCAAATGCTGTTAACTAGTATTTGTTTAAAATATTTCAAAAAGCCTTCAATATTGAAGGCTTTTTTTATTTTATATACATCATATACTTTGTTTATTAAATAAATAATACTACATTTAAGAAACAAATCCTTTTAAAATGACTACAACCAAACCAGAAAAGGGTGACTTATTAATCGCAGAGCCTTCTATAATAGGAGATATGTCTTTTAATAGATCTATAGTACTGCTTACAGATTATAATAAAGAAGGCGCTATAGGTTTTATTTTAAACAAGCCCTTAAATTATACCATCAGTGATTTAATTCCAGAATTAGATGCTTCTTTTAAAGTCTACAATGGTGGCCCTGTGGAGCAAGATAATTTATATTTTATACATAAGCGTCCAGACTTAATCCCTAATAGTGTAGAGATTTCTTTAGGAATTTTTTGGGGAGGAGATTTTAATATTGTCGCTAATTTAATTGCTGAACAAAAAATCACAGCAAATGATATCAAATTCTTTTTAGGCTACTCTGGATGGGAAAGCAACCAGTTGGAAACTGAACTTAAATCCAATGCATGGGTTGTTACAAAAAACACCTACAAGAAAGATATTATTGAAAAAAGCTATGAAACCCTTTGGAAAGAAAAAATGGTCGAGTTAGGTGGTGACTACTCCATTTGGTCTAATGCACCAGAAAACCCAAGTTATAATTAGCCTAATCTAACTTTCACGTTTAGCTTTTGCAACAACATTTTTGCTGTATCATTTTTAAATACCTTTTTTCTATATTTAGTAATAGGCTGGATACCTTGTATAACGTTTGTTAAAAATATCTCATCTGCTTTTTGAAGTTCAAAAGGAGATATTGATGTTTCCTCGATGGTGTAATCTGGCAAGAGCTTAATAATATCAATTAATTGTTTTCTTAAAACACCTTTTAAACACCCATCAGATAATGGAGCTGTTTTTATGGTATTACCTTTTACTAAAAACAAATTTCCGTTTAAGGCCTCTACGACACTTTTATTAGTGTTTATTAATAAACAGTTGTCTAACCTGTTTTCTTTTGCATAAATACTACCTATTACATTTAACGCTTTATTATTTGACTTAAGTGTTGTCAATAAACTTGGAGACAAATAATGATCTTTAAACAAATCTACCTCATAATTTTCTTCATTTAAAAGATAAAAATCACTGTCTATTTTTTTTACACTTATCACAAAGTTAATCGTATTGTTTTCAGGTAAATATAACCCACCTTCCACTCTATCAACCTGAATTTTTACACGTGCAGATTGTGTATTTAAATCGTTAGCCTTTAAGGTGTTTATAATTTGCTCTTCTATAAACTCCATTGTAAAATCCATTGGTATTTGCATTCGCATAATACGCATGGATGCCATTAATCTAAAGTAATGATCTTCAAAAAATAATAATTTACCATGTACCGCTTTCATAGTTTCAAAAAGCCCATCTCCATAGGAATAGCCACGATTATTATTAGAAATTACTAAATTATTTTCTTTAAGTTTACCGTTAAAATTTATCATAAAAAAAGTCCCATTTTTCAATGGGACAAATATACTTTAAATGTATTTATTTTTAGGCAGAACCTAATACTTGTTTTAAGTCAGAAATTTGATTAGTCCAAAGCATTTTAGCTTCATCAACTTCGTCTTCTTCTGCAAAATCTGTAATAATTATTGATACATCTTTTGTTATTTCATCTACTTGAATTTTTATTTCGAAAAAATATGGTTCATCTTCATCCGCTAACCATTTAAACTTAATACGCTCGCCAGATTTTTTTGTAATTAATTTAGCCTGTTCTTCAGAACCATCCCAAATAAATTTATATAATTCTCCTCTAGAATTTACGTTATCAGCAAACCACTCTGACAACCCTGAAGGTGTCGATATATATTGGTATAGTAATGATGGTGAAGCATGTACAACAAACTCCATCTCGTACTTTATTTTATCTTCCATTTAATTGTAGTCTTGTAAATTTTATTTTGTCCAATATATACATTAATTAATAAGTTTAGAAAATATTTCAAATAAAAATTTTTATTTAAAATAATGTTTGTCAACAAGAATAATGTTTATATATTTGCACTCTCAAAATTATGGCGAGGTAGCTCAGTTGGTTAGAGCGTTGGATTCATAACCCAGAGGTCAGGGGATCGTGCCCCCTTCTCGCTACAAATGTAAAACGATTGTAAATAAGCGGTTTAGTCTTCTAAACCGTTTTTTTTATGCTTAATTTTAAACAGATTATTACATTTGCGTACGAAAGTGAATACGATAATGCATACGATTTGAACACAAAAAAGAAATTTTCAATACCTAAAATTTACGACGCTAACGGTGATTTATCGAAGCGTTGGTACGTCTATTTCTCCTACAGAAATCCAGAAACAGGTAAATTAAAACGTATCACTCCCTTTTATGGTGATGCAAATAAGTATCGAAGTAAAGAAGATCGTATGCAGGTTTTAACGCAATACAGAAAAACACTGCTTAAATTTTTACAACAAGGGTATTCGCCTTTTGCAGATAATAGCCAATTGCACTCTAGTTTAAATAAGAAAGTAGAAAAACCCGTTATAACTTTAAATCCAGTTAAGACTGAAATAAAAGAAGTTGAAGAAGTCATAGAGACTACTCCAATAAAAATAGAGGAAAAAGTTGAAGAGCCTAAAATGGAAATTCGCGAGGCTTTTAACTTTGCTCTTAATTATAAAAAACAGGTCGTAAGTGTGACAACTTTTAGAGGTTATAAAAACCGCATTGATGTTTTTTTAAAATGGATTAATACGACTCATCCAACTATAAATAACATTGATGAGTTAACAAAAAAGATCACTTTTGAGTTTTTAAATAGCGTTTTAGAAAATACAAGCGCAAGAAATAGAAACAATTATAGAACAGAATTAAGTAGTATTATCCAAGTTTTAGAGGATAACGAATTAATTAAGTCAAATTTTGTCAAAAAAATTCCAACATTAAAAACAACGCCTAACAGAAATAAAACTTATACTCAAGAAACCCAAGAGGCTATCTTTAAACACTTAGAGGACAATGATCAAGTCTTATTGCTATTTATAAAATTTATATCCTATAATTTTTTACGTCCAATAGAAGTTTGTCGATTGCAAATAAAGGATATAAATATTACTAATAAAACGATACAGTTTAAAGCTAAAAACAGTCCCCTAAAAACTAAAATCATTCCTGAGTTGCTTTGGAAAGAGCTACCAGATCTTACACAATTTAATCCTGATGATTTATTGTTTGCAGGAGAACAAATTGGAGGTCATTGGGATGCCAAACTAAATAACAGACGTGATTTTTACTCCAAACGATTTAAAAAAAATGTAAAACAAAAATTTGATTTAGGTATAGATTATGGGCTTTATAGTTTTAGACATACTTATATCACTAAATTGTATAGAGCTTTAGTAAAAGAGTCTTCTCCTTTTGAAGCAAAAAGTAAATTAATGTTAATTACAGGTCATTTAAGTATGTCTGCATTAGAAAAATATTTACGTGATATTGATGCTGAACTACCTACTGATTATTCTGATATGCTAAAAAACAAATGAGTAAATTAGATTTACATAAAACATACACTGAGTTGACATTTAAAACATGGAATAACTTAGTGTTTTTTATCCCTAATATTTTCTATGAATTAGAAACTTTAGATGACAGCAGTAAAGAAATGTTGAAAAACACCTTTAATCAAAAATTGCTAATCGTTGGTGAACCTATGAATATTTATGAATATGACTTTGATACTGATGGAACAAAGTATATGAACCAAATGACTAATTTAGGTAAAATCATTTTTGATCTTTTACAATTAAAAAGTCAGTTAAATGAGTTTGAATTCTCCTACCTATTAGATCAATATTATGTACAAACAGAATGTTGTCTTTCTGTTACTAATTGGATAAAAAACAACTCAAATCAAATTAAGAATTTAGACAATAAAGTCAAAGGTATTTTTAATATTCAGTTCAACACTTACAGAAAACATTTTGAAGATTTTATTAAACAATTTTACCCTGATCCAGAATTAATGCCTGAGGATCGATTAAATGTCTTACAGCTAATTAAAACTAACTTTAAAAACATTAAATCAAATATAAACGCACCTATATCCGAAGAAATTTCAGGACTTGAAATAAATAAAGAGCATCCAATTTATAACAAAGCATTTATTGATAATTTATTAGAAAAAACAGTCGAATACAAGGCTAATAAAACTGTAAAACCAAAACAAAAAATATTAGTTACAGAGCAACAAGCGGAAAAAGCTATATTAAATCAAATTTTTAATATTCAGGAATAATTTATAATTTAGCGTAAAACAAACGTTTGTTTTACGCTAAATTAATAAAAATGAAACATTATACTTGTGATTATTGCCATAATGAATTTGAACCAACACGCAGACGTGTGCAAAAATATTGCAGTAACACCTGTCGATCTAAAGCATACCATTATAGAAAAACTGCATCGAATACACTACCATCTTCGCAACTAAAAAATGACAATATAAGCGCAACTACTGCTCCACCACAACCAAAAAGTGAGTCTATTAGTGCTGCTGGAATTGGAAATGCTGCTGCTGGAAATATAATTGCAGATGGTCTAAAAGCTTTTCTTACCTCATCTGAAAATAAACCTGCAACCAAAAAAGATATTGCAGATTTAAAATCGCTAATCACAAGACGCTATTTTCCTATAAATAATATAGCAAAAAATCAATTTGGACAATCTCCATTTTATGATATGGACACAAAAAATGTGGTTTATATGAATACAAATTAAGATTATATATTTCCAGAATCTTTGTTGATGATAATCAAAATTTAATTGAAGTCGTACCTGTTAAAACTTTGGTTGGATATTTTAGTTTGACTTTAATCTCTCAATAATTTATAGCAACTTCTTCCTGATAATTTACTTTTGAATTCTATGTTCTTAATAGTTGGATTAATTATACTTCTTAAAATTCTCAGCTTGCTCAAAAATTTCTTTAAACACCTCATCTTTTGTAATTGGTGGATATCCATTTTCTGCTAATAGAATTATTAAATCTACTTTAAGTTCGGCTTTAATATCATCTCGCTGATTCCAATCTGTATATTTAGCTTTATCGTCTACTACTTTTTTAACCTCTTTTGCTAAATGAATTAATTTATCATCTGGATAATCAAAATCATATTTGTGAGCTATTGCTTTTAAAATATCATAAAACGCTTTTTCTTCAAAATCAATTCCCATGTCAGCAAACGAGCCTTTTTCTTTGCGTAACTCATGATATAAATCAATGATTTCATCCGTAAAAGCTTCTAACACGTTACTTTGTAGAATATCTTGTTCACTACGCTCGTTGTATTTGTCTACGATACTTTTAAACTTTTTAGAGAAATCAATCCCTTGCATTTTATTTGTTTTCTTTAACTCATCAATAGCCTTTAACAGTAGTTGCTGCAATAGTTTAATCTTTGTATTTGGCAATTTTATTTTTTCAATTTTAGCTAAGTAAGCCTCATCAAAAATATCTATCTCACTTTGTTTTTCTTCTCCAAGTTTAAAAATCTCTTCTACACCATCACTTTGCAACGCTTCCTTAATCAGTTCTCTTACTTTAGCATTCATTTGTGCTGTATCTGGAGCATTACCTTTTGTTAGTTTGAAAACAATAGAACGAATGGCTAAGTAAAAATGAATATTATCTTTTTGAATATCCGTAAAGACTTCACTTCCACAACAAATATCATAAGCTGCTTTTAAACGCTTTACAATATTCATAAAACGCGTTTCTATATTTTTGGTTATCTGAACAAACTCAGCTCCTTTATTTAAACACTCTAATTGTTTTCTGCCTTCACTTGAAAAATAATCTGATGCATCAAACTTATAGAAGAGTTTTTCTAATAAATCTAATTGGTCTTTTACTACAACTATTGAAGTTTCAATATCTTCAAAATTCTGACCATCAACCGCTGAATATTGCTTTAAAGCCAAATTCATTTGTTTTTTAAATCCAATATAATCTACAACTAAACCTTTAGATTTTGTTTTGTACTTTCTGTTTACTCTTGATATAGTTTGTATTAAATTATGTTGCTGTATTGGTTTATCAATATACATAGTATCTAAAAAGGGAACATCAAAACCAGTCAACCACATATCTACAACAATGGCAATTTTAAAGTTAGATTTTTCATTTTTAAACTGTCTATCTAACTCTTTTCTATCGTCTTTTGTACCTAACAAATCGTACATTTCTTTTGGATCATCCTTTCCTCGCGTCATTATCATTTTAATGCGCTCCATAGGTTTTATTTCCTTTTTCTCTTTTTCTGTAAGTGTAGAACCTTCTTCAAAAGCTTTTACCTCAGCCCATTCTGGACGTATAGCCACAATCTCTTGATATAAACTAAACGCTATTTGTCTAGAACTACATACAAATAACGCTTTCCCTTTTATAGTTGCGCCTTCTTCTATTCTGGTTTCGTAATGCTTTACAAAATCTTCTGCTACAGCTTTAAGCCTATCGGGATCGCCAATTATAGCATTCATATTAGCAGATACTTTTTTACTTTCTTCTATTTGGTAATCGTTAGCTCCTTCTTCTGCACATAATCTATAATATTCCTCTATTTCGTATAGTTTCTTATTTTCTAAAACTACTTTTGCAGCTCGACCTTCATAAACTATACGCACAGTAATTTCATCTTTTTCAGACTCTGTCATGGTGTATGAGTCTATAATATCTCCAAATACATTTAAAGTCGCGTCTATTGGTGTTCCTGTAAAACCAACATAAGTGGCATTTGGTAAAGAATCGTGTAAATATTTAGCAAATCCATAGGTTTTTTTAACACCTTCATCGGTAACAGTCACTTTCTGGTCTAGGTTTATTTGACTTCTATGTGCTTCGTCCGAAATACAAATAACATTGGTTCGTTCGGTTAGCAATTCTAAGTCTTCGGTAAATTTATGAATGGTTGTTAAAAATACACCTCCACTTTTTCTACCTTTAAGCAACTCTTTAAGCTCTTTACGACTCTCAACACTTATAATTGTATTGTCTCCAATAAAACCTTTTGCATTTGTAAACTGAGACGCTAATTGGTCATCTAAATCTGTTCTGTCTGTTATAATTATTAATGTTGGACTCTTAAAATGTGGACTACGCATTAATAAACGTGACAAAAACAACATGGTATAACTTTTACCGCAACCTGTTGCCCCAAAATAAGTACCTCCTTTACCGTCTCCCTCTGGTTTTTGATGAAGTTTTATGTTTTCTAACAGCTTAGTCGCTGCATAATATTGTGGATAACGACACACAATTTTTAACTCATGCTTATTACTATCTGGAAAATATATAAAGTTATGAATTACCTCACGTAATCTGTTTTTATTAAACAAACCCTGTATCATGGTGTACATTGCGCTTATACCATCTACTTCTTTATCCAAACCTAGTACTTTGCGCCACGCATAATAAAACTCGTAATTAGAAAAAAACGAGCCCATTTTGCTGTTTACACCATCACTAATTATACAAAACGCATTGTATTTAAATAACTCTGGAATATCACGTCTATATCTATTGGTCAATTGATCATAAGCATCCCAAATAGTTACATTCTCTCTTATTGCTGTTTTAAATTCAAAGACTACTAAAGGCAAACCGTTTATATATAAAATACCATCTGGAATACGCTTCTCATAGCCATAAATCTCTAACTGATTGACAATTTTATAGGTGTTATTATCTAATTCTGAATAATCTATCAGATGAATATATAAGTCTTTTTTAGAACGATCTTCACGCTCTAACTGAAAGCCATTACTGACCAATTTCATGATTTGCTTATTAGACTCGTACAAATCTGAAGCACTAAACACTTCTAGCTTACGAATTACCGTGTTAATTTCGGTATCTGTAATATTATCGTTTTTATATTGACTTTGTAAGTAGCTTTTTATATCTGCTTTAATTAAAACCTCGTCTTGGTTACGTACAAAAGTATTACCCAAAACATGTGGTATATCTTCGTTACCTAATAACTCTATAAAAACGTTTTCTAGTTGTGCTTCTGTGAATTTCATCTTATTTAATACTTAACTGCTCTTTGAAAAAGCCTATTAAATCATTTTTAAAATTAGCTTCTCTATTTTCAATATCACTCTTAACCCAATCATTTTGAGACATAGATGCTAAATCTTTAATTACTGCAATATTGGATAATTCATATTTTGCTTTTTTCATTCCAAAGTAACCATTACCCGCTTGAATATTTAACTTTTTTTCTAAAACAATTTTATTACCAAGTCTATCCAAAAATAATGATGCATCCTCTTGACTCCAGCCATTGTAATTCGTATTCTGCCACTTTTTTGGAAATATATGTTCAATGTCAAAAGTTACAGGAATCAATCCTAATTGATTATCATTTAAATAAGCATGCAATAATAAAAGCGCTCTAGAGATTCTTGAAGAATGATGATAATCAATATCTTGTACCAATAAATCTTCGTTCCAATTAATTCTAAAATTAAACGGATTTCCTTGACTAATATTAATACAAGCCTGATAAGCGTCGTCTTTAATAGCGTTAACTGTTGGTGCATGTATAAATTTAACAAACAAGGAAGCAACTAGCTTTTTTAAAAGCTGAGTAAAATCGGTATCAAAAGAATCCTTTTCAAAATTCTTAATAAAGAAACTGCTAATTATATATTTCCAGAATTCGTTTGGATAACGACTTAAGCAATGTAAATACTTTCTGCTTTCATTAGAAATTTCATAAGTTACATCATCATTTGGTAAGACACCTTTATTAACATACCTCCAAAAATTAGCTAAAGTCATAATTTCAGGAACTAAAGTAGTTTCTTTTAACTTTTGATAAGTGTCCTCTGCATAAAACTTTCTAAGACCTACTTCTTTAGATTTATCTAAATTTCTACCTCTTAAAATATGACTGTAATATCTAAACACTTCATCAATAGATAAATTACCTTGCTTACATATTTTGCTTAACTCTTTCCAAGTCTCTGTAAACTCCTTGCGTTTCTCAGCTGTATTTTTACTACGATAAATTTGAGCCTTAAAAATATCGGAATCCGATAATGGCATGCCACGATCATTAAGCGTAGAGAAAATAGTTAGCGCAGTTTCTGGTGTATCGCACTCTATTGGTAAAACAATACACTTTTGCAAAATTGTAACACACAGTTCTTTCCATTGTAATGGATTTGTAGATGCATATTCATCACAACGTTGCTTGAAAAACCTATAGTTGTTTGAGTAATTATCTACTGTAAACTCCTTAACATTCCCTGTTTCTAAAATTTTATGGAATGTACCATTATCTTCTTCTGTAGCTACAAGAGACTCAATATGAATTTTACTCATATCAGACACTTTTTGAGAAATAGGATTAATATCCCAAATACAAGGTGCTAATTGGTTTTTTAAACCCTTAACATCATCATCTTCTGGCATTGCTTCCAATTTTTTATAAAATGATCTTAATAGCAAAAAGAAAGACGTTATTCGTTGTTGACCATCTATAATTTCTTGATTATTATCGTCATTTGTGTAAGAAACAATAGTACCTAAAAAGTAATCTGAACCTTTTTTTGCATCCGTATTTGTGAAGTTCTCTATGTCTTCCCAAAGCGTTTCACATTTTTCAATATTCCATTTATAAGGACGTTGAAAATCTGGAATAACAAACCTTTTGCCTTGCATTTCGCTAAAAAGTTTGCTTATCGTTTTCTTACTTACATGTAAATCTGCCATATTTTCTATTTAATAATATTACGTTATCTCTAAAAAAGGCTGCCCCTTTTTAGATATTACTTTTAGATTAAGAGAGGTTTGTATCTTGCATAATTAGGTTACTACAGGTTGTTTATGTACTGATTATTTTGCCATATTAAATTTTTACAATTCGTTAATATCTTTCTCAATCAATTTATACTGATCTTTAATTTCTTCACCCATATAAAACTCTAATAAGTCCTTTTTAGTTAGTGTTCCTGTGGCTAAAAATTGAGTGAGATATTTTTGATTGAAATCCATAAGCAACATGGATTTTTCTAACTGTTTAAGAATGTTTTTATTATTATCTATATTTTTTTCTACCAAGGTCTTAATCGCTTTTATTTCATTAATATCCTTAATAATACGAGTTACGATAACTGCAAGTACCTCTTTATCTAATTCTATTTTTTTTGCGTTTACAGCTATATCTCTTGCTAACATATAGGCTATCAAAAGATTGTTATAATCTCCCTTTTGAGAATCAATAATAGCAACAAAACCTATTTCAGGTATGTAGCCAACATTATCTGTAAATTTTAATATTGAATTATCTACTAAAGAAATATCAAAAACTACAACGCTTACTCTTGAATCACGATTAGCATCAGACTCGATAAGTTGACTCCAAGCAGTATCTGTTTTTCTAATAAATATATCTTTCGATTCTATTTCTCCAAGCTTTATACTTTTATCAAATTTACACTCTACTGTAATTTTAATATCATCATTACCATTAATCAGACAGACGATATCACCTGTTTTATTTTTAGGAATTTTTCCAGCTGTATTACCTGTTAATTTGGCGGTATCTTTCAGTCCTTTGGAAATAAAAAAGTCATTAAGTACTTCCGCTATCTCATCTTCTGCTAAAATCCCTTTAATAGTTGACTTGTAGAATAGCTCTTTTTTCATCTCAAAAATCATCTTTAAACTCTCCAGTTCTGTGCCTAATTCATTAGATGTTTTAGATAAAAAAGAAGAAATACGATCTTCCATCAATGCTAAAACACCAATATATAATGCACGTATAAACTTTTCATTCCGTTCTGAAGCTGGCACATTATCAAAATAATTAAATACAATGCTATTGTCCAGTTCAAATTTTTGAACTTCAAGACGTTTCAGTTTTTGATTCAGTTTTATTGTAGACATAATACTTAATTTTTAAATTGAAAATGATAACTAAAAGGTGATCCATAGTATTTAGGGTCTTTTACTATTTTTACAGCTTTCTTAGTTACAGGTGGTCGTTGCGTTTCGTCCATTTTTCTTAAGTGACTTTCTAATCGTGCAAATTGAGCTATTCTCTTTTTATCAAGATGTTTAGCTTGATATTGAACATTAGGATATTCTTTTAGCAATCTAAAACCAGATGTCCAACACATATTACCTCTTCTATGCATATCAAATATATTTTTGCGTCCAACAGACATTGACAATAATCTTTGTTTCAATCTTTTATTTATCGACTTTTCTGAGACCCTAAAATCTTTACCTTGAGTAATACAGGAAATAACTTTTCCTGTCTCCCTTACTTGTTTTTCCATTTCCTTTTTCAAAGAAGATCGTCGTACTCGTAAAATCAAATCGTAAGATACTTGATAACCAACAAATGATAGCCAAGGCACATTGCTCTTTTTTAATAAATTATTTCCCCACTGATAAGGTGCTTTTGATTTTGATTTCCAAAATTTCTTATCATATGAAGTCATAATTGTAAAAGGATGATTTAATAATTTTATCTCTTCAAGGCCCAATTTATATTCATCCAAAGCTTTTTGACAAACTAAATTATCTGGATGAAGTAAAACCATATCATCACAGAACCTTGCATAAAAAAGATTTCCGTCGACATTCATTTTCAAAACCTTCTTATCAACAGAATCCATTAGTAAGTTAGCTATTAGACAAGATATAGCACCTCCTTGAGGAACACCTATTCTATCTTTAGATGAATCTGAACCAACTTTCAATAATTCTTTTTCAGTTACCCATCCGAATAGCCTATTTCTACCCAAATTAATAGTTCTAACATCAAAATTAAAAGTATAACTATCCAAATAAGAATGAAAAATATCTATTGAACGTTTATCAATAGCCAATCCTAATTTTTTACATTCTACTATTTTTTTATTCAATACTGTTGTTACTACATCATGATTAACACAATCATAAAACTTTTTAATGTCACATTCAGAAACCCACAAATCTTGATCTTTGAACTTGGTTTTATATTCAATTATATCTTTTACAGCCGAGTGATGTGAATATGATTTTTTTAATATTCTTGCAGATCTGAAAGCATAAGAGCATTCCTCGAAAGTAGGATCAAAACATTCAGTAAGATATTTGCTAGCTTGACTTATCTTTATTCTGTCCTTAACGGTATATTGCGCTATAGGACGGAAAATTGTTTTTGAGTCCTTTACCTCCTTAAACTGCGGAATTATTTTAGGTTTAGGTATTGCAAATGTACCTTTTAAAACATCAACACTTAAATCTTCTAAATAAGCATAAAGTTTTTTCTGCCATTCTAATACAGGTTTGTTTCTAAATTTATTTGTTGCCCGAAGTACTGTTCTCTCAAGTTGTATTGCATTTATTTCTAAAGCGTTCTTTCCTTTGCGTTCTTTCTTTTTTAGTCTTATACATTCCTTTCTAGACGGAAATAATTCATATAATTCATTATACTGCTGAGTGCCCTTACTTAGCATTAACCTCTTATGAAACAATTTATCGTGCTCCTTTTTTGCCATTAAAGATTTCTTCCTACATAAAATCTTTAGTAGTTCACTTTTAGAAAAATAATATTCAAAAGGTCTCGTATTCATAATTACTTAAAATAAATGCCTTTCACCTCTGGTCGGTATAAAACCGAAAAGAATCGAATGTATCAACCATATTTGTTATATTATGGAAAATACAAGGGCCAACAGAGAGCAGTGTTTATTAACTCTAAGAGCTAATTGGCCATACTTAAATCTGCTCTTAAACAGTGCCTAGCACTTAACGAGGCTACTCAGCATTTAATTTTTTATTTGTTAGTTAATTCTATTAGAAATCTTAAAATTCCTCTAAAACTATATACATTTTATTATTTTTAATTTTACTCCGTAATGGAATTGTTCAAGATTAATCTATCAGTTTCGAAACATCATTATAAATTCTCTTTAAATGATTTATAGACAAATCTATTATTGGCTCAAACATAAAAGAGTTAATATGAATATTTTCAGGTGTAACTAGATTAACCTCTTCCAATATCTTTAATTGATTAGGGTAACTCGCTGCATGTTCAGTTTTAAATCTCTGAAATAATCTTCCCGTTTGATTATTGCTAATTTCTGATGTATCCGAGACTAGTGACCACATATATTTTTCCGCTTTAATACGTGTTGCAATAGAAAGGATAATTTTTTCCTCAAGATTAATACCTAATTCTGTGTCTTCATTATAAATTAAGTCTGCTTCATTCATCAACATCTGAAAAACATTATCAGTGTCGTTATGTGCTTCGAAACCAGAACAAATCAAAATACTTTCGTATATACTTTTTATGTGTTGTATTTCTCTGGATTCTGTGTCACTTTTACTATGTAATAAAGAAGTTAATGCTATAAAATCATAAGCTTTATTTCCTTCTTTAAATTCAATTAAGTTTCTAACAAAAGGAATAGATGACAGCAAAAACCTTTTATTATCTAAATTTTTCTTCCAATGAGTAAATGGTTCATCCTGATATTTGTGTCCTGAACCAACAAAATTAATTACATTACCTTCTTTTATAGTTACGTAAGAATGACTTCTTCTATATTTGTTTCCTAAAACACGACTTTGTAGTGTTCTAAAGAAATCGAAATTGTGAGTTAATATAAACTGAAACGTATTTGGACTTTCTGAAAGTTCTTTTAAATACTGAACAATTGCATATTTATTTTTATAGTCAAAAGAATCTGCAATATCGTCAATTATATAAAGCGTGTTTTGCCCGCTTTCTTTTCTCTCCTCAATATTAAACATAACGTTTAATAAATACATTGCTCTTTTTTCTCCTTGACTTAAAATTTCCTGATTTCCTAATTCTCTTTGTCTAAAACAAGATTCATTACCTGTTTCTTCATCTAAGAACACAAATTGAATGTTAGGTACGTCTTTACCAAGTATAGAACTTGCTTTATTTTCTACTCTTACATCAAATGGAACAAAAAATCTAGATTTAAACTTACTTATTACATTATCCCAAGAAGTTGCCTGTTCAGTTGCACGTTGTTCTATTTCTTTCAGATTTTCTAAACCAACATTATAGGTCTCATTTAGTTCGGTAATATGAAATCTCTCTTTATCCATATAAGAGTTCCAAAGTTTTATTTTAAAAGCATCTAAGTCTGCAAGTTCTGATACAATTCTATTTTTCTCTAACAGCTCTCTAAAGTTTTTTACAGCTACTTTTTTTATTTGCTTTTCTATTTTTAGTAAATCTGCATTTTCTAAAATTATTTTCTTTTCTTCTAGAAGTCTTTTATTTAAGTCTTCATAACTATCAAAATCTTCATCTACTCCTTTTAATTTCACTTTATGCTCTGCATTGAAAAAATTTTCTTTTTTTAATACAGCCGCTACATTATCCGCTTTTGACGGATTAAAAACACCAACTTTAAATAAAGAAGATGATTCTAATATACTTTGGTATTTTTCAAAATACTCTTGGATATTTTGAGCCACATTCGGTTCTTTTAAAAAATCAATTACATCTTTATTAAAAATGTCAGTATATTTTATATCTGAAAAATCTTGAGAAACTTCTAATGCTTCAAAATCTGAAAAGAGTTTGTGAATATCATTATTGCTAAAGTCTTTACAAATTACATTTTCTAGCTCTTCTTTTTTTACACCAGAATATCTATTTAGAGATGCTACAATTTTTTTCTTTTTATCTAATATTTCTGCTGAAATATTATCGTACTCTCTTTTAGAATCCTCATCTACTAACAGCTTGGTTTGACTAGAAATACTGTCAATATCATCAAAAGATTTAATAACCGAAATCATATCTTTATCTATTACTGTATTGTCGCAACTAATTTCACATTTAGATGCTTTATTAAATAATCTATCTTTAGGTTGCGTACCATTTTGTAAAGCCTTAAAAGTATTGGCTAAAGACGTTTTCATTATACCATTTGAAGCATAAATAACTACTGTGTTTGAAGTACCAAAAGCAATTTCTTCTGTTAATCGTTCAATACCATAACAATACTCTAAATCTAATTTTAATTTTTCCATAGTCTTTAAATTACTACTGTTTTGGTTTCTACTTTTGACATTTTGGAAAGTATCAAATCTTTCATTTTGAAAAGCTTTTTATTTTCTTCATTTTTTACCCAATGATTTTTAAAAAAAGGTCTTAACATTTTTTCAATATGCTCTAACAAACTGTTACTATAGTCATTTGGTAAAGCCAATTTAATTTCTAAAATATCTTCAGGCTTGATAGATGGATAAGTAGAAACGCTCATTTCAGCTTTAGCATGTAAATATTTAGTTATTTCTGCACTTGTCAAACACAAAAACAAAAGTTCACTACTAATGCTATCCTGTTTTGGTTTTATTACCATAAAACCAGTAGAAACTAACATGTTTTCTTCTGGATTTTTTATTAATCCATAGTGTTTTAAATTTGGTCTTACGGTAGAATAAACAATATCATTATGCTCTACTTTTCTTTTTGCTCTACTTGGTATTACATCTTCACTAACAATTAAATGCTGTAATTCTTCAATTTTATTCTCTGTAATACTACTAGTATCAAGATAGTAGATAGACTCAAAACTATCTTCTTTGCTGTAATTAGAATAATTATAATCTATCAATGAATCAATTTCATTCACTTCCCATCCCTCAGGAATTTCCACATCCAACTCGGCATTATAAACCATCTCACCACCAGAAGATTTATAAGGTTTACCTTCCAATTCGGGTGATCCTGAAACAAGTTCAGGACAACTTTTCTTTGTAATTGGAAAGTCGAAATCTACAAACCAATGTTTATACAAAGCTTGTGCAGTCTCTTCTAGTTTTTGGTTTAGGGTTTCGTTTAGTTTAATACGGTTGACGATGGTGTTATATTCTTTAACGATTTCACGTTGTTTTTCTATGGATGGAATAGGAATTGGCATTTCTAAAAAGTCTTCCCATTCTAAACTTCCACGAACTCCACCGACAGCTAAAAAACAAGCGTGTCTATCAAACTCTGAACGTGAAAACCACATCATTAGATATTCTGGATTTAGCTGAGTTTCATCTACAACTTCAAAAACAGGATAAGCTTGTGAAATAATTGCTTCTTCAAAATCTTGTGATAAAGCAACAGGCATTTTTTTATCTCTACGCACTTGCATTGTACTGCACGCAAATTGATTTTTACGAATAATTTTGTAATTCTTCATATTTGTTCCAATTGTATTCGCTACAGATGGAATAAACTGTTTAGAAATACTTAAACCTAAAAGCTTAGTCACTTTTAAATCTTTATTTCGTTCATCTACCAATTGTATGAAATCGCCTATTTTTCTATAATTCGATGTCATAACCCAAGTTTTTAAACACGTTTAGCAATTCGGTTTTAGATTCCGCTTCTTCTTTTAAAAGTTGAGAAAACTCCGTTTGTAAGCTTTTCATCTTCTCATCAAAATTGATGTTTTCGTCGCGATTTACAAACTCTATATATTTACTTGGCACTAAAGAGTAGTCTTTTTTTCGTACGTCTTCTAAAGTTGCTGAGTAGCAAAATTCTGGAATGTTTTTGTAAGTCCCTGAATCTTGTTGCCAAGTGTGTAATGTTTCGGCTATATTTTTAATATTATCAGTACTAAACTGAATGAACTTCTTTTCAAAAGGAATTCCTGTTTCTCTTAAATCAAAAAATAAGATTTCATCTTCTCTATTTCTATACCTCTTTTCAATATCATTAATCTTAACCTGTCTTTCTTTCTTATTGTTACTTAAAATCCAGATGGTTACCGAAATATTTGTGGTATAAAACATATTTTGTGGTAACACTAAAATCGCTTCTACCAATTTATTTTCAATCAGTTTTTTACGTATCTCGTATTCGGTTCCTCCACCAGACAAAGCACCATTGGCTAGTATAAAACCTGCCACACCATTGTCTGAGAGTTTAGACACCATATTTAGTATCCATCCATAATTGGCATTTCCTGTTTGTGGTACATCGTAACCTCTCCAACGTGGGTCGTCTAATAACTCGTCTGCTGCTCGCCACGCTTTTTGGTTAAACGGTGGGTTTGCCATAATGTAATCTGCCTTTAAATCTGGGTGTTGGTCTTTGGCAAAGGTATCAGCGGGTACATCGCCTAAATTGGCAGATATACCACGTATGGCAAGGTTCATTTTTGCTAACTTATAAGTGGTTGCAGTGTATTCTTGCCCATAAATAGAAACGTCTTTTTTATTACCGTTGTGGCTGTCTATAAATTTCATAGACTGCACAAACATACCACCAGAACCACAAGCAGGATCGTAAATTTTACCTTTGTAAGGTTCTATGAGTTCTGCAATAAGGTTTACAATACTTTTTGGGGTGTAGAATTCGCCTTTACCTTTTCCTTCTGCAATGGCAAATTTGCTTAAAAAATACTCGTACACACGCCCAACAATATCTTGTTGTTGGTCTTTTAGGGTGTCTATATTGTTTATAGTGTCTAGTAAAGCGGCTAGTTTACTTATGTCCATGTTTAAACGTGAAAAGTAGTTGTCTGGTAAGGCTCCTTTTAGCGAAGGATTGTTTTTTTCTACGGTATATAATGCGGTATCTATTTTTAAAGCAATGTCGTCTTGTTTGGCATTGGCGATGATGTAGCTCCAACGCGACTCTTCGGTTAAATAGAATACATTTTTTTGCGTGTAGAATTCTACCATGGCTACAAACTTTTCTTTACCATCGTCTATTAGTTCTTGACGACGCTTTTGGAATTTATCGCTCGCAAATTTTAAGAATATTAAACCTAATACTACGTGTTTGTATTCTGAGCTTTCTACGGTACCGCGAAGTTTATTTGCCGAATCCCACAGCGTTTCTTCTATAGATTTTGTTTTTTTGGTTGTTGCTTTTTTTGCCATGTATATTGTTATTGTGATATAATCACTTGTTTTATTACTAGTGTTAAGCCTTAAATATAATTTATTTTTTAGGCGTTTTGCGTAAAAAAGTCTGGATTCTGTTTTAAATAGGAATTCGTGGCTTTGGTTAGCGTATTTTCTAAGCTATTGCCATTACTTTTTTCTACGGTTTTTTTAAACTGTCTAATCTCGTATTCCTTTTGATTGTCTGCACTTACATACTCTAAACATAGAAATGCGATGGAACGTTTATGAGATTCAATATCTTGATTTTCAAAATCGTAAAACGACATATTAGGATGTTCTTTATTAAAAAGTGTTGCGAATTCTGTTTGTTTCATTGTATTAAAAGTTGGTCGGTTTTTATGCTCCATTTTAAACGTATTAACCAGTTTATGAGTTTGTAGCATTCTATACCCTGAAAACTTCTTTTTTACATTAGTATCTATACGTTGTAAAGGATTAAAATAGGTTTGTGTTATTGCATTATAATAATACTTAAACTCCACAACTTCTACTTGCTTAATTTTATGTTTTTTATTTAAAAAATTAATACCAATACCTGTTATTTGATAGCCATTTATGGTTTCTGTAATTAGATCATTTTTTAATAAATAATGAAATTGCATGGTCACAAAATCGTCTTCTTTAACGCCCAAAAACGCACAAATTTCAGCTTGTGTTGTTATACCTGCTTTTATAGTTCTTAAAATTATATTTGTAAACCTATCTATTGTTACTGTTTTCTCTGCAACTACAGTTTGTTTACACTCATAAAAAGGCAAATAGATTTCGTGTATTTGTTTAAGCTCGAAACCTTCGGTTTTTTTATCGCTTTTAAAGTTGTTAAAAACGTTTTGGTGTTTTTGTTTAATTGCTTGTTTAGTCATTAATGGCTTCTTTTAAAGTATTAAACACTAAGTTTTGATCTGCCAGTTCTTGGACTATATTTTTAAGTTTAAACTCTTTAAAACTAGATTTAGGATGCAGTTTGGCACGTTTTAAAATAAACTCACTATCTCCAACAATAATTAATAAACGTTTTGCTCTAGAAAAGGCAACGTTAATTCTTCTATAATCGTCTAGAAAACCAATGGTATCTTCTCCTCTACTACTCTTAACAATATCGTAAATAATGATATCGCGCTCTGCACCTTGAAACTTATCTACGGTATTGATTTCTATTAAGCTATTAGGCTTACTGTAAAAATTAGAATATGTTTTGGTGTTTATTGTTTCTTTTAATAGGGTTACTTGCCCTCTATAGCCTGCAATTACACCAATAGTAAACGGGCTTTCCTGTTCTAGATTTGCTTGGTATTGTTTATTCAATGTTTCTAAAATACTTTGTACTGTAGATACGTTACAAGTGTTGTTTCTGTTGGTAGGATTACCATTATCTTGTGGGTTTTGCTTATTAGATGTTGAAATAAACAAAATAGAACTAGGCACTTTTACCATTACTTTAGTAAAACTGTCTAAAATAGTAACATTTGGAACCTTTAAATTTAATTGATGAAACTTATCTGCATCATATTTTTTTAAGGTATCTAATCTTACGTCAGGATTTTTTAAAACACTTTCAGGATTATCGCTATAAAAATGTTTAGAAATTAAATACCCTAATTGTCTTGGCATTCGATATTGAATGTCTAACATTTTAGTATAACTCTTTAATCTATCAGTATTTTGAAATGCTTTGATTAAGGTTTCAAAAAGACTTATACCAAACTCTTTATTAAAATCTAAACCATTATCGTCTAACTCTTTTTTAATTTTATCTTTTATTGCATCTTCTCTTGTAACTACAGGAGGTAGTTGCCTATGATCGCCAATTAAAATCACGTTTTTACCCATAGTAACAGGCACCAAAGTTTCGGCAGGCGATGCTTTACTTGACTCGTCCATAATAACATAATCAAATTTAAAATCGATATCGTTATATTTTGAGCTGGCTATATGTATACAAGTTGCACCAAATACATTTATAGTTTTACAAAAGGCTGTGTGTAAATCTATTTCTGTACTACCATTGTTGAGCATTGATTTTTTCTTTTTACCATCTAATGAAGTAGCATTAGCTGTGAATGCAAACCAGTCTTTTTGAATTTTTAGAAGATCTAAATATTGCTCACCTAACTCTTTATTAAAAATGGCATCAATGTCTTTTTTAGATTTAACATTTTCGAACAGGTTTTTAATGTATCTAGGTCTAATTCTTAACTCATTTAAAAAGTCATTTAAAAATTGCTTTTCCTTTTTTTTACTTTCTAATCTATTATAAGCTGTATAGAAATTTATAAGCACTTTGTTTTTAGACTTGTCACCAAACTTATTGTTTACGTACAAGTTTGACTTATTATGTGTATTGTTAACCCATTGCTGTAATTTAGTATTAAATAAATGATCTGCAATTTCTAGACTAACATTATCATTCTCTACAGCTAAATCACTAACCAAACGCATGAACAAAATATCTTTGGGAATTAATTTTTCTAAAACATTATCTACCGCTAAATTAGACTGCGACGTAATCAAAATTTTAACATTAGCGTTTTGCTGTACTAATTGCTCTATAATTTCTACAATCACAGTAGTTTTACCAGTACCTGGTGGACCTTGAATTAAATAAACAGGCTTTTTATTTATAGCTTCTAGAACTGCATCTCTTTGACTTTCATCATTTTTTAAAAATGGAGATTTCACCTTTCCGATAAAAGCTTCATAATCTAAAACTACTCTGTTAGATACAGGCATTTGTTCTGGTGTGGCTATTATGGACGCAATTTCTGGATTTTGAATATCTCTAGCTTTAAACTGCTCACAAGCTTTTTCTTGTTTGGTATATTGACTTGTTTCTTGGCTTACATCTTGAATAATTTCTCCTTTTTCAGGAATTTCATCAATGTCTATTAAAGCATCTTTTACTATTAATATGTTTTCTTTAGGGTTATAACTTTGAATTTCTCCGATTTTATTCTCATTAATGCTTAAAACGGTGTTTTCATTTTTAAGTTTTTTAATGAATTGCCAATCTAAAGATTCTTCATTTAAAACAAACCTGATGTTTTGATTGTTAGCTTTTGTAAGCTCTCTTTTTGAATATTTAGACTTAAAGGCCTGTTCTTCAATAAACTTCTTTTCGTTTTTAGGTAGAACTAGCCATTTTGTTAATGCGTTATGATGTTGCGTATGCAATTTTGCTAAAACATTTATTTCATCATGTTTTTCTTCGAAATAGGTTACTATATTGAAGCTGCTGGATAATTCAGAAAAATGGAAGTTAGCTAGTTCTCCATCTGTTTTGATTTTTTTGCTACTACCATTGCTTTGATGATAAGGCATTACAAATAGATAATTAGAAGAGTCTACAAAATAACGACCAGCATAATTATTTGTAGCAAACTCTCCTGTAAAATCACCTTTCTTTGATTTTTCTGAATCTAATAACCAATAACAATCTTGGTTCATTTCATCTAAAATAGGCTTAAAACTTTCTTGTTCTTGCGATACAATTTGAATAGTTTCTAATTCGCTTTCACCTCTAATAGATTCTGGTATTTTTTTTACAATATCTATTACTTCTGAGTATTTTAGATATTGTTGCTCGCTATCATCTGACAAAAACTTAGAAATATCAATATTTAAAGATAAAAAGCCTAGATATAGTTTTCTTAAGGCATAAATATCATCTTGAGATTTTGGTAGTTTATCACTTAAAACTTCTGGAGATAAATAGTTCTCATTTAATAATTTATACGCTTTAAAGACCTCAAATAAACCTATATATTTTATTAGGGTATTGTTATTGTTGTCAACCAAAAACGTTTCAGGAGAAATTAAAAAACCATACCTATTGTTATTTTTAAGCGCACCAAGAGTATTAACAAAACTTAGTAAATTTTGCTTATTGTAGTTTTCTATAGGCTTAAATGCATCTTGTGAATTCTCATAAATAATATAATATTGATTGTTTAGTGCATCAAAATCATATTCTATAATTTTTTGAACACCTTTAACTTCATTTTTATAAAAAGGCGCTATTTCATTATTAAAAACTCTTTTAATTAGATTATTAAAACCTTCTTGAACTTTAATTATTAAACCTTCGTATTGATTACCATCATTAGCTTCTAACAACCATAAGCTAATACTTTCATTATATTGTTTTATTCGTTTTAGATTTTCGTAGTTGTTACTGCTTATCATTTACTAAATATTGGCAATTAATTTTTTAATTTTCTGTTATCATTTAATAACAATCGCATTTATAATCTATAATATATTTATGAAAGCGTTCTCCATAAGAATTGGAATCTCCATAGCCACCATTTTTAAAGTTTGACCAATTGGTTGATGGGATTCCGCAGAATATATAAGTATTGGTTTGGTAACTGTATTCGCTTTTTTTAATTTTTGCTACAACATAAATTTTATACTCATAATCATAAGCTTTTACTTGGTATAACCAATCTGAATCTAAAGTATAATTACTAAGTGAGCCTTTACTATAGCCATTATTTTCAATGAAACTTAATAAATCATCACAAGCTGGTGTATCGTTGCTACGATAATAAGATGAAGCTTCTGAAGGCACTCCACAATTATTAATATCTTTAAGTGTATAATTAAGTTGGTCTACTGCATAATTTAATTGGGTTAAAGCTTCAGAGATATAACTTTTAGCGTTATTAAGATAATCTGCTAAGTAGTCTACATCGTCCTCATAACTTGCGCTTGATAATTCGCTGACTGCATAGCTTAATTTATTTTTAGCAGTATAAAAATAGTCCTCTGCATCACTAGCGCTATCCTCTGCATCATCACAATTTAAATTACTGGCTTCGTCCTCTGCATCATCAGCATCTTCTTCCGCATATCCAACATAAATTTTGGCAGAAGACAAATCGCTTTCTGCACTACTTGCATAAGATTGAATTTCATCTACAGACGAGGCATCAAAAGCATAACTAATATTTGAGCTAGCGCTTTGTATATATCTGTAAGCGTCTTGATAATATTCGTAGGCGTTGTTAACTTCTTCTTTTACTTCGCTTACTTGAGAATGCATTGTATGAGTAATAACAAAACATAACAGTATAATTATTTTTTTTATCATATTAGTTACAAATAAATTGATTCTAGGTCTAGATAATTTTTGTTTCATAAAATTATTTAAATCAATCAGTAATATAGGGAGAGTTTAAATATAGAACCTTTTTTAAAAATGTATCATGTAAATTATCGTAAAAACACACCTTTAACCACTAAGCTAACTTAACGCAATGAAATACTTGTACTTAACAATAAAACTAAACGCTTTATTCGTTTTTTCTAATGTTTACATTTTCATCCCATTTCATTACTGGTTTTAAACAATAAATCCAAATCATAGCTATTATTGGTAAAACAAAACCAAAAAAGCCCCAACCTCCAGTGTCTCTATTTAATTCTTTTGCTTTGTTTACACAAACAAGTACGCCAATAATTCTAAGTATTAATTGTAAAAAAATCGCTCCTTCATTCATAATTATAAATTTATTTAAGGTTAATATTTAATTCGTTTATAGCTCTTTGCTTTAATTCTGTTAGTTTATTAAAGTCTCTTTTATATTTAGAAATCTCTTGAAAAAGCGCCTCTGCACTATTATGCTTATCTGTGTTTATAAAGCGGTCAGGATGACAGCTTCTACTTAGTGTTTTATATAAGTCCTTTGATCCACTTATACTATTCATAAGATTTGCCATATCGACCTCTCCTTTTTTCGCATTATTTAAACTGCTTTTAGAGACCTCTCCAAATTTTAAATTATGTTGCTTTTTCTTTAATTTTAGTAGTAAAAAAAGTATTACTAAAAATTGGACTAAAGCAATCCAAAACCATATTGATATAGACGTTGCTTCTGTATTTGCTAGAACTTCTGGCACTACAACTTCTTCCGTTGTTTGTAATAAAATATTTTTCATAGTCTTTAATTTATAAATCCTCCAATATTAGCATGATCTTTTAAAGCCCATTTAGCACCATTGTACCCTTGATTAGCGTGTACCTCAAGTGTATCCCAACCTAGAGAAATCATTTTTCGTGTTAATACTTCGTTGTCTAAAACAACTCTCCCAATTTCAATTAGTTCACTTTTTTCTAAAGTTCTACCAGAAAGTGCTTTTATTCTAAATCCTCCTCCTCTCCATTTAGAAAAAGCATGTTTGTAATTACTATCACCTGTAGTAATTTTAGCCTCCAATAACGTAGGTGCAACACCTGCTACAAATGAGTATTTAGCTGCTTTATTAAAATCTTTAACTAGTCGGTAACGCTCAGCAACTGCACCAAACCATTCTGTAACTTCCATTATTTTATGCCACATAATTTTATTTATTAATTAGATATTTTATTTAAAATGATATTTAAAACAAGGTCTTACTTGATTATGTAAGACCTTGTCGTGCTAAAAGAATTAATCAATAATTGAATTACTCTGTAAACTCTACAATTTGTCCAGAAACAATTACTTTGTATTTATTTACAAATAGAAAACCAGAACTTTTAACCTCAACAACTTCATTAACCAATGATCTAGCTGAACCTTCCATACCTGCAGATTTTAACATTTTGGCTTTAGCTTCCGCTATTAATCCATTTTTAGCCAATCCACCAATTCCAAAAATGTAGGTAGCTTGAGCTTCTCCTTTAACTATACTAACTACTTTAAAATTCTTTTTGGTCAAGACTACTTCTGTAGTATTTTGATTGTAATTTTTTGGTAATCCAAAATGTGATGCACAACTTGTAAAAAACATAGCTACTAACATCAATAAAAAAATAGATTTTTTCATTTAATAAAAGTTTAATTAGGTTTTACCTACTTCGGTTTATAGTCTTTTTTCGGTTTAATTCCGACTTAAAGACACAAACTTAAATGATCAGGTTTTTTATTTTTTACGGGAATCCTCAATTGGATAAAAAAATATTAGCTTGAAAAAAAATTACGCAGTTTTCACTTGCATTTTGCGCAAAAATTGCGCAAATTCGCATTAAATAATTTTATTAATCACAAGATTAAACTGCATACGATTTTAACAATTGCAGCTTGAAGTACCTATAAAACTGGTTTTTATGTGTTTTTTTTCGAAATTCATAACCCAGAGGTCAGGGGATCGTGCCCCCTTCTCGCTACAAGTGTAAAACGATTGTAAATAAGCGGTTTAGTCTTCTAAACCGTTTTTTTTATGCTTAATTTTAAACAGATTATTACATTTGCGTACGAAAGTGAATACGATAATGCATACGATTTGAGTACTAAAAATTAAACATCTAAAATTTACGACGCTAATTATACGCTTCTAGGATCTTTAAGTATTGCTAGCTTTTTACTCCAAACTACACTCATACTGTAAAAACCAAATCTATCTGTTATTTTTCCATAACATCTATAAACACCTAGACCGTTAACAGGAAACTGATTAACAACTTCTGTAAAATGTACTGCATCAAAATAGGCTCCTTTTTGGTCAACAAATGTGCTAAGTCGCATTAGTTTGCCTTGTGACGTTTTGTTAAAACGTGTGGTCACTAAATTTCCGTAAATAAGCATGTTTTTACCAATAAATTGATTCATTTGATCTGCCAAAAATCCATCAGTCATAGTTTCACTTATTAAATCAAAATAATTACATAACGGAAATCCAAGTAACTCCATTTGGTCATAAGCATTTTCAATCCAATTATTATCTAATTTGGGTAATGTAAATTGCTTATGATCTGTTTTAAATAATTTGGATTGTATGGTCTCTTTTTCTTTAGCGTTCAATTTAAAAATAGCTTCCCACAGTAATTTTATTTTAGATTTATTAGTAAACCTAAACGCATCAATCCTTATTAGAATGGTTAATTGTTCGATAGTAATCAAAATCCTATCGATAAAATCATCTAAAGATTTAAATGGACCATGTAATTGTCTTTCAGTTAAAACCCTATTAACAGTATAATCTTCTAAGTTTTTTAAATATCCAAATCCTAAATAAATAGATGTATTAATTAACCTGTTAGGATGATCACTTTTATTAATACAAGGCAAACAAATAGTTGCGCCTTGTTGCTTTGCTTCATGAAAATAATGTTCTGCGCTATAAAAACCACCACCATTATTAAGTACAGCAGTCATAAACTCCAACGGGAAATAGCATTTTAAATATAAACTTTGATAACTTTCTACTGCGTAAGATGCTGAGTGTCCTTTCGCGAAAGCGTAACCAGCAAAACTTTTAATTTGATTCCAAACTTCAAAAATTAAGTTGTCAGCATACCCTTTGTTTTTGCAATTAGCAATAAACTTTTCCTCGACTGCTTCAAATTCTTTTCTTGACCTAAACTTACCACTCATCCCTCGCCTTAGCACATCTGCTTCGCCTAAAGTTAAATCTGCAAACTGATTTGCCACTTTTAATACATCCTCTTGATATACCATTACACCATAGGTTTCTGGCATAATGTTATATAATATTGGATGTGCCTCTTTGCGTCTTTCTGGATGACGGTGTCTTTTAATAAACTCTTCTTTCATACCAGAACCCGATACGCCAGGTCTAATAATCGAGCTAGCTGCGACTAAACCTAAATAATCTTGAGTTTGTAATTGTTGCATCAAGCCACGCATAGCAGGTGACTCCACATAATAAGCACCAATTGCACCACCAGATTTTAATAAATTATTAATTTTGGGATCTTTTTTAAAAGCCTCCACATTTGTAATATCTATTGGTGGTAATTCTGGTCTATTTTCTGCAATAATTTCTAGTGCTTCTTTAATTTTTGCTAATCCACGTTGTCCTAAAATATCAAATTTAAACACGCCAACATCTTCTGCAATAATCATATCAAATTGTACCGTAGAAAACCCTTTTGGAGGTAAATCTGTCGCAGAATAATAATGCACAGCCTTATCTAATATTAATATTCCTGCGGAATGCACGCTTAAATGATTTGGAAAACCTTCAATTAATTTACCATATTTTAAAACCAATTTTGAAATATCATCCAAATCAGAGACATCATAATTATTCTTACTAAGCTTATCTATTTCTTCTTTTGGCAAACCAAAAACCTTACCTAACTCTCTAACTACAGCTCTATATTTAAACGTATTGTAGGTTGCTAATAATGCTGTGTGCTTAAATCTTCTAAAAATATAATCTGTCACATCCTCACGATCCTTCCAAGAAAAATCAATATCAAAATCTGGTGGAGATGCCCTGTATGGGTTAATAAAACGTTCAAAATACAAATCTAACTCGATTGGATCTACGTCTGTAATCCCAATAATATAAGCAACTATACTATTGGCACCACTACCACGTCCAACATGAAAATAACCTTTACTTTTAGCATAAGACACGATATCGTGATTGATAAGAAAAAAGGACACAAAATGCATGGATTTTATAGTCTCCAATTCGGTTTTTAAACGTGTAAACACTTTTGATGTTGGATTAGCATAGCGTTTTGGCAAACCTTGATTACATAATTTTTCTAGTAGTAAACAATCATTTTCAAACGAGTCTGTGTACAGTTTTTGATTTTGAGATTCTCTCTCATCACCAAAGCCAAAATTGATATCGCATTGCTTAATTAGGTTTTTTGTGTTTTCTATTATAAAAGGAAACTCAGCTAAAGCTGTATTTAATTCGTCCAAAGACAACATTTTATCCAATGGGTTACACTCTTCCGTTTTTTCAAGTTTACTTAATAATGTATTATTATCTATGGCTCTTAATAATCTGTGTGCATTAAAATCTTTTTTATCTCTAACGGTTACTGGTTGCAATAAAACAATTTTACTTTGTTGTTGTTTTATTTTTGAAAACCTAAGTTTACGCAAATCATTAATTGACACGCCTACAAACTCGTTTTTAGCAAAAGTATTTTTATTTTGCTGCAATACTTTTTCAAAAGGGTAGATTATAAAAGCATTATCAAATGTTGGTGCAATATCAGGTAGTTTTATTTTTTGCTCGGAATGCTTAGACAAAAATTGGTTTAAGGCTTTAAAACCTTCATTATTTTTTGCTAAGCCTACATAATTTTGCTGTGCTCCAACCCTAAAATCGATACCAATTATTGCTTTAATTTTGCGTTTTTTTGCGTGACGTACAAAATTTAAACAAGCAGATGTATTATTAATATCTGTCAACGCTACAGCATCCAAAGCGTTAGCTTGTGCTAAATCTAAAAGGTCGGTTTCAGAAAAAGTTCCAAAACGCAAGGAGTAATATGTATGACAGTTTAAATACATTATTGGTTACGATGTGCTAGTAAAATTGGTGGTTCGCCATTAAAAGGGTTATCAAATGTACCAATGGTTTTTGCTCCCATTGCAGACGCTCTCATGATGCTTAAGTCACCATATCTGTTTCTTATTGTGTCCATAGCATTGTAAAGACTTAGCATTTCTTCGGTATCATCAAAAAGGTCTATTTGATAACTTCCTGTTACGATATCACTAATTTTTACACCAACTAATCGGATTAATAATCTACGTTGGTATAGTTTTTCAAACAGCTCTAAAACCTTAGGAATTATAATATGGTCTGCACTAGAATATGATATTTTAATTTGTTTAGAATAGGTATTAAAATCTGAATATCTAATTTTTACACTTAGTGTTCCTGCTAGTTTATTACCCTTTCTTAATTGAAATGCTAAATTTTCTGCCATAGCAAAAATGGTGGTTCTAAGCTTGACCATGTCAATGGTATCTTTTCCAAAAGTACGCTCTGTAGACAGTGATTTACGCTCGTAAAAAGGGACTAAAGGTGGATTATCAATACCATGTGCACGCCTCCAAATAGTACGTCCATTTTTGCCCAATGCGCTAATCATCATCTCTAGTGGCATTTGTTGGATGACGCTAATTTTATCCACTCCTAAACCTCTTAACACCTGATAGGTTTTTTCTCCTACAGATGGTATTTTACGAATGGATAATGGTGCCAAAAAATCTTTTTCAAAACCAGAATCTATCTGTAATTGGTTATTTGGCTTGGCTTCACCAGTTGCTACTTTAGATACAATTTTATTGGCAGACAATCCAAACGAAATGGGTAATCCAGAGTCTTTAATTATTTTTTGTCTAAGCTCTGACGCGTATTTATAACAGCCATAAAATTTATCCATTCCTGATAAATCTGCGTAAAACTCGTCCACACTTGCTTTTTCAAATACAGGTACTTTTTCTTTTATAATCTCTGTAACTTGATGCGAAAATTTTGTGTAAATCGAAGCATTTCCTCTAATTACTGTAGCTTCAGGACATAAGCGTCTAGCAACTTTCATGGACATACCAGAATGTATACCAAACACTCTAGTCTCATAACTACAAGCTGCCACTACACCTCTATCTCCTGTACCTCCAACTAGTAAAGGTTTTTTTTGTAAACGACTATCTATTAGTCGCTCGCATGAGACAAAAAAGGTGTCTAAATCTAGATGTAAAATATTATTTTGCATGCTACAAAATTAGCTACATATTTAAGTAATTATTGCTTACATTTGTAGTATTATGAATTATATATCTAAAAACATAAAACATTTAAGAAATCTCAAAAAGCTATCTCAAGAGGGAATTGCCGAAGAGTTAAATGTTACCAGATCGCGAATTGGCTCTTACGAAGAGAACCGATCTGCACCTACATTAGAGTTTTTAATTGCGTTTTCAGATTACTTTAAAATACCTATAGATATTTTACTGCGCAACGACTTAACTAAAGCTAAAGATTTCTCTTTTATAGAGTTAAATAATCAACGTGTCCTATTTCCAATTACTGTTGATGATGATAATGAAAATTTAATTGAAGTCGTGCCTGTAAAAGCTTCGGCTGGATATTTAGCAGGTTATGACGATCCAGAATATATTGAGCAACTTCAAAAAATAAAACTACCTTTTCTTCCTACAGGAAAACATCGTGCATTTCCTATAAAAGGAGACTCGATGTTACCAATGAAGGATGGCTCGTTTGTTATTGGTCGTTTTGTAGAAGATAGAAGCGAAATTAAAAGTGGCAGAACCTATGTTTTAGTTACTTTAAATGACGGTATGGTTTATAAACGTGTGTATAATAATATTGATTTAAACAACTCATTATTACTAATATCAGACAATAAAACCTATAACGACTATAGTGTACCAATTAATGAAGTATTAGAAATTTGGGAATTTACATGCAGTATTAATACACAAGAATACACACAAGAAGAGTTGAAAATTAGCAGTATTTTAGGTATGTTTAACGAGTTAGGTGTCGAATTAAAAGCTTTAGAGAAGTCTATAAAATGATATATACAATTATTGATGTTGAAACCAGTGGGTCTAAAAATAAGATTACTGAAATTTCAATTTTTAAATATGATGGCACACAGGTTATTGACGAGTTTACCTCTTTAGTTAATCCAGAGGTTTACATCCCAGATTTTATTACATCTTTAACAGGTATTGACAATGCTACTGTTGCAGATGCACCTACGTTTGCAGAAGTAGCAAATGCTATTTTAGCGATAACTGAAGGCACTACTTTTGTTGCACATAATGTTAACTTTGACTATAATGTTATTAGAAATGAATTTAAAGCTTTAGGTATTGAATTTAACAGAAAAAAACTATGCACAGTCCGCTTATCACGAAAGCTACTACCAGGTCATAAATCGTATAGCCTAGGAAAATTATGCAAGTCACTAAATATTAATATTGTAGACAGACACAGAGCAAGAGGTGACGCAGAGGCAACCGTTGTTTTATTTGAAATGTTACTTAATCAAGAGGAAACCGAAAAGGTCTTTGCTGAATTTTTAAAAAAATCGTCTAAAGAAGCCACATTACCTTCTCACTTACCGACCACTGTTTTTAATAATTTACCAAATTCAGCAGGTATTTACTATTTTAAAAATAAAAAAGGACAGATTATATATATTGGTAAAGCAAAAGACATTAAAAAACGTGTTTTAAGTCACTTTTACAGTAAAGCACAAAAGTCCTTAGACTTATGTCGTAACACTGCTGATATAGACTTTGAGTTATCAGGAAGCGAGATTATTGCTTTACTAATGGAAGACGCAGCAATCAAGCAGCACTACCCAGAATACAACGTCGTATCCAAACGCACTCCAAAAGCGTATGCTATTTTTAGTTATGAAGACAGACAAGGCATCACGCATTTAGCATTTAACACACTAAAAGCTACACCAAATCCAATTGAAACGTTTTCTAATATTACAGACTGTAGACAATATTTAGAGCTACTCTGTACTAAGTTTTCGTTATGCCCTAAATTTTGTCATTTACAAGATGGTGTTGCACAATGTTCGCATTACAAAATAACAACCTGTAAAGGTGTTTGCGCAAATGAAGAAAGTGTGACAAATTACAATTTACGAGTAACCTCAGCAATTGATTACATTAATAACAACAAAGAAAACGTAGTATTAAAACAACAAGGAAGACATAATCAAGAGGAAGCTTTTGTGCTAATTAAAAATAGTATATACTTGGGATATGGCTTTATAGACAAGTCTGAACAAGTCAATAATCCAGAAGATCTAGAAACCTTTTTGATACCACAAAAAGATAATCTAGATGTTTGGAAAATATTACGTACGGTTTTGAAGTGATAATAATTGAAACAAAAAATATCACCAAATACAGTGATTAAAAAAAGTTGAATTCCATTTATATTGCAGTCAATAATTAAGCTTTTATTTGATAAAAGCAAATAGTTAATATTAAACACTGACGTAAAGGATTACAACATATGGTTCCAATAGAAGAAGCTAATAAATACATTAAAAAACATCAAAAACCAGAAGTTGATCGTTTTGACTTTAGACAATTTTCTACGCCATATAGAGTGTTAGGAAAAATTTTAGGTGGTGTAGAAAAAGATAAACGTGTTTGGTATAATGTAACAGATTTTATGGAGGCTTTTGACAGTCCAATCACTGTTAATCCTTGGGCTAATCAGGAAGGTATGCGTTTAGCCATGCAACTTTATGGTGTTGTACAAGCACCTTATTTAGCTGCCATGTGGGATTTTATGGACACGCTACCCTATCAAACAGACTATAACAGAAAAGCCTTTAGATCTAAACCTTCTAAAACTGTTTTAATTAATAAACTAAACTATTTTACTCGGTTTTTACAGTTTAGTCGCATGGGTTTTTGCGGACTATCACTACAAGAGCATTTTCAATATAGTGTCTATCATCCTAATGCAAACAGTATTTTTTTAGCTACTGTATTGCACAATGCCGGAACTATGTTTGATCCCTTATTAGACGACATTATTCAAGCAGAAGATGAGATTGGTGGTATTAGTGCAGATATTATAAAAGCCTTGCTGTTGTCTGAAGCCGAAAAACATTGGGAACTAGTCGCTAAATTACTTTTAGCAGCACAACGTCAAGAAGGCTTACGACAAACCATCTTAGAAGCCTTAGACTACTCTAGTCTTGGTGCTCTTAAATTTATAATTAATGTTATATTAGAAAACGACCTTACCCGCTTTAGTAGTGTCACTAGAGCTGTAAGCACTTGGTTTGGTTTAAATTGGGAAACGCCTAAAAAATCAGTAATTAATCGTGTGTTAGATTTAGCACAATCTTTAATTCTGAATCTAAAATCAGTAGACACATTGCTTGAAAGTAAAGATAATTTAGAGGTTTTAGTAGCGTTATGGTCTATTGGAATTTTGGATGTAGATACTGCAAACAGAAAAGCTTTAGATCTTGTTTTTGCTTCTGAAGATAGAAACAAGAAAATTTTAGCCTTGTATTTTATCTCGACAACAGAAAAAACAAACGACGCTTTAGTACCTTATTTTATTGAAAATTTAGGAAAAGATTACGCTTTAGACCATTGGATGGCAGTTAATTTACCATCAACGACTTTAGATAATAAAACTTTTGACAAACTACTAAACGTAGCAAAAAACGTTATAGAAAAAGGAACATCCTTTGAAAGCAAAATTTTCTCTTGGTGGTCTTTTACTCCTGGTCCAACATACTTCTTTCAGTTTTTAATTAATAGCGCTACAGAGCAGCAATTAGAGTTAATGGCTACTGATTTTGAGGCATTCCCTACAGAATATAGAGAAGCTTACATTCGTAAAGTGTTTCCTAAACATTACAGTTATTCCTTTTACAATTACAAACAAAGTCAAGAAAGCAAAGTCCGTTTAAAGTTTGATCAAAACTCATGGAAAAGAGCCTTAGCTAGGAAAGCCATTTATAACAGAAATGAACTGGTTATGGCTACAGGACTAAATATCTTTAGTAAAATGCACCTTTATGATGCAGATTTAGAGATTGCCGAAGATTTACTAAGACGTAAAAACAAAGGCTTACGCACTGCCTTGATACATTTAATAGTTAAACTTCCTGTTGACCGTTTAAGACATAGTACTACAAATTTAATCACTTCAAAAAATGTAGAACAACGTATTGCTGGCTTAGAAATATTAACGGTTTTACATGACGATAATAGGCAACCCGATTTTATTGAACAACACATAAAAGCCTACAATCAACGACCTAAAATCACTAAAAACGAACAAGTTTACTTAGATAAGTTTTCTGATACCACAGAAGAGTATAACTTTAGTAATGGTTTTGGTGTCATTGATTATAACAACCTAACACCACTTTACCAACCACAAGCACATTTTAAAACAAATAAGAGCAGTTTCTTTGATAAATTAGGAATCTCTACGTCAAAATCTTCTGAATTTAAATTCAAAGAATTTATAGATACTAGTAAAATTATTAATCAAGTTAATCATTTAATTAGGCTAGTTTCTGAAAATGGAAACTACGAATATCAAATGGAAAGCTATCAAGGCGAAACGCGTACACTTTTTTTAGAAAAAGGATTGTATGACATGAAGCGTTTAGGCGAATCTCCAACACCTGAGGAGCACTTACACAATATTCCGTTGGCAAAATTATGGATAGAATGGTATGAAAAAAGTCAACTTAATGATTTTGAAATGTATGCTGCAATTCGCTACATAAACAACCGTAGTTATCCTTTTGGGACTTATAAAGCTTTAGAGCCTTTTGTAAGGCAATATTACCCAGATTTAAACGGTTTAAATCTAGGTGTTACAAAAAACTATTCTAACAGATTAAATACTTACAACACTATTTTAAAACGTTTATTTAGGGTTTACGCAGACACCAAAACTATAGGATCTTTCAAGTTTTCGATTTTTGAGGACATGATTGCTAATTTCCCTAATAAATACAAGCTTACAACTTTTCAGGACAGCGACAAATACTATACAACAACATACCATTGGACTAGTATTATCCTTCCCTTAACACCAAGTTTTAGTCTTAATTATTTAAATCAATTTTCTAATAAAGAGCTTTTAAAATATTGGTGTCTTAACATGTATTTAATTGCTCAAAACATGTCTCATCCGGATGTTACTACAGATATAAAAGTCATTACTGAAAATAATAAAAAGCCACGTAATTTAGAATTTCCTAATATAGAAATCACCTTAAATCTTTATAAAAAAGGCTTAATAAAAGACGACGACTTACTGTTTCAAGCCCTACATTCAAAATCATTAATGACGGTTATTGATGGTGGTTTTAATTACAGGATGAATTACAAAAATGGCTTTGAACGTGACATGGTACCTAAGCACGTTTTTCTTCCTTTAAAAACTAATTTATTAGAAACCGAATTAGAGCGTGGTGATTTAATTACGCCTGCTACAGAATATATAAATTCCATCCATAAAGTTGAAGGTGTAGACTATGTTTTTAGAGTTTTAGAACGTTTAGGAAAAGATAATTTTGAACGTGGTTACAGTTATTACGGAGACAGTAAAAAAACTATTTTTAGTAATATCTTAAAAAAGACAACCTTTAAAGACACGGAAAGCTATGCCGATTTTGCAAGATTGGCAGACCAAGCTAATTTACCTAAAAAACGATTAATAGAACTAGCGTGCTATGCCACGCAATGGGCTGAAGTTGTTGGCCAATATCTTAACATAGAAAGCCTAAACAATGCAGTTTGGTGGTTTCAAGCACATGCTTCAGACTATATGAACAGCGAAAAAGAAACCATTATTTCGCGTTATTCTAACATTCCAAAAAACGATTTCGCTTTGGGCGCTATAGATATTGATTGGTTTAATAAAGTATATAAAACCCTAGGAAAAGCCAATTGGAAACTGCTTCATGATGCTGCTAAATATATCTCTGATGGTAATGGACACCGACAAGTAAAACTATATTCTAGCGTCATGTTAGGCGAAGTAAAAATCACAGAAACACTTAAAAAAATTAAAGACAAGCGTGATAAAGATTACGTACGCGCATTGGGATTAATTCCGTTAAGTAAAACCATTCCTGAAAAAGATCTACTAAAACGCTATAACCTACTCCAAGATTTTTTAAAAGAAAGCAAACAATTTGGTGCCCAACGTCAAGAAAGCGAAGCTGCTGCAGTCACAATAGCATTAGACAATTTATCTCGTAATGCAGGTTACAAAGATCGCGTCCGATTTAGCTGGGCAATGGAAGCCAAAGCCACAAAAGCCATTATGGAACAAGCAATTGTTACTATTGATGACACGGTAATAGCACTTATAATTACAGATCTTGGTAAAACTACAATCAAAGTAACAAAAGCAGATAAAGTCTTAAAAAATATTCCTGTTAAACTGCGTAAAGACAAACAAGTAATTGCCTTAAAAGACAATAAAACGTACTTATCAAAACAGTACAGTCGTACGCGTTTATCATTAGAAAACGCGATGGTTAATCAAGACCAATTTACAGCACTCGAAATTCATAATATGATGCAACATCCTATTGTAAAAGCGATGTTAACTAAATTAGTGCTGATTGTACCAGAAAAAGAAATCACAGGATTTTACAACTCAGGTAACTTAACAGATGCAACCGGAACAACGCATCCTTTAAAAGAAGACGACGTGTTACTTATTGCACATGCTTCGCATTTATACCAAGCAGTACAATGGGATCTTTACCAAAAACAGTTGTTTGCAGCGCGTATTACGCAACCATTTAAACAAGTGTTTAGAGAATTGTATTTAATTACTGCGGATGAGCGTGAACATAGTAACCGATCAGAACGTTACCAAGGTCATCAAATACAACCTAAAAAAACCGTCGCACTTTTAAGAAGTCGTGGTTGGACAGTAAGCATGGAAGATGGTTTGCAAAAAGTATATCACAAACACGGGTTTATTGCCACAATGTACGCTATGGCAGACTGGTACTCGCCTTCTGATGCGGAATCGCCAACATTGGAAGACATTTGTTTTCAATCTATAGACAACTACAATCGTATTCCGTTAACAGAAATTCCTGAAGTTATTTTCAGCGAAATCATGCGCGATATTGACCTAGTTGTAAGCGTCGCTCATGTTGGTGGTGTCGACCCTGAAGCCAGCCACAGTACTATGCAAATGCGAGCTGCTTTAGCTGAGGCTTCTGCAAAATTATTCAAACTAAAAAATATTACTGTAAAAGAGCGTCATCTGTTTATAAAAGGGACTTTAGGAGACTATAGTATTCATTTAGGAAGTGGTCAAGTCAGCAAAAACGGACTATCATTATCCATCCTTCCAGTACACAGTCAGCATAGAGGTCGATTATTTTTACCATTTGTTGACGACGATCCAAAATCTGCTGAGATTATTTCAAAAATGAAACTACTATCAGAAGACAACAAAATCCAAGATCCAACTATTTTAGCACAGATAAATAGTTAACTTTAAATTATTAGGGCGTTACCTCGCTTAGGCGAGGTCGGGCTTTCTGTTGCAAGTCCTCGTGCTATCGCACTGTGGGCTTTCCACGACAATCCCTAACGCAAAAAAAATCAGTATAGCATGATATTCACGTTACAACTAAAAAGATTAGGTAAGAAAAAAGTAAAAGAAGTCCCTTTTACATTAGATCATACACCCAAAAATTTAGAAGAATTATTAATCGCATGTGTCAAAAATCAAGTCGATGCTTTTAACACAAAGCGCACAACTGTAAATGTCATTGGATTTTTAACGCCTAGACAAATTCAAGAACAAGCCCACAGCGGTAAAGTTGATTTTGGAGAAATTACCAATACTAATTTGGCCAACCAACAACAAGCAATAGACAATGTATTACTAGCCTTTACAGACGGATTATTTGTTGTATTTGTGGATGATCAAGAGATTACCGACTTAAAAGCTCCTTTACAATTAACCTCAGAAAGCGTCATTGCTTTTATAAGATTAACCTTTTTAGTTGGTACTTATTGGTAAAAACTATATTTGATGTAGACGTTTCACTTTTACATACAAAAACCTTTTAGATAAAGGCTCTTTCAATTAATTGATACTAAAACCATTCACCTTAAAACATTAATTCTAGACAAATAATTTAGATTTCATATTACATAAACACCTAATTTTGCAAAATAAAATACACACTACAGTTTAGCATTTTTAAGGCAAATGATTAAAATTATAAAAGCAACTTCTGAAGATTCAGAAATAATTGCAACATTAGGACAACAGACCTTTAGAGAGTCTCATGGTAACAGTGCGCCAAAGGAAGATATTGACCGTTTTATTTTAAACACCTACAATACAGACACTATTTTTAAAGAGTTTGAAAACAAAAAGGCGCTATACCATTTACTGTATTACGATAACCAATTGGCAGGATTTTCTAAAATTCAATTAGAAACGCCTAACGATAATATTACCGACAAAAACATCACCAAATTAGACAGGATTTATCTTTTAGAGGCTTTTCAAGGCAAACAATTAGGTGTTACATTGTTGGATTTTAATATTGCACTATCTAAACAACATAATCAAAAGGGGTTGTGGTTAGTCGTTTGGGTAGAAAACAAAAAAGCCATTCAGTTTTATAATAAAATGGGCTTTAAAATAGCTGGAGCTTATAATTTTAATATTTCAAAAACACATAGTAATCCTAATCACGTCATGTTTTTAGAGTATTAATATTATTATTTTTTAAAACTATAACCATAAGGTGTTTACAAGCGTATAACACCTTTTTTTATGCTCAAAAAGCAAACCACTAAATCTGTAAATGGCTGAATACCGTGATAATAAAAACAGCGTTCAATTATAAATTTGTAGTAAATAATTAAACAAATAGTATTATGAGCAAAGTCATTCACGGAAAAGAAAAATCTCAAGAAGAATTGGAAAAAATCATTGAGCAAACAAAGCAAAGTGATCAAAAAATCTATCCAATTTTAAAACCAGGACATTGGGTTGGTCTTAAAGCAGGCGCTTTAAATTCTAATTTAATAAATTCTGATAACGGACCTAAAGTTGTTATTGGTTACGGTATAGATACTCCAGATAATTTTGTGTTTTTAACAAAAAAACACTTAGAAACTATGGATGGTCAACAAATCACGCAACAAGCGTTTCAAAACTTAGAAAATTACGAAACCGTATTTGAATATTCTGAAACATTTGATAACAAAGTAGTCACCTCTAGCGGTAATGATTTTTCAAGCGAAAGAATCTTATCCGTTTCACACATGCTAAAAGCGCACGAAATGTTACAAGCAGATGAGTTACTTGTATCATTAGCACGACGTACGTGTATGATGGCTATTTCTAGAGATGCAGATCAGGAATTACTAAATAAGTTTGTATACCTACATGAGTACACTTGGAATGACGACAATTTTGGAAATGCAGAGATCTCTGATATTTTATTTATTGTAAAAGAAGGACGTATTACAGGACATATTCCATTATCAGAATAACAAAGCGTAAAAAAAGAAAAACAAGAAGTATTTACCGCTATTTAAAACCAACTAACGGTAAATACTTTTTAATAATTTAAAATTAAAAGATTTGAAATATTTAGACTTTAGTATTAATGGCAGAATCCAAAACTTAATGGTTGATGTGTTTGATGCCATAAGTGGATCCAAAGAACCACAACTTAAAATTAACGAGCTTTTAGAAACCAGGAGTATCTTTGAGTTGGTGTTTGAAATAGTTAATGCCACAGGGTTTTATAATCAAGATGAAAATTTTAACCTGATTAAAGCCTTAAATATTGACACAGATAATGTTGATTTTGAAGATGCTTTATACGCAACTTGGGTCACTATGGGTAATAATTTAAACACTTCAAAAACACAAGAGGAGTTTAATGCTAAGTTTGCTTTATTTGTGCCTATCATACTTAAAAAGATGGACGCTATTAACCGTATTGCGGTCTAAACAATACCTTTTAATTTTACCTTTTTAAATTCTAAAAAACACAGTTATAGCAGTATTATTTTTTTAACTATAACTCAAAAAAAAGACCAATTACAGCTTTGTAGTTGGTCTTTTTTATATGCTTAAACTTGCGGTTTATTAGTTTAAAATTTATTCAGAATAGGCTTTAATTAATTTGCTCAAGGTCCATTTGGTTTTAAACAAGCTGCCATCATCATGACGAAAAATATACAATGTTTTACCATCATGTCTATCTATAAATAATAAATCTCCTGATGCATTATTACCAATAGTGATGCTGCTGGACAACATTAACATGGACCAATTTTTTCCTTTTTGATCATAAACAGTAGGACCTAAAATAGTTTTTAAAGTCTTAACATAGCCTTTTAAAGCGCGCGCTTCGCTAACTTCTAAACCGTCTATGTTAGTTAATGCAATCATTTTTTCAAAACTATACAGTGTAAATGTATCATCTTCAATAGTGACTGTTCGTGGTTGGGCTGCAATAAATGCGTTATACTGTTTATTAAACAAGTTTCCGGCGTCTTCAACCGATTCTATAATTAAATTTGTTTCCATTTGTATTATTTAAAATGCTTGTTAGTTTTAATTCATTATTCGTTTTTACTGTACAGACTAATCACTAATCAAATCATATACATTGTCTGCATTAACCACTGATATAGGTTGTAATACTGTATTTAAATACGTGGTTTTTATATAGTCAATTGTTTCGTTTCGGACACCAAACACAAAATTGGTACTGACGTTGCCAGCACCAATATGCATGGCGTTTCCGTAGTTATTATAGTCTGATCCAATTAGCATATAGTCTTCATAGTCTGCTTCATATTTAAACTTTAACTCGTAATCATGTCTCATGGATTGATGCCTTAAAGTAATTACGTTATTATTTAAAACGGTCAATTGTTTTTCTACAGCAGTATAAATAAAAGCATAAGTCAAATTACCTGTTTGGCTTTTAAGTTTGAAGGTTCCGTCCTTTTGTCCTTCAAATATAGCAAGGGTTACACGTGTTGCATCAGCATAAGCATTGTGTTGATTACCATTGGATAATAATACAGCGTAGTCATAAATATCATCTGTATTTAAATAGGCTTTAACTTTATTAAGCTTACCTCCTGTCCTAAAAATCGTATAGCCTTGCGGAATAAAATGTTTTAAATGTTTAGGTTTTAAATCTTGCTTATCTTGGAATGCTAAAGTTATTTTTGAGGTTGTAGAATCTATAATATGGTCAGTACATGACGTCAAAAAAATTATAGTAATTAGTGTCATTAATTTGTGCATTGCTATAGATTTAAGGATAACGAAAATGATATAATAGGGTTAGAATTGATCAATACGATTTTCTACAGATTTTATAACCAAATCGATTGTATTCAATTTTTCAGTGTATTCCGCTTTAATTTTTAGTTGTGAAGCCTCAATAGCTTTGCTAGAATCATAGTCCAACTGCTCTATTTTCTCTTTTGTACTTAGATGATTGCTCTGGGTAATTGGTTTAAATAAGGTAACAGTACATTCATTAGACTTCTCCAAATCTTTTATTGTGATAGTTTTAATAGTACCCAATTGCGATAATGATAATGAATCTGATGCTACACGAGAATCATTCAGCGAAAGCGTAAAATTTACAGTAGATAAACTGCGATACGCTACACCTTCCAATGGTTTTTGAGTCGCTACTTTTGTTACGTTTTCCGTTGTTGGCATTGGTAGTTGTAAAGTCACAACATCGTTTAGCGTCACGTGTTCTTCAAAAAGATGATCTGGCGCAATAGTGTGATATATTTTATTGTCTTTAATGGCAGACCAATGACCTTGTTTAACGTAGCGTTTTGAAGGATCAATAATGACCGTATATTTTAGCTTAGTTTTATTTATGTAACGCTTTTCTTTATCGTCTTTTCTAGTAGATTGCTTTTTATATAAATGCAACAATTTTAGTGCAAACTCAGCTTCATCTTTTGTTGTAATTTTGGACATGTTATTCTTTATATTTAAAACTGAATTATAAGCACCAACTTCAATATTAGAATCCGTTAAAAAGGATAATGTATTGTCACTTTTTACACTATTTGCAGAAATAAAAACGCTGTCTTTGGCTATACTATTTTGTGGCGTCTCACTTGTATTTACAAATAAAGTATTTGAAACTTTTTGACCTATTATATAATAGGTTTTGGACGTATCTGCTACCAACAATTTTGTAATCTTAATAGGATCTTCAATAGTTACTTTTGCGTTGTTATTTATAAACTGTGTGTTCCCTTCATGTTTATCCAACTTTGGCTCGTTTAGGGTATAAACAATCTCTATTTTTAAAAGGTCTTTAGATAAATGATAGGCTACCTCATCTCCTGTTAGCATAGAATAATCATTATGCATAACCGTATAACTTTTTTTACTGCAAGACGTGCTTAAGACTAATAATAGTGCGAAAAAAAATAATTTATTTCTCATAAAAATAGCGTGTTTTAAACTGTTTATTGAAATAGATAATTGGTAATAATTGATGTGTTTATTAATACACGACAAAATTAGATTGTAGGATACTGAGCTGCATCACTGAAATTAATGATATCTAGAAATACTCAATTTTAGACGCTAAAATTTTTAGTGTGGTTTAAAACAAAAAAGCACGCTTTAATTAGTGTGTTATTTTACGATTGTTTTAAATGTAATAAGGTGTTTACAATCCTTAACAAGTCCTTTTATCAGATTAAAATTTTTGCACTAATTATGTTTAAAAAATAAAAAATCACCATTTTCAGTGATAAAAAAAACTAATGATAACCTCAACTTTGTTAAAACTAATTTTTCAACTAGTTGATAGCATTAAAACAGCAAAATTGCTAATAAAGCACTACATATAATGTCAGTAATTTTTAAAACAAAAATAGAAGCTACACTAACTAATAGCACTTTAAATCCAAATGAAGCAAAAGCATTAGTGACTACTTTAGAGTTACTTAACTATCAAGATACGGAAACCTACATACAAGCAAAAAACAGCATAACCAACCAATCAACAACCTCTGTTTTTACAAATGTATTGGCTCAAAAACTATATTATCATCCTGAGGTTTATGCAGACCAAAATCAGGGATTAGAGTTTGTAGCTTCATGGTTTCCTTTGATAGATCATGGCTTTTATCCTGATAAAAAAAGTAGTGATTTATTAGTTAATTTTTTAAAATTCAGCTTAAGCTTATTAACATCTAAAACGGTTAAGGAATCGCTTCAAACTCGTATTTTTAATGTTATAAAATTACTTGTACAAAGTCCGTCGGACGCTTCACTTCCACTCTCAAAATTTTTATTAAATACAGCTTTTGATACAAGAGATTATTTAAGCTCAGACTTTATAATTCAGCAGTGTTTAAAACAAGAGATATTAAATGGACAATATTTTGTTAATCAAACCAATCAAGACTATACCTCACACTCTTTTAAAATAAATCAGACGTTTGTTAATCATTTTTATTTAGGCGATTGGACACAATTAATAAGCAATACTCATCACCTCTTACCTATTGGCAAACCTTACTTACCAAATGCTTATAATATTATAGCACATTGGTTTACTGATGATTTAGCACAATTTTATGCTACTAATTTAGATTATGCAATACAAGCACTTCAAGCTATTAAGGAGCGTTATGCATTTATTGAAGATAAAAGTGACGCTTTATTAAATATAAAAACAAATGAGGGACTATATCCTCTACTCCATACATTAGCCAATAAAAAATGGGATTCTGGTGATGTGATACTATTTAAACTTAACACTAAAAATTTAACGCAAACGCAATTGGACGCCTGCTATTTACGATTGTTAGATTGGTTAACAGTAAATGAAAGCAGTAATTTTTACACCGAAACGTTTAAAGATTATGCTAAACCTTTTTTATTTGATAGTACCACTAAAGCACTACCAGTAGCATGCATTCCGTTTTGGTTTGAAAGGTGTCATCCTAAAACAGGTATTGAGACTCAAAAAACAGTTTACAATGACTTATTTCTTCATAAATTAACTAAAAATCTAAAGTCCAAACTTCCTGTTTTGCGATTGGATAATAGTGATTTTCAAATTACAGGAGCGTATTTAATTACAACAATATTTAAAATTGAAGATAATTTAAAAGAATGGCTGGCTCCTTTTGAAACAGCAGGTATAAATGATCCTTTAAACCAGTTTTTAATACTTATGTTTTATGATGCTCGCGAAGCGTTATTAACACTATATAATGAAGCTGATCGTGAGGTATTACAATCCTTTGCTTTAGCATTAGCACACTCTGCAACAGAAGCTTCAGACACCATAAAAACTAAAAACCTACCCTTATTAGTTAGCATTTTAAGCTCATTATGCAAAACCTCTGGAAACTTTACACGCGTAAACCAAATTTGGGCACTTAAAAACATTGATCATGTTATAAAAGATCAATGCAATTTGTTTGCGCAATCACATTATATAAATATAAAAGCACCTTTAAAACTTAATATCATTCAGTCTTGGTATAATTTTTTAGGCGATTATTATTACAGTTTAACAACGGAAGCTGTTTGGGTAAGTGACATGCTAAAAACGCAAGGATCACGCACTGGTATCTATTTTAATAGTCTTAAAGACGATGTCACTTTCTTTTTAAATAAAAGCATCAATCGTATGCTTCATTTTCATAAAAAAAGTAAACAAAAACAAGATAGTAATAGCATTTTTACTACTATTACTGCAGAGATTGAAACTTATCTAGCCGATTTTCTTCAAGAATTAAATCCAGACAAATTAGACCAACATACGACCAAGTATATTTATAATTATAGTATTGATAAAAGTTATGGTTTTACAGATAATACTGCTTTAAACAAAACCATTACAAGTATTTACAACTTTCATTTTAAAGAAGAAGCAACAACAAATATCAATATCCTTAGAGAACAAGGTCTGCTAACAAAAATAGACGCAAAGGACATTCCGATTGACAATACTTTAATAACTAAAGCATTACATAATTTAGAACATTATAAAACCGAAGCTACTGATAACACTAAACTATTAGAAGTTTTAAGCACCAAAATAGTAGCTTTTAAATCTTGGTTAGCACAAGACACAACAGGATTACAAGCGCGATTTATACAAGCGCTTTACATGACTTTGTTGGACACCGATTTAGCACCAGAAACACCATTAGAACCTTACGGAAACCTTTGTAGACAATTGTTTATACAATTAGCAAAAGATTCTAACATGGCTATAACTTATGCTTTAGGGTTAAAAGCTATGGCTAACTCCGGAGCTTATTCTGATCCATTAAAAACAACTTTATTACAAGTTGTAAACGACTTAAATACTTAGACAATGACAGCAGACATAACACCACAAATACAACAGCAATTAAATTTATCCGCTCTACTACTTAAAAAAGGCCATAATAACGCAAACCTTAACAGCTGGTCTGGTTTTGATAGTGAAGACCAAATGCAAATTAAACAAGCTAAAAGACTACTAAAGCTACATGGTATTACATCTGGTTTGCATTTACGCCACAGCTTGCAACGTTACCAAAGCGGACAAATGGTATCCAACACTTTTACTAAACTAGCAACAGAACTTAGAATGGATACTTCCACAACGTTTGATGGTAAATATAATGCGTTAGAAAATCCAAAACTTAAACACAAATATAAAATGGTATGGACGTATCGTTTTAGCTTAAAGGACCAACAATTTATTGGTTATGAACTGGCCTACTACATTTACCTAATGCGCTTAGCTACAGTCGTTGGTTATATAAACACTGACGAGTTAATCTTACGTATGGAAGATGCTAACGACACCATAAAAAAAACATTTTCTAGTTGGGGAGAATTTCATCGTAATGTGTGTTTGGGTGACGAATTTGTTTTAGGAGCAACTGAGCAGGACAACAGCAAATTCCCTGGAACAAAAACCCTTTGGGAACACTACCAACGCCTTAACGTACAACATGCCAATTGGTTTAAAACATGGAACTAATGACTAAAACAAGACAAGATCTAATACAACATATTGAGCGTGCAGAACAACTTTACGCAGCTAATCTTTACTCGCATTTATCATCGCATATTACTACAGTCCAAGAACATTTTGAACAGTTAAACGAAACAGATTACGCTAGATTTTATCGTATCGTTATGTTATACATTTGTGCTTTTGAAGACCTAAATATGCCTGTAATGGAGTCTTATTTGGAAGCTTTAGAAAGTCTAAACGAAGTCCAAGCTTCGGATTACGAAATACTTTGTAGTCATTACCAACACTGTCAGGAATCTGTATACAAAAAAGCAGTCGTTGCTTTTCCATATAATGATACATTACATCTTCATTATGCCTTAAAACTTAAACATGAAAAACGTTTTACTGATGCTATTTTAATTTTAAAATATATTTTAGAATGTTATCCAGCTTTAACCGAAGTTAGATTTTTATTTCATGAAGTACAGTCGGAATACTTACAACTATTATGTGACACTGACGAAGCTGCAGACTACAAAGCTATTTTAGGTTTAGCATCTGCCACGCATAATTTAGACATTTTAAAAGGCTTACAATTAGATGATCAATTAGATCAAGAAAGTCAAAGTTTAGTGCGCATACAATTAGCCCTTTGGAATAATAAATCTGCAGAAATTGCCAAACTTTGGAAAAACGAATGGAAGTTATTAGACCTTACACCAAACACTCGTTATTTATTAGCTGATTATGCTAAAACATTTTTGCGTTATGACTTAGTTGCTCAAATGTTAAGAGCGCCTAAAACACCTGATTTTCCAGAGGAAAACTTCAAAAATTTTGACCAGTACAAAGCTTATATGCAAGGTTTAGCAGATTCTGGTTGGCAATTAGCACAACATCATTATTTACTAGTGGGTAATTCGGCTTATTACCACACAGGTAACGAAAAAATATTTAACATTTGTGTCACGCAAGGTTTAGCGCAAAACCCTAATAATCCTTTATTATTAGTACTTAAAGCCCACTATTTTTATGCCAAGGAAGACTACAATCAAACAGGTGCTGCTTATCACGAAGCTTTTAAAAATGGATTACGCTTAAGCGAATATCTTTTTTACCTTTTAGAAGTCAATAACCGCATAAAAAACTGGCAAGGTATTTTAAATATTGTAGAGCAATTTCATAAAGGACAAACACCTACACTTAAAACCTTGTTTTTTCAAGCACGAGCCTTAGTTAATTTACAGCAACATGATGCAGCATTAAAGGTTTTAAATGAAGCGCTTCAAGATTTTCCGCATCCTATGCATTCTTATGCTCCTTGGTTGTATAGTATGCGTATGGACTATCATAAAAAAAATCAAAATTACACAGCCTTTTTAGAAGACTTAAATGAAGAGATTTACTTTTACAAAATAGGTGACAATGATTATTGTCAAACCATAAATAGTGGTGTTGAAGCTCTTCTAGAAAAAGGTGATTATCAAGAATGTTATAAGTACGCCATCTACAACCACGAACAAGATAAATTATACCCACATTTATATCCTGTATTGCATTGGCTATGTTTTTATGATTTTTTAATTACAAAACCAGACTATTTAGAGGATGTTACAACAGCAGATTTAGTTGAAACACCAACCTCATTTATTGATTACCGTAACAATGGATTTTTACATTGGATTTTAGGTGATAATAAATCAGGAGCCAATGCTTTATATGAAGCTTCTAAATTAGCATCAAACACAACGTACTATCTAAAGTTAGCCTTAGAATGTGCTAATGAAGGCTATGATGATGCACAAAGTCTTCAACTATCTAAAACTATTAAAAATCAATTTCCTGAGATTCGGGATTGGCATTTAGATTTAAATTACGCTGAGTTATTAAAAAAAGAAAAACATTATACAGCTGCATACAATGCCTATTGGGACCTAATACAAAGCTATTTAGAAGCCTCCTTTTTTGGTTTTCCTAAAGATGAATACAACCTTTTAGCACGTGCTTTAAAAGAATGTGCTTTAGGTATGGAAAATAAAAGTGAGTACCATAAGTATAATGCTATGCTTTTAAGCAAAGACCAACCCAACAAAAACCTTTTAAAAGAACAGCAAACCTATGCAGATCAATACTATAAGGACGACTTGTTTTTAAGACATAATTTACTAGAAAGTAATAGCCTATTGGATATTGAAATGACAGAAGCAGAAAAAGATGAATTATTACAAATCAAATCAACAATAACAGCCTCTTATTTTGTCTAAACATCTTAAATTTACGTTTTTTATTACATGGCATTAAAAGCAAAACATACCTTAATAGCACTATTCCTTTTTTTAGGAATTAATACTTGGGTTATTGCTCAAACATCTGCTAATACACCATTAATTGACTCGTTATCCCAAACCTACGCACAAAACTTATATACCAATCCAATAGTTGCTAAAAAGGCAGCACAAGACTGGTTAAAGGAAAGTAAACGACTAAAAATAGATTTACAAACCGTTAGAGCGCATTATGCTTTAGGTAATTTAGGTAATATTTCAGGAGATTATAAAAGTGCTATTAAAGAAACAAAAGCAGCAATTACACTTTTAAAAGCGTTAAACATTACTAATGGTCTGGCTGCTTGCTATAACATTTTAGCATTGGGCTACAAAAACCTTGGTGATTATCCCAATGCAATGGATAGTTTTATACAATGTTTAAGTTATGCTAAGGCAAATGATGATAAAGTACAAGAGGCCAATGCCTATCAAAATATAGCCACACTTTATGTGCTTCAAAAAGAATATAAAAAAGCAACCGAAAACTTAGATCGTGCAGCAAACTTATATCGTGCTTTAAAAGACGATGATGGTGTATTGGTAACCTTATTTAACTTTGCTAATATTTTAAAAGAGCAAAACAAGTTTGACCAAGCCAGAAAGCACTATCAAACAGTACTTGGATATCGAGAAAAAGAAGGCAATAAAGCTGTTATTGCGTATATAAATATCAACCTTTCGCAAATGCTTGTGGAAGAAGGCAAATGTGAAGACGCTGTAGTGTCTTTAAAAAAAACATTAACACAATTAAAAGCACTTAATTTTACATCAGATATTGTAATTGTGTTAAACGACTTAGGTTTATGCGAAAGTAAATTAGGACACACAAAAGCAGCTATAAATTATTTTCAGGAAGCCTTATCTTTAGGAGAAGAACAATCTTTACTTAGCTACAAATCTGATATTTACAAAAACTTAGCACAATTATATCAAGACGAAGGTGATTACAAAAATGCGTTAACTTTTTATCGAAAAGGAATCACTACAGTAGCAGAACAAAACGCTCTTGACAAAGAAAAATATGTTGTTAAAATACAAGAACGTTATGAGACACAACTAAAAGAAACACGAATTAAGTTATTAGAAAAAGAACAAAAATTAAGTGATGCCGAGTTACAAAAAGCCGAACTTACCTTAAAACGCCAACGTTTTGTTAGAAACGCATTTATTGCTGGTTTTGTGTTAGTTTTAATAACACTAATAGTTTTAAGGTTGTTGTATATACAGCGATTACGAGTACAAAAACAATTAAATCTTCAACAAGAGGAAAACGCAAAGCAGAAAATTAATCAAATGATTCAGGATCATAAATTATCTGTAATAGAGCGTTATCAGGAAGGTCAAGATGAAGAACGTGCTAGATTAGCAAGAGATATACACGATGGTATTGGAAGTGATTTAGCTGGTATAAAAATAGCTTTTGAGCATTATGTTGAAAAACACAATACAGAACCACAAGCCAAACGTATTGGCACTGCTATAGAAAATGCTTGTATTGACATACGCAGTCTCTCTCATCAATTACATCCTTTATCGTTTTCTAAAATAGGGTTTACTAGTTTTTTAAACGATTTTGTCTCACAAATTACTAATAATACAACATTAGCGATTCAAACTTTTTTCTTTCCAGAAGAAGACATTGATAAACTACCTGAAGACCTTTTGGCAGATGCCTATCGCATTGTACAAGAGTTAGTAAATAACATTATTAAACACGCACAAGCAACACAAGCAGAAGTGCAATTAACTAAACATGAAGACTACCTAAACATTGTAATAAATGATAATGGCAAAGGGTTTAAAACCAATAAAAAACAAGGTATTGGGCTTCGTAATATAAAAGAACGTTTACAAAAAGTTAAGGGTTCAATAACTATTGATAGTAGTTCTGGAAACGGAACTTCAATTACCATAGACATTCCTATAAATTAAGACATTTTGAAAAAAACAAATATCATTATAGCAGACGACCATTTAATGTTTTTAGAAGGCATTAATACCATATTAAGTGACATGGAAGAGATTGGAGAAGTACATCTAGCTACCGAAGGAAAACAAGTGGTTAGATTACTTAAGCAGTTTAAAATTGGCTTAATTATTAGCGATATAAATATGCCTAAAATGGATGGTATTGAGTTGCTAACCGAAATAAAGAAAAAGCATAGTCACGTTAAAATCATCATGCTAAGTATGTTAGACAACCACAGAACTGTACATAAAGTTATTCAAAAAGGTGCTGATGGATTTGTTCCAAAATTTACTAGTAAAGACGAATTACAAAAAGCGGTTAGAACTGTTTTAGGTGACGAACAATATTTTTCTGAAATTATCAAACAGCGTTACATGGAAAGTGTTTTTGAACGAAAAAAATATAAAAACATTGAGTTATCACCTCGTGAAAAAGAAGTCTTAGCGCTTTTAGCTGAAGAATTAACGTCTAAAGAAATTTCGGAAAAACTTTTTATTTCTGTTAATACCGTAGAAACACATCGAAAAAACATCTTATTAAAAACGGGTTCTAAAACAACAACTGGTGCTGTAAAATATGCAATAGAATCTGGTTTATTTGATTAATTAATAATTAACAGCAATATTACTTTACCAAGCTAAAACCCCTTCTGCTTGAAGCGTTTTTTTTATCAAAACAAGTTCTTCATCATAAGAGATTTTATCATTTTTTACTGTAATTAATTCGCCTTTGTATATATGACCTGTTTCTAAATCAAAATAAGTTGCATAAACCCCTTTTAGCGGGTTTTGGTATTTTACTGTGCCTTCATTATTAACAGTTTTATCGCTAAGGTATTGGACACTAGCTGCTCTTGACAATTCATTTTTATCTATATACACCTTTTTAGAGTCATATATCTCAAAGTTTGGCTGTGACTGCTCTAAATATTTAATAAGATCACGTTTAATTCTGGATTCTATAATATTAAAATTTGTTGCTTTATCCGATAACATAAAACAGGACATACTCCATTTGTTATCGTAAACCTCCAAAGGGACTTCAATAAACCCTTCTGGATGATAAGGTGTTTTTATAATTAAAGCAATATCAGAATAGATATCTAAATCTTCATAAAAATAATTTAAACGTGTAATAAACTTATTTAGCAACAATAGTAAGGCTTCAGATTCTAAATTAACATCAGTGGTTAAATCAATACTATTGTTATTAAATACAATTAAAGAAAATTCAGTTTTAAAAATTCGTTTAATAGCTTGCCTTGTGTCGTAACGTTTAATTGCTTCTAAATAATAATCATTTATCGTTTTTACATCCAAACCATTCATCGTTATTCCTCCATCCTCTAGTATTGTTTTTAAGTTTATATGACAATAAAATTCAATTTCAGGTTTATCTGCATTAAAAATATGGACACTAAACATATTTGGATTCATGTTTCCGCTATTAAAAAAACGGTTTAAATCTTTAAAGTTAAGCTCACCTTTATATTCTCTGGTTAAATACTGCACTAAATTATTTGATGCTTGCCTTTTAGAAATACCTCCAACTAACCTGGTAAATCCTTTGGCTAATATTACTAGTACAAATAGGCATATACCTAGTATAATTACAATCCTCATCTTTTAATTTTTAAGAGTATAAAATTAGAGCTAATTAAAAGCTACCACCTCACGGAATTCCGTGAGTTTTAATATTCACTTAAATGAGGTGTAAAATTTATAAGCTCTTAAAATACCTTTGAATCATAAATAACACCTAAAACATTTACCATGGGATTAAAAGAAAAAAAAGCAGCAAAATCAATTGAAGACCAATATTTATCAGATTATCAAAAAGAGATTAACGACATTGTTGGTAAAGCCTTACCTATTAATATTAATTGGGATACTTTTGAAATGGATTATATAAAGTTTGTACCAAGCGTTTGTTTACAAAGGCTTACAGATGGATTAAAAGAAGTTTGTAGTGATGATATGGGAAAAGAAGCAATACAAGAAAGTATTAACTCCATTGAAGTCTATTGTATACCTAACGAAGGTGCTGAAGACAAAAAATCTTTAACATTAGAAGCAGGCGTATTTGCATTAACCGCTTGTTGGGGAGGACACCATAGTGGATTTTTTACGGACTTAGTAATACGCGAGTTTTTAGAAAACAACTTATAAGCTAAATTATATTTTTGAAAAACTATAAAAAAAAGGAAAGCATAAAGCGCTTTCCTTTTTTTATACAGTCCATTTTAATTTAAAATTTAGATATAAAAAAAGCCTTTAAGGATGTAATCTTAAAGGCTTTTTATCTGATTATTTTATTAGCTATTAATTAAGTGCCAAATCATTAAAGACAACACCTTTTAAATTAGCATTAAAATAAGTTTCGTTAATACTTGTATTATACTCACTAAAAGATTGACTACAACCTGTAGCAGTAGCTTTATCAAACTTTAATGACACTGCAGGTTGGTTGTTATCCTCAATAAAAATGGTTATACTACCAGACCAAGTTCCTGGTTGATTAGTAATCCAAGCTATAAACAAAGGATCTAAACCGTTTTTAATTCCGCCAGATAAATTAACCTCTACAGGTCTACTATCCTCCTCTTGATAATAATTTGTCGAAAAATTATAGTCACATTGGGTAAGCTCAAACTGTTTTGTAGTCGTGTTATCTTTTCTAATTATTAATTCTATTTTAATATTACTAGCGTTTTCCATAGTTAATGCATCTATTAAATTATTGTTATACACTTATACTACAAAATTGAGGTTTTTATCAACAAATAAACTAACGGTATTCCGTGAAATTATAAATTAGTCATGCTAAAACTTGTTAATTAAACAAAAAAAACAAGGTAATTGGACTACTAATTTTAGCATTAAATTCAATTGAAAAAAAGACAATAAAAAGTAAAGAAACCTCTTACTTTTCACCTAAAAATTAGAATAATTTTATGATTTTGCAGCAGCTAATTATAATATTTAGTTAACAAAAAGTGCTTTTTATCGAAGATTTTTACAAAAAATTACACTTTATCGATAAAAAAAGCATTTTGTAAATTACACATTTTCAACTAATTAGATTAAAAAGATGTATTTTGTCGTGTTTTTATGCATTTAAAAGAAGATTTTCGTAATATTTTTCCTAGTTTAGCGGTCTAATTATAAAATCCTTTATACCTCAAACCAACAACAATGAATAAAATTACATTACTTATTCTTATTACACTTACTTGTACGTTTTCTTTTTCACAAGAAAAACATTCTAGAATTAAAATCACAAATCCAGACGCTGCTACAAAACGTATTATTGCAACTGGAGGTATTGATTTAAATTGTGGAGCATCTCATGATCATGATAATTTAACTTTAGAGTTAGCAGATACTGAACTTGATATATTATCTGAAAACAATATACAGTTTGAAGTCGTGATAGATGACTTAACAAAATTTTATGCGGATAGAATTAAAAATGACATTAATACTACAACCAGTAAACAAACTTATAACAACGATGCATCACAAGGTCAATTAAGAGCTTCTGTATCTAATATTATTAAAGACAATATTATACAATATACAGGGTGTGACGAATTTAATTGGGTAGAACCAACTAATTTTCATTTTGGATCAATGGGAAATTGCTTAACAATAAGCGAAGTATTAACCGAACTGGATAATATGAATTCCTATGATGCTACAAATAACTTAAATATAGTATCTGCTAGACAAGATGCATCATCTAATAATAAAAAAACTTGGGGTAATCCACAAAATACAATTACCAACAACGGATTAACTTATTCTGGGCAAGGTACATCTAGATGGAACCCACAAACCATTAACTATATACGTATTACAGGTAACGAAAGCGCTACTGCTGAAGGTACAAAACCACAAATATTATTTACTTCTATGATACACTCTAGAGAAGTAAGTGCTTTAATGAATAACATATATTTTATGTGGTATTTAATTGAAAACTATAATACAAACGACGCGATTAAAGAATTAGTTGATAATAACGAGTTATATTTTGTACCAGTAGTTAATCCTGACGGTTTACGTTGGAATCAACATTTAAGTCCAGGAGGAGGTGGAATGCAGCGTAAAAACTTAAGACCAAATACTGGAAGCACATCTAATTCGACTGCAACAAGAGGTGTAGATTTAAACCGAAACTTTGACTACTATTGGGATTATAACGATGTTGGTTCTTCTGGATCTCCTACAAGTAATTTATATAGAGGTCCATCTGCTGCTTCAGAACCTGAAACACAAATTATGGTAGATTTTATTACTAACCGTAATTTTAAAACAGGTGTTTGGAATCACTCTTATGCTAATTCTGTTCCGCATCCATATGGTGGTGTACCAACTTTAAGTTCTGGTAGAGAAAATGAGTTTTATAAATGGCATGAAGAAATGACTAGGTATAATAGATACCTTTACGGAGCAACTATTTTTTACGAATCTAATGGTTTACCAGATGATTGGATGATGGGTGGAGCTGATGATAATAATGGAAAAAATGGTTCTGGTCAAGCTATTTTAGCAACAACACCTGAACATGGTGCAAACAGTTCTGGATTTTGGCCTAATAATGCAAACGTAAGATTAAATGCGGTAAACTCCATGCGTATCTCCTTAGCAACTGCTTATTATGGAGGTAAATATGCTAAACTACACGATTTAACTCAAAGTACAATTAGCAATGCAATTGGTGATGATATTGTATTAGGTATTGAACGTATTGGACAAACAGCAAGTAATTTTACTGTAACTGTAACACCAATATCTTCTAACATTTCAAGTATAGCTTCTCCAATAACAGAAGTAGGCATGTCTGTACTAGAACAAAGAAACGTTAGTTTTTCTTTAAATTTAAATACTGGCATTTCTCCAAACGAAAAAATTGTCTACAACGTCGCGTTATCAAACGATAATGGAGTTATTTATGAAGCTGAATACACAAAATACTATCAACCTACGATATTGTTCCAAAACAGTCCTGATACAGACGGATTAAATGGTTGGACACAATCTGGAAGTTGGTCTATTACATCAAACTCTTATGATGGTAGTAGTGCAATAAGCACAGGATCTTATGTGGCAAATGCTTCAAAAACATTAACTACGACTAATAGTTATGATTTTTCTAATTCAGATGAAGTAATAATTCAGTTTTATTCAAAATGGGATATTGAAAGAAATTATGACTTTGCAGAAGTTTTAGCTTCACCAGATGGTGGATCAAATTGGATTTCGCTTTGCGGAAATTACACTAAACCTAACGCAACTAGTAACACAACTAGTCATGACAATAAAAGTGGTACTTATGCTAATTATCAAGCTAATAGTTCTGGACAGATATATGATGGTGACCAAATGGATAATTGGGTTATGGAAGAGTTTTCAATTGACAGTGATTATGCCTCAATTTTAAATTCTGACAATGTAAAAATCAGATTTAACTTCAGGACTGACGCATTAAATGTTAATGAAAACTACTCTACAACTAATGATGGTTTTTTTATTGATGACTTTAAAATTATAGGCATCACTTATGCATGTGAACCTATTGTACCTAACAACGTAACTGTAACAAATATTACAACAGCTACTGCAGAAGTAAATTGGGATGAAGGCGTGTTAGCAACTTACGATTTACGTTACAGAGAAACAGGTTCTGGATCTGCTGGATGGACAACCATTACAGATATTGCTACAAATACGTATACTATTTATGGCTTAGATGAGGCTACAGATTATGATGTTAGAGTAAGAACAAAGTGTACTTCTAGTAATTCTAGTTACAGTGCAATAACTAATTTTACAACAACTACCTCTGCACCTTGTACAGGAACAGCAATTGCGAACTTCCCATATTTTGAAAGTTTTGAAAACACATTAGGTGTTTGGACAGATCAAACCTCACCTACTGACGATTTTAATTGGACAATCAAACAGCAAGAAGCCGATGGTAATTCTACGCTATCTGCAGGCACAGGACCTTCATTAGCATCAGATGGTATTTACTTTATTTATATTGAAGCATCAGATCCTAATTTTCCTAGCAAAACAGCTAGTTTATTAAGTCCATGTATTGATTTTTCTGACAGAGAAAATGCATCTTTCAATTTTGATTACCACATGTTTGGAGACTTTATTGGCGTATTAACAGTAGATGTAAGTACAGATAATGGTGCAAACTATATTACTTTAAGTGATTATACACTTTCTGGAAGTCAACAAGCTAGCCATACAGAGGCTTGGAAAACTCAAACTGTTGATTTATCATCTTTTGATGGTCAAGTTATTAAGTTAAGATTAAGTGCTACAACTAGCGCCAACGCAGTTGATGGATGGTCTGGAGACATTGCAATTGATAAATTAGGTATTACCTCTGATTTAGCGACTTCTGCTCCACCTGTGGCTAATTGTAAAAATATAAATGTGCAGTTGGACGCTACTGGAAACGCATCAATAACAGCATCACAAATAGATAATGGATCAACAGACGATGTTGCCATTACAAATTATAGTATTAATATAGACACGTTTGACTGTTCCAATATTGGTACGCCTATTACAGTAACATTAACTGTGGAAGATGCAGATGGTCAAACTGATACTTGTACAGCTACTATAACTGTATTAGACCAAATTAAGCCTGTATTTGCCAATGTACCAGAAAATATTGCATTGACTTGTGGCGCTAATAATCCAACTTGGACAGATCCAACAGTTACGGATAATTGTGATAATACATTAACAGCTAACAGGTCAGATACTACTGGATTAAATAGTGGAGATACTTTTCCTAACGGAATAACAACAATTAGTTACAACGTGACTGATAGTTCTGGTAATACTGAAACAGCTTCTTTTACCGTAAATATTATTGAAGATTTAACTAATCCTATTGCCATAACACAAAATATAAATGTGCAATTAGATCAAGACGGAAATGCAACCATTACTCCTGCTGATGTTAATAATGGATCAACAGATAATTGTGCAATTGCATCTTACAGTCTATCACAAACCAGTTTTGATTGCTCTAATATTGGAGAAAACACTGTAACACTTACCGTTACCGACACAAATGCTAATATAGATACAGCAACTGCTACTGTTACTATATTACAACAAGATGCTCCAACAACTGCTTGTTATGAAACAGCAACTTACAACTCTAGTACTTGTACTTGGGTTGTTACAGGAACACCTCCAGAACCTGTAATTACCAATGTTGCTATTTGTTCAAACGAAACCTACACATGGTCAGTAAACAGTGTAACATATAATGGTGCAGATGGAGATACATATGTTACAGTAACTGGTTCTGGATGTGATGCAGATCAAACTTTAAACATCACTGTAACAACTGCTACTAACACATATTATGCAGATAATGATGCAGATGGTTTTGGAGACGCTAGTAATTCAATATTAACATGTACGCAGCCTATTGGTTATGTAACGGATAACACAGATTGTGATGACACTAATGACACTGTATATCCTGGAGCAACCGAAATCCCACAAAACGGAATTGATGAAGACTGTAATGGATCTGACGAAACCGAGACTTTAGGAGTTACTGAATTTGAAAATGAGAACATTGTTATTAGTCCAAACCCTTTTAATGCTTTTATAGACATTAAACTACCAATACGCTTAAATAACGACACCATATCTGTTTCAATATTTGATTTAAATGGTAGAGTGATATACAATAGGGTAACGCAACCTATTAATGGAAAGATTAGACTAAATCAGTTAGAAAGCTTAGAACAAGCACCTTACTTTTTACGTATTTCAGATTCTAAAAATACATTTGTTCAAACTCAAAAACTAATTAAATTTTAACCAACAACAACCTACAAGCAAGCAATAAATAGCCTGAAAACGGTCTAAAGTAAGAAACGATCCATTCGTCGACAGTTAATTGCATTCAAACTAAAGTCAACCTATTTAGTGCTTGCTTAAATTTAATTTTACATCATATTAACAAAAAAAGATTCCCCTCAAATCGACCTTTTAAACTATGAAAAACATTACCCTCAACAAAACCCTACTAATTCTTTTAGCATTATTAAGTATTGCTAATAACTATTCTGCAATTGGTCAAACCGAAACGACTTTAGGATTTTATGATTTTGAATCTGGAACTCAAGGTTGGTCAGAGTCCTCTCAAGCCTACAGAGCAATTAATACCTTTTATGCTTACGAAGGAAATACTAGTTTTTGGTTAAGAGATAATTTAGGTGACAACTCTTCAATGACTTCTCCATCGTTTTATGTTGGAGCTTACGACAAAATTGACTTTAAATTTTTCTTTACTACCTATAGTATGGAAAATGGAGAAGACTTTTTTATAGAATATAGCTCAGGAGGTTTCTTTGGAGGTGGTAGTTGGCAAACCGTTGCACGATTTGTTAGTGGTAGTGTTGCTAATAAAAATGGTGACTTTCAATCAGGTAACTCAACTATATTTTATAGTAAAACAGCAACCTTAATGGCTACTGATTTTAACTTTCCTTTATTTGGAACAGGTAGATTTAGAATAAGATGTGATGCAAGTGACACTAATGATTATTTAATGATAGATAACATTACAATTACTGGTACAACATTTAACACACCAACTACTGGACCTGGAGGTGTTGTAAGTAATTTAGACTTATGGTTAAAAGCAGATCAATTAGATGGTTCTAATTATGGTTTAGATGGTGCAAACGTTAGTAAATGGGTAGATAACGGAAAAGGAAACAATGCAGAAGTTGTAGTTGCAGGACAAGAACCAGTGTATAGAGACAATAGCTCTAAAAACTTAAATTTTAACCCTGTTATCGAGTTTGAAAATAACAACAATACCTCTCAAGCAGATATGACCTATTTAACAAATAGGGATGAGTTAAAAGGAACTGGAGGTTTTAGTACAAATGACGTTTTTGTAGTCTTAATGCCAGATCCAGAAATTACCACAAACATGAATCCTTTAGACACCTTTACTGGATCTGATCCATTAACAGATAGTTTTACTGAGGATGTTACAGGTTTTGGATATGGATCTTATACTGCAAGGGTTGTTAATGAGCGTCTTTCTTATTGTATTGGTACGACTAGTGAAACGCCATCAAACCCAACCGAAAATGGTTATGGATTATCCGATACAAATTCAGGGACAGATTACAATCAAATACAAATTATTAATGTTAGACAAAACAATGCTAACAATAACATGGAATTATATTTTAATGCCAAACAAGTTGGTAATCAAACTAATGACATATCTAGATATGCAACAATTAATAATGGTAGGTATTGGTTAGGAAGAAGTCAATATTGGAACGGAAGTTTTGATGGTAGAATTGCTGAGGTTATTACTTACAATTCAAGAAAATCTGATAACAACCTTACACAAGAACGTAATAGAATACAGTCCTATTTAGGTATAAAATATGGAATCACATTAGGTGTTAACGGAATCTCTCAGGATTATGTTGATAGTCAAGGAAATGTAATTTGGGATCAATCTGCAAATAATGGATACAACTATGATATTGCTGGTATTGGACGTGACGATAGTGCTGAGTTAGACCAAAGACAATCAAGAAGTGTAAACTCGGAATTAGATGCTACAGGAGAAACTAGAGGATTAATTACTATGGGCTTAACTGACATTTACGACACAAATAGTTTAAATAAAGCGTCAAATCCTGTATCATTAAATAATCGTGAATACTTAACATGGGGAAACAATAATGCAGATTTAGATGCAGCTCCAGAAGTAATAAGTGTTGACATGAGTAGTGGTATACCAGGTTTATCAACTTTAGTAAGCTTTTTAGGTATGCAACGCACTTGGAAAGTAGTAGAAAATGGTGGAGATATTGGTAAGGTAAAAGTTTCCATTCCGCAAAACGCGATTAGAAACATTTCTCCTCCAGGTAGTTACTACATGTTTATATCAGATACTCCAGTTTTTGACCCAACTGCAGATTATAGATTAATGACCATGAATGGTACAAACTTAGAAACTACATACGATTTTGATGGCACTAAATACATAACATTTGGATATGCATCACAGGTAGAAGTTATTAGATCTGTATATTTTAATGGTGCCAGTAACTATATTGACATGGAAGATAATTTGGATTTAAACCCATCTGCTTTTACAGTTTCTGCGTGGATAAAAAGAGATGCTGGAGATTCTGGTACTAAATCAATTTTATCTAAACGTAATAGTACTTTTAATGCAGGATATGATTTTCAGATTTTAAATAACAATCGTATTAGAATAGAATGGCAAAATGGTAGTAGACAACGACTAACAAGTACAACAAAAATTCCTGATAACGAATGGCATCATGTTGCAGCAATATATAATGGATCTAATGTAAAAATTTATATCGATGGTGTATTAGATAAATCGGCTAACAGGTCTGCTCCTATTGATACTGACGAATCATTTTTAATTGCTGCTGCTTCAAAAACATCTACTGATCAATTTTTTAGAGGAAATATTGATGAAATTAGAGTATGGAGTACTAATCTAAGCGAAGGACAATTGCGCTATTTAATGAACCAAGAAATTGAAGAAAACGGTTCGTTTACAAGCGGAAAAATAGTACCTAATACAATAACAAATAATGAGGTAGCTTCATTACCATGGAGTAATTTAAAAGGATATTATCCAATGTCAATTTATACCTATACTAATACTAACGACGCTTCAGGGAATAATATACAAGGGGCTTTAAAAAACTTAAATACGGTTGATTTCCAAACAGCACCTTTACCATACACTACTACTACATCTGGTGATTGGGCAAATAATAACACATGGACTAATGGAAATACGTATTACATTCCTGGATCTACATCAATAGTAGATGCTGATGTTACTGTAGATTGGAATATTGTTGAAATAAGTCATGACGTAACTTTAAACAACAGCAACCTACCAGCAAATAACAATGATAACAGAACGGTATTAAGTTTAAATGTTATTAATAACACATTATCTGTAAATGGTGATAACGATTTAAATACAGGTAACGGAATAACAGTTTCTCACTATTTAAAATTAGACGGAAAAATAGATTTACAAGGTGAGTCGCAATTAATTCAATCTTTAAACAGTGATTTAGATCCATCAAGTACAGGATCGATAGAACGTGACCAACAAGGGACTAAAGATTTGTTTACTTACAACTTCTGGTCTTCTCCTGTTGGTGTGACAAATAATAGTACTAATAACAATGCATATACTTTACCTCAGGTATTTAAAGATGGTACTGATCCTAATAATCCGGTTGATATAAACTTTATAACAAATAGTTATAATGGTACTTCAGGATCACCAATCGGTATTGCAGATTATTGGATATGGAAATATTCTAACCAATCTGGAGCGTATGCTGACTGGCAACATGTTAGAAGCACAGGTTCTTTATTAACAGGAGAAGGGTTTACTTTAAAAGGAGTTACAAATACTGGTAATGATTTGTCACAAGAACAAAACTATGTTTTTAACGGAAAACCAAATAATGGAGATATTAACCTACCTATTACTGCAGGAAACGAATATTTAGTTGGTAATCCTTATGCATCAGCATTAGATGCGCATCAATTTATAATGGACAATGCGCCAACAATAGAAGGTGCTGGTAGTACAACCGGAACATTATACTTCTGGGAACATTGGGGAGGAGGATCTCACAATTTAGCAGATTACCAAGGTGGTTACGCTACTTATAATTTATCAGGGTCTACTCCTGCTGCAAGCTATGGTACCAATGATCCATTAGTCGCTACAGGTGGTACACCTGTTAAATTACCAGGTCGCTATATTCCAGTGTCTCAAGGATTTTTTGTGAAAAGCGAAAACTCGGGTAACATTAGATTTAATAATGGACAACGTATTTTTGAAAAAGAAGGAGCTTCTTCAGTATTTGTAAGATCTACTTCTGAAGCTGCAACAACATCTAATAGTTACAATGCTGATGACAGATTAAAAATTAGATTAGGCTTTAATTCTGTTAACACTGTACACAGACAATTATTAGTCACAGAAGATACTAATGCTTCTACTGGATATGATTGGGGTTATGATGGTGAAGCCAAAACAGAGCAAATGGACGATATGTATTGGATGATTAGCGATAATAAATATACAATACAAGGTACTAATGTTATTGATTACGCAACTATTTTACCTCTAGGAATTCATGTTGATACTGATGGAATAAACACCATAACAATTGATGCTTTAGAAAATGTTCCAGATGACTTAGAAATTTATATCTATGACAACGTTACAAATACTTACCATGACCTAAGACAAAATGACGTGGCTTTAGACTTAACAACTGGAGCATATTTAGACAGATTTGATTTAAGGTTTAGTCAAGTATCTAACTCATTGTCTACAGAAGATTTTGAAATAGAAACTACAATCAATTATTACTACGCAAATGGGTCTAATACTATAGTAGTAAATAACCCTAAATTAGAAAATGTAAAAACAGTAAGTCTTTATAATATATTAGGACAAGAAATTGTTTCTTTTAATGATTTTGAATCTACAGATTTAATCGAATTAAAAACGAACAAAATAAGCACTGGTACTTACGTTTTAGAGGTAATTACAGAAGATGGTAAATTATCTAAAAAAGTTTTAATCGAATAATATAGCCCAAATCTACTTTATTCTTATTAACAAAAAAACCAAGACATGATGTCTTGGTTTTTTTTTATTTCACCTTAATTTAAAACATAATGCTTTATACCCTTTTTTATGCTTTTAAACCCATAAATGATTCGACATAATCCTCAAAAGTGCATTTCATCGAAAATATTTGTATTTTACCCAATAAAGCGATAGTTTTACCTCGAATTTTGAATTAGTCCCTAAACTAAACACATTCCTGCTTATGACAACCTTTACTTTTAAAGCTTTATTAGCTAACTTATTCAGTAAGAAACATATATTACTAATAAGTCTATTTACTTTATGTAATACGTTTGCTCAGACGTCTATTGTACAAGTCTCTGTAAATTGGCCAAGTTGGTCCTCTGAAAACAGAGTTGAAATTTATAATCCTGGAGGCACTTTATTAGCTACTATCGATAATGGATATAACGGTAGTGCTAATAACTCATACAGCACTACATTAGATTTAGGCTGTATAGCAGATGGTATTAATTATTACGCAGTACTTTATGATACTTATAATGATGGTTGGAATGGAACGACATCTAATATAACCATTACATCTAGTGGTACCACTGTATTAACAAACTCAGGTAATGGAGCAACACCAGGAGGTGCTACTCAATTTTTCAATGTATCTGGAGGTTGTGCAACTAGTTGCTCTTCTATAGTAAGTAGTTTTCCTTATAACGAAGGGTTTGAATCTGGTTTAGGAAGTTGGACACAGGATACTAGTGAAAATTTAAATTGGACAAGAAACTCAAATGGTACACCATCTAGTAATACTGGACCTTCAAATGCTAATGGCGGAAATTGGTATTTATATACTGAAGCATCTAGCAATAACAACAGAACAGCAAACTTATTAAGTCCATGTTTTGATTTAACAGGAGCGACTTCTGCTCAATTTTCATTTTACCATCATATGTATGGTGCTAACATGGGAACCCTAAATGTAGATTTAAGTACAAATGGAGGTACAACATACCCAGTTAATCTTTGGTCACAAAGCAACCAAGTACAAACCAATAATGGATCTCCATGGGTTTTAGTAACTATAAACTTAACCGCTTATGTTGGGCAATCTATTAATATAAGATTTTCTGGAAACACAGGAACTGATTACAGAAGTGATATGGCTATTGATGATATTTCATTAACTGCGGTTACTACGCCTCTACCTGAAATTAATATTACAGGAAATGGTACAACAATTAATAGTGGAGATAATACACCTAGCACAACAGATGACACAGATTTTGGGTCTGTTAATGTTGCTTCTGGTAGTAATACAAATATGTTTATTATTAACAACGATGGTACACTACCTTTATCATTAACAGGTGGATTACCTTATGTTAGTATAACTGGAGCAAATGCCTCGGATTTTACCTTAGCTAGTATTCCAACTACTCCAATTGCCTCAGGAAGTAATACAACTTTTAGCATCACCTTTGATCCTTCTTCAAATGGATTAAGATCTGCCATAATTACTATTGCTAATGACGATTCAAATGAAAACCCTTACACTTTTTACGTTCAGGGTTATGGAAATACGCCTTTAGCACAAGGTCCAGGAGGTGTAACATCTAATCTTGAAACGTGGTTAAAAGCAAATGATGGAGCAGGACTTACCGACAACCAACCGTTAACAACTTGGTATGATCAAGCTAATACTAATCATGCCACAGTAAATATGGCTGGACAAGAACCTACGTACAGAGATCATCCTAGTTATAATGTTAACTTTAATGCTGTTGTAGATTTTGATAGTTCTTACAGCTTAGCTCCTACAGATAATGACTACTCTTTTGACAATACTAATGGAGACTTTTTAAAGAGTGATTCTGGTTTTTACACTCAGGATATGTTTGCTGTTGTTTTACCTGATAACAACATTAACAACACTTTTGGAAACATGGACATTTTCTGTGGTGACGAAGATTTAGCTACAGATACTGAAGACGTTACAGGTTTTGGATATGGTCGCTATTCGGCTAGATTTACTAATGAGGTTTTTGCCTATTGCGTTGGACCTACAACTAATTCGGCTCCATATACAGGTTATGGTGTCGCAGATAATAATACGACTACAAATTATAATAATGTTGGTATTTTAAATGCTAGAAACAATACTGCTGCAACTAGACAAGAGTTATTTTATAATGCTAATAATGTAGCAACAGTGCACAATGACGTTGCAGATTTTTCTAATGTTAATGATTCGCGTTATTGGATTGGAAGAAGCGAAGGTTATGAGGCTGCTACTAACGCTAGAATTGTAGAAATTATCTCTTTTTCTTCAAGAAAAAATGATGCTAACTTATTAGACGAACGTAATAAAATCCAATCCTATTTAGCTATCAAATATGGTGTTACCTTAGGTATTAATGGTACGTCTCAGGATTATGTAGATTCCAATGGAAACGTAATTTGGGATGTGTCTGCAAATTCTGGTTTTAATTATGATATTGCAGGAATTGGACGTGATGATGATTCGGATTTAATCCAAAAACAATCTAAAAGTGTAAATAACTCAAGCATTGTAGCTATATCATTAACTAACACAGCTTTAACAAACAACTTAAACTCTAGCTCATTTAGTACTGATAAAGAGTTTTTAGTTTGGGGTAATGATGGTCAAAACACTAATACTTCTGGTGCTTCTGTTACAGTTAGCTTAGGACCTGCTACTATTACAACTATTACAGATGTAATGAACAGAAAATGGAAAATTGTAGAAACTGCTGGAGATGATATTGGAACGGTTGAGGTATCTGTATTTGATACTGATTTAACCGGATTACCTCCATTAACAGGAAATGACGCTTATGTTATGCTTGTATCAGATGATGCTGGTTTTACAACTAACTTACAAACGGTATTTTTAGACCCAAGTACTTTTAACGGTCAAGGCACTAGAGAAGGTACTTACGATTTTGATGGTACTAAATATTTTACTTTTGGTGTGGCACACGAAGAGGTTAAATCTAGACATTTAGGATTTGATGGTGTGGATAATTTTACTTTAGTAGGTAATAAAGTAGATCTAGCTGGTGACTTTACTGCTTCGGCTTGGGTAAAACCTGAAGGTTCTAACAACTTAGCTAGCGACAAAACAATAGTTGCAAAAAATGATGGTGTAGATGGTTACAAATTTTTCTTAACAGATAATAATACTGTAAGTTTTTCAATAGGAAACAATCCAACAGACCGAATAAATTCTATTACAACTTTACCAAACGACATTTGGCATCATGTAGCTGTAATTTACGATAACAACATTGCTAGTCTTTATATTGATGGGGTTTTAGATAACTCAAAAACCATTGTCAATCCAACGCCTAATGGTGCCGAGTTTGCTATTGGTGCAATTTATATTGACAAATTAAATATTTTAGACTTTTTTAAAGGAGATATTGACGAAATCAGAATTTGGGACCAAGCATTAACATTGACTCAATTACGATATGTCATGAATCAAGAATTGCAAAAAGCAGGCACTGTTGTAAATGGTGTTGTAGTCCCAAATGCAATTACTAAAAATGATATTGAAGTTGTCGACTGGTCTAATCTAGAGGCTTATTACAACATGAATTCTTATATTGGAACGCATCTTAACGATGTCTCTGGTAATGGTAACAGAGGTAGTCTAACAGACCCTAATCAATTTACTTTAGAGTACCAATCCTCTCCTTTACCTTATAACACTTCAAGTGATGGTAGTTGGGATAATAACAGTACTTGGGTTAATGGAGCCGAGTTATATATGCCTGGAACAGCTAGTATTGTTGATCCTAGTGTAACTATAGATTGGAATATTGTTAAAACCAACCATAATTTAACATTAGATAACAACACGCTTCCTTCTGGAAATAATCAAAACAGAACAGTTTTAGGTTTGTTTGTAGAAAGTAATAAACTAACTGCCAATGGTGACACCAGTTTAAATCAAGGTAACGGTTTGACTATTACACACTATTTAAAATTAGATGGTAAGATAGATTTAGAAGGCGAATCACAATTAATCCAAACATTAAATAGTGATCTAGATGTTACAAGTTCAGGAACATTAGAGCGTGACCAACAAGGTACTCAGGATTTATACACCTATAACTATTGGTCGTCGCCTGTTGGAACTAGCAATGCAACTACAAATAATAACAGCTACACATTACCAACAATTTATAAAGATGGTACCAATCCTGCTGCTCCAACTAATATCAACTTTATTACTAATAGTTATAATGGTACTTCTGGAACACCAATTGGTATTGCAGATTATTGGATATGGAAATACGCTAACCAATCTGGTGCTTATGCTGATTGGCAACATGTAAGAAGCACAGGATCTTTACAAATTGGTGAAGGCTTTACAATGAAAGGTGTTACAAACACAAGCGGAAATGTAGCTTTAGAACAAAATTATGTGTTACAAGGAAAACCAAATAATGGTGATATAACTTTACCTATAACTGCTTCAAACGAATATTTAATTGGTAATCCATATGCATCTGCAATAGATGCTCATCAATTTATTATGGATAATGCACCAACAATATTAGGAGCAGGAGGAACGACTGGTACATTATATTTTTGGGAACATTGGGGAGGAGGCTCACATAATCTAGCAGATTATCAAGGTGGATATGCAACCTATAATTTATCAGGTGCAACTCCTGCTGCAAGTTATGGTACTAATGATCCTATGGTAGCAACAGGTGGTACACCTTCTAAACTTCCAGGTCGCTATATTCCGGTTGCACAAGGATTTTTTGTAAAAAGTGAAAATACAGGTACACTAAGATTTACTAATAACCAACGTGTTTTTGAAAAAGAAGGATCATCATCTGTGTTTGTTAGAATGTCTTCTGAAAACTCTGTAGCAGATAATTACAACTCTGACTCTAGATTAAAAATTAGATTAGGATTAAATTCTGTTAACGGAATACACAGACAATTGCTAGTAACTCAAGACAGTCATGCGACTCCAGGATATGATTGGGCTTATGATGGCGAGAAAAAAGACGCTCAAATGGATGATATGTATTGGACTATTGACAACAATAACTATATCATACAAGGGACAAATGTTATTGACCAAAACACGGTTTTACCAATAGGTCTAATTACAGATGCAGCTGGTGATAATACACTTACCTTAGATGCTTTAGAAAACGTACCAAATAGCCTTGACATTTACTTACACGATGTTTTAAATGCTACTTATCACGATTTAAGACAAGGTGATTTTATAATTAATTTACCTGCAGGAGAACATAGTAACAGATTTGAATTGGTATTTAGCAACCAACAAGAAAGTTTAAGTGTAGAGGATACTGAATTAGAGAACGACATTAACGTCTACTACTCTAACAGCTTACAACACATTGTTATTAATAACCCTAAGTTAAACACCATTACGTCTGTTAATTTGTACAATATTTTAGGTCAGCACATAACTAACTTTAAGGATATAAACACACAAGATTATATAGAATTAAATTCTGGCGAGTTAAGTACTGGAAATTATATCATCAAATTAAAAACGAGCGAAGGTGAGATTTCAAAGAAAGTTTTAGTTGAATAAGTATTGCCCCAAATCATTTTATAATTCACTAAAAAGAAAAGCCGAAACATATGTTTCGGCTTTTTAATTTTATACTATTTAAGCATTAAGAATAATGACTATTACCAGAATAAAAAGTACTGACAAAATATAATTATAAACACTGTTATTTAAATCTTTAAACTTAATTTTTCCTGGATAAAACAACCATCTTATAGTTTGACCTGAAAATCTAAGAACAAAATCGATAATTATGTCTAAAGAAAAATCCAAGAAACAATTATCTCAACTTAGTAATTAATACCTCTAAATTTACTTTATCCTGTTCCCCTGAAATCATATTTTTAAGAGTGAATTGATTATTTTTAAGTTCCTCCTCTCCTACTAAAACAACAAATGGTATGTTACGCTTATTGGCATAATTCATTTGCTTTTTCATTTTAGCACTATCAGGATACAGCTCGGCATTTATATTATTTTCTCTTAAATCTTTAATTGCTTTTAAGCTAAATAAGGATTCTTTATCACCAAAGTTAATAAACAATACTTCTGTAGATTTTGTAATAGTTTCTGGAAACAAACCTAATTCTTCTAAAACTAAATAAATACGATCTAATCCAAAACTAATGCCTACTCCACTTACATTTTTAAGACCAAATATTCCTGTTAAATCATCGTAACGACCTCCTCCACCAATAGATCCCATTGCTACACCTTCTGGTGCAGATACCTCAAAGATAGCTCCTGTGTAATAATTTAAACCTCTAGCTAAGGTTACATCTAACTGTAATTTAGCAGAATTTAAACCTAATGCAGTTATAGCCTCATTAATAAAACTTAACTCTTCTATTCCTTTTTGACCTTCTTCAGAGGTACTTAAAATAGATTTTAAACTCTCTATTTGCGACCCAAAATCACCTTTTAAAGTAAACAAAGGTTGAAGCTTAGCTATACCGTCTTGAGATATACCTTTACCAAGCATTTCTTCCTTTACCTTATCCTCTCCTATTTTATCTAATTTGTCTAAAGCAACGGTAAAATCGATTAACTTATCACTTGCTCCAATAACCTCAGCAATACCAGATAATATTTTACGATTGTTAATTTTGATTGTAGCACCTTCTAGCTTTAAAGCTGTAAAAACGTTGTCATACAACTGCACAAACTCTACTTCCTGCCATAAACTATCACTACCAACAACATCTGCATCACATTGATAAAACTCTCTAAAACGTCCTTTTTGTGGTCTATCTGCACGCCAAACAGGTTGCATTTGATAACGTTTAAACGGAAACTCTATTTCGTTTTGGTGTTGCACTACGTATCTTGCAAATGGCACTGTTAAGTCATAACGTAATGCCTTTTCTGAGATTTTTGGTGTTATTTTTCCTGAATCCTTTAAAGCATATAATGGCTCGTCTACTTTTGATAAAAAGTCACCAGAATTCAAAATTTTAAAAATCAAACGATCACCTTCTTCTCCATATTTACCCATTAAGGTATCAGAATTTTCAAAACTTGGCGTCTCTATTGGCTGAAATCCAAAACGTTGAAATTGTGATTTTATAGTACTAAATATATAGTTACGTTTTGCAACTTCTTCTGGATTAAAATCTCTTGTTCCCTTTGGTATACTTGGTTTTTGTGCCATATATATTCCCTATATTATAAGGATTTTTTTAGTGTTACTTTTAATATTCTGTAGGTTTAACAGAATAACAAAAATACTGGTTTTAATTTTAATTTCTTTTAAGGACTATTGTGTTTTCAGGAATTAGTTAGTTGATTAACTTATTCATGTACTCATACAATTCTCCTTTAGTAATAGCACTTCCTGATTGAATAAGCTTAAATTTATCTAAGTTTTTATCCTGAGAATAGTCCTTTTTACCTTGTGTAAATGTTACTGACTCGTCCATTAAATTTTCGCGCAACCAATTAAAACCATCTGGTGTTGTAACATCTATTGGACCATCTATCTTGATACCTATGACGTGCATATGGTCGTCATTAAAAGTAAATAAGTGTAAGTTATGTGCAGATATTTGCTCCACATAATTTACTTGGTTTAAGACACCTTCCCAAACTAAATCACTAAAAACATCTAGCTCCTGTTCTGCTACTTCTGGTTTATCTTTTTTTAAAGTTTCCCACTCGTCTGCTGTAATAGTTTGTGTTGCTAAAAAGTTTATAAACTCTTTATGTAATTCTTCAAATTGTTCTTTTGTAAGTCTAGAATACTTCATTTTTTCTATTTCTTAATATTTAACGCTTTAGCGACCGCAAAAGGTCTGTCTGTTGCAAAAACATCTATTCCTTTGTCTTTCCATATGGTATATGGTACTTCTCCTTTAGCTTGAGCTTGTTTGTCTAAGTTACCTAAAGTTCCTAAAATAGTTTTAATACCATGAGATTGTACTGTTTTATAAAAGTCATTTGGTGATAACTTAGTACCTGTAAAGGCTAACATATTTTGAGTTGGTATGTTAGAATGTAATAACCAATCTAATTCTTTTTGATTTCTGGCAGAAACAGATAGTAATAAATTAGGTGCTAATTTATGTGCTTCTGTTGCTTGCTCCATATCATAAGTTATAATTATTGATACATCTTCTGCTTCTACTTGTTTTACTAATGCTACAATAGCATCAAAAGACACGCTTTTTTTCTTGTCTAAAGTTAACACGACATTGTTTTGTTTAGCCCATACTAAAACGTCTTTTAATGCTGGAATTTTAAAAGTAGTCTCATTACCGTAATCATCTTGCAGATTAAAAGCCTGAAGCTCTTCAAAAGTATATTTATTTAATCTATCTGTTCCTGTGGTTGTACGCTCTAAAGTATTATCATGCATTAGCACTAATACATTGTCTCTAGTTTGTGCGACATCAATTTCATAAATAGCAGGTATGCTATCGTTAATGTATTTTAAGGTTTCTAAACAGTTTTCTGGATAGTTTTTTAACCCTTTACCACCTCTATGCACACTGATAATAACGTCTTGCTCTGGTGTATATTTAAACGTGTTAATTAAAGCAGAAGGTTTTAGTTTTGGTGTTGTAACTACTGTTTCATTTACAACAGTTGCCTTTTTATCATTATTCTTGCACGATATAAAGCTAATTGCAATTAATAAAAAATATATTGGGTTAATGGCTTGCTTTCCGCGAAAGCGATTTAATAATTTCATTGAGTATTGGTTTTTATATTTTTTAGTGTAAAAAAAATGCGCTCCTGTAAAGGAGCGCAAATTTAAAAAATATCTGTGACGTATGGACTAGAAAATGTATCTAACTCCAAATTGTGCTTGCCATCTTGACAAAAGACTTGTGTCGTATGAAAAAGTTTCGGTTACACCTGTAAAGGTATAGGTTGGCACACCAGATGCATCTACATCTACACCAACTGGTTGTACAGATGTTGGTTGTTGTACTACTCCCCAATCACTATTTAATAAGTTACCTAAGTTTAATATGTCAACGCTAAATTGGATTGTGTTATAATTATCTCCACCTACGTTAAATTTATAGTCTTGTAATAATTTTAAATCCCAACGTCCTCTCCATGGTGCTAATGCTCCGTAACGCTCTACATAATCACCACGACGATCACTTAAGTAATCATCTTGTTGGATAAACGCTTCAAAAGCTTCTGCTTGACCTGCACCTGAGAATTGCATTTGTTGTAACTCTGAAGAAGTTGGAACATATAACAAATCATTTAAGTTAGATCCATCTCCATTTAAATCTCCTCCATAAGTGTAGTTAAAACGTCCGCCTTGTGCGTATTCAAAAAATGTAGAGATTGTAGTAGCCCATTTGTCCTTACCATAAGTAAACTTTTTACTTGCTACACCAATAAAACGGTGTGTGTCTCCATATTTAGAGTAAGACAACACGTCGTTGTTAGCATTACCAACTACTGGGTTAAATGCAAAAGCATCTCCAGTGATTTCGGCTTCAATTGAGTTAACGTCTTTTGAATTTAAATAGTTGTATGCTATAGTTGTATACAATCCGTTATCAAATGTCTTTTGTGCTTTAGCTGTAAAATTCCAAACGCGTCCTTTATCCGAATTTGTAAAAACATAAGCATTATTAATAATGTCACCTGAGGTATAAATTGGTCTTGTATCTCCTGGAGCATTTAGTGTTCCTGACGGATTACGAAGTCCCCAATTTTGAACGTGTGCTCCATTAATATCCTTAGTATAAGAGATATCTCCTGTTGCAATAATACCGTTTTCAAATCTGTAATCTGTACCTATGTTTGTTCTCCATACTTGTGGAAATTTAAAATCAGGATCTACTACTTGGTAAAAAAATACTTCTGGATTAGCTATTTGATTACCTAACCAAACAAATGGTAAACGACCTGTAAATAATCCTGTCCCACCACGTACTTGAAAACTGTTATCTCCTTTTACATCGTAATTAAAACCAACTCTTGGAGAAATTAACACTTTGTTTGAAGGCATTTTAGTGTTATCTAAAAACACACCTTCTCCTGTATTTGGATTGATATACTCAATACCTGGAGAGTAACAACATGCTCTGTCGATAACCTCTTGTGCTTTTGTAGAAGAATCAAAAAATAATGGTTTATCAAATCTTACACCATAGGTTAATTTAAAGTTTTCTGTAACATTCCATTCATCTTGTAAATAAAATGCTAATTGTCCAACATTAGTTTCTGCCAGAGCAAATCCTCCTGCAACACCTTCTCCGTTTGCTTGTAAACTAGCATCTGCAGCAGCAGCTTCGTTAAATAAATTTTGTAATTGACCAGAATCCACAAAGTTTTGGAAATCATCCATTGTTGTGGTTGGGAAGAAAACCCCTTGTGCACCATAAGCACCTAAATTAAAAGAGTTATCAAATTGAAATTTTTCATATGAAAAACCAACAGTATATGTATGATCACCTTCTACATAATTTAAATTATTAGAAAATTGAAACACCTTTTGGTCTAATCTATTATTAATTGAAAATGGCTCATGACCAGCAATTATATAGTTTGATCCACCATCTGTAATTGTAATCGTTGGTGCTGGTGAAGATAATGCGTCTCTAAAATCATCAAAATGCGTATAACCCATTTGAAATTTATTAGTCACATTTCCTGATAAAGTAGAATTTAACTCAACTTGTACTGACTGTATATTGTTATTAATTTCATAACCCGTATTTTCAAATTGTAGTGTATTAGTATTAGGACCTCTAAATCCTAATGCAGATGGATGGGCTGGCTTTTCTTTAGAGGCATTTAAAAAATTATAAATTACCGCTAAACGGTTATTATCATTAATATTCCAATCTAATTTAAATAATCCTTTAGTAGAGTTTGAGTCGTAATTAAATCCTTCAAATCTTCCTGGATCATATCCCAAATCCAATAATGCATTTTGTACAGTTAATAAGTCTTCTAACTCTACTCGACTTTCATTAATTGCACCTGTCCCTCTATTTGGAGCAAATCCGTTTGTTCCTAAATCTGAACGCTCATCTTTTTCAAAGTTTGCAAAAAAGAATAATTTATTTTTAATTACTGGACCTCCAATACTAATTCCGTATTGATTCTGCTCTAAATCTGATTGAAACACGTCTTCTCCTCTTATTTTACCACCAGTCATGTCTTCATTTCTTGTAAAACCATAAACTGTACCATGAAACTCATTAGTTCCACTTTTTGTTACTGCATTTACTGCAGCACCTGTAAAACCAGATAATGTCACATCGTAAGGCGCTAATGATACTTGTATTTGATCGATAGCATCTAAAGATATTGGTTGCGAGTCTGTTTGACCTCCAGGAGTTGCTGCATCTAATCCAAACGGATTATTAAATACTGCTCCATCCAGTGTAAAGTTGTTAAACTGGTCGTTTCTACCTCCAAAAGAGTTTCCTGATGATGACGGTTCTAACCTAGTAAAATCTGAAGCTGATCTAGAAATTGTTGGTAACGTAGTTAATTCACGTCGTCCAACACTTGTTTCTGCTCCTGTTCTATCACTTCCAAACGTTCCGGAAGACGATCCTGTAATTACGACCTCATCTAGCGATACTTCACTAGAACTCATAACCGCATCTAAATTTGTTGTTTTACCTAATGTTAAATATACATCAGAAAAAATTTGATCTTTAAAACCAACATAGGTTATAGATACTTTGTATGGTCCTCCAACCCTAAGGTTAAGTAAATTGTAACGACCATCCAAATTTGTAATTGCACCATACTTTGTTCCTGTTGGCTCATGGATAGCAACAACATTAGCTCCAAATAATGGCATATTAGCGTCTTCTGTAATAAGTCCCTTAATATTAGCTGTGGTAACTTGTGCAAAACTTAATACTGTAAATAGCAATAAAGCTATAGTTAAATTTAGTTTTTTCATTGTGTTGTGTGTTTGTTAGACATTATGCGTGCATAATATTTAACAAAAATATAACAAAAAAAGCCACTCTAAATAGAGTGGCTTTAATATTATGATATAATTTATTAACGTATTGTTAACAAATCTAAGTTATGCTTGCGCTACAACTTCAAATTCTAAATCAACATTTACAGCTCTGTGTAAACGTACTGCTGCGTTATATTTACCTAAACGCTTAACTGTAGTTACAGAAATGTATTTTTTATCGATGTCTTGACCTTCTTTAGCTAATGCTTCAGCAACGTCAATGTTGTTTACAGATCCAAATAATTTGTCTCCTTGACCAACTTTAGCAGCGATTTTAATTTCTAAAGCTTTTATTGCTTCAGCCACTTTATTAGCTTCTTCAACTTCTTTAGACTCTTTGTAAGCACGTTGCTTTAAAGTTTCTTCTAATACTTTTTTAGCAGATTTTGTTGCTAAAACAGCATGACCTGTAGGGATTAAAAAGTTTCTACCATAACCGTTCTTAACCGTTACAACATCGTCTTTAAATCCTAAATTCTCAACGTCTTGTTTTAATATAAGTTCCATTGTTATGATATTTTTATTTTAATAAATCTGCTACGTATGGCATTAAAGCTAAGTGACGTGCTCTTTTTACAGCTACAGACACTTTTCTTTGATACTTTAATGACGTACCTGTTAAACGTCTTGGTAAAATTTTACCTTGAGCGTTAACAAATCCTAATAACCAATCTGCATCTTTGTAATCTACATACTTGATACCAGACTTTTTGAAACGACAATACTTTTTGTTTTTGTTAGTTTCAATATTTAAAGGAGTAAGATATCTAATTTCTCCTTCTTTTTTTCCTTTTGATTGTTGTTCTATACTTGACATAATTACGCTTTTTGTTTAAGTTTAACTCTTCTACGTTCCGCCCATGACACTGCATGTTTGTCCATAGTTACAGTTAAGTAACGCATAAAACGCTCATCACGTCTAAACTCTACTTCTAAAGGATTGATTACTTCTCCTTCTACTTGGTACTCAAATAAGTGATAAAATCCACTTTTTTTGTTTTGTATTGGGTAAGCTAACTTTTTAAGTCCCCAATCTTCTTTTGATACCATCTTTGCTCCTCTAGATACAAGAAATTCTTCGTATTTCTGTACTGTTTCCTTTATCTGTGTTTCAGATAAAACGGGATTTAAGATGAAAACAGTTTCATAATGATTCATAAAAATCTAATTTATTTGTGTTAAAAATGAGTGCAAAAATACTTCTTTTTATTTAATCCCACAAATAGTTTTTAATCTAAATTTAAACTTAATTTACAGCCAATTAAAAGTCTTAACTAAATGTTAAAAACTACATTTTAGCGATGTTTTTTGGTTTTAATCCCTTTTTTTTGTACTATTGTCGATAACTTAACCTATAAAGAACATATACTATGATATTAAATTGTGTAGTAGTTGATGATTCAGCGATACAAAGACTTTCTATTGTAAAATTAATAGAGAATAATAATCATCTAAATTTAATTGCTGAATACAGCAGTGCTTTAGAGACTAAAAACGGTTTAAATACCCACAAAGTTGATCTTATCTTTTTAGATATTGAGATGCCTGTTTTAAATGGTTTTGAATTACTTGACGTACTTAACAATAAACCCCAAATTGTTTTTGTTACAGGTAAAACAGAATACGCTTTTAAGGCATTTAATTACGATGCGACTGATTATTTACAAAAACCTATTACTAGAGAACGTTTTAGTCAAGCTGTTGATAAAGCTGTAGAGCATCATAAATTAAAGTTAGATTATAACCAAGAGGAAGGAGAACATATCTTTGTTAAGAGTAATCTTAAAAAGCGAAAAGTTTATATCAGAGATATTAAATGGATTGAAGCACTTGGTGACTATGTAAAACTAGTTACTGAGGATACAAGCTTAGTGGTATTATCTACAATGAAAGCTTTTGAAAGCGAATTACCTGACGGTAAGTTTTTAAGAATCCATAAGTCTTACATTGTAAACCTTGACAAGGTTGATCGCTTTAACAGTAAAAATGTTGAAGTTGGTGCTTATGAAATCCCGTTAAGTAGAAACAAAAAAACACAATTAGTAGATGCTTTAAACAGTATCTAATCACAAAATAAAATGCCCTAAAAAAAACCTGCTTTTAAAAGCAGGTTTTTTTTATACCTAGTAGTTAATTAAACTTAATAGTTATCGACGTTAATAACAACTCTAACACCTTTAAAATTACCAATAGCCTCAAAACTAGTATGTACTTTTTTGATAGCTTCTTTAGTTTTACCTAAGGGTTGACCTTGCGGAATCTTTATTAAAATGTTTTTATGATACTGGTTTCTTATTCTTGATATTGGCGGAAACTCTGGTCCTAAAACATTATGCTTAAACAACTGTGTTAATGCTTTTGCTAGCCAATCTCCTGACAAATCTACCTTATTATAATCCCTATGCTTAATCGTTATTTTAATTAATCTGTAAAATGGTGGATATTTATAATTATAACGTTCTTCCAGTTGCTCCTTATACATTCCAATATAATCATTGGTAGATACTTGCTGCAAAATTTTATGGTAAGGATTATACGTCTGGATTAATACTTTTCCTTGTTTTTGGGTACGTCCTGCTCTACCAGAAACTTGTAACATTAACTGAAAACTCCTTTCATGCGCTCTAAAATCCGGAAAGTTTAACATATTATCGGCATTCATTATTCCTACCAACTTGACGTTTCTAAAGTCAAGTCCTTTAGTTAACATTTGCGTACCAACTAAAACGTCAATTTCTTGCTGCTCAAAAGCTGTAATAATTTTTTCGTAACCAAACTTACCTCTTGTAGTATCCAAATCCATACGACCTACTTTAAGATCTGGAAACAGTAATTTGACTTCGGTTTCTATTTGCTCTGTACCAAAACCTTTAGTATCTAAACCTGGTGTACCACACGCCATACATTTTAGCTGCATAGCACTATTATAACCACAATAATGGCAACGTAATTGTTTGCGGTATTGATGATAAGTTAAACTAACGTCACAGTTAGGGCATTGTGGCGAATGTCCACACGTATTACACTCTACAATTGGAGAATATCCTCTTCTGTTTTGAAACAATATAATCTGATGTCCATCTGCAATAGCTTCAGTCATTTCTTCTATTAATCTATCAGAAAAATGACCTTTCATTTTTTTCCGTTTCTGCTTATCTTTAATATCTACAAGCTCGATATCAGGCAATTGCACGTTATTGTATCGTCGATTTATTTCGACTAAACCGTATTTTTTATCTTGTGCATTGTGATAGCTTTCAATACTTGGAGTTGCACTTCCTAATAGTGTTTTTGCTTTAAATATTGAAGCTAAAACTACAGCGACATCTCTGGCATGATAACGTGGTGCTGGATCAAACTGCTTAAAGGAAGACTCATGCTCCTCATCGACGATAATTAAACCTAAATCGTTAAATGGTAAAAAAATGGACGATCGTGCTCCTAAAATTATTTTCGCTTTCGCGGAATTATTTAGCACTTGGTTATAAACCTCAACACGCTCATGAGCAGAATACTTGCTATGAAACACTGCAACCTGCTCTCCAAAGTAATTTTGAAGTCGTGTTACTAATTGTGTTGTTAATGCTATTTCTGGCAATAAATACAACACCTGTTGTCCTTTACTTATAACAGCTTCTATCAGTTTTACATATACTTCTGTTTTACCGGAAGATGTTATACCATGTAATAACACAACATTTTGTGTTTGAAAACTAGTCTGAATTTCTTGCAATGCTTCAGTTTGATACTGATTTAATGCTTTTGAATCCTCAGTATCCTCACCTTCATACACCACACGATCTGTTTGGATATGATAATCCTCCAAAACATTTTTATCAATTAAAGCCTTTACGGTTGCAGAAGACGCTTGACTTTCTGTGATCAAATCTGTTACTTTAACAGGTTTTTTGGTCTTTGCCGAAATAGAAAATAATGTAAGCACAACGTCACGTTGCTTTTTAGCACGATTACTTAACGTTTCTAATAATTGATTTAATGCTTCTTGACTATTGTAAGCGTCTGTTAGCTTGACATATCTAACATATTTTGGTTTATACTTATCGTAGATTTCTTCATTTAAAATAATAGCTTCTTTTTCTACTAATCTCTTGACAACCGGAAGCACATTTTTTTTATCCAAAATATTAGAAATATCCTGAATTTTAAGCGACGATTGATGCTGCAATGCTTCGTAAATCAAATACTCGTCGTCTTTTAAATCGTTCTCATTTAAATCTAAAGCATTGTTTTTACTTATTATAGTTTCGCTTTCAAGCAAAAAAGCATTTGGTAAAGCTGCACGCATTACTTCGCCTTCTGTAGACATGTAATATTTAGCAATCCAATGCCACAATTGTAATTGTGTTTGGGTTACAATGGGTTGTTCATCTAAAATTTGATGAATCTCTTTAGCCTCATATATAACAGGTGCTGTTTGATGTATTGCAGCTACAATACCTGTGTAAATTTTTGTTTTCCCAAAAGGGATAGACACACGCATACCAATAGTTAAAAACTCGCTTTCTGCTTGCGTGATACTATATGTAAAACGTTTTTCTAATGGTATTGGCAGTATGACATCTATAAAATGCAATGGTTAGGCTGTTGTGTTTAATTAATATATTATTGTATTCTTTCCCAATATTGTGTCGAGTAGAAAAAACCAATATAGCCTCTAACCTGAAGTTTTCCTTCATCTGTTACGATTAGTCTTAAATCGTACTCTTTACCATTTTGCGGATCTACGATAGTTCCGTTTTTAAAGTATTTACCATCTTTGGTCATACTTTTAATAATATCTAAACCTAAAATTGGCTTATTATAATCGTCACCTTTACACTTTACGCAAGGTAAGTCACGTCTTTCTTTATTAAAAATCTCGATAATTTTGCCAAAGACCTTTCCGTCTTTTTTGTAAATCTGAACAATAGACTTAGCCTCTCCAGTTTCGTCATCAATGGTTTTCCATTTTCCTAAAATATCTTGTGCGTTTACTGAAAAACCAAAGATTAATACTATTACAATAATGATACTCTTTTTCATAATTAAAAACTTTTACGTAGTTGTTTTAAAGACATGTTTAACTCAAAACCTAATAACAAAATATTAGCATTAAGCCATAAATAAAATAATAAAATTAATAATGCTCCAATTGATCCATATAACTCATTATACTGAGCAAAATTTTCAATATAAACACCAAATAAAAAGGAGGTTACTAAAATTAAAATGGTAGTAAATAATGCACCAATCGAGAAAAATTTAGACGACTTCCCTTCTGCTGTACCAAAATAGTACAACACTGCTGTTGCTATGTATACCATGACTACAAAAAATCCGTATTGTGCCAACGTACTCCATATACTAACTTGCCTTTTGGCAATATAACCATGATTGGTTAAATTATCGATTACATAGATATTAAAATAACCTAAAACAGCAACGGTTATAATTAGTAAAAACGACAAAATTAACGCAATGCCTAATGCGTAAAAATATTGTTTAAACACATTGCGTGTTAATTGATCGTGATACGAGTTTTCAAACCCAGAAAATAAAGCATTAATACCATTAGCCATTAAAAAAATGGATAATAAAAATACGGATGATAATAATCCTCCATTTTGATTTCCGCCAATATTGTTAAATATATTATCCGAGAAAAAATCTGATGTGGTTGGCGGTAAAATAGATTCTAAAAACACCAAAAAATCTGTTTGAAAATCTTCTATTGGAATATAAGGAATAACAATAATTACAAATAACAAAAACGGAAATAACGCCATAAAAAAGCTGTAAGCAATTGCACTTGCTCGTGCTGTTAAGGCTCCTCTAGCGATACCAATAATGTACAACTCTATTAAATCGTATAATGACAAACCTTCTAGTCCAGGCAATTTAAACCTACCTAATAGCTTAACCAAAAGGTTAACCACAGGGATTTTACTAAGCTTTTCTTCTATTGCTTGAGACATTATTTAGATAAAATTATTGTACTGTTACAGGATGTATTAATCAACTGCTTTTAAGCTTAAATCCATGTTATAAACCGAGTGCGTTAATGCACCAGAAGAGATAAAATCTACACCACATAAGGCATATTCTCTAATCGTTTTTTCATTAATACCACCAGAACTTTCTGTTAAACATTGGTCACCAATTAATTTAACTGCTTTTTTAGTGTCTTCGTAATTAAAATTGTCTATCAAGATTCTGTAAACGCCATCCGATTTTAAAATCTCTTTAATTTCGTCTAAATCTCTAGCTTCTACAATTATCTTTAAATCACGATTGGTCTCTTTTAAATATTGCTTTGTTTTATCAATAGCTTTTGTGATGCCTCCTGCAAAATCTATGTGATTATCCTTTAACATAATCATGTCATAAAGTGCAAATCTATGGTTTTCTCCTCCTCCAATTTTTACAGCCCATTTTTCAATAGCTCTAATACCTGGAGTAGTTTTACGTGTGTCTAAAACTTTAGTACCTGTGCCTTCTAACAAATCTACAAATTGTCTTGTTTTTGTTGCAATAGCACTCATACGTTGCATAGCATTTAATACTAAACGTTCTGCTTTTAATATAGATTGTGATGCACCTGTAACATAAAATACAATATCACCATATTTCACTCTGCTTCCATCCTCAATCAAAGTCTCTACAACTAGGTTTGGATCTACATATTTAAATACTTGTTTAGCAAACTGGACACCAGCAATAATACCATCGTCTTTAACTAACAATTTTGCTTTACCTTCTGCAGTAGCAGGAATACAAGATAATGAGCTATGATCACCATCGCCAACATCTTCTCTAATCGCGTTGGTAATGATTAAATCTATTTCTTTATCAAATTGGGCTTGACTTATCATGTGTTTCTTATTTGATGTAAAAATAACAAATGCTTGTTGAATAATTATTTAAGAAACATTATTTTTGAAAATAAATCTATCACTATTGACCTTTAATCACTTACAATACTAAGTTAGTAAACTTCAAACCTAAATAATACACCCATGTTTAATCGTTCTACTTTTTTTCTGCTACTAATTTTTCTTTTTTGTACTGCTATGCTTAGTCAAAACTCAGTTTACATAGATGAAGATTTTACAACAATGGATTCTATTAGCTATTATAAAAAATGCAAAGGGATTACAAAAAAATGTTTACAATACAAAACAGATAGTTTGACTGTAAATAAGCTTTCTCCAATGTATCGTTTTGGCAAATTAAAGGTTGATGAATACGATCAAATTAAGACCTTAATACAATCTCAATCCAACAATACTAAGGATAATAAATACATTGTTATAAAATATTATGATTCGATTTTTGGATTTGAAAGAGCAGAAAAAATTCATACTAAACACAAAATAACAGAGTCTTTTTATAGAGGCTCAGGCAAAGTGTATGTAAGACAAGTAAAAAGTCATCCGTTTAATGAAGACATATTTAAAGAAGAAAGAGCAGATTGGCAAAAAAGAAGAGAAAAATGTATTGAAAAATATGAAAAACGCTATCCATTAGATTTTGTTCATATGTACAAAACTGAAGAAAACGCTTTAAGTACTTATGTGGATTTTGAATGGATTAAAGATCAAGGCGCTTTTAAAAACAAGTTTTTTGACGTTCAGAATAATTATAACCTACTAATAATTAAATCTGATGGCGAATACTTTTTAAGTGGTGGACATCTAACAAATAGTAAATTTGAAAAGCTACTTAAAACAGACGATTGGACAAAATTTAAAGCCGACCTTGAAGCGTCTAACACTAAAAATTTTACCGAAGGAAAAGGTATATTTAGTAAATATGAATTTTACCATAACAGCAAACACTGCTTTTAGTAACACATCAAACTAATTCTAAAATTAACATATGACTATCAAACTGCTTGCTATAGGCAAAACAGACAATAAACAACTACAACAGTTAATTGATGATTACACAAAACGATTAGGCTTTTATATAGGTTTTGATTTAGAAATTATACCAGACTTAAAAAAAGTAAAAAACCTTAGCGAAGACCAACAAAAACAGAAAGAAGGCGAACTAATTTTAAGCAAACTTAAACCTACGGATATTTTAATATTATTAGACGAAAATGGCAAACAATTTGACAGCGTTGGTTTTGCAGATTATTTACAAAAACATATGAATTCTGGAGCAAAACAAATAGTATTCGTAATTGGTGGTCCTTATGGATTTAGCCCAGAAGTTTATGCCAAAGCACAAGGAAAAATATCGCTATCTAAAATGACATTTTCTCATCAAATGGTACGTCTATTTGTTATCGAGCAATTATATCGTGGCTTTACCATTTTAAGGAACGAACCATACCATCATAGGTAAATCAATTTAAATTAATAATCAAAAATTATATACATGCAACTTGTTTTTGCTACTAATAATCTAAATAAAGTTAAAGAAGTCCAAGCTTTAATTCCTTCACACATAAAACTACTTACCCTAAAAGATATTGGATGCTTTGAGGATGTACCAGAAACCCAACCAGATATCAAGGGTAATGCTATACAAAAGGCAGAATATATCAAACAAAACTATGGTTATGATTGCTTTGCAGATGACACAGGATTAGAAGTAGATGCTTTAAATGGACAACCTGGCGTTTTTAGTGCCAGATACGCTGGACCACAACGCAACGACAGCGATAATATGGATTTATTATTAACCAATCTTACAGGTAAAAATAATAGAAACGCACAATTCAAAACAGTCATTGCGTTACACATAAATAACAAATTAGACACGTTTACTGGTATTTGTAAAGGCAAAATTACTACAGTTAAGTATGGAGAAAAAGGCTTTGGTTACGATCCCATTTTTAAACCAAATGGATACACATACACTTTTGCCGAAATGGATTTAACAGAAAAAAACAGTATTGGACATCGTGGTAAAGCGGTACAATTATTAGTCAATTTTCTTAATAATCTTTAAATAGGTTACAGGATTTAACAAATTGAATTCAATTAAGCCAATAATTATCTTTTCAAGGTTAATTTCATGACTGTTTGTAATGTATTCATCATAGTCACAAAAACACTTACGCCTTTTATTTAGTGCACTTACAGAGGATAAAATAATAAAAATTGAATATCAGAAATAAAAACGTACCTTTGCACCTTGAAAAACCCAAGAGGGTTATTTTATTCCTCAGAGAGAGGATGTGTTATTAGAAGTTTAGGTTAAGTATATTCAATGCGCTTCTATTTGTAACACCAAACAGATTGACATTGAAATACATACTATAAAAGAATGAGCACATTCCAAGATTTAGGTCTAAACGAAGATCTATTAAAAGGTATTGCAGATTTAGGTTTTGAAACACCATCTGAAGTACAAGAAAAAGCAATCCCAATTTTATTAAACCAAGAAACAGATTTAGTAGCGTTAGCGCAAACTGGAACTGGTAAAACTGCAGCATTTGGTTTTCCAATGTTACAAAAAATTGATGTAGACAGTCGTACTACACAAGGTTTAATATTATCTCCAACTCGTGAGCTATGTTTACAAATTGCTAACGAGATGAAAGCTTACGGAAAACACCTTAAAGGGTTAAACGTTGTTGCTATTTATGGAGGATCAAGTATTACGGATCAAGCAAGAGAAGTAAAAAGAGGTGCACAAATTATTGTAGCAACTCCTGGTCGTATGAAAGATATGATCAACCGTCGTTTAGTAGATATTACTAAAATTCAATATTCTGTTTTAGACGAAGCAGATGAGATGCTAAACATGGGTTTTAAAGAAGATATTACAGATATTTTAGCTGGTACTCCTGAAGACAAAAACACATGGTTATTCTCTGCAACTATGCCAAAAGAAGTGGCAAGTATTGCAAGAGATTTTATGAACAGCCCACAAGAAATTACTGTTGGTCATAAAAACCAAAGTACAGATAACGTATCGCACGAATACTATCTAGTAAATGCACGTGATCGCTACCAAGCTTTAAAACGTTTAGCAGATGCTAATCCAGATATTTTTTCGGTTATATTTTGTAGAACAAAACGTGATACTCAAAAAGTAGCAGAAAACTTAATCGAAGATGGTTATAGTGCAGGAGCATTACATGGTGATTTATCACAAAACCAACGTGATATTGTGATGAAACAATTTAGATCTCGTCAAATCCAAATGCTTGTTGCAACAGATGTTGCTGCACGTGGTATTGATGTAGATGATATTACACACGTAATTAATTACCAATTAAGTGACGAGATAGAAACTTATACACACCGTTCTGGTCGTACAGGTCGTGCAGGTAAAACTGGTGTATCAATGGTAATTGTTTCTAAAAGTGAAGTACGTCGTTTAAAAAGTATCGAACGTATTATCAATCAAAAATTTGAATTAAAAGAAATTCCTAACGGAATGGAAATTTGCGAAGTACAATTAATGTCTTTAGCAAACAAAATACATAACACAGAAATTAATCACGAAATTGACAAGTATTTAGAAGACATCAACGCGTTGTTTGCTGATACATCTAAAGAAGAGTTAATTAAAAAATTCTTTTCTGTAGAGTTTACACGTTTCTTTAATTACTATCAAAAATCTAAAAACCTAAACGTTACAGCTGGAGACTCTGGACGTGATGGTGGTCGTGAAGGAAGATCACAATCTTCTGGAAGTGCTGCACGTTACTTTATTAACGTTGGAGAAAAAGATGGTTATGACTGGATGAAATTAAAAGATTTCTTAAAAGAAGTTTTAAATTTAGGTCGTGATGATGTATTTAAAGTTGATGTTAAAGAAACATTCTCTTTCTTTAATACTGAAAAAGAACACCAAGAAAAAGTCTTAGCATTCTTTACAGACTACAAGGACAACGGACGTTTTGTTAATGTAGAAGTTACAGAAGACAGAGGCGGAAGTCGTGGTGGTGGTCGTGATAGAAACCGTGGAGGTGGCGGAAGACGTCGCGATGGTGGAAGTGGTGGCGGAAGACGTCGTGACGATAAACCAAGAGGAGAAAGACGATCGTCTAGAAGAAGCGATGACAGTTCTGGTAACAGAAGTGACAGACGCAGAAGTAGCGATAGTAGTTCTGAGAGATCTAGTCGTTCTAACAGAGATAAATCAGAGTTTAAAACCTCGCACTCTAGACCTACACGCTCTAGACGTAAAGATTAATACAACCTACTAGTTAACTTAAAATTAAACCTTTTTGTTAATATTTAGTCAAAAATAAAAGAAGACGCTATTTATAGCGTTTTCTTTGTTATTTTTATAACTGAAATTTCATACATGAAGTACTACTTATTTATTTTACTAGTTGGTTTAAGCACAACTTTTGGTTTTTCTCAAACTAAAAAAGAAAACACAAAAGTAGTAACTTCTATCAAAAAAAGTATTGACTCTTCTGCTGTAAAAGCAGAATCTACTGTCAAAGGTATAATTATTGATGCCACTTCAAGACAACCTTTAGAAAACGTAAACATTGTTAATCTAAATCAAGTTATAGGTACAGCTACAAATGATAAAGGTGAATTTGAATTGCGTGCACAAGCAAATGATACCCTTCACCTATCCTATTTAGGTTTTAAATCCATTAAAGTTAAAGTAACTAACGACTGGGTTGATCAAATCGAAAAATCTACTATTACACTTACAGAGTTAGCTTTAGCTCTCGAAGAAGTTGTTGTTACTGGATTAAAATTAACAGGTTATTTAGAAGTAGACATTAAGCAAGTAAATATTAACACAAATTATAGATATAGTATTTCAGGTCTTTCTAATGGTTATGAAGCCGGAAAAAAGCAACCTAGTGCTGTAACTAAGGTTTTAGGATCAATATTTAATCCGCTTGACTTTTTATACAATACCTTTAGTAATAAAGGGAAAGAGCTTAGAAAGCTAAAAAAAATGAAAGAGGATGATAATATACGTAACACGTTAGCTACACGCTTTGACAGAGAAATGTTGATAGCATTACTTGGTGTTAATAAAGTTGATTTAGACGAAATTGTTAGCCAATGCAACTACTCGGAAGAGTTTGTAACAACAGCTAATGACTTACAAATATTAGATGCTATTAGTGAGTGTTATGAAGAATATAAGGTTTTAAATCGTGGTCGTAAAAAAAGACTATAATTAAACTATTTTACAAGAAATACAAAAAAGCTCAAATTAATTTAATTTGAGCTTTTTTTATATACTAAATTAAAGTCAATCACGATTTGTCGCTGTAAAATCGCGCAACTATGTCGTCATAACTCTTAATTGTTTTTTTACACCAATCTAGTCTTTTTTCTAACTTTTCGTCTTCAGTTAATTGCCAATTAATATCTGTTTTTTTCAACTTAGATGTTGCATGTTGTAAAATAATTGCAGCACTAACAGATATGTTTAAACTTTCAGTAAAACCAACCATTGGTATTTTTAAAAAGCTATCTGCTTGATTTAAAACAGCATCAGATAAGCCTTCAGTTTCTCTTCCAAAGAAAAAACACGCTTTTTTAGTGACATCAAAATCATACAAATCACAATCATCGGTATGTGGTGTTGTTGCTACAATTTGATACCCTTTTTGTTTTAAGTTTTTAATACAATCTGTTACCGTATCAAAACGGTTTAAGTCTACCCATTTTTGCGCTCCCATGGCTATTTCACCATCAATACTTTTACTATTAGTTTCTTCTACAATATTTAATTCTTGTAAACCAAAAACATCACAAGTACGCATGACAGCACTAGTATTATGTAATTGGTAAACATCTTCTGTTGCGACAGTAAAATGTTTTGTACGTTGATCTAAAACTTGTTTAAACCGTGCTAATCTATGGTCTGTTAAATAGGTTTCTAGATGTTGTAATAATTGTAAGTCTATCATGGTATAAAAATAAAAAACCTGATGGTATTAGCATCAGGTTTTTAAATAGTTTAATAATATAATTAATTGGCTCCTATGTTACCTTGTGCTAGTATAACCCCTAAATTAGTTGCGCTTAAGTGCACATTAACGTATCCATTGACAGTAAAAACATCGTCAAACCCAAATGGTGTACCGTTATCTAATTGTGCCACATTAGTTTTACTAATTCTAGAAACTACAGGATTAAATGTAAAAGCAATAGCTCCTGGTGCTGTTGCTACACTTCCTGAATGGATATGTGCTGGATGTACACCTCCTTCAGGGCTTCCTACTAAAGATATTTCAGCAAGAGCTTCACCATTAACGCGTTCAGTAAAGGTTATGGTTCCAGAAATATCACTCACATCAACTTCGCTTAAAGGATAACTAAAAGTATTTGTTGTTAATATATTTTGACCAATATCTGACTGTGTTACAATAACGTTGCTTGTTTCGCTTTGATTGATCACAATATTTCCATCAAAATCTAATAAGGCTTCATAAGATATAGTGGTACCATCTTCTAGTGTAGAAAAGGTGGTTCTGCTTTTTCCAGAATTACCATCAATAGGAACTAGATTTATTGCTACTTGGCTATTTGCACCATCATAATCTGCTGCTGTGTCAAAAGCGATTTTGGCAGGATAAAACTGATTAGATTCGGTTCCAACCAAATTAACTTCGATAGTTATTGTACTGTTGGAATTTTTAAAATATTCTATTGTACCAAAGATATTAGAGTCACCAAATGCTTCGATATTAAAAATTTCTGAAGCTATTGATGTTATTTGTTCTGAAGCATCATCATCAGAACAATTGGTAAATAATGTAATAGAAATACAAAGAAAAAGATACTTGAGGGTTTTCATGGATTAATTTTTTAAAATGAATAACTTAAATTTTTTACTAAGCTTTAAGATATTAAAGGGAATTAATCTTAAGTTTATAATCGAAATTCAAATGTAGTAAAAAAAATGAAACATCTAGTAGTACTTACAGGTGCAGGTATTAGTGCTGAAAGCGGAATTAAAACGTTTAGAGGTGCAGATGGGCTTTGGGAAGGTCATGACGTTATGCAAGTAGCCTCTCCAGAAGGCTTTGTAAATAATCCAGCATTAGTCCTAGAGTTTTACAACCAACGTAGACGTCAACTATTACAAGTAAAACCTAATAAAGCACATTTAGAGTTGGCTAACTTAGAAAAACATTTTAAAATTACTATAATTACTCAAAATATTGACGACTTACATGAACGTGCTGGAAGTACAAATATTATCCATTTACATGGCGAATTATTAAAAGTGCGAAGTACAAAAACCGAAACTAACATTTTAGATTGGAAAAAAGATTTAAACCTTGGTGATTTAGACAGTAATGGTCATCAATTACGACCACATATTGTATGGTTTGGAGAAGCTGTACCTTTAATAGACAAAGCTGTAGAGGTTTGCGCGACTGCAGATAAATTATTAATTATAGGTACCTCATTACAAGTGTATCCTGCTGCTAATTTAATGCATTATGTGCCAGAAAACACACCAACCTTTTTTATTGATCCTGATCCTTCAATTTCTAGCTCAAAAAACTTAACTGTCATTGCAGAAACTGCCACTAAGGGTATTGACACATTTATCTCTGTTTTATAATTATGAGATATTGGCTTGTAGTATTAATTTTGTTTTTATGTACAATTGTAGTTGGTCAAAACGCTGTACTTTCGTTTAGAGAAAATCTATTATTAAAATCAAATATTAACACGCAAAACGAATCCTTTTCAATACAAAACAACAACCAATCTATTCTTGTTAATGCTAATAATACCTATCGGTTAGAAGTTGGTGCTAACTATAAATTTTTAGGATTAAAAATTGGATTTTCGCCAAGCAGCAGATCTTCTGATTTTAAATCAAAATTTTTGAATTCGCAATTAAATATCTTTATTAAACAGTGGATACAAAGTTTTGAGTATAGAAAAGTAAAAGGTTTTTATCAAGAAAACAATGCGCAGTTGTTGGCTCAATTTCCTGATTTAAAAACAACAAGTTGGCTTGGTACAACCTCTTATGTTTTAAATGATAATTTTTCGTTGAAACATTTAACACATCTAAATGAATGGCAACGAGAAACAGCTGGTAGTTTTGTCCCAACTTTAAAATACGGTTTTAATAGATTAAGTAATATTATTGATTATCAAAAAGTAGCAGAAAATAGTTTTGACCTTTCCTTTGCTCCTGCTTATTATTATACTTGGGCCTTCAAGGAACATTGGTTTATATCCTCGTCTATTGCTCCAGCTGTAGGTGTTAGGTTTACTACCGAAAAACTAAACACTGCTATAAATAAAGACACTTTTATATCGAGAGCATTAGATTTAACACTACAATTTGGATATACTTCTGAAACGATAAGTGCAGGAGCTAGTTTTAATTTTGACTCTAATGCTATTAATAAGGATCTGACACAAAGTATGGTTAACGATAAAAGTTATGCTAGTCTTTATTTTGGCTATAGGTTTACGCCTCCAAATTTTTTAAAACGAACGGTAGAACAAATAGAATCCACCATAGGCTTATAAAAAACAATCAAACAAACTGAAAACCAAATGGTTAAATATACTTAATCAAATTAGTTATTATGGTCAAGGTGTTATATATTTAATCAATAATCGCTATTAACCAACCACTAAATAAATATGAATACTAAGAAGATAGACCTTCTTAATATTGGACTTATTACCATATCATTATTGATTGCAATAAAAATTCCTTTTGAATTGTTTTTGTTTTCTTATGCTATTTTAGGACCATTACACTATTTAACCGAAATTAATTGGTTAAAAGAACGTAATTACTTTGTACAGAATAATATAAAGTGGACGTATTTTTTTACTGTTTTTGCCATAATACTGGCTATATATCCTGTTTACAAATTTTTAGATTTAGGCTTAAATAATACCTTTAATGATCTTTTAAAATTAATAAACCAAAACACAAACGCTTTGCTGTTAATAGGATTTTTTCTTGCTGTAGGATTAATATTTGTTAGCAAGGTTAAACATCTAATACTCATATTATTTATTGCTATAGTATTAGCCTTCACTTTAACATTGTATGTGCCAAAATACTTGTTATTTGTTGGGCTATTTTTACCAACGCTTATACATGTGTATCTGTTTACTTTTTTATTTATAATTTTTGGAGCTTTAAAAGCTAAAAGCAAGTATGGATTTATATTGGCTTTTATATTATTATGCGTTCCTATTATTATTTGGCAAATTCCGATAAATGCCAAAGGTTATAATTTGTCACAAAGTGCTATTGACACTTATGTAGATAGTAATATGATGGGAGTAAATAGTACTATAGCAGGCTTTTTAAATCTATTTGAAAACGGAAAATTTTATGCACTATCTGAAGTAGGTTTAAAGATTCAAATATTTATAGGTTTTGCGTATACCTACCATTATTTAAATTGGTTTTCAAAAACATCAATAATAGGTTGGCAAAAAGCTATCTCTGTTAAAAAAGGGTTTTTAATATTAGGTATATGGATAGCTTCAGTTGCATTATACTTATATGATTATAAAACAGGATTAGTTGCTTTATTCTTTTTAAGTTTTTTGCACGTATTTTTAGAGTTTCCTTTAAATGCGCTAACAATAAAAGAAGTCTTTTCTATTAAAAACTATAAGCTAAAATAGCTATTTCATTAAATTAATATCTGCAATACTTTTAATACGGTTTCGTTCTAAAAAGGCATCAATAGTTTCAAAATGCTCAATTACACGTTGGTCTTTAAATTCGAAAACTTTTTCTGATAAACCTTGTAAAAAATCTCTGTCGTGAGACACCAAAACTAATGTACCATCAAAGGATTTTAATGCTTCTTTTAAAACATCTTTAGATTTTAAATCTAAGTGGTTAGTAGGCTCATCTAGTATTAATAAATTAACAGGTTCTAATAATAACTTAACCATTGCTAATCTTGTTTTTTCTCCTCCAGATAGCACACCTACTTTTTTATCAATATCATCGCCTTTAAACATAAAACGACCTAAAATATTTTTAATTCCAGTCCTAGCGTCACCTTTAGCTACCTCATCTACAGTTTGAAAAACCGTTAAATCATTATCTAACAAAGCTGCCTGGTTTTGTGCAAAATAACCGACTTGCACGTTGTGTCCAAGACTACACGCTCCATCATAATCAATTTGCCCTAAAATAGCTTTAATCATAGTAGATTTACCTTCTCCATTACGTCCAACAAAACTAACTTTTTCGCCTCTTTTAATAGACATATTAGCGTCACTAAACACAACGACATCGTCATATTTTTTTGTCAAATTTTGTACAGATACTGGATAATCTCCTGATCTTGGTGCTGGCGGAAAACTAAGTTTTAAAGCTGAGTTATCAACTTCATCAATCTCTATAATTTGTAGCTTTTCAAGCATACGCTCTCGTGATGTGACTTGGTTTGTTTTAGAGTAAGTCCCTTTAAAACGCTCAATAAAAGCCATATTGTCTGCAATAAATTTTTGTTGCTCTTGATAGGCTTTAATTTGATGACTACGTCTATCTTCTCTTAATTGTAAATAATGACTATAATTAGCCTTATAGTCGTAAATACGACCCATTGTTACCTCAATAGTACGATTGGTTATATTATCAATAAAAGCTCTGTCATGCGATATTACCATTACTGCATTAGCTTTATTAACTAAAAAGTCTTCTAACCATATAACAGATTCTATATCAATATGGTTTGTTGGCTCATCTAATAAAATTAAATCTGGCTTTTGTAATAAAATTTTAGCTAGCTCAATACGCATACGCCATCCACCAGAAAACTCGTTAGTTAAACGCGTAAAATCTTCTTGTTTAAAACCTAAGCCTTTAAGTGCTTTTTCCACTTCTGCATCGTAATTAACATCCTCTAAAGCATAATATTTTTCGCCTAAATCAGATACTTTTTCAATGATAGCCATGTACTCATCGCTTTCATAATCTGTTCTAGTTTCTAAAACTTTATTAAGCGCTTCCATTTCGTCACGCATAGCATAAACGTGCTTAAACGCTTTTGCTGCTTCTTGAAAAACAGTACAATCATCCTCTGTCAATAAATGTTGCGGTAAATAAGCAATAACAGCGTCTTTAGGTGCTCTTACATGACCTCTTGTAGGCTTTTGTTCGCCTGCAACAATCTTCATCATGGTTGATTTACCTGCACCATTTTTACCCATTAAAGCGATTTTGTCTGTTGGATTAATTACAAAAGACACATCACTAAACAAGGCGGTTCCGCTAAACTCTACTGCTAAATTATCTATAGAAATCATAGTCTGTTTTTTAAAGTTGCGAAAGTAATAAAAAGTGTGGATTTACTTCTATTTAATATTTGATTTTGTCTGTTATTTCAAGTACCTTCGATAATATTCTAACCCTATTATAATTTAGACAAATATCAATTTATCTCAAACCCATATTGTACCTAAACAACATGTACCAATAAGACTTCAAGATTATGGTGTTGGTATTTTTGAAGCTGCATTAACAAAATCTGCTTTAAAAAAAGTTTTAAAAAAGCAATACATAACTGTAAATGGTAACATTGCAACGTCTGCAACTTATATTAATGGAGGCGAAACTATTTGCTTAACAATAACACAAGATGCACCTCCAAGAAAAAGTCTAACGTTTAAATTAGAGGTTTTATTTGAAGATGATTATCTAGCTGCTATCCACAAACCAGCAGGTATTTTGGTTAATGGTAATAGCTTTAAAACTATAACCAATGCACTGACACAAAATATAACTAGAAGTAAACTTAGCGACGTAACAAAACCACAGCCTGTGCATAGATTAGACTTCCCTACCACTGGTATTTTACTAATTGGTAAAACTAGTAGTAGTATACGTGCCCTAAATACTTTGTTTAAAAACAGAGCGATAAAAAAAACGTATTACGCAGTAACTATAGGTACTATGGAACAAGAAGGTTTTATTACCACTACTGTAGATGGTAAAACTTCAAAATCAAAATATAAGGTACATCAAACGATAGATTCTAAACGTTTTGGAAAATTAAATTTAGTTCAATTAGAGCCTTTTACTGGAAGAAGACATCAATTACGCAAACATCTTTTTAGTATAGGTAACCCTATTTTAGGTGACAAAGATTATGGCTTTGAAAATTTAATATTAAACGGAAAAGGTCTATATCTACATGCTTATTCTTTACAATTTATCCATCCTTTTACTAATGAAAGCTTATATTTAAAGGATCAATTACCTAAACGTTTTAAAAAGTTATTTACAGACATTTAATTTTTATTAAATTTAAAAAAGAAACCTCCCACAAATGACACGCTTCCATTTTACAAATTTCATTATTCTAGCTGCTACTGTATTATTAATTATTAATATTTATGATCTAGATTTTAATAATATTAAAAATGGACCCTTTAGCGGAATAATATCTAATCTTCTTATAATTATAGCCATGATACTTACCAGGAGAGATATAAAAAAAAGAGAGAGCAAAAACTAACTTTTAAGACTAATTAGCTGTTTTAGAGACTATAAATTACAAATACGTTAATTTATTATAACTTTCTAACACTCAATTCAAAACAAAATAGTACTTTCGCGCCTTATTAAAAAAAAGCATCTGTTATGAAGCGTATTAATGAGTACAAAAAACTATTTAACGTAGATCAAGATTTATCTTTAAAAACGTTAAAATCGTCTTACCGTAATTTGGTTAAAGAATGGCATCCTGATAAGTTTCAAGCAGGTGATGAAAAAGCGCAAGAAGCAGAATTAATGAGTCGTAAGGTTATTGATGGATACCACTTTTTAGTTAGTATCTCTCCAGAAACTATTGAGGCTAACAAAGAAGAATATGCAGTAACGGTTACTAGTCCTATTATGGATTGGAAGCATAAAGGTTTATTATTAGAAGTTACTTTTTTAAATGGAGATACTTATGAGTACTTTGGTGTAAATAAAGCGTTATACATTAAGTTTTCTCAAAGCGACAAGCAAACACGTTTTGCTAAACGTAGTATTTTTAATTCTTTTCCTTACAGAAAAATTAAAAAGAGTGAAGTTACAGCTTAATTGCTAATACTTAATACACATAAAAAAAGAGCTAAAATTTTAAATTTTAGCTCTTTTTTATTTAACATTAATTGACTACTAATTTTTAAATCATTAATCTTTAATCTTTAGGTTTATTTTTTTCTTCAATCCATTTACTCATAAACTTAGTACTTTGCATGGTATGATGCATTAGCATTTGTCCAAAAAAATGTTGTTGCCTATGTGCTTTTAATCCTGCTTTAAGCAATTCTATTTTATATAAAACATCCTTGGTATAAATAGCTTTATCATACAATGTATTAATAATCATAAATCCATTTTTTTGCTTCCCATTCCAATAAATTTTATTAGAATACAACTCCACTGCTTGCTTAGCAAAATTAACAGGATCGTCAGCAATAAATGCATTGGTATCTTTTAAGGTTCCGTACATACCTTCTGCTCCAATAGTTGTGGTAACACATGGTGTACCATTTAACATCGCATCTATTAACTTCCCTTTAAGTCCTGCACCAAAACGTAAAGGTGCTAAACAGACTTTAGCGTCTTGCATAACCTGATTAACATTGTCCGTAAAACCTTTTATTAAAAATCCTTCTTTTGGATTATGTAATTGCATTGCTTTTTCTGATACGTAGGATCCATACACATGCATTTCGGCTTTAGGTAATTCCTTTTTAATAAGTGGCCAAATATTAGATTTTAAAAACATGACTGCATCAACATTAGGTTTATGCATAAAATTACCAATGGTAATAAAATGGTTTCTGTCTTTAAATTTAGGACTATTTCTTTGGGCTTCTGGCGATACAGGATCTAATAAAAATGGTAAATAATATAATAGATGCTCATCTATTTTAAATTGATTTACTAATATCTCTACCTCAACTTGTGATATAATAAATGATAAATCGCAACGTAAAATACTTGCAATTTCGCGTTTAGCAGTATCATTTTGCAAGTAATTTTTATCAAAAATAGCTTGATCTTTAAACGCTTGCTCACGTCCTTTACGTAAACAATGCAAATCTTCGGTATCTAAGATACGTAAGGTATCAGGACATTGTTCTGCCACACGCCAACCAAACTGCTCCTCCACCATAAATCTATCAAAAATAACTATGGATGGATTTAGGTCTTTTATAAATGTATCAAAACTAGCATCGTTTAATACAATGTTTTTTATGGTAACACCAATACTTGATAAATCAAATGCATTATCCGATTTAGCACAAGCACTAGCAAAAGTAATGTCATAATTAGCTGATTGAAATACTTCAATCAATTGCATCATCCTACTTCCAGCTGCAGAACTTTTAGGTTCTGGCCAAACAAATCCAATTATTAAAACTTTAGGTGCCAATTGAGGGATATTTAGATATTAAAATTTATTCTGCTTTTGGTGCTAATGCATAGCCCATTCTAACTTGATTTACCCAATCCACTACTGCTTTTATTTGCGAATCGGATAATTTAGCGTCTCCATGCGTCCAAGTATAACTTGGTAAAGGCATTTTCTTTTCTTCAACTTCTTCAGCAAGTTCTTCAAATTTATGGTCTTTACGTTCTATAGAGTAATCTGACCATTTAGAAAAATCTAAATGTTTTTTACCGTCTTCAACATGTTCATTTAACCAAAAGTTTATTGGTGTAATTTTATCATACCATGGATAGTTAGTATTACTGCTATGACAGTCAAAACATGTGGTTTCAAGAATGGTTTTAACTTCTGGAGAAGGTTTTGTTTCGTTTAAAAAAGCGGTTAAATCTTCTGTATTACCTTGGTTTTTTTCAGGCGAAAAAAATTGTGCAACTATAAAAACCAGTAATAAAACTAGTCCAATCTTTTTAAGTAATTTCATTTTAGTTATTTTTAGACTTTAAAAATAATAAATCTTTGACGACTGACGCTTTATATCAAGAATTAAATTATGTTAATCATTCTCGTGAAAAACGTTTGTATTATGCACAAATGTTATTGGCTAATACCAGTTTGATTCCTAAAATTTTAGATATTACCTTTAAGGTAGATGATAAAATATCTCCAAGAGCAGCTTGGGTTTTAGAGTTTATGTGTAAAGAAAACCTAGATGCCTTAATCCCTTATTTAGATACATTTACAGAAAACATGGGTCGTGTGCATATAGATTCGGCAGAAAGACCTGTTGCAAAAATTTGCGAATATATTGCAATTGCCTACTATGGTAAAACGCCTTCTAAATTAAAAAAGGCCTTACTTCCGAGACATCGGGAAAAAATTATTGAAGCTTGTTTTGATTGGTTAATTACAGATGCTAAAGTTGCTGCAAAAGCGTATAGCATGAATACTTTATTTTTGTTTGGTAAAGACTATGATTGGGTCCATCCAGAATTAATAACCATTTTGGAACGTGATTTTGCTTCTCAAAGTGCAGCTTTTAAAGCCAGAGCAAAGCAAATTTTACATAAAACTAAAAAATAAAAATTGTTATTTTAATTAATTCTTAAAGCGTAATCCTTTAGTCTTCCCGTTAAAAAAACTATATTTATAGCTTGTTAAAAAACAACTATTTTTATGTCTTTAAATCAACTTAATGCGATCTCTCCAATTGATGGTCGTTACCGAAATAAAATTGAAAAACTACAAGATTTTTTCTCTGAAGAAGCACTAATTAAATACCGTGTTTTAGTAGAAATCGAATACTTTATTGCTTTATGCGAAGTGCCACTACCACAACTTAAAGGTGTAGATTCTAGTAAATTTGAAGCATTGCGTGACATTTACAAATCGTTTACTACTGAAAATGCTCAGGCTATAAAAGATATTGAAAAAGTTACCAACCATGATGTTAAAGCGGTTGAGTATTTTATAAAAGAACAATTTGATGCTTTAGGTTTAAGCGAATTTAAAGAGTTTATACACTTTGGATTAACGTCTCAGGACATTAACAACACAGCAATCCCATTAAGTATTAAGGATGCTATGAATGAGGCTTACGTACCTGAATACTTAAATGTTTTAAAAGAATTAAAACGTCTTGCTGAAGAGTGGAAAGATATACCAATGCTAGCTAGAACACATGGTCAGCCAGCGTCTCCAACCCGTTTAGGAAAAGAAATTGAAGTATTTGCTGTACGTTTAGAAGAGCAATTTAACTTATTAAATGATATCCCAAGTGCTGCCAAATTTGGTGGTGCAACCGGAAATTTTAATGCACATAAAGTGGCCTATCCAACTATAGATTGGAAAACTTTTGGAGGAACATTTGTACAAGAAAAATTAGGATTATACCACTCGTTTCCAACAACTCAAATCGAGCATTATGACCACATGGCTGCTTTGTTTGATTGTTTAAAACGTATTAATACTATTATTATAGATTTAGATAGAGATATTTGGACCTATGTATCTATGGATTATTTTAAACAAAAAATTAAAGCTGGAGAAGTTGGTAGTAGTGCTATGCCACATAAAGTTAACCCAATAGATTTTGAAAACAGTGAAGGTAACTTAGGAATAGCTAATGCTATTTTTGAACATTTATCTGCAAAATTACCTATTTCAAGATTACAACGTGACTTAACTGATAGTACTGTTTTACGTAATGTTGGTGTCCCTTTTGGTCATACTTTAATTGGTTTTGGATCAACGCTTAAAGGTTTAGGCAAATTATTATTAAACCAAGCTAAATTTGAAGCTGATTTAGAAAACAATTGGGCTGTCGTTGCAGAAGCTATACAAACTATTTTAAGACGTGAAGGCTATCCTAATCCTTATGAGGCTTTAAAAGGATTAACTAGAACCAATGAAGCGATTAATAAAACCTCTATTTCAAATTTTATTGATACCTTAGAGGTCAGTGATGCTATTAAAACAGAATTAAAAGCCATATCGCCAAGTAATTACACAGGAATATAACATGTTTAATGACAAGACATCTTTAATACTTTGCACTGTAACTGTTATACTTTTATTTATTGGAGGTATTACAGACTTATTAAGTAACCCGATTTACGTTGGGTTGGTTGTTGTTGTTTATTTAACCGTTATTTTAAACCTTGTACTAGTTAAAAAATCCAGTAATGGAGACGATGACTTTTTTGAAACAAAAATTAAAAAGTAAAAACAACAGGTTTATTGTTGTAATAAACAAAAAGGCTTATCCAATGGATAAGCCTTTTTGTTTATAGTAATTTAATTATTATTTAAAAAAGTTAGTTAAGCTTTTAAGTTGTGCTTGATCTATGTATGCTTTTGCAGTTTGTTAGCTAAACAATTTATCTTCTAACTTGTTAAGTTTGTTTTTTAAATACAGAATTTCATCGTTTTTATCCAATATTTTTTTTTTAACTTGTACTTAGTTTGGGACTATTTTCTTTTTCTAAAGCAGAAGTGATAGAAAAACAAAATGCAACTATTAAAATTTTAAACTCTAAAACATCTGACCTTAATTTTGCAGTATACAATTTTCATTACGACAAAGGTTATAGATGTAGAGCAGAAATAACTTACAATGGAGAAGTTGTTGAAACAGTTTATGGTTATGGGACTACTCCTGAAACAGATTGTTTGTTTGCTACTATGGCAGCACATCGATACATTTCAGAACAAGGTGGTACTTATCCTTAATAAAATACTTACTCAAGGTTTAAAATTTTAAACCTTGAGTTAAAAAAATTGCACTATGAAAAAAAACCTTTTAATTTTACTTTTCTTTTTTTTAAAAATATCTTTTGCACAAGAAAATATAATCATAATTGATTATACGCACCATATTCATATGAAAGAATTACCCTCAGCCACAAGTGTTGATGCTAGATTAACTTTTAACCATACTGCATCAAATTACGAAATGGACTTTGTTGGAAATTTAAACTTTGAGGAAGAAAAAGCAGGTAAAGAAGGTGGCTCTGTTTATGCGATAAAGGCAAAAAAAAATCCTCATATATTTAAAAATTTTATAGAAAAAAAAATAAGCAGCATTGAAAGAGTTTCAATGAAACCATTTTACGTAAAAGACACTATGAATCTTTTTGATTGGAAAATTGATACTTCAAAAAGAGAAATATTAGGTTACAAGTGTCAGAAAGCTAAAACCCATTTTAGAGGAAGAGAATATATTGCATATTTCACTTTAGAAATACCATATCCAACAGGACCATGGAAATTTTATGGATTACCTGGAGTTATTTTATCTGTAGAATCTACAGATAAAGTTTTTAAAATGAATGCAAACCAGATTGTTATAAAAAAAACAAATGAAACTATTAGTAACCCATTTGACGAAATTGATTTAAAACCCATAACTTGGGAATCCTACAAAAAAGAATATGAAAAAAAATATTATGAATTAAAAAACTATCGAGGAGAAAATGGTACCACAAGATCACTACCAAAAAAGAAAATTGAAACGATAATATTAGAAACCGCTCCATATATTAAAGATTGATTTTGAACACTATAAAAACAACCCTTAAAGCCATATTTATTATGGTCTTCTTATTTTTAAATAGTGATAATTTATTTTCACAACATTTTATCTCTGGCATTATTATAGACAATCAATCAAATGAGAAATTACCTTTTGTAAATATTTTGATAAAGAATAATGAAAATACTATTCTATCATATACAACTTGTAATGAAAACGGAACTTATCTAATCGAGTTTCCTTCCGAATACGATGAAATAATAATAGAAACATCAATATTAAGTCATAAATCTTCTTTAAAAAAACTTCAAAAAGAGAAAATTTCTAAAAAAACATATATTGTAAATTTTGAGCTAGAAGAAACCATATCTACTTTAGAAGAAGTCATTGTTAAAAGTAAAAAACCAATTTTAATAAAAAACGACACTACAGTCTTTAGACCAAATAATTTTAAAGATGGAACAGAAAGAGACGTTGAAGATTTATTAAGAAAACTACCTGGAATAAATATTGCAAAAAACGGGTCTATAACTTTTAAAGGCAAACGAGTAACACGTGTACTTTTAGATAATGACAATTTATTTGATGATAATTATACAATAGGTACAAGAAATATTGATCCGGAAATAATTGAGGAAATTGAAGCTATTGAAGATTACCAAAAAAACCCATTATTAAAAGGCATTAAAAACACAGAGGATGTAGCATTAAATTTAACACTTAAAAAAGGTAAAACTGACGTCTCTGGAGATATTAATATTGGCTTGGGTGTTGAAAATAAATATAGATTAATGTCTAATATTCTTTCTATTTCAAAAAAAATAAAAGGGTTTGGATTACTTAATTATAATAACATTAATCAAAATGTTAGTCCTTATAATTTTGTCTCGAATAATTTTGACTTATCAAAAATTAATGAGCTTAGGTTTAGAACTAATAATTATTTAGCATCAAACAATTTTAATATTCTTATACCCGAAGAGTATGTTGGGTCAAATAACAACTTATTTGGAAGTTTTAATGTTTTAAATAAGTTTTCAAACAAAACATCATTAAGGATTAATGCAAATTATTTAACCGATAACTTAGAACTAAACAATACAACTAAAACAAATTTTAATAATATTGATTTATCAATTACAAATATTTATGACCAAAATAAAAAACCAAAAGTAAATGTTTTAGATTATGAGTTAATACATAGACCTAAACAAAACTCTATTTTAAATGTTAAAGGTAAAATAGATTATACTACCTTAGATATAAATTCATTTAGTACAAATAATAATTCAGTATTTAGGGAAATAAAAAAGAGTGAAGATTTATTTATTAATCAAAACATAGAGTACACAAATAAATTAAATAATAATAGTGCTTTTCAATTGGTTGGTAAACTATCAAAAAATACCATTCCTCAAGAATTAGACTTCAATAATATAGACGTAACATCTAGTGGTTCCATAAATCAAGACGCAAAATTTATTAAAAACTCTTTTAATATATCTTCAAAATATTTATCTAAACTAAAAAATGGAAATTATTCGTTATCGTTAGGTATTAAAAGCGAAAAAAACTTATTAACATCTAATAATGACATTGTTAACTTTAACCATTTTAGTAATAATAATGATGTTACATTTAGAGATAATAATTTATATTTTGACTTTAACTATCTATTTAAAATTAACAAATGGAGATTTGTTTTTGAAAACAGCTTATTTTATTCTGATGTAAAAATAAATAACAATTCAAGCTCAACAAAAAATAAAAAGATTATTAATAATCCATCACTAACTACTTATTTGGGTTTAACTAAACACTCTAATATCTATATTAATTATAATATTAACAACAGATTACCAGAACTGGATAAAATGTATTCTGGACTTATTCAAATTGGAAATAGAAGCATACTATCTAACACTTTTGAGTTTAATCGTATAAGAAGTGAAAATGTATCTATAGGATATAAAATAAATGATTTTTATAATTTATTTCAATTTAATTCTTATTTCAACTATGCGAAAGTAAATTATGACTATCTAAACACTTTATTTATAGAGGAAGACACTTCATTAAACATAACTAATTTAGAAAAATTAGATAATAGTAATTATCGATTAGGAATTGAAACTGAAAAATATATTAATTTTATTAAATCTACCATAGATTTAAAAAGTACTTTAACGATCAATAATTATAAAAATACTTTAAATAATAATGATATAAGAGATAACAAAAGTCAATCTTTATTGCTAAAACTAGACATTAGAACTGGCTTTAATAATAAACTAAACTTTGAAAATTCGATTGTATTTCAAAATAATTCATTTTCAACAGAAGGTTTAAACCAAGTGAATTTTTCAACTTTTCAAAATAACTTCTCGACTAAATTTGTAAATGACAGATTTAATTTTATTATGGAAGCAAAATATTTTGATTCAAATTTAAAAACTAGAAATAACAGTTTTACCTTTTTGGATGCCATCTTTAATTATGTTCAAAAAAATGAGAAAATAGAATATGAATTACGATTTAATAATTTGCTTAACAGAAAGTTTTTTGAAGAATTGAATTCTACTGACTACTCTACTACTTTAAGTACACAAACTTTATTAGAGAGATATTTTTTACTGTCAATTAGATTTAAAATATAAAAAGGCTTATCCAATGGATAAGCCTTTTTGTTTATAGTAATTTAATTTTTATTTAAAAAAGTTAGTTAAGCTTTTAAGTTGTGCTTGATCTACATCTGCATTTTTAAGTTTATCGCTTAGCTTGACTAACTCTTCTGGCTTCATGTTGTCACCTAAAATACGTACAATAGTAAATCCAAAATCATTGGAGCTAGCAAGCACTAAAAACTCGTCAATTGCATCTGCGTTACCTAATGTACTAACCTTAACGTTAACACCCTTGTCTTTAAACTCCATTAGTTCTTCATACTTTTTGTTATTAAAGACCTTTTTAGCTTTTTGCAACTCTGTTTTGTAACTTTCTAAATTATTATCTTTAATACGATAGGCTAAAATGTCTAGTTTATCTACAGATTGATATGCTTTTTGCTCGTCTGGATTTAAGTTAGCTTTAGAAAAATCTATTACATCTGCAGATACGTCATAGGACATAAAAGCTGGCAACTCTTGATGATCTACAAAATAGGTTTGTATAGAGTTTTGGTCTCTACAACTTACTAAAACAATACTTAAAGCAAGAAGTGTTATTACGGTTTGGAAGGTTTTTTTCATGGGTTTATTTTTTACTTTTCTTTTTTAACTCCTCTCCTCCTGGAAGATTCATTTTTTGAGTTAATTTAGAAATTTGATTTAAATCAATATCACCTGTTAAAGATATTACTACAGTTTCGATAGTACGCTTTTCTCCATTAATTTCAATATCAGAATCTTTCATTGCTGCTTCTAATCCATTAATAAACATTAACAACTCACTTACATGGTCACTGTCTTTACCTTCTTTTACATAAAACTTCATGACCACTCCATTGTCCTTAACCTCCATTAATTCTTCTAAAACAGCGCTGCGTGTTGCAACCCATTTAGTGATATCCTTAGCTATAGTTTTGTCACCTGTTGCCATAGTTTTAAAACTGGTAATACTATTTACCATATCCATATAAGCTTTAGCTTCAGCATCATTTGTATTTATATCTATTTTTGCTAACATCTGAAACATTTTAGGTTTGATGGACACATAACTTACTTTGTCATCATCACTATATTTTTCAAAAATATCCTGAGCCATACCTGTTAATGGCATTAATAATATGGCTAATACTGTAATTGTTATATATTTTTTCATTGTATTTGGTTTTAAATTTTAATATTATTTTATGTTTCTAATTTTTAAAATACGTCCTATTGGGTTTTCCATTTCTTTTAAATAGTCAACTTGTGTGCCAGCCTTATTAATTTCACCTAAATAGCTAACTTGTGCAGTCCCTTTATTAAAGGTTTTTGAGACCAACTCTAGATAAGCTTTTGCTTGATTATAGGCTATCCTATCGGCTTCTGTAATAACTTCTTCTTTTGGTCTGGTCAGATAAATACCAACCATTAACACTGCTACTGCTGCAACGCTTAACCACTTAAAATTGATTTTCTTTTTAGTGTTTAGTGGTACGTGTTTAGTAAAAGTCTCCTGTTGGTTAACCGTATAGTAACCAAAAATTGCTTTATAATACTCTAAATGTGGTGCGACAGTCTCTTGGTTAAAATAGTCTTTTAACTGTGCTTCTTCTTGTAGAGTGGTTTGGCCATTCTCGTATTTTTCTAGTAAGTCTTCTATATTATTTAACACCATAATTATGTGTACTTGTTAATTTTTCTCTTATTATTTTTCTAGCTCTGGATAGTGCTACACGCACTGCTGTAGGATTCATATCTAACATTTTTGCTATTTCGTCAAAATCATATTGCTCAATATCTCTTAATTGGACTACCATTTTTTGTTGTTCTGGTAAATCTTCAATAATCTTTGCTACCCATTGTAAGCTGTCATTTAATTCTATTTGCTTTTGTAGTGCTACATTGTGGTCTTGATAATTACTATGTACTATTTTTAAATTTTGCGATTGCTTGGATTTTAATTTATCCAAACAAAAGTTTTTAGTCATAGTAATGGAAAATGCTTCCACATTTTTATAATTTTCTATTTGACCTTTGTTTCGCCATAATTTTAACAACACCTCTTGAGTGGCATCTTCTGCTTCTTCTCTAGAGACTAGCAATCGTTTTGCTAAACGAAAGACCTTATCTTTAAAAGGCATTACTAATTTTAAAAACTCTGACTGCGTCATTTTGGTTGGTTTCTATTACGACGAACAACTATTATAATTGTTACAATTTATTTTCAATATAAAATAAAGTAAGTACTTTTATAATGAAAAAGAACCTTTAGTGCTATGAAAAAAATGAATATAAAATACCTAGTCCTTATACTTCCGTTTATTATTTTTGGATGTTATCAAGATATGGATGACAACCCAATCTCTGACACAGAGATTAAAGATTTTATTTGGTCTGGATTAAATACGTGGTATTATTGGCAGGATCAAATTACGGACTTAGCAGATGACCGATTTTTAGATACTGCAGACTATACTCAGTTTTTAAATAGTTTTGATACGCCTGACCAAATGTTTTATAGCTTATTATCTGACCAAGATCGTTTTAGTTGGATTGTAGACGATTATTTTGCTTTAAACAACGCTTTAAATGGTGTATCTAAAAGCAACGGAATGGAGTTTGGTGTTGGTTTAATTGATGGTGGCAGTAATGCTTTTGGTGTTGTACAATATGTATTACCAAATACAAGCGCATCCACAAACAACTTACAACGTGGAAACTTTTTTTTAACCGTAGACGGAATACAACTAACAGAAAACAATTACAGAAACTTATTATTTTTTGGAAGCGATACTTATACTCTTGGTCTTGCCGAATTAGATGCATCCGACAATCCTGTTCTAACAGGCGAAACCGTTACACTTACAAAACAAGTATATGAAGAAAATCCAATTTTAATAGCAAATACCTTTACAGTGGAAGGTATTAAAGTTGGTTATTTAATGTATAATCGTTTTACAAGCGGTTATGACCAACAGCTTAATAGTATTTTTGGTCAATTTGCTGCAGCAGGTGTCCAAGACTTGGTCCTAGATTTACGTTACAATCCTGGAGGTAGCGTTAATAGTGCTATTAATTTAGGAAGTATGATTGCAGGAGAACCTACAACCTCAGTATTTTTAAAACAACAATGGAATAATAAAATACAAGCAACCCTTAGCGATACTCAGGTTAACAAATACTTTACCAATCAACTCTCTGATGGTACATCTATTAATACCTTAAACTTAAATAAAGTATACATTTTAGCGCAAGGCAGTTCTGCTTCTGCTAGCGAGTTGGTTATAAATTGCTTAAGACCACACCTTGATGTCATACATATTGGTGATATTACTGTTGGTAAAAATGAATTTTCGACGACTTTATATGATAGTCCAAGTTGTAATTATAATTGCACCACAGGTATTAATCCAAATCACACTTGGGCAATGCAGCCTCTAGTTGGAAAAAGCGAGAATGCTGATGGTTTTTTTGAATATGAAACTGGTTTAATACCAACATTAACTTTAGAAGAAAACGTAGTAAATTATGGAGTTTTAGGACAACAAGACGAACCTCTTTTAGCAAGAGCCATTCAACATATTACAGGTAATGGACGTTTTAGCAACCAACCTATTTTAAATAACTTAAAAATAGTAGATTACTCAAAGCTTAATACTATTACAAAAGACAACATGTACATTGACAGTGAAGGATTAAACGTATTTAAATAAAGAAAAAAAACAAAACCTATTGAGCTATAAAACATATTTTAATTGGAGCACAGGAAAAGATTCGGCTTTAGCCTTATATTATTTACAACAAGACGAAACTTATTCTGTTGAACAATTAATTACAACGGTTAACACCCATTTTAATCGTGTGACCATGCATGGTTTAAGATTGGAGTTACTAACAGCACAAACCAAAGCTTTAGGTATTAAGTCCAGTCTAATAGAACTTCCAGAAATGCCAAGCATGGACACTTATGAAGACATTATGCTAAAGGCTGTAACCACGTTAAAGGATGACAATTTTACACATAGTGCATTTGGCGATATCTATTTAGAAGACTTAAAAGTATACAGAGAAAACCAACTAGCCACACAAAATATAAAAACCGTTTTTCCGTTATGGAAGCGCGATACAAAACAACTTATTACTGAGTTTTTAGCGCTTGGTTTTAAAACCATAGTGGTTTGTGCAAACTCTAAATACTTTGATCAAGATTTTGTAGGGACTATTATAGATGAACATTTTATAGATAATCTACCCGAAGGTGTTGATTCTTGTGGAGAAAATGGCGAATTCCATACCTTTTGTTTTGATGGACCAATCTTTAAAAACCCAATCCCATTTACTATTGGAGAAAAAGTATACCGAGAATATAATGCACCTAAAACCAATGATAATGATATCTGTAAAAGTGATGCCGAAACCTATGGTGTGTGGTATTGTGACTTAATTCCGTAACTATCACCTTAAGTATAAAATATAAAAAAGCCTCTAAATTATTTAGAGGCTTTTTAATGGTTGGTTTGTGGTTTTATTGACTATTTCTTAGTTGAAGTACACTTTAGAAGCAATGACTCCAACGTCAAAACTATTGGTTTCTGATCCAGAAGACAAATCATATACTTTTAAAGTACTATTTCCTGAAAAGTTTCCAGCATCAGTTACATATAGCAAGTTGTTTTTTACTGCCATTCCATAAGCACTAGTCGCAGTAATGTCAAATAATGAAGCTGTTGGTAAACTAGTATCTGTATCAGACAATCCATATACTGCATTATCTAAAATGTAATATGTATTACCATCACTATAACTCATTAAACCTGGATGTTGACCTATTCCAAAAACAAAAGATGATACAATAGCGTTATCTGCAACATTTATTTTTGTTATTGCTGCTGGTGTTTCGTTACCTGTCCATGGTTCGTTACCTCCAGAAAGCACAACCAAATGACCTTGATTATTTATGGCCATTTCGTCTGGTTTAGATTGTACAGTAATTGTGTCTGTAGTGCTATCCACAGTATTAATTACTGTTACTATATTATTAGTATTGTAACCTCCTTTATGTGATACAAACACTTTATCCAAATTAACTAAAACTTGCTCTGGTCCTTCAGCAACAGCTATGGTAGATGTTACTGTATTAGAGTTTAAATCTACAACAGCAATGTAATCATCTGTAGCATCATTTGGATCAGCCCAATCAGAAACGTAAGCAGTATTACCATCAAAAGCAATATATCTTGGTAACGTTAAACCAGTGTCTATCGTTCCTAATTTTTCAAAAGTATAACGATTAACAACTGTGATTGTTCCTGCATCAACAACGATATAAGCCTTATCATCATTAAAACCTACAGATTGTAAATACACGCCTAAGTTTTCATTATTAACATTAAAATAGACTTGATTTTCTGTTACAGAAAAATCATTTGATATGTAAGAAATTGAAGATGGTCCACCTTCTGCACTTACAAAAATTCCGTTTTCATAAGCTCCTAATGGTTCTGGTTGTGTAAATGCGTCATCGTCATTAGAACATGAAAAGACTAATAATGATAAGGTTACAATTGAGTAAATGATTTTTTTCATAATTTGATTTAAAATTTATAGTGTAATTGAATATTAAAATTTCTGTTTGGCATTGGTCTAAATGCTACGTTTTGATATAGCTTATTAAACAGATTATTTACTTTTAATCCCAACTCTAATTCGTGATTAGAATGTTGTAATACTTTATAATTAACGCCTAAGTTGGCTACATTATAAGATTGTAAACTATAAAATGGACCTTTTAAATTATCGGAAGTTGTAAAGACGTCTCCATTAAAAAGCTGCTGATAATGTGCGCTAAACCTTTTAAAGCTATAAGCTAATGTGGCATTAGCTTTATGAAAAGGCACATAAATTAATTGCTTGTTTGTTTCTAAATTTTCTGATACTGTGTAAGAATAATTTGAGCTAAACCTGAATTGATGATTATTAACTTTTTTAGAAATAGTTAACCCTACTTCTGCACCATAACTATGGGCTTCAGCTATGTTTTGTGGCGACCAAAACCCAGAGATATTTGGTTTCCATTGTATCAAATCTTTCGACTTAATATAGTAGGTATTCAACTGTAGTTGCAACCAATTAAAGTCTAAAACATGACCTAAATCAAATTGATAAGACGATTCTGGCACTAAATCAAGATTTCCTCCAGGTTGCCAAAACAAATCGTTAAACGTTGGAATTCTATAATTTTTTGAACCATTAATTTTGACTTTATAAAACTTGGTAATACCAATCAAAGCGTCCATTGAAAACAATAATGGACTAGTAAAATCAGAGGTCACATCTTGTCTTACATTAAAACCTAAGTTTAAATTCGTTTTTGGATTATACTGTAATAATCCTGTAGCAGAAAAGATTGAACGCTCTGGATTACCAAAACTACTGCCTTCACCTTTAAAGAGATTGTAATCCAAGATACTAGTAACACTTAACTGCTTAGATAATTTATAATTAAAATTATGTTTTGCCAGAAAAGTATTGACTTGTCCAAAAGTAAAAAACTCAGAATTTTTGTTTTGGTAAAATTCAAAATACTCCTTTAAATACGCGACTTTAAAATTAGATTTATAGTTTTGATGTGTACTAACCCATTCCAACATCGACCTAGAGTTTTCATCTTCATATTTACTTTTAGATGGTGTTGCAGTTGTTCCGGAAAACTCACGTTCACCAATAAAAGACTGATGGTATAATTTAATTACATCCTTTTCAGAAATAAAATACCCTAAATTAACATTAAGACTTAGATTATTAAATGCACCATTTTCATTTATTTTATCAGAGTCCAAATATTTATAATCGTTATCAGAATCTATATAATTTACCCCTAAATTAAAAGCAAATTTATCTTGTCCGTAATCTGTAACAAGACTAATGCTTTTACTTTCAAAACTACCATAGTTAAGTTTGACCTCATTTTTTAAATGTTTCGTAAAACTTAATCTGTTATCCAAATGCACACTACCTCCAATTGCTCCACTTCCGTATTGCACACTACCTCCTCCATTTCTAATAACCACTTGATTAATGTTATTGGTATTTATGGTATTAAAATCCGTTTGACCATTTAACTGAGAGTTAATGTTTATACCATTCCAAATCACAGCAGTTTGCGAGGCATTAGTCCCTCTAAACGATGGTGAAGACACCATCCCATAACCGTTTTCTTTAAAATAAATATTAGAATTAAATCGTAATAAATCCGTAAAATTAGAAGTGTTTTTACTTAAAACAGAGTCGTTTAAAATAGTAACTTTAAATCCTGCAGCATTTTGTTTCAACTTAATATCACTAAGCTCAATAACATCTAAATATTGAACAGAGTCTAGCTGTGTTTGTGCAAAAGACACAACACTACAACATACAGCAATTAGTAATCCAATAGTTTTTTTCATAAATCTTAAAGATCTTTCTCCCGAAGATCATATTAGATGACAAATTCTGGCAGGTCTCCTGACTTGTTATATGTTACTCTACCTTCCCATTTTTAATAAAACAGTGGTCTAAGTTTGAATAACATCCTTTAAAAGGTGTCCAACCTATGTTGAACATAAACTTACAGTTGCGGGAACAGTTCTGGATTTAAACCAGATTCCCTTTTAATCGACTTTGCATTAGCACAAAGTCAAACCAAAATTCAGCGCGAATGTACTATTTTAAATTAATTCATTCTTCATTTTTCTTATTCATTTTATAGATTAAATAAATAAAGCCAATTAAAAAATGTAATAATATAATTCCTCCTACTATATATATTGTTAAATTTGAACCGTCTCTCATGACTAAAATTTTATATAAATTTAAAGGAAAATATTCCGCTAAAGCGCTACAAATGTTACATAACAAAGCTTTTTTATTACTATTACTTTCATTTTTATTATTTCTAAACTGTAAGGAAGATCCAGGTATTGACAGGAAACTTCCTGCTTTAATACAAGAGGATAATAGTATCGCTTACGCTGAAGGATTTAGTATTACAAATCATAGTAATTTTAAAGTGTTAACCGTTAACAATCCTTGGCCTAAAGCAGAAAAAACCTATAAATACGTTTTAATTAGTAAAGAAGACGCTGCAAAAACGTCTTTTATGAAAGATGAATATGATGGCATTATCATTACTCCTATAACGTCTATAGTAGTAACCTCTACAACGCATATTCCTGCTTTAGAGCTTTTAAATGAAGAAAACTCATTAATTGGATTTCCTGGTAGTGATTATATTTCTTCAGAAAAAATCAGACAACGTATTGATCATGGACACGTAAGAGAATTAGGTAAAAACGAAGGTTTAAACACCGAAGTGTTATTAGAGTTAAATCCAAATGTAGTGGTTGGATTTGGTGTTGATGGTACAAGTAAATCTTTAAAAACAATAAGTAATGCCAGAATACCTGTAATTTATAATGGTGATTGGGTAGAAAAAACACCTTTGGCTAAAGCCGAATGGATTAAGTTTTTTGGAGCTTTATATAATAAAGAAAAACAAGCAGATTCTGTTTTTAAAACTATCGAAACCAATTACAAAGCAGCAAAACAATTAGCGCAAAGTGTCACTGAGCAACCAACAGTAATTAGTGGAGCAATGTATAAGGATGTATGGTATTTACCAAATGGAACAAGTACCGAAGCTCAATTTTTAAAAGATGCAAATGTCAATTATTTATATGCTGACACTAAATCTCAAGGCAGTTTGGCTTTAAGCTTTGAAGCTGTTTTTGAAAAAGCAAAGCATGCAGATTTATGGTTAAGTCCATCCTATTATAGTAGTCTAGAGGCTTTAAAGACCGCAAATACGCATTACACACAATTTGATGCTTTTAAAAATAATGCTATCTACTCTTTTGCAAATACAACAGGAAAAACAAGAGGCGTTTTGTATTATGAGCTTGGTTTATCTAGACCTGATTTAGTTTTAAAAGACATCATTAAAATTTGTCATCCAGACTTATTGCCAGATTATCAAACTTACTTTTTTAAACCGTTAAAGTGATAACATCCAAATCTTATACCATTCCCTTTATAGTATTAGCAATACTGCTTGTGCTATTATTTTTGGTAAACATAAGTTTAGGATCAGTATCCATAACTTTTAATACTATTATAGACAGCTTTTTTACAAATTCGGATAGTTTAAACAATCATCAATATATAATACAAAACTATCGTTTACCAAAAGCCATTACAGCTGTTTTGGTAGGCTCTGGTTTAGGTATTTCTGGGTTATTAATGCAAACCCTTTTTAGAAATCCTTTAGCTGGTCCTTTTGTCTTAGGAATTACCTCTGGAGCAAGTCTAGGTGTTGCATTAGTTATTCTAGGCAGCAGCATTTTTGGTGGATTTTTAGCTACTTTTTTACTTACTAAATGGAGTTTAGTAATTGCTGCAAGTTTAGGTAGTTTTTTAGTCTTATTATTAGTCCTAATTGTATCCTCAAAAGTAAGAGATACTATGGCTATTTTAATTATCGGATTAATGTTTGGTAGTATTACAGCAGCAATAGTTAGTGTACTATCCTACTTTAGTAGTGCAGAACAATTACAGCAATACATTTTTTGGGGTTTTGGTAGTTTAGGAGATTTGGACTGGAACGAGGTTACTATTTTTACAATCATTTATTGTATTGGCATCCTATTTAGTATCCTGTCTATAAAAGGTCTTAACACTTTATTGTTAGGCGAAAATTATGCTAAAAGTCTAGGTTTAAACATTAAACAAAGTCGATTATTAATTATTATTGCTACTAGTCTACTAGCAGGTACTATTACTGCTTTTGCAGGACCAATAGCCTTTATTGGCTTAGCTATTCCGCATGTTACTAGACAAGTTTTTAACACGTCCAATCATAAAATATTATTACCTGCTGTATTTTTATTTGGTGCCATTATCATGTTAATTTGCGACAGTATTGCCCAATTACCAAACACAGATTACATGCTACCTATTAATGCTATTACCTCTTTATTTGGTGCACCAATTGTAGTTTGGTTACTAGTAAGACAACGTAAAATGGTGTTTTAAAATGAAAGAAAACAACCAACATAACATCCTAAAAACTGATAATTTAACTGTTGGTTATCAGTCTAAAAAAACACAAACTATTGTAGCGTCAAATATTAATATTGCTTTAAATAAAGGCGAATTAATTGGTTTGGTTGGTGGTAATGGGATTGGTAAATCCACACTTTTAAAAACATTAACAAAGGTTATAACACCCTTAAGTGGTCAAGTTTTAATAAATAATCAAAGTTTAGATAACTATTCTAATTTAGAGCTTGCCAAAACTTTAAGTTTAGTCTTAACAGAGCCTATTGCTGCAAAAAACTTAACCGTGTTTGAATTGGTTGCTCTAGGACGTCAACCTTATACCAATTGGGTTGGTAATTTATCTGACAAAGATGTAACCATTATAAATAATGCAATCAAGCAAACAACTATTGAAGATTTGAAACATAAAAAATGTTTCGAGCTTAGTGATGGTCAACTTCAAAAGGTTATGATTGCTCGTGCTTTAGCACAAGACACAGATTTAATTATTCTAGACGAACCGACGTCGCATTTAGATATGTATCATAAAACATACATCCTAAAACTGCTTCAAAAATTAGCAAAAGATACTGGTAAAACCATCTTATTTTCGTCTCACGAAATAGATCTAGCCATCCAATTATGCGACAGTATGATTGTCATGTCAGAACAGGGTATTGTAAGTGACACACCTTGTAATTTAATCGAAAAAGGAGCGTTTTCTAAGCTATTTCCGGAAGATATGATTGTTTTTGATGAAAAAACAGGCAGTTTTAGAGTTAAAAAGTAATCTTTACTTTGAAATTTAATCATAATTAGAATTTCAGGCTTAGCTTCGCACTAAAAGACAAATTAACTATCTTTGATTAAATTCCTTTTATTTTAAATGAACGACAACATTATCCTTGTTTTGGCTATTTTAATTGGTGCTATAATTGGTGGTTATTTAGGTATGCTTTTCACTAAACTCAAAAGTAAAAGCGAAAAAAGCACCTTGGAAGAAAGGAATGCTAATTTACAACAGCAACTATCGGATTTAAAACAGTTTTACACCACTGAAAGCGAAAGACAAAACGCAACATTTAACACCCAATTACAAGAGTTGAAACAAACTATTTCTAAAATTGAAATAGAACGCGAAGGTATCCGACGTGAAAAGGATATTTTAAATGAAGATTTAGCTAGAAAAAATGCAGATTTTGAAAACTTACAGCAATTAAATCTAAAACGTGAGGAAGAAGTTGAATTACGTCAAGAGCAACTGCGTAAAGATTTTGAGTTATTAGCAACTAAAATTTTAGACGAAAAAAGCGAAAAGTTCACCCTTCAGAATAAAGAAAATATCAAAAATATTTTAAATCCTCTACAGGAAAAAATACTAACCTTCGAAAAAAAAGTAGATGATACTCAAAAGGAAAGTATCAGTATGCATAGTGCTTTAAAAGAACAATTACTAGGTTTAAAAGATTTAAACCAGCAAATGACTAAAGAAGCCACCAACCTAACGAGAGCCTTAAAAGGTGATAGTAAAATGCAAGGAAATTGGGGAGAATTAGTGCTAGAGCGTGTCCTTGAAAAATCTGGTTTAGAAAAAGACAGAGAGTACTTTGTACAACAAAATTTTACCAGAGCTGATGGTACAAGAGTACTACCAGATATAGTGTTGCATTTACCTGACAATAAAAAAATGATTATTGACAGTAAGGTGTCTTTAACAGATTACGAACGTTACGTGAATGCTGAAGATGACGAGCGTGAGGTATATTTAAAAGCCCACATTAATTCTATAAGACGTCACGTAGACCAATTATCTGAGAAAAAATACGAGGATTTATATGACATAGAAAGTCCTGATTTTGTATTACTATTTATCCCAATAGAACCTGCGTTTGCAGTTGCTATTAATGCCGATAATAGTTTATACAATAAAGCATTCGAAAAAAACATAGTTATTGTTACACCTGCCACGTTATTAGCAACTTTAAGAACAGTTGACAGTATGTGGAATAACGAAAAGCAGCAACAAAATGCTATCGAAATTGCACGACAAGCAGGAGCATTATATGATAAATTTGAAGGTTTAGTCAAAGACTTAACTGGTGTTGGAAAAAAAATAGACGATGCTAAAAAGGATTATTCCTCTGCAATGAATAAATTAGTAGAAGGAAAAGGAAACCTAATTACAAGTGTTGAAAAATTGAAAAAATTAGGTGCTAAAGCTAAAAAAGCATTACCCGAAACCATTATTAGAAGAGCAGAATTTGACGATTAACAGAAAACAATTATGATAAAATTTTTAGTAAAAACCTTAGTTATTATAGTCCTAATTTTAGTAGGATATTTTTGTTTTATATACTTTGCGACTTACAGCGAAGGTGTTAGAGCAGGAGAATTAGTTAAATTTAGCAGTAAAGGTGTTATGTTTAAAACTTGGGAAGGCGAGGTCAGTCAAGGTGTGTCTGAAGCTCAACTTTTCGAATTTTCTGTAGAGGATAAAGAGAAACAAGTTATTAATGATTTAAATCGTCTACAAGGTAAATTTGTAAAACTTTCATATTTTGAACGTTACAAAACCTTCTTTTGGTTAGGTGATACTAAGTACTTTATTACCAAGGTAGAAGAAGATAAAGAACGACGTTCTAATTATTAATTATGACAAATTCTACTCAAAATGTAATATATAAATGGAGCTTAAGAGCTAAATATATTTTTATATTTATTGCAGGAGCAGGACTACTGTCTTTTGGTTTTGATACGCTTATAGAGCCAGGAAAATTTAGTAAAAGAGAAGAATTAAATAACTTTATTATTATCATGTGTCTCTTCTTTGGACTGGCTTTAATTATTGTCGGATTTTACAGAAAAAACCAAATTGAATATTACATACAACAACAAAAACTATAATGAAAGCATATAAAAAAGCAGACGATTCTAGAATTAGTATTTCCGAATTAATGTTACCATCACACTCTAACTTTAGTGGAAAAATACATGGTGGTTACATACTAAATTTGATGGATCAAATAGCTTTTGCTTGTGCTTCTAAACATTCCAAAACCTACTGTGTGACTGCTAGTGTAGATACTGTAGATTTTTTAAGTCCTATTGAGGTTGGCGAACTAGTAACCATGAAAGCTTCTGTAAATTTTGTTGGAAACACATCTATGGTTGTAGGAATACGTGTTGAAGCCGAAAATATACAAACTGGTATTGTAAAGCATTGTAACTCGTCTTACTTTACAATGGTAGCCAAAGATGATAATGGACAATCCATGGAAGTTGCTGGACTTATTTTAAATGATAAGGTTGAAGTCAAACGTTTTTTAAAAGCTATTAAGCGAATGGAGACTAAAAAACAACGACAATATGAGTTTGACCATGAAGATTTTTCGCACACAGATTATCTTCCAATATTAAAAGATTACAAAGTTAGAATAGATTTACCTGATAATTTTTAAAATAAAAAAGCCTTCAAGAAATGAAGGCTTTTTTATTTTAAAATACTTGTATTAAATTTTTACAAATCGTTTAGTTATTGTGGTCCCTAGACTAACAGAAGTTATTTTTATTAAATACACACCATCATTCCAATTAGAAATAGACAAACTAGTCTTTAATTGACTAATTGTTTTTGATAGTATTTTTTTTCCTAAAACATTATACACTTCAATAGTCAAATCTTCTTTAAACTGAGAAGGTATTTCGACATTTAAAGTTGATGATGCAGGATTTGGATACAAATTTATCGCAGATAAACGTGTCGCAAAATTAGGCACACTTAAAGTCCCTTCTGGTACTACCGTAATAACACCAAACATACTTGTTGGATGTGGATTACATTGGTATGTATTTGTACCAACAGATGTAAACGTATGTGAAAACGTTGCTCCTGTAGTCATAAAACCACTTACAAAATTATCTGAGGACGTACCTCCTGTTCTTTCTACATTATGCGTACCATTAGAATACCAATCCCAAATAACTGTATCTCCAACCTCAATGGTGCGATCTGCATTATTATTTGGTCCTGTTGCATTAGAGTTAGAGCCGAAACTCCAATCTATATTAACTGTTTGGTTTTGAGCTGATACGCTTAAAGCTACAAAAGCAAATAAAATAAATAGTAGTTTTTTTGTCATAATCTCTTTTATTGTAAAATACAAAAAATAATTATAACCTACTAAAAACCAATCGATTATTTTTATTACTTGCTTAAATACATTTTTCGTCTTGCATATAAATCGTAAAACTGATCATCTTTTAAATCGTCTATAAACAAAATACTTTCTCCAGTACTTTTCATTTCTGGCCCAAGTTTTTTATTCACATTATGAAATTTATTAAAAGAAAACACTGGCTGTTTAATAGCATAACCTTTTAACTGTGGGTTAAAATTAAAGTCAGTAACTTTCTTTTCGCCTAACATAACTTTAGTTGCATAATTTACATAAGGCTCTCCATAGGCTTTAGAAATAAATGGAACTGTACGTGATGCTCTTGGATTAGCTTCAATGATGTAAACAATATCATCTTTAATAGCAAACTGTATATTGATTAACCCAACCGTATTTAATGCTAATGCAATTTTCTTGGTATGGTCTTTTATTTGCTGCATTACAAACTCTCCTAAATTAAAAGGTGGTAATGTTGCGTTACTATCACCAGAGTGGATTCCACAAGGCTCTATATGCTCCATTATACCAATGATGTAAACATTTTCTCCGTCGCAAATAGCATCTGCTTCAGCTTCAATAGCTCCATCCAGATAATGGTCTAATAGCAGTTGATTTCCAGGCATACGTCTTAATAAATCAACTACATGCTCTTCTAAATCTTGTTTATTAATTACAATCTTCATCCCTTGTCCTCCAAGTACGTATGAAGGTCTAACTAATATTGGAAAATCTAGCACGTCTGCAATTGCAGCTGCTTCATCTGCAGTTGTAGCAATATCAAATTCTGGATAAGGAATATTGTTTTCTTTAAGCATGTTAGAAAACAACCCTCTATCTTCGGCTAAATCTAGAGCTTCAAAGCTAGTTCCTAAAATTTTAATTCCGTATTTAGATAGTTTTTCAGCAAGTTTTAAAGCGGTTTGTCCACCTAATTGCACGATAACACCTTCTGGTTTTTCATGTCTAATGATGTCATAGATATGTTCCCAAAAAACGGGTTCAAAATATAATTTATCTGCTGTGTCAAAGTCTGTAGATACCGTTTCTGGATTACAGTTTATCATGATGGTTTCATAACCACATTCTGCAGCAGCTAATACACCATGTACACAACAATAATCAAACTCGATACCTTGTCCAATCCTGTTTGGTCCTGATCCTAAAACGATAACTTTTTTCTTATCAGAAACTATACTTTCATTATGCGCATAACGAGTTCCGTCAGCTGTTTCTACATCATTTTCAAATGTTGAGTAATAGTAAGGTGTTTTAGCTTCAAACTCGGCAGCGCAAGTATCTACAAGTTTGTAAACACGATTAATACCTAACTCGTCTCTTTTATTATATACTTGACTTTCTAAACAGCCTAACATATGTGCTATTTGTCTGTCTCCATACCCTTTTTGTTTAGCTTCTAGAAGTAAATCTCTTTGGATGGTGTCTATTTTAAAGGTCGAAATTTCTTTTTGTAATTGGTGCAATTCTTCATATTGACGTAAAAACCACATGTCAATTTTAGTAATTTCATGTATACGACTTAAAGGAATTCCCATTTGAATGGCATCATAAATTACAAACACGCGATCCCAACTTGCGTAGGTTAGCTTTTCAATAATTTGTTCGTAATTAGTATAACCTTTACCGTCAGCACCTAAACCATTACGTTTAATCTCTAAAGATTGTGTTGCTTTATGAAGTGCTTCCTGAAAAGAACGTCCAATACCCATAACCTCTCCTACTGACTTCATTTGCAGTCCTAGTGTACGATCACTTCCTTCAAACTTATCAAAATTCCAACGTGGTATTTTAACAATTACATAATCTAAAGTTGGCTCAAATAATGCTGATGTAGATTTAGTAATTTGGTTTTCTAACTCATCTAAATGATAACCTATAGCTAATTTTGCAGCTATTTTTGCAATTGGATATCCTGTTGCTTTACTAGCTAAAGCTGAAGAACGTGATACACGAGGATTAATCTCGATAGCAATTATATCTTCATTTTCATCTGGACTAACTGCAAATTGCACGTTACAACCACCAGCAAAATCACCAATATTACGCATCATATGGATAGCCATATCACGCATTTTTTGATATGTTTTATCACTTAATGTCATTGCAGGAGCAACAGTAATGGAGTCACCTGTGTGGATCCCTATTGGATCCATATTTTCAATAGAACAAATAATTACTACATTATCATTAGAGTCTCTTAGTAATTCTAGCTCGTATTCTTTCCAGCCAATTAAGGCTTTGTCAATCATGACTTCGTGAATTGGAGAAATTTCTAATCCACGTGTTAATAACTCGTCAAAATCTTCTTCTTTATATACAAATGAAGCGCCTGCACCACCTAAAGTAAATGAGGCTCTAATTATTAAAGGAAACCCAAACTCTTGAGCAATTTCTTTACCTTTTAAGTATGATGTAGCTGTTGCTTGAGGTGCCATAGGGACTCCTATTTTAAGCATTAACTCTCTAAATTGCTCTCTGTCTTCTGTAATATTAATAGCGTCAATATTGACACCTATAATCTCTACACCAAAGTCTTTCCAAATGCCTTTTTCATCTGCTTCAATACATAAATTAAGTGCAGTTTGTCCACCCATTGTAGGTAGTACTGCATCAATTTGAGGATGTTCTTTTAAAATTTGAACAATAGACTTTGTATTAAGAGGCAACAAATATACATGATCAGCCATACTTGGGTCTGTCATGATTGTTGCTGGATTAGAATTGATTAAAATTGTTTCGATTCCGTCTTCTCTTAAAGATCTTAGTGCTTGCGTACCAGAGTAATCAAACTCACAGGCTTGCCCAATAACGATAGGACCTGAACCAATAATAAGAATAGACTTTAACTTAGGATTTTTTGGCATTTTTGTTTGTTTTTTTCGATTATCAAAAATAGTAATTATTAGATACAAAAAAAGGCGTTACACCTAAGTAACGCCTTTAAAATGTTAACAATTGTTAAACATTATTTTTTATGTCTAGTTTCAGATGAAACAGATATTTTCTTTCTTCCTTTAGCACGACGACGAGCTAATACCTTTCTACCATTAGCAGAAGCCATTCTTTCTCTAAAACCATGTTTATTTCTTCTTTTTCTCTTTGATGGCTGAAACGTTCTTTTTGGCATTGTCTTATTTTTTTAAAATCTGAATAGTATATGTTTTATTTAGTTTTATGCTTTACGTAAAACTGAGCGCAAATATACAACGAGTTTTTTATTTCACAAACCTAATTTAAAAAATATTTTTAAAGATTTTTTTAGTTTCTTTGTACTCCAATAAAAATAACGCTTAAAAACGTTACAAATCAAGTAATACAAGACTTTTAAAATTTAAAAAATGTACAATAAAGTAATAAAACTAATATTAGCAATCGGAATTTTTGGTGTAGCCATCTGGCAATTTGTGGAAGGAAACATCGGTAATGGTATCATGTACATCTTTTTAGCCCTAATATTTGTCTTCTTATATTTTAAAAATGAATTTATTTTATTAGCTTTTTTAAGATTAAGAAAACAAGATTTTCCTGGTGCTAAAAAATGGTTAGATAAAATTAAAAATCCAGATACTGCTTTAGTTAAAAAGCAACAAGGGTATTATAACTTTTTAAATGGTATTATGGTTTCTCAGGATAATATGACTGAAGCTGAACGTTATTTTAAAAAAGCAGAGCAATTAGGTTTATCTATGGATCATGATATGGCAATGGTTAAACTTAATTTAGCTGGAGTTGCAATGTCTAAAAGAAGAAAGCAAGAAGCGGTTACATTATTAGCCGAAGCACAAAAGCTTGATAAACAAGGTATGTTAACTGATCAAATTAAAATGATGAAAGAAAACATGAAACGCGCACAAGCGCCTAAACAACACTTTGGTCAAGGTGGATCAATACGTGCACAAAAAAGACGTAGTAGATAATTATACTTTTATAAATTAAAAAGGGTCAAACTAATTAATACTTGTTTGACCCTTTTTTTTTACAGTAAAGGCGCCCAAAGTCTACAATAGGCTTCTTGCATACGCTTAATATTAGATCGCTCTGTCCATTGCTCTAGATTAACTTGGATAGCACTTTCTAGGTCATTATTAAATATGCTTTTAGCTTCAATTGCTTTTTCTTTATTATAGATAAGCGCGTTGATTTCAAAATTAATATTAAAGCTTCTGTAGTCCATATTACAGGTTCCTATAGTTGTAAAAACATCATCCACAACCATAGTTTTAGCATGAATAAAGCCTTTTTCATACCTATAAATTTTGACATTGGCTTCTAATAATTGTTCTAGATATGAGTTTGTGGCATGTTTTGCTGTCCACGAGTCCGATTTATCTGGAATTAGAAGTTTGACATCTACTCCACTTTTTGATGCCACTTGCATGGCTGTAATGATTTGATCATTAGGTATAAAATAAGGCGTTGTTATGTAAACGTAATCTTCGGCAGTTACTATTGCAAAAAATATAGCTTCCATAATATTAGCCCAATCTGTATCTGGACCACTTGCTGCTATTTGTACTGGAGTAATTGTTTTAACCTTGTTTTGCGGAAAAAACGAACGGTTTAATGTCAAGCTAGTATCTGCTACAAAATTCCAATTGGTTAAAAATTGAGTTTGTAAGGTAAAAACAGATTCGCCAATAATTTTTAAATGTGTATCTCTCCAATAGTCTTTATTTTCGGGATAATTAACGTAAGTATCAGAGACATTTATTCCGCCTACATAACCTATTTCTCCATCTATAATCACAATTTTTCTGTGATTTCTATAATTCATTTTACCTGTAAATCTAGGAAACAATACTGGCATAAAAGCAAAATATTGAACTCCAGCATTGGTTAGTTTTTTCTTCATTTTAGAAGAAATTTTACTACCTACATCGTCAAAACTAAGTCTTACCGTTACGCCTTCCTTGGCTTTTTTGCATAATAAATCTAAAAATCTAGTCCCAATATGATCATCTTTTAAGATATAATATTCAATATGGATATGTTCTTTAGCATTATCAATATCTGTAAATAGCTTTTCAAATTTATTTTCGCCATTAATTATGATTTCTACATCATTAAATTTAGTTAATGGTGATTTATCATTTTTTTGAAGCAGATGTATTAATCTAATTTGATCTTCGTCAATTTTAGCTTCATATTGCGTTAAGGATTCTGGCTGAATCTTTAAATCTTTATTAATAGATTGTATTAAATGGTTATTTAAAACGTCTTTACGATTAAAAATTTTATTCTTTCTATACTCTTGTCCAAAAAAGTAATAAACTACTAATCCAAAAAAAGGAAACACTAACAATACAATGATGTACGTTAGTGTTTTTGTTGGATTTATTGATTTAAATAAAATAGTAGCAACTGCAATTATTACCAATATGTAATTGATAGCAATTGCTATAGTCCACCAATTTTGAGTTAAAAAATCAAGCATTTACGGATTAGTTTGGTAGTAACCCTCTCTTGGGATATCAATAAAATATTGTTTTCTAGAACTATTATTTAAATGTGGTTCTCTTAACCAAGGGTTGTGTAATTTTAATATCTTGTAGTTTATACCAAATTGCTTAGCAAAACCTGCAAAGTCAGTTACTGCAGTATCTACAGCTACTTGATAGGTTGGCACTGCTTTATACAAATCTTTGTCTCTAAAATTAAATCCATAAGCATCTGGATTAGATAAAATTTCTTTTAAAGCTATTATTCTAAACACATACCTTCCTGTTTCTTCACCTAAAAGCAAATCATAATAACTAGTAACGTCTTGTTCTTTTAAGCGTCTAGAAATACCATAATTACCTGCATTATATGCTGCTGCTGCAGATGTCCAAGATCCTAAACTTTCTTTAGCTTTTTTTAAATAATCACAAGCTACTTCTGTGGCTTTTTCTAAATTATAACGTTCGTCTACATTATCGTTTACTTCTAGTCCATGTTCGCGACCTGTTGCTTTCATGATTTGCCAAAACCCACTTGCTCCTGCTGGAGAACGTGCGTCTGTTAAACCACTTTCAATAACTGCCAAATATTTAAAATCGTCAGGAATTCCGTTTTTTGCTAAAATAGGTTCGATAATAGGGAAATATTTTTTGGCACGCTTAAACATTAACAAACCATTAGATTGCCAATAGGTATTAACTAAAAGCTCTTTATCCATGCGCTCATAAATATCTGGATTTGATAATGGCACAGCTTCTCCTGCAAACTCCAAATAGCTAGGCATTTGAATTGCGTATACATTATAATCGTTTATTATTTTTTTCTCAAAATTCTCGTCAGTAGGAGCATCTTGATAGGCGTTAATAAATAACAATCCTAAAACACCTAAGCCAACAATAGCTAAACTTTTTTGTACAATCTTCATCTTCTTATCTTTTGTTTAAATTTAAAATTTTTTATTCAAACCACTTAATATTTAAGCGATTAGTTTTGGTAAGTTTTCATTAAACCATTTATATTTATTAATAATCATGATATGTGTACCTCCTTTTATACTTACGCATGCTCCTAAATTAGCAAAAGGAAATACTTTATCATTATCACCATGTATATGGATTACATTATCTAATGCTTGGTCTTGATCCCAACAAACCACTTGCTGTATTGCCCAATCCAGATACATTTTATCGCTTACCGACAAATATTTTTTATATAACTCAATACGTTTAGTTATAGTATTACCAAACGCATATTTAGCCAACAAATCAACATTACTAAGTAATTGTGTGGGTAGTATTTTATATGCTTTTGTCATACGCAACAGACGCATTCTTTTAGGCAACTCGTGTTTGGACTTTACACTGGATACTATTATAATTTTATTATACTTAATATACTTACTCATTTCTTGCACTAAAATCCCTCCAAAAGAGACACCTAAGAGTACTGGATTATCATGTTTTATATCTTCACACATGCGTTTTGCATAGCTAGATAATGTTTCATTTGGATTAGGTAATTTCCATTCTAACCAGTAAATTTTAAATTGATTTTCAGGCAATTTAATGTGCTCAAATATCGTAGGATTAGCAGCCATACCAGGCATTAGATAAACAGGTATTACTTCTTGATTCATAAGCTTTTAACAATAAACAAACACAGTGCTATTAGATTTTTGAGTATCTTTGTGCTGTAAAGCTATAAAATAGTTTGGTACTATTTTTGAAACTCCCCTAATAATTAATAAAACTTTATACATTATGATTGATGCAGCTGAGTTAGTTGACAATGATTTTTTACGTCAATTTGAACTGAAAATTGATAATCATTTCGCTAAAATAGAATACTCTTTACAAGAAAGAAAAATCTTTTTAACTAAATTAATAGTGCCTGAGGAGCAGGATAATGAAGATTTTGTAAACGAGTTTTTAAAAATTGTTTTTGACAATATTGAAGAACGTAATTTAAGCGTAATGCCTACCAGTCCAGAGATAGCAAAATTCATGAGACGCAATAGGCAATACAAAAAACTTTTACCTGTAGGTGTCAGAATCTAACTTTTACAATAAAAACATAATTAAAACCGAAGCTAACACCTTCGGTTTTTTTTTTGAAATAAAGATTATACTAATTATAATTATGCTACTCGAAACAATTAAACCATGCTATAACTATAAAAAAAAGAATTAGCTATATTGTGTATATTTACACTATATAATTTTAGTTTAAAAAAAGCACTTTTCTTTACACTAAAAAAAGAGAAACAGTAATAACAGCACCTTGACAACTATTATAACCAACAAAGCGTTACCTATATATAGCTTAATTTTTATTTTTACATTTTTAGTATCTTGTAAGGACACTAAAAACGTAAACAATGACCATTTAGTTTTTAGATATAACGAACACAAAAACATAGGATCACTAGATCCTGCATTTGCAAAAGACAACGCAGATATTTGGGCAATACATCAATTATTTAATGGATTGGTTCAAATGGATGACAGCTTACATGTTAAACCTAGTATTGCTAAAAACTGGACACTATCAGATAATGGTTTAAGTTATAATTTTGTGCTAAAAAACAATGTCTATTTTCATAAACATAAATTATTTGGTAAGGATTCTACCAGACAAGTTATTGCTTCTGACTTTGTTTATAGTTTTAACCGATTGTTGGATAAAAATATAGCGTCGTCAGGTCAGTGGATTTTTAATAAAGTAGACACCTTTAAGGCAATAAACGACACCGTTTTTAATATCACTTTAAAACAACCCTTTCCTGCATTTTTGGGCTTATTAACAATGAAGTATTGTAGTGTCGTGCCTAAAGAAATAACAGAATATTATGGTAGTGATTTTAGATCAAATCCAATAGGTACAGGTCCTTTTAAGTTTAAACGCTGGGAAGAAAACATCAAACTGGTTTTTAGAAAAAATGAAAACTATTTTGAAACTACTAAAGATGGTCAAAAACTACCACATTTGGAAGCTGTAGCTATTACCTTTTTACCTGATAAGCAGAGTGAATTTATGCAATTTATTCAAGGTAATTTAGACTTTTTAAATAGCTTAGATGCCTCTTATCAAGATGAAATATTGACTACAAATGGAGAATTAAGAGATAAATATCTTAATACTATAAACATAAATAGAGGTCCTTACTTAAATACAGAATATTTGGCTTTTTATATGGATTCGGATTTAAATGAAATCCAATCCAAACAAATACGTGAAGCTATAAATTATGGCTTTGACAGAAAAAAAATGATGACCTATTTACGTAACGGAATTGGAATAGCTGCAAATGGTGGATTTATACCAAAAGGGTTACCAGGTTACAATGCTAATATTGGATACACTTACCAAACCGTAAAAGCAAAAAAACTTATTGCTGAATACAAAGCACAAAACAATAATAAAACGCCAGAGGTAACAATTACCACAACTAGTAATTATCTTAACTTTTGCGAATACATACAACGCGAGCTTATTAAAATTGGTTTAAATATAAAGGTAGATGTCATTCCTGCATCAACTTTAAAAGAAGGTAAAGCCAACGGAAAATTAGATTTATTTAGAGCTAGTTGGGTTGCAGATTATCCAGACGCTCAAAATTATCTATCATTATTTTATTCAGAAAATTTTGCACCAAATGGTCCTAATTATACTCATTTTAGCAATACTGATTTTGATAGATGGTACAACCAGGCTTTTATTACTACAGAAGTATCTGAAAGAACTAAATTGTACACCAAAATGGATAGTTTGGTTATAAAAAATGCTCCTATAGTGCCTTTATATTATGATGAAGTGATTAGATTTACTCAAAAAAATGTTATTGGACTTGGTAATAATCCTATCAATTTATTAGAGTTAAAGCATGTTAAAAAACAATAGTTACTAGTTTTAATTTTTATATTTTAGAGATAAGATCACTATTTTCAACATAGTTAGGTTTGTCAATCATTAAACCTAAAATTATAAGATATTGTCCAAATCCATAACCAAACATTACTATAAAATCCTGAAATAGGATGTCTCCATAAAATGTTTTAACAACCATTGTAGCTTCAGAGAATACAAATAAAACTACACCTGATAAAACTGTATAATAGCTTTTGTTGTTTGCTACATCTTTTCTAAGATAGGCAAAAAGAGTCATGACTAAGGATATAAAAAAATACAACGTTACTGGAATAAAATATCCTTTGAGGTTTACAAAAATTAAATTATACAAAAACGCAACAAATAAAAAACAAACCACTAAAAACGGTAATAAACGTTTATTACTAAAGTCTTCCTTGTGTGTAAATTTAAAAATGTAGATCAATTTACCAAACACAAAAAGTATTAAACTAATAATAAACTTTACTTTATTTAAGTGGTCAATAATTAAAATATCACCTATAAAAAAAATAATTAATCCATAAAAAACATACCTATTGTTCAATTTTTTTTTCTTGTAAACACAATAACCCGTAAATATTATAAGAGTGACTAGCACCAATATTTTAGAATAATACCTGCAAGGAATTATAGGCAAATTAGTTTTTACATAAATATCTAAAAATAACAAAGCCAAAAATACAGGTGTAAAATAGCGTATTAATTTATCCATAATTATGTATTCACTTTCAGTTTTTCAATATTATCTGTAAGTCTACTTTCTTTTAGCACTCCCAATATAATCATGTACTGAGACAAACAATAAAAAAACATAACAGTAATTTTATTATAAGCAATTAATGGATCATAAAATATTTTAAGAATATTAATACTATCTGCTATCATTGAGAAAAACACACCAAATAAGACTAACCAAAAACTTAATCCATTGACCTCACTTTTTCTTAAATAAGCAAATTGCATTAATAACAGTACTACAAATAAGTAGATTAAAAATGGAAAAAAATAATGACCTAAATTATTATACACCAAATCTGTGATAATAGTCATGTAAGCAAAACCAAGTATTAAAAAAGGAATTAATTTAGAAATCTTGAAATCTTTACTATTTAAAAATCGTATCGAATAACAAATTTTAGCTCCAATAAATAAAAATGCTGCAAATACAAAATGAGTCATTTCGCCAGAATTTCCGGTAATAAAAAAAACATCTCCAATTATAAATAAAGATAAAGCATAAATTACCAGTCGTTTTTTAGAAATGTCCTTTTGCTTAGTTTTAAATAAATAAAAAACTAACAAAGTAATGCCAAGAGCTAATTTAGTAAAGTATCTATAGGAATATAACGCTTCATTATTCTTAAAAAAAGAATCTAAAACGTATAGAAAAAGATATAAGATGGTAAATCTAAGCGTATTTTTAAAAATAAAACTCATATTGATTATTAAGCCTAATCAATATAAAAATTTAATTCAGAATTAACACATAAAAACTTACAATTTCGACGAATAACCTTTAATCACCAATAGATTGTACTAAATAATAATTACTCTTTTCTGTACTTTTTAGAATCTTCAAAAACTTGAGTTAAAATAGCTTCATCTTGACTAGAAAATTCCACACCTCTTCTTGCCATTACAACTTTAGCAACCTCAAAAGCTTTAGACGTTAAATAGGTTGTAAAACCAGAAGCGCCTCCCCAACTATAACTTGGCACAAAATTTCTTGGAAAACCACTACCAAAAATATTGGCATTAACACCTATAACGGTTCCTGTATTAAACATGGTATTAATACCACATTTACTATGGTCTCCCATCATTAAACCACAAAACTGTAATCCCGTTTTAGCAAAACGCTCAGTTTCATAATCCCATAGTTTAACTTCGACATAATTATTTTTAAGGTTAGAATTATTAGTATCTGCACCCAAATTACACCATTCTCCTATTACGGAATTCCCTAAAAATCCATCATGTCCTTTGTTAGAATACCCAAATAACACTGAGTTATTAACCTCGCCTCCTACTTTACTATGTGGTCCAATTGTAGTTGGCCCATATATTTTTGCTCCTAATTTTAAAGTTGCATGATCACATAAAGCTAAAGGACCTCTAACCAAACTCCCTTCCATCACCTCTGCATCTTTACCAATATAAATTGGTCCTGCACTAGCATTTAATGTAGCAAACTGGACAACCGCTCCTTCTTCAATAAAAATGTTTTCTGGTGCAATAATATTATTACTTGTAGGTATTGGTTCAGATTTTCTGTCTTTAGTTAACAATTCAAAATCTTGTTGTATAGCTTCTCCGTTTTTAGAAAATATCTCCCAAGTGTGTTCAATTTTAGTAACATCATTATCAAACTCAATAGCTTCATACGTATCAAAATCTATGTCTTCCTGAGTATCTGTTGTATAAAAAGCAATTATATCCTCATCTTTAAAAATAGCTTGATTTTTTTCTAACCCTATAATCAATTCAACTAATTCATTATTTGGTAAATAAGATGCATTTAACATAACATTTTCTTCTAACTCAACCATAGGATATTTATCTGCCAAATAATCCTCTGTTACTGTTGTAGTTGTCGTTTGTAAATACATCTCCCACTTCTCTCTAATTGTCAGTATACCAACTCTGATATCTGCAACAGGTCTAGTATAAGTAAATGGAAGTAATTGGTTGCGTACTGGTCCATCAAAAAGGATATAATTCATTGTGGTTTTTATTTTAAGTTTAGACATCAAAACACAATTAAGCATTTTGCTTTTTTGTGTTTAGCATTCAAAAATAGTTGAAAATAAGATAACAAAAAAAGCCTTTCATAAAAATGAAAGGCTTTTAAAATATAGTTAACGCTAAAATTATTTTTTAAATTTTGCGTATTTGTTTTTGAATTTATCGATACGACCTGCTGTATCAATTAGTTTAGACTTACCTGTATAAAATGGGTGAGACGTTCTAGAAATCTCCATTTTTATAACTGGATATTCAACACCATCAACTTCAATAGTTTCACTAGTGTTTGCAGTAGACTTAGTTAAAAATACGTCATCGTTTGACATGTCTTTAAATGCTACCATTCTATAATTTTCTGGATGTATACCTTTTTTCATCGCTAAATGCTTTTTTATCTTAACTAAATTCGAGGTGCAAATTTAAGTATTTTTTACAAATGAGCAACTAATTTATGAAAAAAAATTAATTATGTAATATTGTAACATATTATTGCACTTTAAGACTAATAGATTATTAACTAATTAACTCAACAAAATTATGGAAAAAACTATAAAATCAATCGCAATTAATTTTGGTATGTACCTTGGTGCAACCTTAGGCGGAATCACTGTATTAGCCTATGCTTTGTACTTAGACCTATTAACTAAATGGTGGTTAGGTATTTTATTATTCGTTATAATTATTGTCTACGGAATTATTTCTGTATCAAAATCTAAAGCATCATTAGGTGGTTATATTTCATTTAAAGAAAGTTTTAGCTCCTATTTTATTACGGTTGCAATAGGTGTAATAATTAGCACTTTGGTAAGTGTACTTGTTTTTAATTTTATCGACCCTGAAGCTGCTGTTGCTTTAAAAGAAAAAACAATTGAAGCAACATTACAAATCATGAAAAATTTTAATGCTCCCGAAGAGGAAATCGCTAAAACTTTAGATCTTATGGAAGCGCAAAAAAACCAATTCGCGTTAATGCCACAAATACAATCAACAGCCATGTTTTTAGTAATACAAGCTGTTATTGGACTTATTGTTTCATTAATAATGAAAAAAACTAACGAAGACCTATAATAGTTTTATATTTGAAAATATATTTCAAATTAAATTATGAACATATCAGTAGTCATACCACTACTTAACGAAGAAGAATCATTAACAGAATTACACCATTGGATTGCAAATGTCATGCAAACCAATGGTTTTTCTTATGAGCTATTATTTATAGACGATGGTAGTACAGATAATTCTTGGAAAATTATTGAAAAAATTCAAGAAACGGACAACAACGTTAAAGGTATCAGATTTTTAAAAAACTTTGGAAAATCCCAAGCATTACATGCTGGTTTTGCTACAGTGACAGGAGATGTAATAATCACTATGGATGCCGATTTACAAGATAATCCAGAGGAAATACCTGAACTTTACAACATGATTACTAATCAAGGTTTTGAGTTAGTTTCTGGATGGAAAAAAAAGCGTTACGATAATAAGTTAACTAAAAACTTACCTTCAAAATTATTTAATTGGGCAGCAAGAAAAACTTCAGGTGTCCAACTTAATGACTTTAATTGCGGACTTAAAGCCTACAATAAAGATGTTGTTAAAAACATTGATGTAAATGGCGAAATGCACAGATACATACCTGTTTTAGCCAAAAATGCTGGATTTTCTAACATTGGCGAAAAAATAGTCCAACATCAAGCCAGAAAATATGGCGAAACCAAATTTGGAATGGATCGTTTTGTTAACGGGTTTTTGGACTTAATTACCATTTGGTTTTTATCCAGATTTGGCAAAAGACCAATGCATTTATTTGGTGCATTAGGCGTTATTATGTTTGGCTTAGGACTTGTTTTTGCATTGTATTTAGGAATAGACAAACTATTTTTTAATACCTCAGGTAGGCTAATCACCCAAAGACCTCAGTTTTATCTAGCATTAGTAACCATGATTTTAGGATCACAATTTTTTGTTGCTGGTTTTTTAGGCGAAATAATTTTACGTCAAAAATCAGACAAAAAAAGATATTTAATTAAAGAATCCTTAAATTTAAAGGACTAAACTTATTAATTATTAACAAAACAAATAACTACCTTTAGGTAATTATTTATCTTAATTTAAGACCACAACCTATGAGACATATTGAACCAGAACTTTTAAACAGAGTCAATACTTGGTTAACTCCAGCTTTTGATAATGAAACACAAGATTATATAAAAAATCTTATCGCTTTAGAGCCTACTGAGCTTAAAGAAAGTTTTTATAAAGACTTAGAGTTTGGTACTGGAGGTATGCGTGGTGTAATGGGAATTGGGACAAACAGAATTAATAAATATACCTTAGGAAAAAACACACAAGGTATTTGTAATTACATGAAAACTGTTTTTCCAGGAGAAGACTTAAAAGTTGCTATCGCTTACGACTGTAGACACAACAGTAAAAGTTTAGCAAAAGTTGTAGCAGACGTGTTTTCATCAAACAATGTCAAAGTTTATTTATTTGAAGACCTACGTCCTACTCCAGAGTTATCTTTTGCTTTAAAACATTTAGACTGTCATTGTGGTATCGTTTTAACTGCTTCACATAATCCACCAGAATATAATGGTTACAAAGTATATTGGCAAGATGGTGGACAATTAGTACCACCTCAAGATGCCGAAATTATTAAAATAATAAATGCCTTAGACTATGCCGAAATAAAATTTGAAGCAAAGCCGGAGTTAATAGAATATATAGGAAAAGAAGTTGATGATGTTTTTATTGATGCAGCAGTAAAAAACGGAAGTTTTGATACAACCAAAGCTGCCAAAGATAATCTGAAAATAGTTTTTACATCCTTACACGGAACCTCCATTACTAGCATACCAGAAACGTTTAAACGTGCAGGTTACAATAATGTAAATATTGTTGAAGAACAACGTGAGCCTAATGGCGATTTCCCAACTGTAAAATCTCCAAATCCAGAAGAACCTGAAGCTCTTAAAATGGCTTTAGAATTAGCAGAAAAAGTAGATGGAGATATTGTTATAGGTACAGATCCTGATAGCGACAGAGTTGGTATTGCTGTTAGAGGTTTAGATAATAAAATGATTTTATTAAACGGAAACCAAACCATGGTCATGATGACCGATTTTTTATTGCAACAATGGAAAAATAACAACAAAATAAATGACAATCAATTTATAGGAAGCACCATTGTATCTACGCCAATGATGACTGCTTTAGCAGATGCCTTTAAGGTAGAATGTAAAATTGGTCTTACTGGATTTAAATGGATTGCTAAAATGATTAAAGACTTTCCTAACCAAGAGTTTATTGGTGGTGGAGAAGAAAGTTTTGGGTTTATGGTTGGTGATTTTGTACGTGACAAAGATGCTGTAACATCTGCTTTACTTGCTTGCGAAATTGCAGCTCAAGCAAAAGCAAAAGGCAGTAGTTTTTACAAAGAATTAATACAACTGTACATTAAACATGGTTTTTATAAAGAACGTTTAATATCCATGACTAAAAAAGGTATCGAAGGTGCGCAAGAAATCAAACAAATGATGATTGATGCAAGAGAAAACCCTCTAACAACAGTTAATGGGTCAAAAGTTATCAAGATAGAAGACTATCAATTATCTGAAGCTAAAAATACAACAGACAATACTACAAGTACTATTGATGTACCTAAATCAAATGTATTAATTTATTACACCGAAGACGGAAGTAAAATAGCCTTAAGACCAAGTGGTACAGAGCCTAAAATAAAATTCTACATTAGCGTTAATACAACTTTAGACAATGTGTCAGAATTTGAAGCTAAGGAACAGAAATTGGAAAGCAAGATTGATGCTATATTAAAAGATATGCAGTTATAATTAAATGGATCAAAATCTAAAAAAAATAATCCCATATATTAAACCTTATAAGTTTAATATAGTGATGAATGTTATTTTTAATATTCTATACGCGCTTTTTAGCACATTATCATTTATAACAATGTTTCCATTGTTAGAAGTGTTATTTCAAAAAAACTCAGAGCCCACTACTATTCCAAAAAAACCTGTATACACTGACATTTGGAATATTACTGATTATTTAAAAGATTCATTCTTCTATGAAATTGGTAAACTTAATGAAATACATGGTCCTCAATATTCATTATTGTTAGCTGTTGGTTTAGTAATTACTACATTTTTACTTAAAAACTTATTTAACTATTTAGCATCCTTTCATATGATGCATTTAAAAAATGGAGTTTTAAGTGATCTGCGTAAAAAAATGTATCAAAAAATTATAAGCTTATCAATACCTTTTTATTCAAATCGTACAAAAGGAGATATAATGGCTAGAATGTTAGGTGATATTAGCCAAGTACAATCGTCATTTTTTGTTATTTTAGAACTTATTGTTAGAGAGCCCTTAACAATACTATTCACGATTTATGCTATGCTAAAAATTAGTGTAAATCTTACACTTTTTGTTTTTGTTTTCATGCCTATTTCTGGCTTTATAATTTCTAGAATCGGTAAAAATTTAAAATCAAAATCAACAAAAGCTCAAGAAGAATCTGGAAAACTTATCTCAATTGTTGAAGAAAGCCTAACAGGATTAAAGGTTGTTAAAAGCTACAATGCAGAATCTAGTTTTACAAAAAAATTCAATAATTCTGTTGACCGTTTATTAAAATTATCAAACAGTATAGGTAACAAAAACAACCTAGCCTCACCAATGAGTGAATTTATGGGTATTGTTACAATTGCTATTCTTTTATGGTATGGAGGTAATTTAGTTTTAGTTGAAAAAACACTAGAAGGCGAATTATTTTTAGTGTATCTACTTTTAGCTTATAATATTTTAACGCCAGCCAAAGCAATCTCTAAAGCATCCTATTCTGTAAAAAATGGACTAGCTGCTGCAGAGCGTGTATTTGAAATCTTAGAACAAGAGGAAACAATAACATCAAATAGTGATGCTATTGACTTAACAGGCTTTTCTCACGAAATCAAAATCGAAAACATCAATTTTAGATACGAAGAAGAAAATGTGCTTAAAAAATTCAACTTAAAAGTACCTAAAGGAAAATCTGTTGCTCTTGTCGGACAATCTGGAAGTGGAAAAAGTACAATAGCTAATTTACTGACTCGTTTTTATGATGTAAATGAAGGTAACATTACTATTGATGGTAATGACATAAAAAAGGTTACAAAAAAGTCATTACGTAGTCTAATGGGATTAGTAACACAAGACTCTATCCTATTTAATGACACTATAAAAAACAATATTTTAATAGGTAAACCTGATGCAACCGAAGACCAAATTATTGACGCTTTAAAAATTGCAAACGCTTGGGAGTTTGTTAGTGAGTTACCTAAAGGTATTGAAACCAATGTTGGAGATGCTGGAAATAATTTTTCTGGTGGACAAAAACAACGTCTAAGTATTGCTAGAGCTGTACTTAAAAACCCTCCTATTATGATTTTGGATGAAGCTACCTCAGCTTTAGACACTGAAAGCGAGCGTTTAGTCCAAGTTGCCTTAGAAAATATGATGAAAAACAGGACATCTATTGTTATTGCTCACAGGCTATCTACCATCCAAAATGCAGATCAAATTATTGTGATGCAAAAAGGAGAAATTGTAGAACAAGGTACACACACAGAACTATTAGAAAAAAACGGTATGTATAAAAAGCTAGTAGAAATGCAGAGTTTTGAGTAATTAAAACAATCTATAAATTAAAAAAAGGATAAACTAAGTTTATCCTTTTTTTTGTGCATTGCTAGATTTGGGGCCAACAACAAAAGTAAATTTAACAACATAAATCTAAAGCAAATAATACATAAAAACAAGCATAATTTGTTTTTAAACCGATAAACCACGCGTTTAATCGCTTATTTTTTTATAAAACTATGATTTACAAATAGTTAATAATCATTAAAAATTCTAATAAAACTTTTAAACTATTAGCTTAAATTAGAGTCTAATAATTAATATGTCAGAGAACGAAACACTTTTAGTGCAGCAATTACAATCTGAATCAGAAAAAAACGCTGCTTTTAAAACACTAATCACGCTATACAAAGAGCGATTGTATTGGCACATTAGACATATAGTAAAATCTCATGACGATGCTGATGACGTTTTACAAAATACGTTTATAAAAGTTTTTAAAAACATTAATAAATTTAAAGGCGACAGCCAATTATACTCTTGGATTTATAGAATAGCAACTAACGAAGCTTTAACACATTTAAAAAGAAACGCAAAATTAAAAAATACTGCTAGTCACGATACTCAGGATTTAGCAATAAACAATTTACAATCGGACGTTTACTTTGAAGGAGAAGCCATACAGCTTAAACTTCAAAAAGCAATAACAACACTTCCTGAAAAACAACAATTAGTGTTTAATATGAAATATTTTCAAGATTTAAAATACAGCGAACTATCAGAAATACTTGACACCAGTGAAGGAGCCCTAAAAGCATCCTACCATTTAGCTTCTAAAAAAATAGAAGCCTATTTAAAAGAACATTAAACCAATTACGTTTTTTTTAGTCTTAATAATACAATGAAAAAAGAAAGCTTAAATACAATCAAGACTTCAGGATTCAAAATCCCTAAGGACTACTTTGAAGGATTAGAAGATGCCATTCTAGCGCAAGCAACATTAGAAGCACATTCTAAAACCTCTGGTTTTAATGTTCCAGATGGTTATTTTGAAACTTTAGAAAATACGATTTTATCTAAATTAGATAAGCCAGAACCTAAAGTATTTAATCTGTTTAACAAAAAAACTATTGTATCATTATCTAGCGTTGCTGCAGCCATAGTACTATTATTTAATTTAAACCTATTTAAAGCAGCTCCTACATTAGACAGCTTAGATACAGATACTGTAGAAAACTATATTTTAGATGAAATAGAAATTAACGATCTTAATATGTTAATTAATGACTCGGAATTATCACAAACAGATTTTATAGATTATAATTTAATTGAAGTTGAAGACTATATTGACGACATAGATTTAAACGACTTATACCAAGAATAAAACATATTACAATGAAAAAACATATTATAACATTACTAGTTTTAGTGTTTTCTTTTAGTGCAATTGCACAAAAAGAAAAAATAAAACAACACGAAAAACTTAAAGCTTTAAAAGTAGCACACATTACAGAGCAATTAGATTTTTCTTCCAAGGAAGCAGAAGCTTTTTGGCCTATTTACAATGACTTTGAAGAACAAAAAAGTAAATTAAGAGAAGCGTCTGACATCAAACGTAAGGATATTGATGTTACAAAATTAACAAACAAAGAAGCCGAAACCCTAATTAAGGACATGCAAGATTTGGAAGACGCTAGAGTAAAAAGCTATAAAATTTACGTTGATAAGCTTTCAAAAATAATTAGTTACAAAAAAATTGTACTACTTTTTAATGCTGAACGCTCCTTTAAAAGAAAAATGATAGAAGAGTTTAGAGGAAGACACAAAGACAATAAAAAAGACTAAAAAAAGAAGCCAATAGGCTTCTTTTTTTTGCATTAAACTTAACTTGTTTTGATTTTAAATTCTTTGATTGAATACTTATGAGATTCTGAAATAAATTTATAATTACGCTACTTCTACTATTAAAACAATCTATTTAAAGGTTAATTTACTAATCTTTTTATTTCCTGCAGCATACGCTGTTGTTTCATCTATAAACCTAATAGTATAATACCCATCATCACTTAAATGCGTCCACGTATTACCAGCGTCACTACTGTAATCTATTCCTTTAAATCCAATTGCAACTAATTGTTGCGCATTGCTATTTGGCACGTATTGTACACAGCTTCTGTAACCAGGTCCAGTACCATCAGACATAAGTTGCCATGTTTTTCCGCCATCAGTAGTCTTTATTTTATTAGCCACATTATCATCCGCTTTGGTGTAATCTCCACCTACTGCAAAACCATTGTTTTCATCATAAAAATCTATACTATAAATACCTGTAGTTTCTAAGCCTTGTATAATTGGTGTATCAAAGACCTCCCAAGTGTTTCCTTTATCTGGAGAATATAAAATACGACTAGCCTTACCACCTGTAGCCACCCAAGTTTTATCGCCTACAATAGCTATATTAGTATCACTTGCAGCAAATGCAGCTTCGCCTTCTTTTGCTTTTGGTAACACATCACACGATAGTTTTGTCCAAGACTCTCCTCCATCTCGTGTTATAATTACACTTAAACAATCATCTGTTGGATCTCCAATTGCAATACCTTCTTGGTCATTCCAAAATTCCATAGCATCGTAGAATGCTTTTTCATGATTTTCTTGATACACGACTGTGTTTTTATGTAAATCAACATCTAAATTAAAAATCAAAGCAGGTGACCCTATACTTAACCCATAACCTTTATTACTAGTAACAGCCAAAGCTCTAAAATTTGGAATAATGCTATCGTGTTTTACTTGAATGGGTAATACCTTTTTAATCGCATTATATCCTGGTAAATCACTATTAAAATACATACCAAATTTTCCTTCAGAAGTTAAGTAGGCTAAACCAACAGTATCAATAATTTCAATAGCTCTTACATTTAAAGCGTCATCTTCTATTAACGTTTCTATCTCAACAGCTGTAAAAGTGGTTTTTATTGGTTTTGGTACCGTTTTATATTTACCAATACCACAACTACCTAATCCAATTATAAGCGAAATACTAAATATTAGATATATTATTTTTTTCATGATTATTAATTTTCTATAAAAATAGAAAAGCTCCACCATTACAGCGAAGCTTTCCTGAAAAATAATCAACCAAAATTATTTATCTTCAATCTCTAAGGTTTTTATATCTGCAATTAATTGTTGTACAGCAGTTTTATTTAATCCATTATAAATCCCTCGTATATGTTTGTTTTTATCTATTAATACAAAGTTTTCGGTATGTAAAAAGTCATCATCTGTCTTTTCGTTTCCTAAATCTTCTTCAACAAAATAAGCTTGTCTTCCTAAATCATAAATTTGTTTTCTATCTCCTGTAACTAAATGCCATTTATTAGTTATTACGCCTTTACCTTCTGCGTAATGTTTTAAAATCGATACAGAATCCTTAACTGGTGTTACGGAGTGTGATAGTAATAAGACTTGATCATCATCTTTAAACGCGTCTTGCAATACAGACATGTTTTCTGTCATTTTTGGACAAATCCCAGGACATGATGTAAAAAAGAAATCTGTTACGTAAATTTTATTTTCAAACGTTTTTTGAGTAATTTGTTGTCCATCTTGATTTGTTAATGTAAACTCTGGTATTTTATGAAACGATTTTAAATCGGTTGTTTTACCCTCTAACCAATGAGGCGTAAAACTAGCATCGCTATAATAAGGTAAGACATCTACCCTACTACTTTTAACTTCGGTTTTACCTTTACAATTACATAATAATGCTACTAAAAAAAATAAGCTATAGTTTTTCATCTTGTACAATTTCTTCTTCTAATTGAAAACACAGATTAGCGCGTTTTAATCCAAAAATGCGACCATTTTTAGCTTGATAGTTATTATAAATTTTTCCGTTACGTCTCCAGGCTTGCTGCATACCTTTTTCTTTACCATCGACTAATGTCATTAGTTTAAATTTTTGTCCAGAGACATACCATTGTTTTTGAATACCATTAGCTTTTCCGTTTATATAATGTGACTCTGATCTTAAATTACCATTTGACCACCATGATTTTGACACACCATGTAATTGTCCATTGGTATAAAAAGCTTCAAAACTTAATATGCCATCTTCAAACCACTTTTTAAAAACACCATCTTTAATTCCGTTTTTGTAATCAATAGCTTCAGCAATAGTGTTGTTATTATATTTTAAAATTGACGTCCCACTAAAAGGCTTATCTTGGAAGTAGACCAACCCAATGTTTGGTTTTAAGACTAATTGTGACTTAGGTATTTTAATAGTTATTATTTCCGTTTGAGCGTTACTAACTAGCGCTGTATTATTAGTCTGATTTTGACAATTAAAAATAAGTATTAAACTGAATAAAAAACAGTTTTTAAAGGATATTGCTTGGAGTACCTTGATAATCACCTGGAAATAAAATATAATATGCGTTTAAATATAATTCGTTTTGGATATGGTAATGGTACTCTGCTGTTGTTGTATGTTGCGTTGTACTTGTATGTCCTCCTGATGCATCCAAATCTGTAGGGTATGTACCTGTTGCGTTACATTTACGACCATAAAGAAAAAACCCATCTGCAATAATACCAATTAATGCTTCGTCATCATTAGACCAAGCTTTAGGCTCTAAATGGTAGTGATAACTTTGTGGTCCTGTATGTGCTGCTGTATAATCTAGAGATCCTACTGCATTATCCAAAGGTACGTTTGGTCCTTCCTCATCATTATAAATTACAGATCCTGAAATTGAGATACCAATAGCACCTAATCCTGTTGCTGTACTGCTACTTGCTAATTGCGGATTTGCAGATACTGTTAAGGAGTATGATCCATTAAAATCGTCAATATTTCCTGGTGCCATTTGATCATAACTAGTTACTGTTGGCTCAACCCATAATGGATGGTCAGCGTTAGAAACTGTTGTAAAAGTTACACCTTGCGGACCTACTAAAGATCTTGAAACTGTATTGGACCAATAAGGTGACGTATGGTCAGGCAACCCATTAGTTTGTATTGTAATATTGGTACCATTTAATGTAATGGTGGTATTAGTTGCATTAAATTCTGAAAATGCATTATGCAATGTTGCTGTGGTCACTTCTCCATCTGTTGTTGTACCAGTAGTTGCTGCATCGTCATCACTACATGATACAAATATAGTTAATACTAAAATAGATAATTTAAATACGTTTTTCATTTTTGCGTTGTTGTTAGCGGATTATGTTATTTTAGATGCGTGATATTTTAAAAACTTGTGGTCTTAGCGAAATTTAATTTTTTGCAGCTTGAGTTTTTTTCCCGAGTGGTCTTTGACCTCTGTTATTTGAGACTTTTTGCAATTCTTCTTTAGTTAAAAACCCATCGTTATTAGCGTCTATTTTAGAAAAATCTTCTTTTAATGGTCCTTTAACTTCTTTTTTAGACAATTTGCCATCCTTATTATCATCCATTTGTTTAATAATCTGTGATGGTTCTGGACGTCCACCTTGACCATTATGTTGACCATTTGGAGGTCCTTGTTCTTGACTTTCTACTTCTCCCATAACACAACGACCAACATAAGGAAACTGATTAGTTACTAAATACATATACTTACCATCGACAGTAATACCATTACACTCGTCCAAATCACCATAACCAGCGACATACTCGTAATCTGAACCATACGTTCCGTCATGATGTCCTGCAACAGCAATATCCATATGCTGATGTGGATTATCATAAGTACAATCCTCACCTTCTCTGGATCCGTCTAACAATTTAAAGCTAGGTTTATATTGCCCACTTTTAGAATAGTACATAGGAAATCCATCATGAGCAAATCCAATATGAACCAAATCTTGTCCTGTATCAAATTTTGAAATTATAGATGTTGGTGTCCCATGATAATGATAAGCACCTGTGGGTTGTACATGTGCATGATTAAAATCCAAACCAAGATCTATAACGTCCTGAATAGCCTCTACACGATAATTTTCTCCTGTATCACACACTACAACCTCTGCTGTTTGAGGCTCAAATTTAATTCCGTTTAAAGCAATTCCTGGTTCTCTCATCCATTGCGCTTTACCAGTATATTTTGGTATTAATGGAAATGAATAAGTGATATCCTGAGGCGCAATAGTATTTGGATTACCTGGATTAGGAAAAGCTCCTGTGTCATGGTTTGGTAATGAATTAGTTACCATAACACGTGTATCACCATTAATTGTCACCTTAGTTTTTGTACCATACGTAGTGTCTTCAAGCTCATAATTACCATAGTAATTATTTGTTGTTTTAAATGTATGATCTGTATCATGCGAATGATTTTGTGATCCATCATGGCTATGTGTTGTTGTCTTTTTTTGACTATTACAACCAAATAACAGACCAAGCATTACAACTACTAAAACTTTATATAGGCTTTTCATATTCTTTTTTTTTGAAATTAAATCAATCTCTTTTTCTACGTTTAGGCTTATCATCAGTTTCAAAAAACGCCTTTAATTCTTCCAAATCTAACTCACCATCACTATTAGTATCTATCTTACTAAAATTATCAGATAATTCAATTTTCTTTTTAGCAGCTACTTCTAATTCATTTAATGTTCCGTCACCATTATCATCAATAGCTTTGATTATTTTTTTAGCTGAAATTTTTCTAGGCTTACTATCATCTAAAGACACTTTTAATTCATCCAAATCAATCACTCCATCTTCGTTAGCGTCAATTAAATCAAAATCTTCTGACATTTTCCCTCTTTCATCACTAGCTGCTTCATCTTTATCAATCACTAGATCTTTATTAGTGTCTAATTTTGAAAGAATTTCAGACGCATCTGGTGCTCCTCCACGTTGCTGACCTCTTTCACCTCCTCTTTCGCCTCCTCTTCCACCTTGTCTACCTCCACCTCTTTGAGCAAATACGCTAAAACATAATAGCATTGAAAAGACTGTTAATACTGTTTTTAATTGGTTATTTTTCATTTTTAAATACTGTTTATAAGCTTTAGATGCTTTTATTCTTTAAAACTTGTGATAAAATGTTTTTATATTGAAGTTATTTCTTCTTAATAGCATATCGTTATTATAAAGGCCTCATAAGTTTTACATAATGAAGCCTTTAACTGCTATTAAAAAACTAATTAATTATTTTTAATCTAAGTAATCACTAACTGCTGTTGAACGAGATGATACATGTGTATTTAACAGGTTAACTGCATTTTGGAAATCCGAACCATTTTCTAAAAAACTATAACCTGCAACTTCTGATGTTGCATAAGGTTGTATTAATGCTGCATAATTTGCGTACAGAGACTGAATTGTGCTAACATTAAAAGCATTATCTACTACGTCTTGAACATAGGTATCATATTGCGCTTTGTAAACCGAGTCTTGATACAAATAGCCAATTAAAGGCCATTCAGAGTTATTTAATCCTGAAAAATCCAATGGTAATGAGCCTCCCATTTTTCCTGTTTGCAAAGCTTCGTTATTATCCCATGGTATCCATGTTAGTTTACTAGTATCTGGATTGTTATATAAAAAATAATTATGTGTCATCCTTCCATAAGTATCCCAATTTTGAACGACTGTATTAACTGCTAAGTATTTTATAAAGACATCTGTATCAAAAACAGCGTCAAGATTTGCTCTCCATGATTCTGGGTCTGTAGTTCTTGAACCATCATTTATTACAGCTAATAAACTAGCAACATCATCAAAATCGCCTTCATCTTCGTTAGTTTTTTTAACGTATTCACTTTCATTATAAGTTCCCATAGCAAAACTAGCAGCAACACCATCTGGCTTGTATAAATTACCATCATCATCAGAAAACTGTGTATCTAAAACTGTATCATCTACTTCTTCCACCATAGTGTAAAGTCCAAAATATTGTGGTCCATCACCATGGTCTACATAAACGGTATAAAATGCAGTATGTGAGGCTACTAATCCTGAGTTTCTAAAAACATCTGTCGCTACTTTTTCGCGCAACATAGACTTATCATCAAAGTTATTTTTAAGACTTAACTTTTTAAAACCATAAAAACGTTGGTTGTCTATTTGTGGATAATCATCTTCAAACTCATCAAAATCTAATTTAAGCGATAGTTTTAAAATTCCATTTTGCCAGCTAGTTTGCAAACTAGAATTACCTTTAAATCTAACACCTACGCGATACCATTCAATACCGTTATAAAATACTTCGGCAGGTACAAAAATTGGATCTTCGTCAATTTCTGTTAAAACACCACCACCAGCTCCTCCTCCTGGACCGCCTGCACCAGCTCCAAAAGCTCCGTAAAGACTTGTCATATTATCAAGCATAGATTGCCAACGTGCTTCAGTAATTACTATATCTAATCTTTTTACAGCGTTATCTTCAAATACTTCTTCAAAATTAGGATCTGCATCTTTACTGTGCGTCTCAGAAGTCCAATCTGTGGCTTCAAAATCAGTATCGTCAATTACTCCAACGTCTTCATCCTCTATTTCAGTTGTTGTAACACTATCATCGTCATTACAAGAAGTAAAGACTGTAAGCGTTATACCAAATACAACTACGATTAATATAAGATTTAGTTTGCTTTTTATATGCTTCATATTATTTATGGTTTATTGGTTATGTTATCTAATTAGTTACGTTCTCTTTTTTTTGGTTTTGGTGCTTTTTTAAATTCAGCTTCAGATATAAATCCGTCTTCATCTGTATCAATTTTATCAAAATTTTCTTTTAAAGGTCCTTTGATTTCGGATTTAGATAATTTACCGTCTTCATCTTTATCCAATTCTTTTAATAACTGACTAAATGTTGGTGGTTCTTTTTTCTGTTTATCGCTAGATTGAGCGTTAACACTAGTTACACTTAAAACTGTTAAACCAAACACTAATACTGCTGTACTTAATATGTTGTTTTTCATATCTAAATAATTTATTTGTTATGGTATTTAGATGTTTTGTTTTAAAATAACTTGTGGCCAACTATGTTAAACAAAACACAAAAAAAAGACCCTCAATTTACTGAAGGTCTTTTTTAAATTTTAGAAAAGTGTTTTACTCTGGTCTTCTAGGATGTTCTGGTCCTTGATTATCAAATCTTCGTGCTTTTTTTATTATAGATTTAAATTGTTCTTTTTGTTTATCGTCAGACAAATTATAAATTGCCCTTAATCTTTTAAACAATTCGTGTTCTCTTGTAATTGTTTTGTCTGCAATATTTGCTATTAAGTTATCTATCTCTTGTTGATCAATTGAAGCTGCAGTAATATTACTAAACAATTGGTCTTTTAAAGACTTAATAGCATCACCAACTGCACGCATATTATTGTGATGTTTAGCTTCTAAACTTTTAAATTGTGCTAATTGTTGGTCATTAAATTTTAACTCAGTTGCAATAAAATCTCCTGATGTTTTAGGTCCATTCTGACCTGGACGACCTATATAATTGAATAGAAAAAAGCCATTCATTATAATTAAAACAATAAGTAAAAGATATAAAACGGTGTGTTTTTTCATGATTATAATTTTAAAAATGAAGATTCTGAATCTGAGTTCAATCCATAATCTGAGGCAAAACTAGAAATAGCGTCGTTATATTTTGCGCTATTAATTTGGCGGATAGCATATACGTTAACAATTACAACACAAACTAACGTTGCTAATTGTAATTGCGGTGTAAACCAACTCCAAGATTTAGAAGTTACCTGTTTTTCTGCAAACATTTTTTGCATAGTTTTATCCTTAAAAAAAGGAGAAACTTGGACACTATTTAAAGTATCTAAAGCATTTAATGTGCTATCTATTTTATCTTGAATGTTATTATTTGTGTTCATATTAATTTAGATGTAATAGTCTTAAAAAACTTGTGTTACTCTTGATTTTTATAAAAATTTTCTAGTGTTTTTTGTAAATTCTTTTTTGCTCTAAACAGCAAAGACTCAATAGATCCAATACTTTTATTAGTAATTTCGCTAATTTCTTTATAGCTTTTATCATCAATTTTATTTAGTGTAAAAACTATACGTTGTGCTTCTGGCAGTTTATTAATTGCTAAAAATAAGATTTCACTAGTTTCCTTTTGTTCTAACACTAATCCTGGATGATTAATCTCTGTAAAGTAACTAGCTTTATCTAGATTATAGTCATTACTTGATAATGACTCTAAAAAAGCAAACCGTTTTTTAGCATTTTTTTTTCTAATAAATTCTAAACATTTATTGGTTGTAATCCTATAAATCCATGTGGATAACTTAGATTCTTGCTTAAATTTATGAATAGAATTAAAAACCTCCACAAAAACCTCTTGTGCGATATCCTCTGCATCTTCCCTATTTGGCACAAATGACAGACAAGTCCCAAACACTTTGTGCTGAAAATCCTCCAAAAGCTTACTATAAGAAGCGCTACTTTTAGCCTTAAGCTGGTGTATAAAATCTGTTTCTGTCAAAAATGATTAGATATTCTATTAATAAGTTTAGATGCAATACTTTTAAAAAACTTGTGCATTTATTTAAAATTATTTTTTAAATGACAAATCTATAATATCTTAATACTAAAAAGTAATACAAATTGGTGTTATTTAAGTAACTTTGCACGTTATTAAATACAAAAAAATGCGCTTACACAAAAATTTATGCTTTGCCACAGTTGATGGTTTATTATTAATCTTTAACGACGGTCATTATGCAGATAAAGTTGTTCAACAATTACTTAAACGCGACAAACGCTGGGGAAGTCGTGACAGAGGTTTTGTTGCAGAAACCACATACGATATCGTACGATGGAAAAGACTTTATGCAGAAATTGCTGAAGTAAAAGAACCATTTAACAGAGATGAAATCTGGCGTATGTTTGCGGTTTGGGCTACACTAAAAGGTATTACACTACCTGATTGGAAATATTTTGAAAATACACCGACAAGAAAAATTAAAGGTCGTTTTGACGAATTTTCTAAAATTAGAAAAATAAAAGAGTCGTTTCCAGATTGGATGGATGAGTTAGCTGCTGAAGCTTTAGGCGAAGCTGTTTGGACTAAAGAAGCTGCTGCTTTAAATGAGCAAGCAGATGTTATTTTAAGAGTAAACACACTTAAAACAACTAGAGAAAAACTTAAATCCGATTTATTTGATTTAGATATTGAAACTGAAGAATTAGCAAAATATCCAAATGCTTTAAAATTAGCCGAACGTGGTAATGTATTTACTACAGAAGCCTTTAAAAATGGTCATTTTGAAGTGCAAGATGCCTCTTCTCAATTAGTTGCAGAATATTTACAAGTAGAACCAGGAATGCGTGTTGTAGATACATGCGCTGGTGCAGGAGGAAAAACATTGCACCTTGCAAGTTTGATGGAAAATAAAGGTCAAATAATTGCACTAGACATTTACGATAATAAATTAAAAGAGTTAAAACGTCGTGCTAAACGCGCTGGAGCGCATAATATTGAGCCAAGACACATAGACTCTACTAAAGTTATTAAAAAACTTTATGATAAAGCAGATCGTGTATTAATTGATGCACCATGTTCTGGATTAGGCGTTTTAAGAAGAAATCCTGATGCTAAATGGAAAATGCAACCAGAATTTATTGAAAAAATCAAAAAAACTCAAGCCGAAATATTAAGCTCATATTCTAGAATGGTTAAGTCTGGAGGAAAATTAGTGTATGCTACATGTTCTATTTTACCATCAGAGAATCAAGATCAAGTAACCAAATTTTTAGCTTCAGAAAGTGGTAAAGAGTTTTCTTTAATCAAGGATAATAAAATTTTATCTCACCAATCAGGCTATGATGGCTTTTACATGGCCCTTTTAGAAAGAAAATAATTGTATTTAAACTTAAATAACATATATAAATTTAATTTACATATCGTAATACCCTTTAAAATTTAACAATGAAACAATTTTACTTATTATCATTAACCTTATTACTAACACTTACTAGTTTTGCTCAAGTACCAGCTAATTATTATGATAGTGCTACTGGATTAACTGGTTATGCTCTTAAATCAGAATTAAGAAGTATTATTACTAATGGACATTCTGATCAAGGCTATTCAGGTTTATGGTTGGGATATGAAACCACAGATAGAGACCTTTATTATGAAAACGATAATACAATTTTAGATATTTATTCTGAAAAACCTACTGCTACAGACCAATACAGCTACACATACAATTCTGATCAATGCGGAAATTACAATGCTGAAGGTGTTTGTTATAACAGAGAACATTTAGTGCCTCAATCATCATTTGGCGAAGCCTCTCCAATGAAAAATGATATACATCACGTGTACCCAACAGATGGCTATGTTAATGGTGGACGCGGAAGCTTTGCATTTGGTATTGTTGGCTCTGCTAGTCATACATATTCTAACGGATCTAAAAAAGGAACAAGTGCTGTTGCTGGATATTCAGGAACTGTTTTTGAACCAATTGACGAGTTTAAAGGTGATGTTGCTAGAGCTTTGTTATACTTTGCAACACGTTATGAAAACACAGTTGATGGTTATACCAGTTTTGACATGTTTAATGGTACTAATGACCAAGTGTTTCAGGGTTGGGCTATTAGTTTGTTATTAGATTGGCATAATAATGTTGATCCAGTAGATGCCAGAGATATACAACGTAACAACTCAGCTTACAATTTTCAAGGTAACGCTAATCCATTTATTAGTCATCCAGAATACGCAAATGCTATATGGAATCCTGGACCTACAGATACACAAGCTCCAACAGTGCCTACAAATTTAGTAGCTTCTAATCCAACATCAACTACAATTGATTTATCTTGGTCAGCATCTACTGACAATACAGCTGTTGTAAGTTATGATGTTTTTGATGGTAGCAATTACGTAAATACAGGATCAAACGCAACCACATATACTATTTCAGGATTAACACCAGAAACGACTTACACGCTATCTGTAAGAGCAAAAGACGCAGAAGACAACACCTCTGCATTAAGTACAACAGCTACTGAAACTACATTAGCTGGAAGTACAGGTATAAGTAACGATTTATACTTTTCAGAATATATAGAAGGTTCTAGTAATAATAAAGCTTTGGAAATTGCAAACTTTACAGGAGCAGCTATAACAGACTTAGCAGGTTATGAACTAAGATTAAGCTCTAACGGTAACTCGGGATGGACAGCAACATATAACTTTCCTAGTGGTGCGTCAATCAATAATAATGATGTGTATGTTATAGGAAATAGTAATTTAACAGTATGTACAGCTGCTGTAGATGACTCTAATAATACCATTACCGGATTTAATGGTAATGATGCTATAGGATTATTTAAAAACGGAATCCTAATTGACATAATTGGTACTTTAGGAGATAATACAATTTATGCTGCTAACACTACTTTGGTAAGAAATTCAAATATTTCTGGAGGAAATAGTACCTTTAACCTAAATGAATGGACCGAATCTCCATCTAATACATGTACCAACTTAGGACAACATAATCAAACATTAAGCACAACAGACTTTAATAAACAAGAAATAAAAATATATCCAAACCCTATTAAATCTAGCTTATTAACTATTGAGGTTAATGAAAACTCTAGCTTTGAAATCTATGATATTTTAGGTAAAAAGATTTTAAAGGGTAATGTGACTTCTAAAAATAATAAAGTTAGTCTATCTAGCTTAAGTAAAGGTGTCTACATTTTAAGACTACAAAACAAAAACGGTAGTATTACTAAAAAACTGATTAAAGAATAAGTAGATCTTAATCCAAAATTTAAAAAGCGACTTAATTAAGCCGCTTTTTTTTGTTTAAAACCTAGTGAATAACTCTTAAATTAAGCGGTAATTATTATCAATAATTAGCCTTAAAAAACCTAAATTTGTGTCTTTATAAAAAACAACACTCAAACTAAAATATAATGATTCATTTCTTCGGAAACCAAAACAGTAACCTTTTTGCTGTTCAAGCAACAAAAGAATTATCAACGCAAACCATCTCTAAATTGATTTGGTTATTTGGCAACCAGCCAAAAATAGAACAAGCATCTTTAGATGCTTTTTTTGTTGGTCCTAGAGCTGCAATGATTACACCTTGGAGTACAAATGCAGTAGAAATTACTCAAAACATGGGTATTGATGGTATCATCAGAATTGAAGAATTTGAAGCTTGCCAAAAAGACTTTACAGGCTTTGATCCAATGATTTCAGAAAAATATAATGGATTAAACCAAGAGTCTTTTACAATTAATATCCAACCAGATCCAATATTAAATATTGAGGATATAGCATCTTATAATCAACAAGAAGGTTTAGCTCTAAATGATGAAGAAATTGAATACCTAGAAGGCGTATCAAAAAAAATAGGTCGTCCATTAACAGATTCAGAAGTCTTTGGGTTTTCTCAAGTCAACTCAGAACATTGTCGTCATAAAATATTTAATGGGACATTTGTCATTGATGGAAAAGAAAAACCAACATCGCTTTTTAAACTGATTAAAGAAACCTCCAAACAACATCCAAACACTATTGTTTCGGCTTATAAAGATAACGTTGCTTTTATAAAAGGTCCTAAAGTGGAGCAATTTGCGCCAAAACGTGCAGATATTCCTGATTTCTATGTAAAAAAAGATTACGACTCTGTTATTTCGCTTAAAGCGGAAACACATAACTTTCCAACAACCGTAGAGCCATTTAATGGAGCTGCAACAGGATCTGGAGGAGAAATTAGAGACAGATTAGCTGGTGGAAAAGGATCGTTACCATTAGCAGGAACCGCTGTTTACATGACTTCTTATTCTAGATTGGAAGAAAATAGACCATGGGAACAAGCTATGGATGCACGTCCTTGGTTATACCAAACACCAATGGATATTTTAATAAAAGCTAGTAATGGTGCATCGGACTTTGGTAACAAATTTGGACAACCCTTAATTTGTGGTTCTGTATTAACGTTTGAACACGACGAAGCAAAAAGCACGATTATTAATGGTGAAAAAAGAACCAACAGAAAAATTGGTTACGATAAAGTAATCATGCAAGCTGGAGGTATTGGTTACGGTAAAGCAGATCAAGCTTTAAAAGACACACCTAAAAAAGGTGATAAAATAGTAATATTAGGTGGTGAAAACTATCGTATAGGAATGGGTGGAGCTGCAGTATCCTCTGCAGATACAGGAGAATTTGCTTCTGGCATAGAGCTTAATGCTGTACAACGTTCTAACCCAGAAATGCAAAAACGTGCTGCCAATGCTGTACGTGGAATGGTAGAAAGTGACGAGAATTTTATAGTCTCTATCCATGATCATGGTGCTGGTGGACACTTAAACTGCTTATCAGAATTAGTTGAAGATACAGGTGGAACTATAGATTTAGATGCCTTACCTGTTGGTGATCCAACCCTTTCTGCTAAAGAAATTATTGGTAACGAATCTCAAGAACGAATGGGATTAGTTATTGCAGAAAAACATTTAGATCATTTAAATAGAATTGCAGAAAGAGAACGTTCTCCGATTTATACTGTTGGTGACGTAACAGAAAACAATAGATTTACATTTAAATCTAAAACCAAAGGTGATACACCAATGGATTTAGCTTTAGAGGATATGTTTGGAAGCTCTCCAAAAACAATAATGACAGATACCACAATTGACAGAAATTATGGTGGTGTCTCTTATAATCCAAACTTATTTTACGATTATCTAGACCAAGTATTACAACTTGAAGCTGTAGCATGTAAAGATTGGTTAACAAATAAAGTGGACCGTTGTGTTGGTGGTAAAGTTGCCAAACAACAATGTGTTGGTCCATTACAAATCCCATTAAATAATATGGGTGTAATGGCTTTGGATTATAATGGTGTAGAAGGTATTGCTACGTCTATTGGACACTCTCCTATCTCTGGATTAATTGATCCTGTTGCTGGAAGTAGAAACAGTATTACAGAAGCACTTACTAACATTATGTGGGCTCCATTAAAAGATGGACTAGAATCTGTATCATTATCTGCCAATTGGATGTGGCCTTGTAAAAATGAAGGTGAAGACGCACGTTTGTACGAAGCAGTACAAGCTATTTCAGAATATGCAATTGACTTAGGAATCAATGTTCCAACAGGAAAAGACTCGTTATCAATGAAGCAAAAGTATCCTAACGAAGAAGTTATTTCTCCTGGAACTGTAATTATTTCTGCTGCAGCAAACTGTAATAATATTAAAAATGTTATCGAGCCTGTTTTTAAAAGACAAGGTGGTGATATATATTATATACACTTATCTCAAGACGACTTTAAATTAGGAGGAAGTAGTTTTGCTCAAATATTAAACAAAGTTGGTAATAACACTCCAAACACTAAAGACGCCAAGTACGTAAAAACCGTATTTAATACTATCCAAAAATTAATCAAGGATAATCAAATTATAGCTGGACATGATGTCGCTTCTGGTGGACTAATTACTACATTATTAGAGTTATGCTTTGCAGATGTAAATTTAGGTGCAGAACTAGATATTACTGCTTTAAACCAAAAGGACTCTTGTAAAGTATTATTTTCTGAAAATTCAGGGATTGTTTTTCAATCTAAAGATGCTGCTATAGAAAAAGTACTTACAGACGCTAATATTGCTTTTCATAACATTGGTAAAGTTACTGATAGTGATACATTAAGTGTTATAAATGGTATTGAAATCTTTACTATGACTGTCTCTAGATTAAGAGACATGTGGTACAAAACATCTTTTTTATTAGACCAAAAACAAACTGCAAACGGACTTGCCAAAACGCGTTTTGACAACTATAAAAATCAAGCCTTACAATATAGCTTCCCTAAACATTTTACGGGAAAACTTCCAATTATTAACCAAAATAAACCAAGACCTAAAGCAGCAATTTTACGTGAAAAGGGTAGTAATTCTGAACGTGAAATGGCTAATGCAATGTATTTAGCTGGTTTTGATGTTAAAGATGTACACATGACAGATTTAATTTCTGGTCGCGAAACCTTAGAAGAAATTCAATTTTTAGGTGCTGTTGGTGGTTTCTCAAACAGTGATGTTTTAGGGTCTGCAAAAGGTTGGGCTGGAGCAATAAAATACAATGAAAACGCTAATAAAGCCATAAATAACTTCTTTAAAAGAGAAGATACTTTATCCATTGGTATTTGTAATGGTTGTCAATTATTTATGGAATTAGAGTTGATTAATCCAGAACATGAGGTGCATGGAAAAATGCTTCATAATGACTCTAAAAAACACGAAAGCGCATTTACTTCAGTAACAGTTCAAGACAATAACTCGGTAATGCTTTCAACATTAAAAGACACAACTTTAGGTGTTTGGATAAGTCATGGAGAAGGTAAATTTAATCTTCCTAAGTCAGAGCAAGAGTATAACATTGTTGCAAAATATGGTTACGATAGTTATCCTGCAAATCCAAATGGATCAGATTTTAATACTGCAATGCTATGTGATAAAACTGGTCGTCATTTAGTAATGATGCCACATATAGAGCGTTCTACTTTTCAATGGAATTGGGCTAACTATCCAGATAACAGACAAGATGAAGTATCTCCATGGTTAGAAGCATTTACAAATGCGAAGCAATGGATTGAAAATAAAAAGTAAGATAATTCATATTTTTTTTAATAAATTTCTTAGGTTTATGCTGTAATAATTCAGAACATAAAGCTATTAATGAATTTTAGATATATAGAATGTACCAACACTAACCAGTTGGTACAAAACTTTTTTGAGCTTACTGTTGAGCAAACCAGTATACCTTTAGTTTCTAAAGTTATACCAACTGCACAATCGCATATATTATTTTTTAAATCAAAATCACCACTAGAAACAGGCGTAAGAAATAAAATTTATAAGAATAAAGGAATCGTTGTATTTGGGCAATCCTATAAATCTTACACGATGAAGGCACAAAACCCCTATTTTAATTTTGGGATTAATTTGCATCCAACTGCACTATACAAAATTTTAAAAACAGATATTTCTAAATTAACAGATAAACATATTAGCCTATCTAAAATAGATACTAAATTATATGAGTTATTACATCCTGTTTTTAAAGAAAATCTCCACGGAACAGCATTAGCACAACGTATTGAAAGCCAACTATCAAAGCTTCAAATTTACGAAAGTAAAAACACAAAATTAGTGGACGAAGCTATTAAGGTGATATACAAAAAGGAAGGTAAAATTAATGTAGAAGAACTTCTTAAAATATTTCCAATTTCGCAAAAACATCTAGAAGTACAGTTTAAAAAAACCATAGGATTAACACCTTTAAAATTTATAAAACTTTATAAATTTTTAAGTTTAATGAGGCAATATGAATCTAAAAAAGCATCAATAACACAATTAATAGAGTATTATGCTTATTATGACCTGTCGCATTTTACTAAAGACTTTAAATTATTTATGAACCAAAAGCCCTCAGATTACTTCAAATCTGAGAATATTTTCTTAAATAATTATTTAAAACTCTAATTTTTACGATTTTTTACATCATTTAAACAAAAGATTTTACATAATTTAGCTTCGAATTTATGTGTTTTATTTAATTTAAATGAAAGTTAAGGGATTCATTTAAAAATAGTTAGTTATTAAATAAAAATCAAAAAAGCATATATTCACGCTATCAATCAGTTAGCATAGGAGCTGTTTAATTACAGCTCCTTTTTTTTACTGCTATTTGAAATGGAAATAAAATTTCATACTTTGCAACTCTTAACAACTTCGCAAATAAACTAATGATAGAAATAACTAGACTCTTCGATTTCCCATACTATCAACTTGAAAAATACAATCTTGAAAATTCATTATCAACAAAATATGATGGTAAATGGGTATCAATTTCTACAAAAAAATACTTAGAACAAGCAAATACAATTAGTAGAGGTCTACTAAGATTAGGTGTTGCAAAAAACGATAAAATAGCAGTAATATCCTCTACCAATCGTACAGAATGGAATATAATGGATATTGGTATTTTACAACTTGGTGCACAAAATGTCCCTGTTTATCCTACAATATCCGAAGAGGATTATGCATACGTTTTAAATCATGCAGAAGCTAAATATTGTTTTATATCGTGTCAAGACGTTTATGATAAAGTCATAAAAATAAAAGCAGAAGTACCATCGTTAATAGAAGTTTATTGCTTTGATCAGTTAGAAAATTGCAAAAATTGGAACGAAGTGTTAGAGTTAGGAAAAGACCAATCTAACCAAAATGAAGTTGAAAAGTTAAAAGATAATGTAAAAGCTAGTGACCTAGCTACTTTAATATATACTTCCGGAACTACTGGAAAACCTAAAGGTGTAATGCTATCACACGATAATTTAGTTAGCAATGCTTTAGAAAGTTTTAAAAGAATACCTATCGGATTAGGAACAGCTAAAGCCTTAAGTTTTTTACCATTATGCCACGTATATGAGCGCATGCTTATATATTTATACCAATACTGTGGTGCCTCAATACACTACGCTCCTATTGACCAAATAAGCGAATACGCACAAGAGGTTAAACCACAAGTAATGACTGCTGTACCTAGATTACTAGAAAAAGTATATGACAAAATTATTGCTAAAGGCGCTGAGTTAACAGGAATTAAGAAAAAATTATTTTTCTGGGCTGTAGACGTTGGACTACAATACAAGCCCTATGACGAAAATGGTTGGTGGTACACACAAAAACTCAATCTTGCTAATAAATTAATATTTAGCAAATGGAAAGCTGCACTTGGAGGGGAAGTTAAAGTAATGGCATCTGGTAGTGCTGCTTTGCAACCTAGATTAGCACGTGTATTTAATGCTGCAGGATTTGGTGTTATGGAAGGTTATGGATTAACCGAAACCTCTCCTGTTGTATCTGTAAATGATATGCGCAACGGAGGATTTAAAATTGGTACTGTCGGCAAATTATTAGATCGTACTGAAGTTAAAATTGCCGAAGACGGAGAAATTTGTGTAAAAGGACCTCAGGTCATGATGGGATATTATAAAGACGAAGCCAAAACTGCCGAAGTTATTAAAGATGGCTATTTCCACACTGGAGATATAGGTGTCATTGACGACGAAGGCTTTTTAAAAATTACCGATCGTAAAAAGGAAATGTTTAAAACCTCTGGTGGTAAATATGTAGCACCACAATTATTAGAAAACAGATGTAAACAATCTAGATTTATAGATCAAATAATGGTTATTGGTGAAGGCGAAAAAATGCCAGCAGCGATAATACAACCAGATTTTGAATTTATCAGAAATTGGGCCAAAATACATAACAAAACATTAGGTACTAACGAAGCGTTAGTTGCTAATCCAGAAGTAATAGCTCGTATACAAGAAGAGATAGACACAGCAAACACTAAATTTGCTAAGTGGGAAAAAATTAAACAATTTAGATTAACAGCCGAACCTTGGACTGTAGAAGGTGGACACTTAACTCCTACTTTAAAACTTAAGCGTAAAATAATTAAAGAAAAATATAAAGCATTATACAACGATATTTACGGTTATTAATACTTTAAAATAAATCTTATCTGCAAAAAAGCTATCTAAATTTAGGTAGCTTTTTTTTATGCACTAATTTTAAATTTATTATGCATGCATAATAAATTTTTACTATCTTTGAAAAGATAACCATTTATAATGATTACAATATGAAAGACAAAACCATAGATTACGTCCTTAGAACCACTTGGTTAGCAGTTAATAAAATGTACAACGAAGAAGCTGCTAAATTTGGTACAACTATGGCTACTGGTTTTACTTTGTTAAGTATTGATCAAGAAGAAGGAACACCTTCCACCTCATTAGGTCCAATTATGGGTATGGAAGCAACTAGTCTTTCCAGAATCCTAAAACGTATGGAAGAATTAGATTTAATAGTACGTCGACCAAACCCAAATGATGGTCGTGGTGTATTAATTTATCTAACACCTTTTGGTAAAGAAAAACGTAAAGATGCCAAAGAGCGTGTTTTAGTTTTTAACGAAGCAATTAGAGAACACGTATCTGATGAAAAATTAAAAAGCTTTTACGAAGTTTCGGATACAATTAATGAATTGATCTCAAACAAAAAAATATACAATCAAAAAGAACACACATTAAAATAATATGAGCAAACGTAGAATTAAAAAAGTAGCGATTATTGGTTCCGGAATTATGGGATCTGGTATTGCTTGTCACTTCGCCAATATTGGTGTAGATGTATTATTATTAGACATCGTTCCTAGAGAACTAAACGACAAAGAAAAAGCTAAAGGATTAACCTTAGAAGACAAAGTCGTAAGAAACAGATTAGTAAATGATGCCTTAACCGCATCTTTAAAATCTAAACCCTCTCCTATTTACAGCCAAGCTTTTGCTAGTCGTATTACTACAGGTAACTTAGAAGACGATATTGCTAAAGTAGCAGATGTAGACTGGATTATGGAAGTTGTAGTAGAAAGACTTGACATTAAACAACAAGTTTTTGAAAAACTAGAAAAATACAGAACGCCAGGAACTTTAATTACTTCAAACACTTCAGGAATCCCAATAAAATTCATGAATGAAGGTCGTAGCGAAGATTTCCAAAAGCATTTCTGTGGTACACACTTTTTTAACCCAGCACGTTACTTAAAATTATTCGAAATTATTCCTGGACCAGATACAGATCCTTCTGTATTAGAGTTTTTAAATGAATATGGTGAAAAATTCTTAGGAAAAACTTCTGTTGTTGCTAAAGATACTCCTGCTTTTATCGGAAACAGAGTTGGTATTTTCAGCATACAAAGTTTATTTCACGCAGTTAAAGATTTAGATTTAACTATCGAGGAAGTAGATAAATTATCAGGACCAGTAATTGGTCGCCCAAAATCTGCAACCTTCCGTACGGTTGATGTTGTAGGTTTAGATACTTTAGTTCACGTGGCAAACGGGATTAGAGAAAACTGTCCTAAAGACGAACGTTTAGAGTTATTTGAACTACCAGATTTCATCAACACGATGATGGAAAACAAATGGTTAGGAAGTAAAACCGGACAAGGTTTTTACAAAAAAACGGTGTCTGCTGAAGGGAAAAAAGAAATTTTATCTCTTGACTTAAACACACTAGAATACCGTGCTGCTAAACGTGCAAAATTTGCAACTTTAGAATTAACGAAAACGATTGATAAAGTAGTTGACCGTTTTAAAGTATTAGTAAAAGGAAAAGATAAAGCAGGTGAGTTTTACAGAAAAAGCTTCACTGCATTATTTGCTTACGTATCTAATCGTATTCCTGAAATTTCAGACGAGCTTTATAAGATTGATGATGCCATGAAAGCTGGTTTTGGTTGGGAACACGGACCGTTCCAAATTTGGGATGCTATAGGCGTAGAAAAAGGAATTGAATTAATGAAAGCGGAAGGTTTAGAACCTGCTGCTTGGGTTAACGATATGGTTGCTTCTGGTAACACATCTTTCTATTCTGTAAAAGAAGGAGCTTCTTTCTTTTATGATATTGCGTCTAAAAAACAAACTAAAATACCTGGTCAAGACAGTTTCATTATCCTTGATAATATTAGAAAAACAAACGAAGTGTTTAAAAACTCTGGTGTTGTTATCGAAGATATCGGAGACGGAATCCTTAACCTAGAATTCCAATCTAAAATGAACACTATTGGTGGAGACGTTTTAGCTGGATTAAATAAAGCTATTGATTTAGCAGAAAAAGATTTTGCTGGTTTAGTAGTTGGTAACCAAGCTGCAAACTTTTCTGTTGGTGCAAACATCGGAATGATTTTCATGATGGCTGCAGAGCAAGAATATGATGAGCTTAACATGGCTATCAAATATTTCCAAGATTCTATGATGCGTATGCGTTATTCTTCTATACCAACTATCTCTGCTCCTCACGGAATGGCCTTAGGTGGTGGATGTGAATTATCATTACACGCAGATAAAGTAGTTGCAGCAGCAGAAACTTACATGGGACTTGTAGAGTTTGGTGTTGGTGTTATTCCTGGTGGTGGTGGTTCTAAAGAAATGGCTTTAAGAGCGCAAGACCTTTTCCATAAAGGCGATGTACAATTAAACGTTTTACAAGAGCATTTCTTAACTATTGGTATGGCTAAAGTATCTACTTCTGCTTACGAAGCTTTTGACTTAAACTTATTGCAAAAAGGAAAAGATGTTGTGGTTGTAAACAAAGACCGTCAAATAGCAGTTGCAAAACAACACGCTATGCTAATGGCTAATTCAGGTTACACACAACCCGTAAAAAGAGATGACGTTTTAGTTCTAGGTAAACAAGCATTAGGAATGTTTATGGTAGGTACAGACTCTATGGAAGACTCTAACTACATTTCTGAACACGATATGAAAATCGCTAATAAATTAGCTTACGTAATGGCTGGTGGAGATTTATCTGAACCAACACGCGTAACAGAACAATATTTATTGGATTTAGAGCGTGAAGCTTTCTTAAGTTTATGTACAGAACGTAAAACTTTAGAGCGTATTCAGCACATGTTAACAAAAGGTAAACCTTTAAGAAACTAAGAAAAATGAAAACAGCATATATAGTAAAAGCATATAGAACCGCAGTTGGTAAAGCACCAAAAGGCGTGTTCCGTTTTAAAAGAACAGATGAATTGGCAGCCGAAACCATCAAGTATATGATGAAGGAATTGCCAGGTTTAGACCCAAAGCGTATTGACGATGTAATTGTTGGTAACGCAATGCCAGAAGGTTCTCAAGGATTAAATATGGCACGTTTAATCTCTTTAATGGGATTAGACATAGTGGATGTTCCTGGAGTAACTGTAAACCGTTTTTGCTCTTCTGGAGTAGAAACAATTGGTATGGCAACTGCAAAAATACAAGCTGGAATGGCAGATTGTATTATTGCTGGTGGAGCAGAAAGTATGAGTAGCGTACCAATGACTGGTTTTAAACCAGAATTGAACTACGATATCGTAAAATCTGGTCATGAAGATTATTATTGGGGAATGGGAAATACTGCAGAAGCTGTTGCAAAACAGTTTAAAGTATCTCGTGAAGACCAAGATGAATTTGCATTCAATTCGCATATGAAAGCCTTAAGAGCGCAAGCTGAAAATCGTTTTCAAGATCAAATTGTACCAATTGAAGTGGAACAAACTTACATTGATGCTAACGGAAAGAAAGCGACCAAATCTTACACAGTAACTAAAGATGAAGGACCTCGTGCAGGAACAAGTAAAGAAGCTTTAGCAAAACTTAGAGCAGTATTTGCTGCTGGAGGAAGTGTTACAGCTGGTAACTCGTCACAAATGAGTGATGGTGCTGCTTTTGTAATGGTAATGAGTGAAGACATGGTTAAAGAGCTAGGTTTAGAACCAATTGCAAGAATGGTAAACTATGCTGCAGCAGGTGTTGAGCCTCGTATTATGGGAATTGGACCAGTAAAAGCAATTCCAAAAGCCTTAAAACAAGCAGGATTAAAACAAGACGATTTAGCTTTAATTGAGTTAAATGAAGCTTTTGCTTCGCAATCTTTAGCTGTAATTAGAGAACTAAATCTTAATCCAGATATTATTAACGTTAATGGTGGTGCAATTGCATTGGGTCACCCATTAGGATGTACAGGAGCAAAATTATCTGTACAACTTTTTGACGAAATGCGTAAGCAAGACATGAAAGGTAAATATGGTGCAGTTACCATGTGTGTTGGAACAGGTCAAGGTGCTTGCGGAATATTCGAATTTTTAAATTAATTAAAGAACTTAATACAATACTATAAAATGGCAGATTTAGAAAAAGACATCTTAAGAGGTGGTCAATTCTTAGTAAAAGAAACAAATTGTGAAGACGTGTTTACTCCTGAAGATTTTTCGGAAGAACAATCAATGATGAAAGATTCTGTAATGGAATTTAATGATCGCGAAATTATACCTCATAAAGCACGTTTTGAAGCTAAAGATTATGCATTAACTGAAGAAGTTATGCGTAAAGCTGGAGAAATGGGCTTTTTAAGTGTTGCTGTACCTGAAGCTTTTGGCGGAATGGGAATGGGATTTGTTTCAACAGTATTAACTTGTGATTACATTTCTTCTGGAACTGGATCATTTAGTACTGCTTTTGGTGCACATACTGGTATTGGTACTATGCCAATTACTCTTTATGGTACTGATGAGCAAAAACAAAAATACGTACCAAAATTAGCTTCAGGAGAGTGGTTTGGAGCTTACTGTTTAACAGAGCCTGGAGCAGGATCTGATGCTAATTCTGGTAAAACTACTGCTGAACTTTCTGCTGATGGTAAATCATACAAAATTAACGGACAAAAAATGTGGATCTCAAATGCAGGTTTCTGTAGCGTGATGATTGTTTTTGCTCGTATTGAAGATGATAAAAACATTACTGGATTTATCGTTGAATATGATGGTGAGAATCCAAATGGAATTACTTTAGGTGAAGAAGAACACAAATTAGGTATTCGTGCCTCTTCTACGCGTCAAGTATTTTTTAACGACACTGTTGTTCCTGCTGAAAATATGTTAGCTGGACGTGGTGAAGGTTTCAAAATTGCAATGAATGCACTTAACGTTGGTCGTATTAAATTAGCTGCTGCTTGTTTAGATTCTCAAAGACGTATCTTATCTACAGCTGTAAATTATGCTACAGAACGTAAACAATTTAAAACTCCTATTGCAGATTTTGGAGCAATCAAAGTAAAGTTAGCCGAAATGGCTGCAAGTGCTTATGCTGGTGAATCTGCTACTTATAGAGCTGCTAAAAATATTGAAGACAGAATCGCAATGCGTGAAGCTGCTGGAAATACACATCAAGAAGCAGAACTTAAAGGTGTTGAAGAATATGCAATTGAGTGTTCTATCTTAAAAGTTGCAGTATCTGAAGATGTACAAAATTGTGCAGATGAAGGTATCCAAATTTTTGGTGGAATGGGATTCTCTGAAGAAACGCCTATGGAGTCAGCTTGGAGAGATGCTAGAATTGCCCGTATATATGAAGGTACTAACGAAATTAACAGAATGTTAGCTGTTGGTATGTTAGTTAAAAAGGCAATGAAAGGTCATGTAGACTTATTAGGTCCTGCTTCTAAAGTACAAGAAGAATTAATGGGAATACCATCTTTTGAAACACCTGATTACTCTGAGTTATTTTCAGAAGAAAAAGAAATGATTAAGAAACTTAAAAAGACATTCTTAATGGTTGCAGGTGGTGCTGTTCAAAAATATGGTCCTCAATTAGAAGATCACCAACAATTATTAATTGCAGCTGCAGATATCTTAATTGAAATCTACATGGCAGAATCTGCGATTTTAAGAACTGAGAAAAACGTTAAACGTACTAGCGAAAAAGAGCAATCTGCTCAAATCGCAATGGCTAAATTATATTTATATCATGCTGTAGATATCGTTGAAGAAAAAGGAAAAGAAAGTATTATTTCTTTTGCTGAAGGAGATGAACAACGTATGATGTTAATGGGGCTTAAGCGTTTTACAAAATATGCTAACTATCCAGATATCGTAGATTTACGTATCGAGATTGCAGAAAAAGTAAAAGCAGAAGGAAAATACTGCTTCTAAAAATTAAGTTTTAGTTTTAATTACCCTAAAAAGCTGTTTTGTAATGAAACAGCTTTTTTATTTTCCTTATTTACTACTTCTAATTTTATTTAAACTTTCAAAAATAGATTTTGCTATAACCTCTCTTTTAAATGTATTAGTCAATATAGCTTTATCCTCTTTATTAGATAAAAAACCTAGTTCTAAAAATATTGCTGGACAGTTTACATTTTTAAGGAGATAAAAATTTGCAACCTTAATACCACGAGATTTTGAAAAAACATTAAACTTATTTTCAATTAAAACCTCACTATAATTATAAGAGGTGTCTTTATTGTCATTGTCATCTTTATAATATGCCTCCACTCCATTTATACTATTATCCTTATTTGACGTACAATGTAAGCTAATCATTAAATCTGCATTTGCATTATTTACTATTTTTGAACGTTGATTAAGTGAAATAAACTCATCTGACGTCCTAGTCTGGATAATTTTTATTTTATCATTACTATAGCTTGCTAATAAATTAGAAATTTCTAAGGTAATCTCCTTTTCTTTCACATCAGTTTTATTACCGGAATCTTTACCTCCATGTCCAGCATCAATAACAACTACAATTGGTTTTTTTAAATCTTTATAAGAGCTAAACACAAAAATACCTGCGAATAATAAGATAACAGAAGTAATTTTTAATGCTTGATTTAATACAGAAGATTTCTTTTGATGTAACATAATAAGTCGGTTTTTGATTTGAATAAAATTAAATCCGCTAGTTAAAGGAATGCGGTAATCCTGTTTTCCTAAATTAATTATAGTTTTGGAATATTTTTCGATATCAATTCCTGATAAAACGGAAATTTCATCTGCAATAAACTCATGATTTTGAAGTATTACTTTTTTATATAACCAAGTAAAAGGATTAAACCAAAAAACACAAATAAATAATTCTGATAGTATGATATCAATAGTATGTAAATGTTTGCTATGTACTGATTCATGCTTTAGTATACTTAAATATTCAGCGTTAGTTAATCTATGATTTTCATTTATAAACATATAGTTGAAAAAACTAGAAACCAAATCAGAATCGTTACACTTTATTAACTTCAGACTACCTAAACGTTTATAACAGATTCTTGTATGCTTATATATCTTGAAAAGATTCTTGAAAAACCTAAAAACGAAAAACAGTGTAATTACCAAATAAATATAAAACAGTGCACTTTTGTTGGATGAATGAATACTTTTTGTTTCTTTTAAAACTAAACTTTCAATATCATGATTTACTTCTTTAGTTTCATCAAAATTTTCGACAGTGATCTCTGTAATACGAGGAACTGCATCAAGAAATTCAAATTCAAAAAATGGAGCTGCAAAACATAAAATCATTGAGCCTATTAAAAAGAAACGATTAAACTGAAATGTCTTTTGTTTTCTGAGTAACACGACATAAACTAGATACGAACAACCTAAACTAATAATGGTATATACAAAATAACTAATCATTGGCTTTCTTTTGGTCCATTTTCTGTTTTAATAATGCTTGAAGATCTTCTAACTCTTTCATCGATAAATCTGCATTTTTAGTAAAAAATGATGCAAATTGTGCTTTAGAATCGTTGAAAAAATGCTGAATCATCCCATTTACTTGCTTTGTAAAATAGTCGTTCTTTTTAAGAATAGGGAAATAAACTTTGTCTCTTCCTAATCTCTCAAACCCAATATACTTCTTATCAACCATTCGTTTTAATAATGTAGAAATAGTAGTATATGCTGGTTTTGGTTCTGGAAACTTCTCAACAATATCTTTCATAAATCCTTTATCAAGAATCCATAAACACCTCATTATTTGTAGTTCTGATTTATTTAACTGTTTTATATCCACAAGTATAGTTTTATTACTACAAATGTAGTAATAAAAAATTAAAAAACAATTTTTAATGATTTACGATTAATTCTTTTTAAAAATTATTAGTTAAAACCTACTTTTAAGTAAAGTGGTTTTTTATTTTTCATTAATTTAGAAGAAATTTTTATAGTAATGAAAAACACACTCTATCTAATACTTTTTTTTGTAATTTCTCCTTGTATATCAACAAAAGCCCAAGGCTTACTGCAAGAAAAAAACAACTTTACTAGACAAGACACGCTTCGTGGTAGTATTACTCCTGAGCGCGAATGGTGGGATTTAACCTATTATCATTTAGATATTAAAGTTAATCCAGAACAGAAAACAATTTCTGGAACAAATACAATTCAGTATACCGTTTTAAAACCAAACCAAGTTTTACAAATTGATTTGCAAGAACCATTACTATTGACTAAAGTGACTCAAAACAATAAAGAACTAGAAATAAAACACGATAGAAATGCTCACTTTGTAACGCTTAAAGATCAACAAAATATAGGCGAAACAAATAGTATTATTGCATACTACGAAGGAAAACCTCGCGAAGCTGTTAGAGCACCTTGGGATGGCGGAATTTCTTGGAAAAAAGACAAAAACGGAAATCATTTCATAGCTTCATCTTGTCAAGGACTTGGCGCAAGTGTTTGGTGGCCTAATAAAGACCATATGTATGACGAAGTCGATAGTATGGATATTAGCGTTACAATTCCTAAAGGGTTAATGAATGTGTCTAACGGAAGACTTAAAAATATTATTGATAATAAAGATGAAACAATTACAACTAATTGGCATGTAGCAAACCCAATTAACAACTATGGTGTAAATATTAATATTGGTGATTATGCTAACTTTTCTGAAGTTTTTAAAGGCGAAAAAGGTGATTTAGACATGAATTACTACGTCTTAAAAGACAACCTTGAAAAAGCAAAAACCCATTTTAAAGATGCACCAAAAATGATGAAAGCTTTTGAACATTGGTTTGGTCCTTATCCGTTTTACGAAGATAGTTTTAAATTGGTAGAAGTCCCTTATTTAGGTATGGAACACCAAAGTTCTGTAACTTACGGAAACAAATATATGAATGGCTATTTGGGTAGCGATTTATCCGGAACAGGTTGGGGCTTAAAATTTGATTTTATCATCATTCATGAAGCTGGACACGAGTGGTTTGCTAACAATATTACCAATGTAGATATTGCAGATATGTGGATTCACGAAAGTTTTACTGCTTATTCTGAAAGCTTATTTTTAGATTATTATTACGGTAAACAAGCCTCATCAGAGTACGTTATTGGCACAAGAAGAGGTATTCAAAATGATAGACCCTTAATTGGATATTATAATGTTAATAATGAAGGTTCTGGCGACATGTATTACAAAGGTGCAAACATGCTTCATACCATTCGTCAACTGGTTAAAGATGACGAAAAGTGGAGACAAATATTACGTACTTTAAATTCAAAATTCTATCATCAAACCGTAACTACACAACAAATTGAAAACTGTTTAGCAGAAGAATCTGGATTGGATTTAAAAGGTATTTTCAATCAATATTTACGCACTGTTAACATTCCTGTTTTTGAATATCAAGTTGAAGGTAAAAAATTACACTACAAATGGACTAATATAGTTGATGACTTTATAATGCCAATTCAAATTGAAGTCAATGGTGTTAATCAATGGATTACACCTACAAAAAACAATCAAACGCTTAAATTAAAATCTAAAGATGCTAAAATAAAAGTGGATAGTAATTTTTATGTGAATGTAAAAGCGCTTTAAAAATGACTACTGACGAGTACTATTTTAAATCTGACACTGAATGGCGAGAATGGTTACATATCAATCACGACAGCGCTGATGGTATCTACCTCATCTTTTACAAAGTAGACCACAAAAACGAAAGTATGCGTTGGGAAGAAGCTGTAAAAGTAGCCTTGTGTTATGGTTGGATCGATAGTACTGTTAAAAGTTTAGGAGATGGAAAACGCAGACAATATTTTTGTAAACGTAATCCAAAAAGTGTTTGGAGCGCACTTAACAAAAGACACGTTAAAGCCTTACTTGCTGAAGACTTAATGCATCCAAAAGGTTTAGAAATTATAAAAACTGGCAAGAAAAACGGAAGTTGGTCTGCTTTAGATGCAGTTGAAAAAGGCATTATTCCAGACGCATTACAATTGGCATTTGATGAAAATCCAAAAGCTTTTGAAAACTATAATAACTTTGCACCTTCTTACAGAAAAAGCTATCTATATTGGCTAAACCAAGCGAAACGGGAAGCTACAAAAGAAAAGAGAATTATAGAGATTATTAAATTTTGCGAAGCAAATATTAAGTATAGAGATACGTGGTAATGACTAAATATTGAAAGGGTTTCACTTTTTTTCGACTTAATATAAAATTGCAACACCATGAATATCCAAAAAATAAATTTTACTAATGCTGAAGGTCAACAATTAGTTGGTCGTTTAGAGCTGCCAATAAATCAACATCCTCATAACTTCGCTATATTTGCGCATTGCTTTACTTGTAATAAAAACTTATCTGCAGTAAAAAATATTTCTCGCGAATTAACAGCAAATGGCTTTGGAGTATTACGTTTTGATTTTACTGGTTTAGGTGAAAGTGAAGGCGATTTTGAAAACACCAATTTTTCTGGAAATGTAGACGATTTAATTAGTGCTTCAAATTATTTGAAAGAAAACTATACTGCTCCTTCTCTATTAATTGGACATTCCTTAGGTGGAGCTGCTGTTATATTTGCTGCCTCTACAATAGAATCTGTTAAAGCGGTTGCAACCATTGGAGCACCTTCTAATCCAAAACACGTCAAGCATTTAATACAAAGTAGTGTTGAAGAAATTAAGGCAACAGGAAAAGCAAATGTGAATATTGGCGGAAGACCATTTACAATTAAAAAACAATTTTTAGAAGATATAGAAACTAAGTCGCTTCCAGAGGTTGCTAAAAACTTACGCAAAGCATTGTTAGTGCTGCATTCGCCTCAAGATACCACTGTTGGCATTGAAAATGCAGAAGAAATTTATGTAACAGCAAGACATCCAAAAAGTTTTATAACGCTTGATGGAGCTGATCATTTATTAATGAAAAAAGAGGATTCTGTTTACGTAGGAAGTGTGATTGCTACTTGGGCAAAACGCTATATTACCATACCTAAAACAGAAATAGTAAAAACAACTCATCAAGCAGTTGCTAGTTTAGATGCTGAAGATGGTTTTACGACACAAATGACTGTTGGAAGTCACACCATGATGGCTGATGAACCTGTTAGTTATGGTGGAAATGATTTTGGACCTTCACCTTACGAGTTTGTTTCTGCAGGACTATCTGCTTGTACAGCAATGACTGTGCAAATGTATGTAAAACGAAAAGGATGGGATTTACAAAATATTGAAGTGCATACCTCACATACTAAAGTAGCTAAGCAGATCGTTGAAAATGGTGAGCAAAAAGAAATTAAAGTAGATACCTTTAATAGAGAGATTAAACTAAAAGGCAATTTAGATTACAAACAAATACAACGTATTCTTCAAATTGCAGATAAATGTCCAGTGCACAAAACGTTACATAGCGCTATTGAAGTGGTTACCACACTGGTTTAAATAAAAAAGCGCATCATTTTTTAATGATGCGCTTTTTTATTGTTTTAAGTTTTAAAATTATAAGCCACTTATAAAACTACCATAAGGATCTTTAAACTGAATCCCTTCAGTAAATCTGTGTTTACTTAATTGTTTATATTCCACTAATGCCCAAAGCACAAACTCTTTTACAAAATAGCTTTCTTGTTTTGTTAATTTTGGTTGGTGTTCTGCTAATAAATCATCTAGAGGAGTAACTGCATCTAATAAGGCTTTATACTCTTTATCACGTAAACCGTCTAATAGCTCAAAACCTTCAGAATGGTTGAAAAACCAAGAGACAATGTCATCATAAGGACTTACATCTTCTTGTTTTTTTAATTTTTCAATCTTAGGGAAAAACTCAGGAAACAGACTTTTTACTGCTTCACCAATTAAGTTATAAGCCACTTGTGCTGCGCCTTCTTGTTCACCTTCATAAACCAACTCAACTTTACCAGTAATAGCTGGAATAATTCCTAAAAAGTCAGATAATCTAATGGTTGTAGTATCATCTCCATTTTTTAATCCTCTAAGCTCTGCTGTACTTAATAAGTTTTCAAAAGCAGTAATACTTAAACGTGCACTTACGCCACTTTTTTCGTCAATAAAATCACTATCACGTGCTTCAAATACAATTTGTTCTAGTAAATCTTTTGCTAATTCTGGTACATGAATACTTTCTTTTTGGCGTCCATCAGATTTTGCTTCTTGTTGAGTAATGGTTTTTGCAGTTTCAATATCTGTTGGATAATGCGTTAAAATTTGCGATCCAATTCTATCTTTTAAAGGTGTTACAATGCTTCCTCTATTGGTATAATCTTCAGGATTTGCAGTAAAAATAAACTGCATATCTAAAGGTAGACGTAATTTAAATCCTCTAATCTGTATATCACCTTCTTGTAAAATATTAAATAAAGCGACTTGTATTCTAGCTTGTAAATCTGGTAATTCATTAATTACAAATATACAACGGTTTGCACGTGGAATCATTCCGTAATGTATTACTCTGTCGTCTGCATAACTTAGTTTTAAGTTTGCTGCTTTTATTGGATCCACATCACCAATAATATCTGCAACAGTAACATCTGGAGTTGCTAATTTTTCGGCAAAACGCTCGCTTCTATGCATCCAAGTAATTGGTGTGTCGTCTCCTTTTTCTGCAATTAATTCTGTTGCAAAACGTGAAATGGGTTGTAAAGGATCGTCATTAATTTCGGAACCTTCAACCACAGGAACATACTCGTCTAACAAATTAAGCATTAAACGTGCTAAACGTGTTTTTGCTTGACCACGTAATCCTAAAAAGTTGATATTATGACGTGATAAAATGGCACGTTCTAACTCTGGAATCACAGTGTTTTCGTAACCATGCACACCTTCAAAAACGGTTGTTTTATTTTTTATTTTTTCAATTAAATTATCTCTTAATTCATCTTTAATAGACTTGCTTTTATATCCAGCTTTTTTTAATTCGCCTAAAGTTTTTATTGTTTCTATTTTCATTATCCTTTAATTCTTTTTTTTCTATTTGTTTCGTAGTCCTCAAAAATCATTTCGCCTAAACCTTTTAATCCTGTATAAAACGCTTTTCCTTGATTGGCATGCGTAAATTCTTCTACAAATTGCATTAGATAAGGATCTTGAGCAATCATAAATGTAGTGATCGGAATATGCAATTTTCTAGCTTGCTGCGCTTGGGCATAGCATTTATTAGTGATGTATGGATTTAAACCATTACTATCTTTATAATAGGTTCCGTCAGGCAAACGCAAGCAACTTGGTTTACCATCTGTTATCATAAAAATTTGCTTATTAGTATTACGTTTACGACGCAATAAATCCATTGCTAATTGTAGTCCAGCAACCGTATTTGTATGATATGGACCAACATTTAAATAGGGTAAATCTTTAATTTTTATTGGCCAAGCATCGTTACCAAAAACTAATATGTCCAAGGTATCTTTTGGGTAGCGTGTTGTAATTAATTCGGCTAAAGCCATCGCTACTTTTTTAGCAGGTGTTATCCTGTCCTCTCCATACAAAATCATACTATGGCTAATGTCTATCATTAAAACCGTACTCATTTGCGACTTGTGTGTGGTTTCTTCGACCACTAAATCGTCTTCGGTTAAATTAAAATCGCCAATTCCGTTGTTAATTTGTGCGTTTCGCAAGCTTTCGGTCATCGAGACTTTATCCAAACTGTCGCCAAATTGGTAGTTTCTAAAATCGCCTGTATGCTCATCTCCTATTCCAACACCTTTACTTTTATGGTTTCCAGAACCACTACGTTTGATGTTTCCAAATATTTGATCCAATGCAGATTGCCTAATGGCACGCTCAGTCTTTGCTGTAATAGCATTCCCTTTGTTTCCGTCTGGTTTAATTTCTTCGCGTATGTAACCTTTTTCTTTAAGATCTTCAATAAAATCGTCAATTGAATATTCTGGAGTGGTTAATTTATATTCTTTATCTAATTCGCGAAGCCAATCTATAGCTTCGTCAAAATCTCCAGAAGTATGGGTAATTAATTCTTTAAAAATATCAAAAAGCTTCTCAAAAGGGGATTGCGAAGGTGCTTCGTATGGTTTAAATACAAAGCCTTTTCTGTTGTTATTTTTGTTTTTCATGCAGTATAAAAATACGACATTTTAACATCAAAATAAACGTCTTAACAGCTTTTTAAGATTATGTTGCTTAACTTTATGCAAACTAATCGACCAAAAATGAAAAAATTATCCATTCTACTTTTATTACTCTTCTCTATTACAGCATTTTCGCAAGAATTCTCTATGGATTTAGTTAAAAACATGAAACCAAGAAACATTGGTCCAGGCGGAATGTCTGGTCGTGTCACAGCAATAGATGCTGTTCACGCTAATCCGGATATTATGTATGTTGGTACTGCTTCTGGTGGTTTATGGAAATCTACTTCTGGAGGTATAAATTGGGAACCTATTTTTGAAAAAGAAGTCACAGCATCTGTTGGTGCTGTTGCTATACAACAATCTAATCCAAGTGTGATTTGGGTAGGTACTGGAGAAGGTAACCCAAGAAATAGTCTAAATGGTGGTTATGGAATTTATAAATCTTTAGACGCAGGAAAAACTTGGAAACTAATGGGTTTAGAAAACACCAGACACATACATCGTGTGGTTATAGATCCTACAAACCCTAATATAGTGTATGCTGCTGCTATTGGTAGTCCATGGGGAGAACATCCAGAACGTGGTATTTTTAAAACTACAGATGGAGGTAAATCATGGAAAAAAATATTATTTGCTAATAACAAAACAGGAGCTGCAGACCTAGTTATGGATCCTACTAATCCAAACAAATTAATTGCTACACTTTGGGAGCATAAACGTGAGCCTTGGTTTTTTAAATCTGGAGGAATAGGTTCTGGATTACATATCACACATGATGGTGGAGAAAATTGGACTAAAGTTACAGAAAAAGAAGGCTTCCCTAAAGGGGAATTAGGGCGAATTGGTGTCGCAATAGCTGCTAATAAACCAAATATTATTTATGCTTTAGTCGAAGCTAAAAAAAATGCACTATACAGAAGTGATGATGGTGGGTTTAAATGGAAAAAAATAAATGAAAAAAGCGACATTGGAAATAGACCTTTTTATTATTCTGAAATATATGTCGATCCACAAAACGAAAACAGAGTATATTCAGTTTACACCTATATTAATGTTAGTGAAGATGGTGGTAAAAACTTTACACAGTTAATGCCTGCTTATGGTGCAAACAATGGAGTGCATCCTGACCATCATGCTTGGTGGATACATCCTACCAATGGTAATTTTATGATTGATGGTAATGATGGTGGATTAAACATTACTAAAGATGGTGGTAAAAACTGGCGTTTTGTTGGTAACCTTCCTGTTGCTCAATTTTACCATATTAATGTAGATAACGAGTATCCATATAATGTGTATGGAGGTATGCAAGATAATGGGTCATGGAGAGGTCCTGCTTATGTTTGGCGTGCACAAGGTATACGCAACAGCTATTGGCAAGAGATTAGCTTTGGAGATGGTTTTGATGTGGTACCTGATAAAGACAATTCGCGTTACGGTTGGACCATGAGTCAACAAGGCTCTGTTAGCAGATATGATTGGCAAACAGGTAATAATTATACTATACAACCAACACATCCAAATAAAGATGTTACCTTGAGATTTAATTGGAATAGCGCAATAAACATTGACCCTTTTAGCAATAATACTATTTATTTTGGAAGTCAGTTTGTACATAAATCTACAGACAAAGGATTAACTTGGACAGTCATCTCACCTGATTTAACTACTAACGATCCTGAAAAATTAAAACAACATGAAAGTGGTGGCTTAACTATGGATGCAACAGGAGCAGAAAACCACTGTACTATTTTAGTAATAGAACCTTCTCCTGCAGAAAAAAATGTCTTTTGGGTTGGTACAGATGATGGTCGCGTGCATGTTACCACAAATGGAGGACAAAGCTATAACGACGTGTCAAATAATCTAAAAGGATTACCTAAAGGCAGTTGGATTGCACAAATAAAAGCTAGTAATAAAAATAAAGGTGAAGCTTTGCTTATCGCGAATGATTACAGACGTTTTAACTACACACCTTACGCTTATAAAACAACTAACTACGGTAAAACATGGGAGCGTATTGTAGACGAAAACGATGTTAAAAGTTACACCTTATCAATTATTGAAGATTTAGAAGAACCAAACTTACTATTTTTAGGTACAGATGATGGTTTATACGTATCTATAAACGCAGGTAATAATTGGACTAAATGGACGGAAGGCTTCCCTACTGTTTCTGTAAAAGACTTAGTAATACATCCTAGAGAGCATGATTTAGTAATTGGGACTTTTGGACGTGCTGCTTGGGTTTTGGACGATATTAGACCTTTACGTGCTATAGCAAAAAACAAACACGTTATAGATAGTAAAATAACCCTATTCTCTCCTCCTATTGCATATCAAGCAGCTTACCAACAACCAACAGGAAGCCGATTTGGTGCAGATGCTATGTTTAATGGAGATAACAGAGGTCGTGGTGCACAATTTACGTACTTGGTTACTCCTGTAAAAGCTTCAAAAGAAGATAAAAAAGAGGAAGACAATGATAAAGCAACTGATTCTGATACTGATGACGATAAAAATGAAATTAAATGGGATTCTATTTCATTAAAAATATACAATGGAGATAAGTTAATTAGAACCTTAAAACGTAAAGTTCCAGAAGATAAAGGATTACATAAATGGACTTGGTATATGGACGAAAAAGGTGGCGACAGACCATCTAGAACCGTTAGAAAAAGCTCTAGAGAATCTGGAGGTGTAGATGTAAAACCAGGCAACTACAAAGCTATTTTAGAATATGGTGACCAAACATCAGAAACCATGATTACTGTAGCGTCAGATCCAAGACTAGATGTATCTACCAAAAATACAGATGCTGTCTATGCTGCTTTAAAAGAGATTGAAAATATTCGTCAAATAGCTGCTGATGCCACTAGGCAATTAGCTGAAAATAAAAAGTTAGCTGAAAAATATAAAACGGAGTTAACGGATTTAGATAAAGAAAAATATAAAGATGAAATAAAAGCATCCAAAGACATAATTAAACAAATTGATGAATTATTAGATATTTACATTGGCAAACAAGATAAACGCCAAGGGATAACTAAAACTTTAGATGTTAGTGTAAATAACAGAATAGGTACTGCCTCTTGGTATATTGCAACAAGACAAAATGGTTTAACTAGTACAGAAACCACCTTATTACAACATGCTAAAGAAGATTTAAAATTAGCATTAGATAAAACCAATACCTTTTTTAACACCAACTTTAAACCCTATTATCAAAGCATTATTAAAATTAATATGACCAAAGGTATAGATGAAATTAAAACCTTTAGTTTAGATTAATTGTTTGTAAATTACAACAGCAAAATTATGTACCTAACATTATAATAATTACGAAAAAAATAAATTTTAAAATGAAAAAAATAACAAAATTAGTATTGGCATTATCTCTTGTTTTTGCTGTAAGTTGTAAGGACGACACTAAAAATTCTGATACTAAAAAAGAAACAACTGAGTCTGTAGCAAAAACTGAAAAATTTGTTGTAAAACCAGAAGGAACAACAGTAAAATGGACTGCTTACAAAACGACTGAAAAAGTTCCTGTTGGTGGACAGTTTGTCACTTTAAATTTTGATGAAAAAGCAGGAGATTCTCCACAGGAAGCATTAAACAATTTAAACTTTTCTATTCCAATTAGTGGTTTATTTACAGACAACGACGCTAGAGATTTAAAGTTAAAAACTTCATTTTTTGGAGAGATGTTAAATCCTGAATTTATAAAAGGAACGATTAAACATATAGATAACAAATACATTGCTTCTATTACCATGAATGGCGTCACTAACGACTTACCTTTAGAAGTAAAAATCACAGATGAAAGACGTGTAGCCATGTCTGCGACAATGCAATTAAAAGATTGGGATGCCTTAGGTGCTTTAAGTATTTTAAATAAAGTTTGTTTTGATTTACATAAAGGTGCAGATGGTGTTAGTAAAACATGGGAAGACGTTTCAATAGAAATCAACACTTTTTTAAGAAAAAACTAATAGTATTTTATTATATTAGTAAAAAAGCAGTTGGACAGAGCTACTTAACTTAAAAATCTAAATAAAATGAAAATGAAAAAAATATCATTACTACTATTAGTGTTAACTTTTGGAGTATTTATAAGCTGTAAAGAAGATAAAACACAACCTGAAACTGAAAAAACCGAAGCCGAAACTGCAAAAAAGGTTAAACTAAAATTAGAATCTAAAAGCGGAAGTAATGTTACAGGTAATGCTGTGTTTACAGAAGAAGATGACCAAATTAAATTTACTGCAATGCTTAGTGGTTTAGAGCCAGGAATACACGCTATCCATATTCATGAAAAAGCAGATTGCTCTTCGGATGACGGGAAATCTACAGGTGGACACTGGAACCCAACAGGAGCACCTCACGGAAAATGGGGAAGTAAAGCTGGATACCATAAAGGCGACATTGGTAATTTACAAGCAGACGCTAATGGTCATGCTACAATAATGCTAAAAACAGATGAGTGGTGTATTGGATGTGGTGACGAGAACAAAGACATATTAGGTAAAGCAATAATTGTACATGCTGGTACAGATGACTTTACAACACAACCAACAGGAGATGCTGGTGGACGTGTAAGTTGTGGAGGGATCATTAAGTAATCCACAATAGGAATAGATTAAAAAAAATCGCTTTTAAGCGATTTTTTTATGTTTTTTATTATACTTTAGTTCAAGATATTTTTATATGGATATAGACAATTTAGTAGTACAATTTAAGAAGAAAGACGAAAAGGCTTTTGAAAAATTATACGATATGTACAAAGATAGTATGCATGGTGTAATTTATAATATAGTTAGAGATAATGACATTGCAGAAGAAATCATGCAAGATGTATTTATCAAAGCTTGGCATAAAGCCGATAGTTACGACGTTAAAAAAGGTCGTTTCTTTACTTGGCTAATAAATATAGCTAGAAATGCAGCAATAGATAAAACTAGGTCTAAGTCCTTTAAAAACTCGGGTAAAAACCTTAACTCTGATTTTTTCGTAGATATTATCCAGTCGCATGATAGTTTAGACGATAGTACTGATGCTATAGGCATCAAGAAATTTGTAGATAAATTAGCTAAAAAGTGCATTGAAGTGATTGAGCTATTATACTTTAAAGGGTTTACTCAAAAAGAAGCCTCAGAAGAGTTAGACATGCCAATTGGGACGATTAAGACTAGGAATAGAAATTGTATAAAAGAATTAAGAGAAGCTGTACTATAATATGAACATTAACGACTATATAAACTCAGGAATATTAGAACTGTACGTTGCTGGACAGCTTTCTGAAAAAGAAAGTAGTGAAGTATATGATTTAATGTTGAAACATCCCGAAGTCCTAAAAGAAGTTTTAGAGATAGAGGCTGCTATAGTTAAATTAACTGCAAGTATCTCTCCAAAAAAAGATATCGCTTTTAATACTATAAAAGGTAGATTAAACAACAATACAGATAGTAAGGTTATTAGTTTAAACAGACCTAAAACCCAATGGTTAAATTATTCTGGTTGGGCAGCTGCTGTTGTTTTAGCAGGTGGATTAATTTGGACAATAAATCAAAAATCTGATTTAGAAAACCAAATACAAACGGTTAATACTGAAAAAGACTTTTTAGAAATCCAAATGGAAACTTCTAAAACAGATTTAGCAGAAACTAAAAACTTATTAAATATAATTAGAGATAAGAGCATTATTAATATACCATTAGAAGGTCAAGCTGCAGCTCCTGGAGCTTTTGCTAACGTGTATTGGGACAAAAAAGATGACACAGTCTATTTAGACTTACAAGGTTTACCAGAGCCTCCAGAAGGTAAAGTATACCAAGTCTGGTCTTTAACTTTAAACCCTCTAACACCAACTAGTTTAGGTACTATTGACGATTTTATAAAAGACGACAATAAGATTTTTAAACTTAAAAATGCTAATCAATCACAAGCATTTGGTATAACATTAGAGCCAGCTGGAGGAAGTCCTTCTCCAACATTAGAGCAGTTATATACTTTAGGTGCTTTGGCATCCTTATAAGATTATAAATCACTTACAAAAAAGACACCTATTAGGTGTCTTTTTTTTTGCTTTACTATATCAAACTAATTTATACAGTATCATGCACTTGAGCTTGTTTGTTATTTACAAAATAATAGCCATTTGCTTATAAATAATAATCTAATGAAACATAAGTAAACAAATAGAAGCTTTTGTGATTTTAGATACCCAATATAAGCGCCTAATTACAATGATTAAATACAAAGCTTTGATGTGATAATTTTATGTCTAAGTAACATTGCTTAAAGCTTATGCATGATCTATTGCTTTTAATAGTGAATTGAGTAAACTTATACTCTAGTAGTTAGTAATAAATACTTCATAATACTATAAACTAAAAGGTCTATTTATGTAAATTATAAACAGGATAAAAAAAGAAAGAGTTTGATAATAAATTATCAAACTCTTTCAAAACAAACTAACAAAAAACAAACCTTACTTTTTCATAGCATTTAAATTAATGTTAGTTGTGCAATTAATTGTTTCCCTTAAACTGATTGCAACTATACTTACGTAATTTTAATGAGTAAGGTTTTATTTATTTTTAAAACGTGTAACTTAATGTTGTTTTAAAGTTAAAAGGTGTTCCAGGTGTAAAGTGAATCTCTTCCACTGGATCAACTTCATTTTGTAATCTTGACTCGGTTAAAAATTGAGTTTCTTTCCAATCTGTATCTAACACATTTTCAATACTAACACCTAATTTCCAGTGTTTATTAAATGCATAATTCACATTTAAATCTGTTACAAAATAGCCTTCTGCTTGTACACTATTATCTTCATTTGCAGGTCTATCATCTACGTATCTGTAGTTAATTCCTCCTGAAAAATTATTTAAATCTTTAAAAGATAAACCTCCTACTAATGTAAAATCTGGTGCTAATGGTATATAATCGTTTCCGTTGTCTTCTTCCAAACTTCTTGCTCTGGTAAGTGTAGCATCTGTATTAAAGTAAATATTATCTGTTAATTGATATCTAACTCCAAAATCTACTCCATAACGTTCAGATTTTCCGCTAGGCTCAATAATTCCTGCATCTCCAACGTAAACAAATTCTTCTTCAGAAAACAAATACCATAAAGCTGTATTAATGACTAACTTTTCTGTTGGTTTCCAAATGTTTCCTAAATCTAATCCATAAGCTTTTGGTAAAGCGTTATCTATTTCTTGATTTAAAACCACTCTAGAATCGTTTGAGTGAAATCCAATTCCGGATTTAACAAACCATTGCACATTATTATTTTGATTATACTCAATACTTAATTTTGGTAAAATAGCGACTTCACTATCAGTAAGGTTAGAGTATGTTGGACTTAATTGGTCTTGGTACTGAAACTTAATATATTCTAGACGTAAAGCTGGTGTAATTTTAACTTTACCTAAATCAATTTCAGCATTAAAAAAACCATATAAATTACGTTGATTAACATTACCTAATTGAATGTTTTCTAAGGTTTGTTTTCTATTTAATGTATGTGATAACTCGATACCACTAACATCGTCATATCTTAAACCAACACCAGAATTATAAGTTACATCAAAAGTATTGTAGTTTTTATTTTTTTTGAACTGTGTATTAAATCCAAAAATATTACGTGCTTCTTTTTGCTTTATTTGATCGCCATTTATTGGGTCTTCTAAAAAGAAAGTGAAGTTAGAATATAACTCAAAATTGTAGTTTGAGTAAAATGCATTAGTCTGCATAGACACGTCATTATCTAATATTGTGCTGTATTGCACATTAAGGTTAGTACGATTGGTGTTACCACCTTCTGTATCGTCCACAGCTCCAAAATTAGAAAGCGTTCCGTTATCTACTAATCGCTGAGGAATTTGACCTGAAGCATCCCATTGACTTGTAAAGTGACTAAGGGTTACTCCTATTTTAGAGTCATTATTTAAATAGGCATTATACTTACTTACAATATTTAATCTATCAAAATTTTGAGGTGATTCAAAAGGTCCATCAGTCTCAATATACTCTACAGCAACATATGCGTTTTGAGAAGTTTTGTTTTCTAGAAGATTAAACATCCCTAAAGTTCTTAACGAATTAAATTGACCTGCTGAAAAACTAACTAGATTATCCTCTAACTTATCTTTTGTTTTAAAGTCTACAAATCCAGCAGTATTAAAATCACCATGATTTGCATAATATGGACCTTTACCAAAATTGATGGTGTTTATAGTTTCTGGGATTAAAAAATGTAAGTCACTATAGCCTTGACCATGTGCGTGAGATACCATGTTAACAGGCATACCATCTACTGACAAACCAACATCTGTACCATGGTCGACATCAAAACCTCTTAAAAATATTTGTTCTGCTTTACCACCACCTGCGTGTTGACCAATGATTAAACCTGGTACTTTTCTTAAAATTTCTTGTGATGAGTTAATTGGACTTGTTGCCAAATCTATTTTAATCATACTATTCATTACATCTATTGGCTCTGACAAAACTAACTCGTCTAACACAAATGCTTTAGCCTCTAAATTTATTGTAAATGTATTGTCTAAAAGAGATTGCGTTAAAACAAGTGTTTTCTTTTGATATCCTAATAAACCAACCATTAGGCTATCACCTACTTTTGTTTTATTGATTACAAACTGTCCAAATTGATTGGTATGTGCGTGTTCTTTTGAGGTTTGATTATACACATAAGCAGTTTCTAAAGGTTGGTTATTATCCATAACATAACCTTTAACTGTTTGTGCATGTACTGTAAAAGCGAGACTTAATAAGGTTAAATAAGCGACTATTTTTTTCATTATTACTACTATAATTGGTTAACTATTTTGGTTGTTAGTGGTCCTAGCTCATAACTACTTTCTTGTAATTCTTTTTTAAGCTCAGCAACTTCTTTTAATTTACCATTTGCTTTATATATTGCTGCAATATGGTATTGTACTTCAGGTTCAAAAGTATATCCTAAAACGTACTGCTCTGCTATTTTTAAAGCTTTTTTAACATTACCATTATTATAATAACTCCATGCTAATAGATCGTATGACAATGGTGTTGGTCTATTTTCTACTTCAATTTTAGCTAAAGCAATTGCTTTTTCACTTTTAGTATCTGCTAATATTTTTGAAGAATACACATTATACATATCGCCATAATCCTTATTATCAATAGCTTCAAAATAACTAGCTAAATACTTATTTTTAGCGTCTATATTATTCTGGTATTCTGCAATTTCTGCTTTAAAAAGCAAATAATCTGGTGCATTATGTAACTGTGAGATAGCATCTAAAATACGGTTTGCTTCTGAAGCATTTTTTTCGTGAGAATATACAATCCAAGCGATACCCTTTTTGGCATAAGCATCATTAGGATTTAATGCTAAAGCTTTTAAATAGTAGTTATACGAATTTTCTATTTGACCATCATGACCATAAAAATCAGCAAGGTTAGTATAAGACCATTCCATTAAATCATCCAATTTAGAAGACTCTGCTTTTAAAGTTGCACGCTCCAAATAATTAATTGCCGAAGCCAAATCGCCTTTATGATCACTCCATTTAGACAATCTAATTAGGTATCCAAAATCGTTTAAATCTTTAACGTCCTCTAGATAATTTTTTGCTATGTCAAAATCTCCTAACTCCATATGGACATCAAAAAGCATTTTTTTTGTACCCTCAAGATTTTGACCATTTTCTTCAGCTTTTTTAAGCAATTCTAAAGCTTGCTTAAATTTGTGTTGTGAAATATAATTACGTGCTAAGGCTCTTAAATGACCAGCCGAATTATATTGTGTTTGTTCGTTTAATGTAATTAGTGATTGCTCTGCAGATTTTAAATGTTTGATGTTTCCTGTAGATTTAAACAATCTTGACTCTGCTCCTGCAATTTGAGATAGGTAAGAGAATTGATTTGGAGCAGCCTCTAATTTTTTAGTCCAAAAATTATATTCTGACGTTGCATTAACGGTTTCTGTATTACTATCTAGAGTTAAAAACTGATTATAATCATCTGGATTAGTAATTGTTTTTGTTTTTTCTGAACAACTAGTTGCTATAATTATAACAAGTAGCAGCATGTATAGTTTAGTGTTCATAATAATGTTGTTTAGTTGTTTTGTTTGTTTGAAAAGGGAATTGGCGAAAATAAAACCTAGAGTATTCCATAAAATACCCTAGGTTAAATCTAGTCTACCAAGGAGACGCTAAATAAGGGAAAGATGTAGAAAATGCTTTATCATTTGCATCTACATTATCATTAGATAGTGTTGGGTTTTCGCTAAAATCCTCACCACCAAAGATTAATAATAATTCTACAGTAATAACATCATCTGCTAAAGTACGTCCTGTTAAAACATTTGTACCATCATAAAAAGTTGTTGTTCCGTCTAAAGACACATTAAGCACATCTGTTGCAAGTAAACCTGTAAAAGATGGTGCATCTAAACCTAATGCATTTGCATCTCCTGGGTTAGCATAAGCTGGACTTAATCCTGTTAAGTTAGTCTCAAACATACTTTGGAATGCTGCATTTTGGCTACTTGGTACTGTTGTGTTAAACATATCTTTAGATCCTGAAGACACAAATACTGTATTTACAGCAGGACGTCCCATTTGATCTTGTTGAGTGTAAACACCTGTAAAGTCAGGTCCAGAAGGTCCTGTTGGTCCTACCACAGCAGCATCGTCATCATTGGAGCAATTAAAGGCTACTAAGGTTACAAGAAGCACAGTAAATATATTTTTTAAATTTTTCATAATTTGTAAGTTTTAAAAGTTTGTTATTATTTAGACTTAGATTCTACCCAAGTATTAATTGTTCCTGATCCACCAATCATAGATTTTGGCACCTCAACTACAATTGACATTACATTAGTTCCAGCAAATGTGTCTGTTCCTGGATTATTAAATCCTGAAGCTGTACCACCAATAATTGCAGTGTACTGATTAAAATCGAAGAAAAATGGGTCATCTCTTGGTCCTGCAAAAGCTGAAATTCCTGCTGTAGTTTGCACTATTGGAGACGTACCGTAAGATGTAATATCTACTATTGTTTGTGGTCCTGATCCAATAACTGTACTACTTAATCCTGTTGTACCTGGAGCAACTGGTCCAAAAAAGTACATTTTACCATCTCTTGGTAAAGCTTGAATTACTAAATCTTCAACATTGTCTCCAGTGTTGTCAATGTTAAATTCAATCATTACGTTTTCGTCAAAACTAGCACTTCCTGTTGCTGCTGGACTTAAAAGACCTTGTACATTGGCAACAAATACTAAGTTGTCTGTGTTTTCTCCCTGAAAAGCGTAAAAATCTGTGATATCACTTGTACCACCTTGTACAGCTGGAGCATCAATGTGATCCGCTGATAAGAAGAAGAAACTTGCTGCTGCAAATACACCTACTCCTAAAATAAATTTGAAATTTTTCATAATGTTTTTGAGATTTTTTGTTAATTAATATTTTTGGTTCTCGCAGACACTTACGCAACTTTTGTAATGTTGGTTTTATAAATTTTCTGTAAAAGAGAAAAAAAGACATAAAATAATTTTAAAAAAGTATCTTTGGCACCATAATTAAATAGAACCATGAACCCATCTGCTTCAGGCTGGATTAAAAAACTTATAAACGAGCTAAAACCTTATGAGCTCTTTAAAGACAACGACTTAGAAGTGTATTACAGACACTTTAGAGATTGCGGTTTTATATATGGAAGTAATGTAACTGTAGTAAATAATTGGATTAAAAACAAAGATTATAGTTCTGACGAAATTTGTAAAATAAATTTGGTTATTGCCTTACTTATTGCCTACACAAACCATAATACAGCTAACGATTTTTATACCGAAGTTGCCAATTTTTATAATACGATTAATAAAGAAAGAGTCTCCTTTTTACAAGGCATTATTGGATCAAAGGATGTAAAAGATCAGGCAGAACGTATTATAAATAAACGTGTCCAAATTGACGACAACCTAATAGACAAAAGTTTTAATTACTTTATAACTAATGCTTTGTTATTTGTTGACGTATTAGCTTTTAGAACTTATTTAAAAACGGGAACAGTTGATGATGATGTTATTAAACAATATGAAGCTATTATAGAAAGTATAGTTTTAAACACCTTACATAGTAAAAAAGTAAAATCCGATTACGATAAAAGTTTAATCAACCTATTTGAGCAATCTTTACGTTACCAACGCGATAGTGTATTATTATTTAGTGAAGCTACCAACTTAGTGGACACCAATTTATTTGCACGCTACTGTTTGGATTTAGCTGCTATGGCTACATGGACTGATGCTAAATTAGATAATGAAGAAGAATCGTTTTTAAATACTTTAGGCGAAAAACTTAACCTAACACAGCATCAAACAGATGAAGCTTCAAAAACTATTGAAGACTTTTACAAAAACTACCGAGAAAAAGTTCCGCTTTTAGGCTCTAAAAATATTGTAAAAACGTTTTATGACAACTCTACCAACATGGTATTAAAGTTAATTAAACGCAATAGCAAAAAACTAACCCAAGAACTTTTAGAAAGTAAAGAGTTGCTAATTTTATTAACACAGTCTACAGTAAGAGATTTAACTAAGGACGAACAAAAAAAAGTGCAAGACCAGCTTTTAGATGTTTTTAAATCTATACCTAGTTTAGCTATTTTTATATTACCTGGTGGTGCACTACTGTTGCCTTTAGTCGTTAAATTTATCCCTAAATTACTACCAAGTGCTTTTGATGATAATAGGATTGAAGATGAAGAAGAGTAACCACTACTCCAACCAATCTTTAAAATCCTTTACACGCTCTCTGGCTACAATAACCTCATCTTCATTAAAGTTATTAAGTTTAATTTGTAAACGCGAATTGGTATAGCTTATAATGTCTTTAATAGCATTAATGTTTATATAAAATTTTCGATTTATTCTAAAAAAGGTTTCTGGTTCTAGTTCGTTTTCTAAAGCTTCAAGGGTTGTGTCTAAAAGGTAATTTCGACCTTCAGTCGTGTATAAATAGGTTCCTTTGTTTTCGCTGTAAAAGCATTCGACATCATCAATGTTTACCAATTTTAAATGTTGTCCTACTTTAACAGAAAATCGTTTTTTGTAAACCCTATCAATTGGATTAACTAATAGTTTTTTGATATCCTCAAAATCTAAGGCGATGTTAGTTTTCTGCGGAAGCCTAGTTTTATATTTTGCAACAGCAGTTTCTAAATCCTCATCATCAATAGGTTTTAATAAGTAATCAATACTGTTTAACTTAAACGCTTGCAAAGCATATTCGTCATAAGCAGTTGTAAAAATAATAGCCGACTTTACCTCAACTTGATCAAAGATTTCAAAAGACAACCCATCGCTAAGCTGTATGTCTAAAAATATTAAATCAGGATGTGGATTGGTATTAAACCATTGGATAGCTTCTTCTACGGAATGCAACATCGTTTCGGTAGTAATATCAATACTTTCTAGCATACGTTTTAAACGTCTTGCAGATGGTTTTTCGTCTTCAATAATTATCACTTTCATTGGTACTATAATTTGGTTGGTTAGTTGATATTAAGTGTTGTATGATGATTAATAACTAGTTATTCCCAACGTTTATTTTCTTTTTCTTTGTTCATGTATTTTTCAATTTTACGTTGTTCCCAGTTTTTACCAAACAAATAATCTGTCCCAAAAACACCTAAAAAATGAAATATTAAACCTATTCCCCAAAATATTGGAGTAGACCAAACAGCCATACTTAAAAACGGTTGCCCAGATTGCTTATATATTAGTAACATTATAAAAATATTAACCACAATGTAGATTGCAAAATGCCAATAAAAGCCAACAATTTTTTCTACTTTTTTCTTTGCTCTTAAGTAAGCTTCTTCTTTTTCATATCTAGCCTGTTGGTTTTCTTCTAAATACGTATCAATATCATTTTTCATTGTAATATATTTTAGCTCCAACGTTGTTGGTTATCTTCTTCCATAAACTTTTTAATCTTTTTGTCTTCCCAAGATTTACCTAACACACCATCGTTTACAAAGACTTTATAAGCATGAAATGATAGTCCAACTGCCCAACCAAACATTGGAAAGAAAAACCATTTATAATCCCAACTGGTTTTATAGTTTATAAATATTAAAAATGGGATGACTATACAATATGAAATTAGGTTGTAATAAAATTCTTTTAACTCTTCCACATGTTTACGTGCTCTTACATAAGAGTCGTCTAATTGTTGTTTTGGTATTGGTTTCATAACTGATACTTCTTTACTTAGCATAGGTATTGCCACTAAAAAACTAGCTGTATTCTGGCTAATACTTACGCGTTTATTGGTTAATAATTGGTAGCGTTGTTTGATGTTTTCTAATCCTACACCACTACTCTTTTTTACTATTTGTTTAGGTTGTAAATTGTTTTCTACAACTAGGTTTTGATCGGTTTCATAAATTTTAATATGTAACGGTTTACTGCTAGTTACAATATTATGTTTTACTGCATTTTCTAGCAATAGCTGCAATGCTAGTGGTACGACTTTACTTTCTGCATCCTTAGCTTGATCTGGTATATCAAAAATAATACTGTCTTCAAATCGCATTTTAAGCAAAGACATATAGGTTTTAGCAAATTGCAACTCTTCATCAACGGTTACTAATTCTTTGTTTTTTTGCTCTAAAACGTAACGGTAAACCTTAGATAAACTAGTGGTAAACTTTTGAGCGCTATTTGGGTTTTCTTCAATTAAACTAGTTAATACATTTAAGCTATTAAACAAAAAATGAGGATCCAATTGGTTTTTTAATGCATCAAACTTTGCGCTTGCAGTACCTGCAATTACTTTTTGTTCTTTTACTTTATTTTCTTGTAAATGTTTTAAGTAAAAAAAGATGTAATATCCAGCAGTTACTGTAATAGCTATAGTTAACGAAAACCAATAATACACTAACTTATCTTCTTTTAAAAAGTCCATTAACGCTCCACCATATATGACAACATTAATAAATAATCTTAAAAAGAATATTGCAACAACAGAGATTACAATGGAAGCTAAAGCAGCAAGAATTAAGTTTTTAAGTTTAAACAGATTGTCTTTATGCTTTTGCAACATATAAGTCACAAAATAAGCATTGGACAAGTGCAACACTACAGCATACATTTGATTATAAATAAAATCTAATAGTAACTCTTGATTGGCTTGTATAGTAGAACCGTTAAGATACATAATCACGATTCTTACAAAAAACACAAGTACACCTACTATAAATGCTTTACCTAATTCTTTTATAAATTTTGACATTATTATTCGTTACAATCTTTAGTTAATTGTTCTGCACGCTCTTGTCCCCAATTTGGATCAAAAGCTGTTTCTGGTTTAAAGTTAGCAAAAAGTTGCAGAGATTTTTCTATTTGCTCACAAAATGGCTTGGTATCTTTTCCAAAATACTTGGCAGTTCCCATATCCCATTCTGCCTTACTTAACATAACCCTTGGATTATCAGGAGCTAATTTATAAGCTTGTGCGTATAGTGCATTAATTTTACCTGACAAGGTCATACCATACGTCGCACCATCGCTAACCACATAAACCATATGTAACATGGCTTGTAATACCATAATTTCGGGATTATCTTTAGATATTGCTTTGGCATCATCCACAAAACCCTGTGCTTTTTTTAACTGAGCCTCTAAAACATCCTTTTGCTTTAGTTTAGAAAATCCATCCAAGATTAATACTTGTGCTGCATAATAGGATGGCAACCAATTGTCTGTTTCAGCAGTTGCAATACGCTCAAACATATTTGAGGCTTGCGCGATTTCACCTTGTTTCCAAAGCTCAAATGCTTTGTTCATTCCGCTTTCATAAGTGGTTTGTGCTTGTAGCATACTTGATACTAATAATGCTATAATAATGGCTAGTTTATACATTTTAAAGTGTTTTATTGTTACAGGACAAATATCTTGTATAAACCCATCTTTTAAAAAAGAGAATCACCCAACTGTTATTTTTGTAGGCTGAATTGTAATGGGTGTAATTTACGTAGTTCTACGTATTTTATATAATAGCTTATAGTTGTAAGTTTATACTTTAAGATAAGGTTAAATGAGGTTACGGTTTCCCGTAATCTTTTTTGGTAAAAAAAGCTTTGTTTTGAGATAAGAAAGTAAAGTTTTAACCTCAGTTACCATAATTATGAAATTAGAAAACATATTAGACAAAATGGGTTCGATAGAAAAGAACTCGTTTATTAAGATAATAGATACCATTATATCTAAAAATCCTAAGCAAATAAAAGAGATTAACACAATTCTAAGTTCTACAGACAAAGGGTTAAAATCTGTAGACAATCAAAATATATCGAAGATTTTTGCATTAACTGAAAATGAATTTCAAGAATATATTAAATGTGAATTTCAAGAAATCACTTCTCAATTAGATATTTTAATTGATATAATTATTAGAGATGGTAACTGTATAATGAAACAAGATTGGTTTTCCCGTCTTTACGAAACTGAAGTCAAGCAATTAAAAACTAAAATTAAAGGATTAAATGCAGATTTTGAAGATGATAAATCTGAATTGAGTATTCTTAGAAAAAGAGATTACAAAATCTACAAATCCTGTTTACATACAGCGTATAATAATGACATAGCTAATAATAGAGAAGCAAAAGTTTCTTCGGATGAACTTTCAATCATACTGACACTTTCAAAACAACTTGGACTTTCTCAAGAAGAAATTAAATTAATAAATTACTCTATTCTACCAATCAAAAAGCTTGATATACAAGATGTAATTAAAGGGTTGAAAAATATTGGTGTTATCTTTTTTTCAAATAAAGAAAACACTATTTATGTTGCTGATGAAATGGTCAGAATATTAAGAAATATAAGAGAAAAAGAAGTTGGCGAAAAATTTTACAGAAGAACATTAAAATTATTAAGAGAACCAATCATAAATCAAATTTGTAAAGACCATAATATCGATAGAAAGCTTAATTACTCTGAAAAAATTGAAGAAATAATTAAAGAAGGCGTCTCTTTTACAAATCTACTTTTAGAAGGGATTTACAAAACAGGAAGTACCTTAACCGAAAAGAAAAAAACCTTAAACGAACTGTGTGAAAAAGGTTTAAATATAAGTAGTTTAAAAGGAAGCACTTTGGATGAAAAAATAAGCAGTTTAATCGAATATTTTGATAATGTTGAACGTGATGAAAAAGTTGGTATTTCGTTAGATGGATTTGATAAGTTATTATCAGAGTTAAATCAGTCATTACCTAAATTAAATAAACAAATAAAGGATCAATTTGAATTACAAGAAGAGTATGTTTTAAAAGCAGACTTTTTATTAGATTATAATATTAAACCTAGAGACATTTTAGATTTAATTGTCAAAGATGATTTGACTAAGTTTATTAAAGATAATGGAGTTAAACAGCGAGGAGATGACATTTTAAATATTTTAGAACATTACAAAGATGTCGAAAATTTATATTTAGAAAATTATGAAAATGTAGCCTATAGAAACTTAAACTTATTGAAAGAAAATGGAATTATTATTAAGGAAAGTGAATTAGGTCAAAAATTTGAAGAATTAACTAAAACAATGTTCACTAGTTTAGGTTTTAATGCAGATGATATTTTCAAAAATAAATTGAATACCAAAAAGGATATGATGGATATTCTTTTAAACTTAGGTAATGACGAAATCATTATAGTTGAATGTAAAACCAGTAAAGAAAGAGGATACAATAAATTTAGCTCTGTTTCTAGACAACTTAAATCTTATCAAAATTTAGCTCTTAAAAATAATTTAAGAATTGTCAAAATATTACTTGTCGCTCCTGAGTTTAGTGATGATTTTGTTACAGATTGTGAAATGGATACTGAAATGAATTTATCATTGATTACAGCTTCTACTTTATCTAATATCTTCGACTTTTTTAAAACATCCAAATATAAAGAGTTCCCTCATGTGTTATTTAGAGACATTGTCATTAATGAAGAACGCATTTTAAAAGCTTTGAGTAAATAAATTAAATTATATAATTTAACTTTACACAAAACCTAATACATGACCTTTGCTGCAATAGATTTTGAAACTGCTAAAAGCCATCATATTTGCTCAGTTGGAATTGTGACGTTTAAAGATGGCGAAATTATTGAAGAGTTTCATGCTTTAATACAACCTCCAAAAAACGAATACAATTACCATAACATACAAGTACATGGTATTACAGAGGATGACACTAGGTTTTCGCCTAACTTCAAAGCTATTTATCCTGAGATTAAAAAAAGAATTTCGGGAATTACAACTGTAGCTCACAATGAGTCTTTTGACAGAACGGTTTTACTAAAAACGATGAGCGATTATAATATTCCGCATGCTGATTTGGTCATGGAACAGCGTTGGGAATGTACTTTAAAACTATATCGTAGTAAAGGTTATAAACCTGCTAAATTAGATGCTTGTTGTAAAGTGCACAATATTCCTTTAAAGCATCATGATGCTTTGTCAGACGCTAGAGCGTGTGGTAAATTGTTTTTAATTGCTCAGTTTGAGTCTTTACCGTTATTTTAGATTACAAACCATAACTAAGCGCGTGCTTTTTTTATTAATTTAATAACTATAAACACTATTAAGGCTTGCATTAATGCGTTAACTATTACAACCAACCAAAACGAGTTTGTGCTTGATCTATAAATGCCCTGTTCTGGAAACAAGCGATTAAATAAGGTTAATGGAAACGAAATAGCTTCATCAATTAAACGTATTACAATACTATTGGGTTGCAAGACGTGTTCTGATAGATAACTTATAGAAAAACCTAAAGCTATATCTATAATAAATAGAATAATAAATAGTTTGATAAATAATTTCATGTTGCAATTTAGAATAAATTAATAACAAAAAAATAATAGCAAACTGAGTTTTAATTCTGCTTGCTATTATATTATTAGTTTAGGTAATATTTATAAAACTATTAATTATTCTAGATTATAAGTAATCAAGTCACTACATTCTGTCGTGTTTCTAGTTCTGTAATAAGCTATGTTTCTCTCGTCACCTTCTGTAATTACAGAAAAGGTATTATCACAGTGTACTGTAATTAATCGAGTTCCAACTAGGACTTCATTGGTATTATCTACCTCTAAGGTGTAATTATAACTATAACGTCCATCTTCTAAATTTTGCCAAGTTCCGTTAGCAGTTTCAACAGTTGCATAAAACTCGGTAAATGTACCATCATTATTAAATGTTATTAGTATTTCGGAATCATCCAAAACACTTTTAAACCATTGATCAACATAAGTCCATTCTGTTCCTGTCCATTGGTCAATGACAGCTTCAAGATTTTCTGTCCTATACATTTGCCATTCTCCAACGACTTGATTTAGTTCTGCTGAATTATCTGTTGTATCGTCATCACTACTGCAAGACGCTAAACTTATTAGCACTAATACTAGAACAGATTTAAAAAGGATATTTTTCATAGCTATAAAAATTTTAAGTTAGATAGTTTGTAATATAACCATTTAAGACAGATAATTCCTACCTTTTAAAGTATTAATAGTTTATGATTTACAAATTATCCAACTGATTATCTGTACCATTTTCACTAATTGTCCAAAAGAAACCAACAAAGAAAAACTGGTCTGCAGCTGGACGCAAGGCACGACTATTAAACTGACCATTTATATTTGGTGTGTCTGAGTATTGATAACCATTAACATTTGTAAATCCTAAGGCATTATTAACTGAAAAATATAGGATTTTTTGAGGACTTAAAAGGTAAGCCCAATTAACACTTAAACTATTATAAGCTTTTGTTTTTTGATTTAAAAATCCCATCTGATTTGGATCTGTATACGATCGACCAGATGCAAAATTATAACTAAGTCCTACTTGACTTTTCCAACTATCTATCCAATACTTTCCGACTACTGACAGATTATGTGTATTTGCAAAATTTGGTTGTGCAGCTATTGGAAAATTTTTATAATCTCGTTTAGTATCTAACAACGAATAACTTACCCAATAATCAATATTCTTGATGCTTTTATTATCTCTAAAAAACAAATCTAATCCTGTTGCATATCCACTACCAGTGTTATTAAAATTATTATCAAAACTAGTCAAGTCGGTATCATATTTTACTAAATCACTATATTTTTTATAATAGGTTTCTGCTCTAAATATTTTACCGTCTGCATTAAACTGATAATTTAAAATATAATGTTGTGCTTGTTGTGCATTTAGGTTTTGATTAAATTTTAAAATAGCACTATTTGGTTGCTGATAAAAGTTACCATACGCTAATGACAATTGGCTTTTACTACCTGTTTTATAAGCTAAGGATGCTCTTGGAGATAATGTTGCTTGGTCAAATAAAGCACTATACTCTGCACGAAAACCTGCTTTTAATGCTAAATTTTTAGAGAAGAAAATATCAGCCTCAGTATAGGCTGCTGTTAGGTTATTATCATAGCCATAAGTGACGTTATTAATTATTGCATCGTTATAGTCTTCGCTGAATTGCGTCGCAAACTGTTCGGCACCAAAATTTAATTTAAACCGATTACTAATGTGGTGTTTAAGTTTGATTTTTGCGTGTACAGAATTTTCAGTTGACTGAATTTTACTATCTAAAATATTAATTTTTCCTTTTGCGTACGTATAACTCAACCCACTGGCTAATGTCCAATTGCTATTTAAAACTTGGTTATATGAACCGTTAAAATAAAAATTATTGTTATTTAAAGTTAATGGTAAACCATCCTCAAGATTTATATCTTCTTGATTTAAACTAAAATCTGAAGTATCAAATGCACCATAAAGTTTAAGTAATCCATTGTCTGTTTTATGTCTAAAAACCGCTTCTCCAGAAAAGGTTTCGAAGGGTTTTTTCCAATCGTTACGATCATCAAACACTTGCAAATAAGGTGATAAATTAATGTAAGACGCATTAACGCTTAGGCTATTTTTACCCCAAATTTGGGTGTTTCCTAAACTAGCACCAACACTCATGATACCAATATCTGTTTTTTCTTGATCTGGTTGATTAATAGTATTAAGCTCTAATACACTTGATAAAGCTTGTCCATATTCTGCACTATAACCTCCTGTAGAAAATGTAATTCCGTCAAACAAAAACGGAGAATAACGTCCACGTGTTGGGATATTATTAGTTGTTGGTGAGTAAGGTGTAAACACACGAATACCATCAATAAATATTTGTGTCTCTTCTGCATCTCCACCACGTACAAATAAGCGTCCATCTTCTGACACTGTTGTTGTACCTGGAAGTGTTTGTAAAGCACCTACAAAATCGCCTAATGCGCTGGCAGTAGTAACTACATCTAACGGTTTTAATACTGATATTTTACTATTATCTCCTGCTGCAAAGGTACCTGCTGATAGTACCACTGCATCTAAAGTGTTTATATCATCTTTTAAAACTATTTTTAAATCTTGCAAGTCGGTAACTTGTTTAGTAAGTGTTATTGTTTCAAAAGAAACAAAAGAGATAACTAAACTATGCTGTCCTGTATTACTTGTTGTAAAACTAAAACTACCATCTGCCAATGTGCTGGCTCCATCATAAGTGCCTTTTAGGTAGACATTAGCTCCAAGTATGGGTTGTTTGTTTACTTCTGTTACTGTACCAAAAATTGTGGTTTGTGCTTGAGTGATTAAACTGATTAATAGGATTAAAATGGTAATAAAAGGTTTCATAATATTTAGTTCGATTTTTGATTGTTTGATGGTACAAAGATGTTTGGATGACTCTTGATTTAAAATAAAACAATCCCGAAGTGTTGATTTTTAAGGATGAGTTGCGTTAGCGGTTGTAGTGGTATCCTTTTTTTTGCTGCCATATATGGCAAAAAAAAGATTTAAACGGAAAACGCGACCCTTGTGGTAACGCCCAAAAAAATAATTTTAAATTTGTGTAACATCTTTATATTTTTAACTACTAATAGTTAAACCAACCAAATAACCATTGAGTAAACCACTAGAACAAAATTTTGTCGAATTGCTGGAGCAGCATCAAAACATTGTGCATAAAGTTTGTAGACTTTATACCAATAATTATGATGCGCACAATGATTTGTTTCAGGAAATAACCATCCAGTTATGGAAGGCTTTTCCGAAATTTAGAGGTGATAGTAAGTTTAGTACTTGGATGTATCGTGTGGGATTAAATACTGCAATTACGCTATATCGCAAGTCTAAACGGACTATTAATACTCAGCAATTTGATACTGTACAGTTCAAAATTAGTGCTGAAGAGTATGACAGTACAGAAGAGGACCAATTAAAATTATTATATAATGCTGTCCACCAATTAAATGATATTGAAAAAGCATTAGTTTTTTTATATCTAGAGGACAAAAATTATAAAGAAATAAGTGAAACAATGGGTATTACCGAAGTTAATGCTAGAGTGAAAATGAACCGAGTGAAAACTAAATTAAAAACCATTTTAAATCCGTAACCTATGGATGAATTAGAATTATTGAAGAAGGATTGGGTTAAAAGTGATGCTAAATTTGAAAAAAAATCGGCTTCGCAAATCTACCCTATGTTATTAAAAAAGTCTTCTAGTATTGTTAAGACGCTATTTTATATAAGTGTTGCCGAACTAGTTTTTTGGATTGTTATAAACGCGTTACCGTTTGTAATGTCTGATACGTATCGTGCTAAACATGAAGAATTATATAGCAGTAATTTGTTTATAATTTTAAGTGTACTATCCTACGCTATTATTATACTATTTGTTTATTTATTATATAAATCATACAAATCTATATCTGTAACTGATAATGCTAGACGTTTAATGAAAAGCATTATTAAAACTAGAAGGGTAATTAAGTATTATGTGCTGTACAATCTAATTATGGCGTCTGTATCTATGATATTTGGATTTTATTATTCTAGTAAACATGATCCCAAATTAGTTGAAAAAATTGAGCATTTTAATAATACGCAATTTATGGTCATGGTTGGTGTGTTTACTTTAGTGACAGTTATTTTTGTTACTATAATCTGGTTGTTTTATAAATTAATCTATGGTATTTTATTAAAACGATTAAATAGAAACTACAACGAGCTTAAAAAAATAGAAGTATAATGCAGACTTTTGATAACTACATTGCTTTTTTTAAAGGCTTAAAAACTGAATTATCTACAAAAAAGGAACGTCGTATATACGACAACTTTATTAGAGTATTTAACGATTTAAATCTTCGTGATTTTAACGATGCAGAATTAACATCGATACATAATGAGCTGGAGCTAATAAACTTACAATCTGATACAAACACTAAGGTTTTATCTAAAAAATTGCAACAGTTATTAGCTTATTTAAAACAGAAGTTTAATTTAATTACTATTGGTCATTATGCCAACACCTACATGCCAATAGGTATGTGTCTTGGATTAGTGTTTGGTATGGCTTTAGGACCATTAAGCTTAACTTTTGGACTACTAATAGGTATGGTAATTGGTATGGCTTTAGGATCCGAAAAGGACAAAAAAGCAAAAGCTGAAGGTCAGGTTATGGATGTAAAAACATTTGAAAGCTGTATTTAAGCTAACTACTATTACCCTAAAAACTCACGTTGCTTATTAAGTTCTTCTTGAGCTAATAATTCTGCTTGAGGTATCACTTTTAAAAACGATGGATGTTGCTCAATAGCATATTCAATTTGCTCTACAATATCTGCAATAGAGTCGTTTTCGTAATCAATTTTTAAGGGTTCTTTAATCTCAAAAGATTGGTATACATTTTTCTTTTTAATACGTAATCCTTTTTTGTCAAAACTACGTCTAAAACCATCAATTACTATAGGTACGACTATTGGCTTATGACGTTTTATAATGTGCGCTGTTCCTTTACGGATTGGTTTAAAAGGTGTGGTTGTCCCTTGTGGGAATGTAACTACCCAACCATCATCCAATGCTTTTTTAATTGCCGAAATGTCAGACATTTTAACTTGTCTATTAACGTCTTTACCTTCGCTACGCCAAGTACGCTCAATACTAATAGATCCTGTGTAAGCAAATATTTTAGGTAATAATCCAGCCTTCATTGTCTCTTTAGCTGCAACGTAATAAAAATTTAATTTTGGATTCCATAAATAACCCACGTTTTTTATGGTGTCTTGCCTATCACTTAATGCTGCATTAAAGACATGAAACATTGCAATTACATCTGCAAAGTACGTTTGGTGATTAGATATAAATAATACGTTGGTATCTGGTAAGTTTCTTATAATATCAGATCCTTCAATTTGTAACTCATTAAACCCTCTATAACGTCTATGTGTTAAGACACCAAGGATTCTTATCAACCATTTTTTAACAAAAAGTATATGTCCGAAAGGATTTTTTTTAAATAAACCCATAGTTTTATTTTACATTTAGTAAATACAAATATAGAAAAACCTTTACGTTAAAGGGTTGCTTTTAACAAGTCTTTGACTTCGCTAAGCATCATAGCTGTTGCTCCCCAAACCAAATGATTACTCAAATTAAAGGCAGGCACCTCAACCTCAGCACCATAACTAGTCTTAACTTTTTTGGAAGTTAAATTACCATCGCTTAACAAATCCGTTAGATAAACCTCTAACAAATCCTCTACTTCTGTATCTTGTTTAGTAAATATTGGTGTTTGAGAAGCCAATCCAATAAACGGTTGAACATAAAAATTACTTGGCGGAATGTAAACTTGTGTTAGTTTTTTATAGACTGTAACTAATTCTGGATGTACACCAACTTCTTCATGCGTTTCTCTTAATGCTGTATGCATCAAATCCTTATCCTCTAATTCTACTTTTCCACCTGGAAAACCAACTTGTCCAGAATGAACGCCTTTATACGTTTTTCTTAAAATCAAAATAAGTTTAGTTTGCGCTTCCAAATCCGGATAAAACAAGGCTAAAACTGCACTTTGTCTGGCATTTTTGATATTATCGCCTTGTTGCTTGACTAAATCTTGCCTATAAGGTGGCACCATTTTAAGCTGCGATGCTTCGGCTGGCAATGGTATATTTTTTATTTTTGGTAACGCTATGACAAATTCATTAAAATTCATTTTAAAAATGCGCGTATTATTATTGGTTGGTTTTTGTTTAATCTTTCTTAATTGTGAAGATAAACAATCCAAATCTAAATCGACAACAAACTTATCTAAAACAACTATTGACACTATAAAGAAAGACACCACTCCAACGCGTAAATATCCTTACTTGACAGAGGATAACGCAATGGACTTTTTTTTACAATACGAGACTAAAAACAAAGAAAACAAAGTGCGGTTGGTAACAACCATGGGGAATATTGATATTTTATTGCATGACGTTACAAAGTTTCATCGTGCCAATTTTATTTTTCTGACTAAACAAGGTGCGTTTGACAATACGCAATTTCATCGTGTGGTTAAAAACTTTATCATTCAAGGTGGTAATACAGACAATGTAAAAGTTGCTGCCAAACGTGGTAAAATTGGTCACTATCTATTACCAACAGATACCAAACGTGGATTTACACATAAAAGAGGTGTAATCTCTATGCCTAGTAGTGATATCGAAAATCCACATAAATTAGCCTCTCCTTACGAGTTTTTTATTACTCAACAAGATGCGTTTCATTTAGATGGTGACTTTACTATTTTTGGAGAAGTCATCAATGGTTTGGATGTTGTTGATAAGATTAATGCAGTAACTGTTGACGAGTCTGATTGGCCACTTACCAATATCTATATTAAAACAGTCAAAATTCTAGAATAGTGACTTACTTTTAAGTATTTTTAAGCTATAATTAACTAAACTATGAAAACAAATGCCATTTACTGCATCCTAACTTGTACTATTATTTTACTTAGTACTAGCTGTAAAAAAGATGCTACAACCAACAACAATTCTAAACCTATGAGTGATAACCTATTGCTTAAAGACTTTACAGGACCTTATGGTGGTGTTCCTGCTTTTGACAAAATGAAAGTTGACCAAATCCAACCTGCTGTTTTAGAAGGCATTGAACAAGGTCTAATTGATATTGAGACTATTGCAAATAATAAGGAAGCACCAACTTTTAAAAATACTATTGAAGCTATGGAACGTGCAGGTCATAGCCTAGATAATGTATTTACGTATTATGGTATTTTTAGTAGCAATATGAGTAGTCCAGAGTTTAGAGATGTGCAAAGTGCTTTAGCTCCTAAATTATCTGATTATACTTCTAAAATTAATCAAAACGAAGCTTTATTTAAACGCGTAAAATCTGTTTATGATGCCTCACAAACCAACCCGCTTCCTGCAGACCAGCAACGTGTTACGGAATTGGTTTACAAGCGTTTTGAGATGAATGGAGCCGAATTAGACGACGCCAAGAAAAAACGTTATGCTGAAATAAATAAAGAATTATCCACACTATATAACAAATTTGGAGATAACGTTTTACATGACGAAGAAAACTATATCACATATTTAACTAAAGACCAACTTGACGGATTAAGTGATGGTTTTATAAAATCTGCAGCAAAAATAGCAACAGATAATGGTAAGGATGGCATGTATGCTATCACAAATACAAGATCTTCAATGGATCCGTTTTTAACTTATAGTACTAAACGTGAATTGCGCGAGCAAGTTTGGACCAACTACTACTCTAGAGGAGATAATGGAGATGCTTATGATAATAAAGCGCTTATCGCAGAAATTTTAAAACTTAGAAGAGAGCGTGTAAAATTATTAGGCTACTCTAATTATGCCGAATGGCGTTTGCAAGATCGTATGGCAAAAACACCAGAAAACGCTATGGCATTAATGGAAGCAGTTTGGCCTGCAGCTATTGCAAGAGTAAAAGAAGAAGTTGCAGATATGCAAGCTGTAGCTGATGCTGCTGGTAAAAATATAGAAATTGCACCTTGGGATTATCGTTTTTACGCTGAAAAAGTACGTCAAAAAAAATACGATTTAGATAGTGATCAGGTCAAACAATACTTACAATTAGACAAATTAACACAAGCCTTGTTTTATACAGCTGGACGTTTATTTAATTATAAATTCACTCCAGTAGAAGAGGGAAAAGTACCTGTGTTTCATGAAGACGTTAAAGTTTGGGAAGTTACAGATTTAGATTCTGGAAAACACATTGGACTATGGTATTTAGATCCATTTGCTAGACCAGGAAAACGATCTGGTGCTTGGGCTACAACCTATAGAAGTCATACCACTTTTGATGGCCCAAAAACAGTATTAGCATCTAATAATTCTAATTTTGTAAAAGCTGCTCCAGGCGAAGCTGTTTTAATATCTTGGGATGATGCCGAAACTTTCTTTCATGAATTTGGACACGCATTACACTTCTTTTCATCTAACGTAAAATACCCAACATTAAATGGAGGTGTTAGAGATTATACTGAGTTTCAGAGTCAATTATTAGAACGTTGGTTATCTACAGATGAAGTTATTAATCAGTTTTTAGTGCATTATAAAACAGGAGAACCAATTCCTGAGACACTTGTTGCTAAAATCAAAAAAGCAGCAACATTTAATCAAGGTTTTGCTACTACAGAATATCTAGCATCTGCCTTAATGGATATGAAATTACATTTAGCAGACCCAACAGATATTGATATTGCTAAGTTTGAAACCGAAACTTTAGCGACACTTAATATGCCAAAAGAGTTACCAATGCGTCACAGAACACCACATTTTGGTCATGTGTTTTCTGGCGAAGGGTACGCTACAGCTTATTATGGTTATATGTGGGCAGATGTCCTAACTAGTGATGCGTCGGAAGCATTTAAAGATGCACCTAATGGTTTTTATGATAAAGCTTTAGCAGATAAATTAGTTAAGTACTTATTTGCACCAAGAAATAGTATGGATCCAGCCGAAGCTTATAATTTATTTAGAGGTCGAGGTGCTAAAATTGAAGCTTTAATGCGTGATAGAGGTTTTCCGGTTACAACAAATCAATAATTTATTATAGTTTAATAAAATAACCCTATTTATAGTTTCTAAAACTTATTTATAGGGTTATTATTTTTTTAAAGATAGCTATTGAAGCTTTGAAAAATTTTAACAATATGATAGTTACTGCTAAACAAGATGAAAGAATTGCTGAAATGACTTTTGCTTCCGTATATCCACATTATGTGACTAAAGTAGAAAAAAAAGGACGTACAATTGAGGAATTACATCAAGTCATCCAGTGGTTGACAGGCTACAATTATAAAACAATTAAAACCTTAATTGACAAAAAAGTATCATTCAAAACCTTTTTTGAAGAGGCGACACTTAACCCAAATGCTAACCTTATCAAAGGTGTAATTTGTGGTTATCGTATTGAGGACATAACGTTTCCTTTAACACAGCAAGTAAGGTACTTAGATAAATTGATCGATGAATTGGCTAGAGGTCGTAAAATGGATAAAATTTTAAGACATAATTGATACTTTATAACTCTATTGTTATTTATCCTCATTCAATCATCCTTTGTTATATTAAATCTATTTAAATACTTAATTTTAGATTAAAATTAAATAACTCTGCTTAATACATGAATTGGATTATTTTAATCATAACTAGATTATTTGAAGTAGCTTTTGCTACCTGTCTTGGTAAAGCAAAAGAGTCTAGTGGTACAATTGCTACCTAATGGTATATTGGATTTATAATATGTCTAGCTATAAGTATGTTATTACTTTTAAAAGCTACCAAACAACTGCCTATAGGCACAGCCTATGCTGTATGGACAGGTATTGGAGCTATTGGGACAGTCATTTTAGGGATTGTAGTTTTTAATGAGCCTGCAACTTTTTGGAGACTATTTTTTATATCCACTTTAATAATATCTATAGTAGGATTAAAAGTAGTTGCTAATTAGTCTTTATACAAATTAGGTAAGCTAATTTTAAACTTTACAGCAATAAGTCTTACGGTTATTACTACTGCTCCAGCAATTACAAAAACAAAATCTGATGCTATGGGTAATTTAATGACAACAAAATAGGTAACTCCACCCAAAATACAAGCTGTTGCATACACTTCTTTTCTAAAAATCACAGGAATTTCATTACATAAAATATCTCTAATTACACCTCCAAAACAAGCACTCATTGTTCCTAAAAAAATACAAATAATAGGATGTAATCCAGCCGAAATTCCTTTTTCAACGCCAACTACAGTATACAATCCAATACCAATAGTATCAAATAAAAACAAGGACTTACGTAAATAATCAATTTTACTTCTAAAAACAACAGCAAAAATAGTGGACGCTATAACAACATAAATAAAGGTCATATCTTTCATCCAGCTAACAGGTGTTTCGCCAATTAAAACATCTCTTAAAGTACCTCCTCCAACAGCTGTGACAAATGCGATAATTAAAATACCAAAAGCATCCATACGCTTATTAAGTGCGACAAGTACACCTGAAATTGCAAAAGCAATTGTTCCTAAAATATCTATAATGTAAAACATAGTAAATTTAAAAAGCAAAATTAGTTTTTATAAAATAAACCTAAGACCTTAAACTATAATTATTATAAAAATTGGATTTAATAAACAACTTATACTAGTTAATCTGCCTAAGCTAACCGTTAATCTTATTAGTTTTAATATTATTATTATTTAAACTATATTGGTCTTGCTATTAACCAATATTCTAAAAAAATGAAACGATTAGTTTTACTACTAACTGTTGTCCTGCTACTATCTGTATCTCAAAATTTACAAGCGCAAGATGTGTATTCTCCATGGACAGCTAGTCTAAGCACTAATGCAATTAATAATCCTGTACTAAAAGCACCCAATAATTTAGGACGTTTTAAAACTTGGAATTGGGAAGCTGCTGGTTTTAAAGGCGCAATTTCTAGACACCTAACAGGTAATTTATCTTTGGAAGGTTCTGTAACATTGACAGGAATCAAGCAAAACTATATTGATGTTGACAAAAAGTTTTCATTAATAGCTTTAGATGGTCTAGCTAAATATAACCTTATAAATAATTTTAATGTAAACCCATATGTTGCTATAGGAGGTGGATTAACTTGGGTTAATACGCTAGGTAAATCGCTTACAGCAAATGCTGGTGTTGGATTGAATGTTTGGTTGACTTATAATTTTGGATTGACAGGTCAATCCATTTATAAACATGCATTGGATGATTATGGTATAAGCCACTTCCAACATTCTGTTGGTATAATTTTTAAATTTGGTGGAACAGATAACGACAACGACGGTATAATTAATAAAGAAGATAATTGTCCTAATGTATTTGGCTTAGCAATGTTTAATGGTTGCCCAGATACAGATAAAGATGGTATAATGGATCAAGAAGATAATTGTCCAGATATCGCTGGAACTTTAAAGGGTTGTCCAGACGCTGATAACGATGGTGTTGCAGACCCATATGACAAATGTCCAAATTTTGCTGGAGACAAAACTAATAACGGTTGTCCTTTACCTGATACCGATAATGATGGTGTACCAGACAAATTTGACAAATGTCCTTCTGTTAAAGGACTAAACAACAATAATGGTTGTCCTCCTGAAGCTGATATTAATGAAATAAATATAGCATCTAAACCAAAAGCTGTATTAATTTATTTTGAATTAAGTAAATCTGAAATCACAGCTGAAAGCAAAAAAATATTAGATAATGTTGCCTCTTACATTACAAAATCAAACATTAAAACTTACGAAATATCAGGACACACAGATAATACGTCCTCTGCAGAAACTAATTTAAAACTGTCTTTAGCTAGAGCCAATGCTGTTAAAGATTATTTAGTTGCAAAAGGTATTGATAAAACCAAACTAATAACGCGAGGTTTTGGTGAAGAATTTCCTGTTGATTCTTCTAATACGGAAGAAGGCAGACATAAAAACAGACGTGTAGAAATCATACCAATGATTTAGTTCTACAATTGAACTATAAAAAACAACAGTTGAGTATAGTTTTTTAGTCTAATAGTTGTCTTTATTGCAAATTTGAAGTGTTAACCAATTAAAACAACACCTTATGAAGACTTTTAAAACATCTAAAAAACAGTACTTAACTTTTGTAAATAGCTTAGTAATTTTTATTCTTAGCATTTCATTTTCCTTTGCACAATCAGATGATGATATAACTACAGATACTGGTCAAACTATCACTGTTGTAGTTAATAAAGTAAAAAACAATTCAAGACAAATAATGTTTGCTTTACATACCAATGATACTTGGATGAGAAGTCAAGGCATACAAAATATAAATAGCTCGATAAAAGATAATACTGTAACGATAACTTTTAAAAATGTAAAACCTGGTGCATACGCAATAATGGTATTACATGATGAAAATGAAAATAATCGTATGGATTTTGAAAACGGTATGCCTCAGGAAAACTATGGTATGTCTAACAATCCGCTATCTTATGGTCCTCCTAATTTTTCTGAAGCTAAATTTGAAGTAACTAATGAAAATTTAAACTTTGATGTACGCTTCTAGGACTATCCAAAAAACAAATTAAAATAAAGCCACTATATCGTGGCTTTTTTAATTTTACATTTTTTTACAACATTATCTTTTTTTTGATTAACTTAGTGATAACCAACGCTCTTAATCTCCTACTTAATAATCAATATATGACCTGTCGTCGAATAATTTACTCTAGTCAAGCCACACAACATTTTAATAAACGTGATTTATTAGATTTATTACATGACGCACGCGCATTTAACACAATAGATAATATTACAGGTGTGCTAATGCATAAGGATGGTTTATTTGTTCAGGTTATAGAAGGAGACCATAATATTATTGACGACTTGTTAAACCGTTTACGTCGAGATATAAGACATAGTAAAATCAAAATAATTAATGATCAAACAGTAGAGACTAGACTTTTTGGAATTTGGAGTATGGGTTGTGCAGATTTTGATGATCCTTCATTAAGTTTAATTCCAGGTATAAGAACAGATTTAAGCGATCCTAAGGTTGTAGAAGATTTAATTAATAGACTTCCACAAGTTGCAGACATATTATTAGAAAATATTGCTATATAAACCTGACCCTATTTTAAGTAATAATTTATTGTAGTGTATACTTAGTTGTTACAATTTTACCTTTCCCTTCTTTTAAATTTATAGTTAAAAGCACTTCTTGAGATGTAATCTTAAAATTAAAAGGTGCTTTTAAAACATCCAAACCACTCTTCTTTTTAAGTCTAATACCTTGTCCCGAAATTATATCTAGATTAGGTATAAAATCAAATGATGGAATATGCTCTGTAATGATAACATATTTGTAAGCCTTTAGCTTTTGCAAAATGTTTTTGACTTCTTTGTTAGATAAATGCTGTAAAACTTGCCTAATTAAGGCACAATCTGCAGACGGTAATTCGTCTACAGCAATATCCAAACAACTAAAGGACAAGTTATCTGCTATAAAATTGCTTTTGTTATAATCAATCAAGCTTGGTACAATATCTACAGCAAAATACTTACTAGCATAATTGTACAAATTACTTCCTATATTAAAATCGCCACAGCCTAAATCGCAAACACTTATTGGTGTTTTAAATCTTTTTAAAAAAGACACAATAACCTCTATATATGGATTAACCAAATCCGGATTATGCGAACCTTCACCTGAATAAAATTCTGACGCATTACTTCCCCAAAGGTTTAATTTATAAACCTGTTCCATAGCTGCTTTGGTTGGCCAAGGTGTTTTTGGAGTCTTCATTGTCTTAACTATTAACACATAAAATACTTACTTTATAGAAGTATATCTAGCAAACCTACAAAAACTATGTTTCAAAAAAAAAGAGCTACTTATGCAGCTCTTTTTTAATCAAAAATTAATGTCATTATAAGCTTTTACCTAACCAAGCATTCATCATCCAAATTGTTTTTTCTTGCTCAGAGATAAAATCACTAATCATAGCATTAGTACCTTCATCATTTGCATCTCCAGAAGCATCCAAAATGTCACGTTCTAATTTTAATAATTCTGTTAAAGATGTTACAATTAAAGCTACAGCGTTTTCATCTTTAGATACATTATGTCCTACTGGTACTTTAGCTATTTTAACGTAATCTTCAAACGTATGCAATGGTGTTTCTCCTAAAGTTAAAACACGCTCTGCAATTAAATCTACTTTCATATTTGCATCTGTGTATAACTCTTCAAACTTAACATGTAATCCAAAAAAGTTTTTACCTTTAATATTCCAGTGGATTCCTCTTAAGTTTTGATAATATATCTGAAAATTAGCCAGTAATTGATTTAATTGATCTGCTAATTCTTTAGTTTTTTTTGTGTCTAGTCCTAAGCTATTATAAGTCATAGTATTGTTATTTATTTGTTTAATCAAATTTACAACTAAATAAACCGATTAATATATAAGTTTTATTGATAGATTTTATATTTTTATAGTCTTAAACTATATCGATGACAATAACTCAATTATCCTATGTACTTGCTGTTGCAGAAAATCAAAATTTTACAAAAGCTGCTCAAAAGTGCTTTGTAACACAGCCAACCTTAAGTATGCAAATACAAAAATTAGAAGATCAATTAGATGTTTTAATTTTTGATAGAAGTAAAAAACCAATAGAGTTAACTGAAGTAGGTAAAAAAATAGTAACCCAAGCTAGAAATATAGTTAATGAATCCTACAGAATCCAAGATATTGTAGATCAAGAGAAAGGTTATATAGGTGGCGAATTTAAGATTGGTATTATCCCAACCGTTATGCCTACATTATTACCTATGTTTTTAACCAATTTTGTTAAAAAATATCCTAAGGTTAAACTTAAAATTGAAGAGTTAACTACCGAAGAAATAATATCTAGAATTAATGATGGTCATTTAGATGCTGCAATTGCTGCAACACCTTTAGAAAACGAAAATATTAAAGAACGCGTCCTATATTTTGAACCATTTGTTGCTTACGTACCACAAAATCACAGGTTAAAAAACAAGAAAAAGTTAGAGACCTCTGACTTAGAAATAGATGACATGCTTTTACTAGAAGATGGTCATTGCTTTAGGGATGGTGTTATTAATTTATGTAAGGCTTTTAAAAACCATAGTGACGATAAGTTTCAAATAGAAAGTGGTAGTATAGAAACTTTAGTTAAATTATCTAACGAAGGTCTGGGTATGACATTAATGCCTTATTTACATACCTTAGACTTAAATGATAGAGATAAAGAGAATCTTCATTATTTTACAGAGCCTTCACCTGCAAGAGAAGTTAGCTTAATATATCATAAAAGCGAGCTTAAAATGCAAATTATTGAAGCAATGCAAGACGTGATTTCTGGTATAGTTAGAGGTGCTATTGCTTTTCAAAACGTGCAAATAATTAGTCCTATATCTAAATAATAAAAAAAAAGCGACCAAATGGTCGCTTTTTTTTAAAGAGCAAAATTGACATAAACGGACAATCGCTGTTTGGACTGTACATTATCACCAAATAAGTTTTGACTAACTGGTAATGTGTAGCTAGCTCCAAAGATAAATTTTTCGATAGCCAACTCGGATCCAAAGCTAAAGTTTAAAATATCTCCATCTGTATCTCTTAACGTTTCGTCGTATTGTGAAATAGAATCATATACATCTCCTGAAAGTCCAACAAATGGCATGATATTCATTTTTTGTCGCGGAATTGCAGTAAAAAAGTTTACTGCATAACTAAATTGATCTCCAAATTGGTAGTCATTTTTATTTTCGCCCTTTAAATAATAACTAAGTAGCGTATTGACACCAAATTTGTCACTTCCATAATTATAACCTAAAGAAAAAACACCATCAACACTACCTGTCCCAACTTGAAATCCTGGATTAATATTATCTGCTAATCTTTGTTCAAACTGACCAGTAGGTAATTTAACACCTAAGCCAAACTGCAGACTATGTCCTGATGGTTCTTTATTAGGGTTAAAGTCTACGACGTTTTCATCTTTCTTTTTATAAAACACGTGTTTGTACCATCCTATAACACTTGCATCTCCTAATCCGTTTAGGTTTTCTTTGACGTTATTAAAGTCTCTTGTCAAATCTTGATATGGTAGACTTGTAGTAACGTAAAAAGAATCATTAATTGGTATTTGAGCCCATAATTGTATGGTATTAAAGGTTTCCTTGCTAATTGGAGAGTTTTCAAAAATCCCGTTTTTAGACTCAAAATTTTGATAAATATATCTTAAACCAACAAAGTTAGCATTGCTTAAAGTTCCAAAACCAAAACTTCCGCTACTTGTAGAGCAGCCACATAAATCGCACAATACCTGAAATGGTTCATGTTTATTACAAGGGTTTACGGGATTATGTGCTTCCGCTTTAGCGACACTAAATAAAATGATTCCTAGTATTAAATATTTAAAATTCTGCAAAACGTTCATCTTCTAAAAATTGATTATCGGTTAATGTTTTTAAGAAAGCTATGATGCTTTCTTTTTCATATGCTGAAAGTGAGATACCATAAGTCCCATCTGCTTTTTGTAGTGATGGATCTACATTACCATTATCTACAATTCCAGAATCATAAAAATCTAAGACAACTTCTAAGGTAGAAAAACGTCCATCGTGCATATAAGGATAAGACACCTCTACATTACGTAAGCTTGGCACTTTAAACTTATACAAATCGTCTGGGTTTTCTAGTATATTAAAACGTCCTTTATCGTTTAATTGTGGATTAATTGGCAAACCATTGTTTCTAAAGGTTTGATCTGTAAAAAGGTCTGAAGCATGACAGCTTGAGCACTTATTTTGAAACGTATTTAAACCATCCAACTCTGTTGTTGTTAATGTAACATTATCTTCTTGCCTAACATACTTGTCGTACTTAGAGTTAGAAGAAATCATCATTAACATAAATTGAGACAATGCTTTTAACATGTTTTCCGTATTGACTTCTCCACCATCAAATGCTTTAGCAAATTGCTCTTGATAATAACTGTCCTGTTGTAATTTTACAATAACATTGGATAAGGTTTCACCCATTTCTAACTCGCTAGTAATAGGAAGTATGGGTTGCAAATCCAAATGCGATGCTGCACCATCCCACATAAAGGATGTTTGATAAGCTAAATTTTGGATTGGTTGTGCATTTCTTAAACCAATTCCTCCATTTACACCATGACTTAAATTATGTCCATGGTGTGTAAAAGCAAAAGCTTGCTCGTGACAAAAAGCACAAGCTATTGCACCATTAGAGGATAATTTACCTTCGTAAAATAGTCTTTTACCCAATTCAAAACCTGCGTCTGTTATAGGATTATTATCCAAATTATAGGTTATATCTGGAAAATTGGATGGCAAATCTAACTGTAAAGGTATGGGAACATAGTTTGCTGTATCTGTACTATTAGAACACGCAAACAGTGTAACCAAGCCCAAAATTATAAGGCTTAACTTTTTCATAATAATGAGATTTAAAACACCATTAAAAGCACTTAGCCTTTAATGGTGTTATTAGATAAGTTTTAATCGTTATGTACGTGATGTACCTCAAACATTGTAGCTATATTTGTTGCGATTATTGGTGTCTCATTAACATCTGTATGTACTTGATCATAACCATCAGCAAAATTAGCTGTTGTTGTACCATCAAAAACTTTAGCTATATCTGCCTTAATATGTACTTCTGGTGTTTTATCTGCTCTAACCAAAACTGTATTTGGAAAACTTAACGTTACTTCCTTATAATTATCTAATGCTGTCCCAACGCTTCCCATATGTACTGCTAATGGTTGGTCAGACACTGCACTTGTAGAATAGGTACCATCTAATCTAATAAATTTATATCCAGAAGCCCAACTCCACATCATACCTTGGTCTGTTGCATAGTCTAAAAAAGTACCTTGACCTGCTGCACCTAAAGCAAATCTGTCTTGGTCAATACCAACACCAAAAGTAACAGATACGTAATCTGCTGCGTCCACACCTTCTAATGTCACAAAGATTTCGCCTGCGTTATTACCATCAAGTTCGTTAATAATAAATACGTTATCCTCTGTTGGGTATTCAAAAATATTACCATTAGAATCCGTAAATCTTACGTTACTAATCATGTATTTTAACGTTTCTAATTTAAAAGATTCTGAATTAGATTTATTGTAAGTGGTACCAAATATAAAATCCTGATCACCAACTCCATTGTCATACTTAAGTGTAATTACTCCTGTTTGTCCTGTTAAATCTTCTGGTTGATTATTATCATCGTCTGATGAACATGCTGTAAATATTGCACACGCTAATAGTGCAAATGTGTATTTTAATAATTTCATTTGTATTGTTATTTTTTATTTAAATAGAATGTAATTAAGCCTATTTTGGCTTAAGCCGAAAAATAAAAAATTATACTATTGGAGGTTTAAAATGAAAATAATCAAAGTTGTAAGAATACCTTTGGCTATAAATCGTTGTATTTTTTTGATTAAAAAACACTAGCGAAGAAGCGTCTAGAGTATATTGGTATTCCGAGTAAAATACAGGGAAAAAAGATTCTGCTAAAGTAGTTATTGCTTTACTATCATTATCATCACTTATTGGTGATTGCAATTGTTTTGCTAAATGACATTTACCATTACAGGCTAATTGTGGTTTTTCTTTATTAACACAATAGGTATCTATAATGTAATCTATATTTAACTGAAAATAAGCCACATAACCAACGTAATACATAGGACGTATTGCGAAGGATAAAAACAATAATATTGTAAATAGCTTTTTCAGGGAAAAATAAATTTTTGCAAAGTTATAGCATTTAGTTCAAATTTATAACATTACTTAAGTTATTTATATAAAAAAAGCGACCTGTTGGTCGCTTTTTAGTTTTATATTTTTAAGTGTTTAGGTATATTAAACATTGGTCTAATTTTGGGTTTTGCTGTACTAAAGACTCAATATACACTTTAAGCTCTTCTACCTCATATGGTAAAAGTCGCTCTAAGGCTTTTTGGACTTCTTTGCAAAACAACGTGGTATCAAAACTAACTTTTTGCAGTACAGTTTTAGTGTACTCAAACATTGCTCTTGCCATAATTAATTATTAGGTTTAGTTAAATAAAAAGTAATAGTATGCTATAGGCAAACGGTTTAAAAGTTTCGATTAAAGGTAGCAAAAAAATAGGTTCAAAATTAATGCATCCAAAATTTTAACAGTTAAAAACACGTTAAAATTATCTAACTAAAAACGATTATCACCATCAAGCAAGTCTCCTAAACCTCCTAAAATACTACTTTCACCTTTACTTTTACCTCCTCTAGGTACACTTTGCAATACACGTCCTGCTAACCTACTAAATGGTAATGATTGAATATATACGACGCCTGGACCTTCTAATTTTGCAAAAAATAAACCTTCACCACCAAAAACGGTATTTTTAATACCTCCAATAAACTCTATATCATAATTTACGTCCTGAGTAAAGCCAACGATACATCCTGTATCAACCCTTAATGTCTCTCCTCGTTGTAATACTTTTCTTGCTAAAGTTCCTCCTGCATGTACAAAAGCTAATCCGTCTCCTTCTAATTTTTGCATAATAAAACCTTCACCTCCAAAAAGACCACGACCTAATTTTTTACTAAATTCTACACCTACACTAACACCTTTTGCTGCACATAAAAAAGCATCTTTTTGACATATAAACTTACCTTTGTATTCTAGCAAATCAATAGCTACAATTTTTCCAGGATAAGGTGACGCAAAACTTACTTTACGCTTTCCTGTCAGGTTGTTGTAAAATGCTGTCATAAACAAACTTTCTCCAGTTAGCAATCGTTTACCAGCTCCAAATATTTTTCCTAAAAAACCAGAATCGTTTTGAGAGCCATCACCAAATATGGTTTCCATTTTAATACCATCATCCATCATCATAAAGCTTCCTGCTTCAGCAATAACACCTTCTTGCGGATCAAGTTCTACTTCTACATATTGCATTTCTTCGCCATAAATTTTATAATCTATATCGTGTGCATTTAAACTGTTTTGAGGTAATTCGTCTTTTGGATACATATTTGTAAAGGTTTAATTTATTATATGTTGCGTAATTATTCTATTTGTTACAAAATCAAATTAATTTTTCACTTTAATAGACCATTCAAAATTAAAAGTTGACACTACTACTCCATCTGCGTTAGTACCTATAGCTTGCATCCATAGGGTTTGACCTTCTCCTGTTTGTATAGCGTTTTGTAACGCTTGATCTACTTTTAGACCATCATTACACACAAAGGTAATTCTGCCAGTTGCCTTTTTAGTAAATGTAGCATTATTAGAAGTTACTAACATTGACACTTTTTTACCTGTTTCTTTAATTTTCATCATCATCATCGCACCAGTTGCAAATTCGGCAGCCATACCTTGAACAGCCCAAAACATAGAATTAAAAGGGTTTTGATTAAACCATCTGTGCTTTACTGTTGTTACGCATTGTGTTTCATTTAAAACTTTTGTTCTGACTCCACACAAAAAAGCTGATGGTAACTTAAGCATTGTAAATGTGTTAAGTTTACTAGGAGTTATCTTCATTATATATTCGATTTTCAGCTAAATTATTGAAAATAATCGACATTACACTATGTTAAAATAATGTTAATTTTTAGTACTTTGTATTGCATAATACCTTTTTAAAGATATATATTTGCATAAGAAACTATTATATACTTTTAAATTATGGTTACCAGTCATCAAAAAAACCTAGCAACATTTATTCACTTATCCACCTTTTCTAGGTTTGTAATTCCATTTGGGAACTTAATAGCACCTTTAGTATTATGGGTTGCAAATAAGAATAAATCAGAATTTATTGATGCACATGGTAAGCAGGCTATTAATTTTCAGTTTAGTATTTTATTATATGCTGTGATTATAGGCACGTTGTGTATTCCGTTTTTTGCTTTTACTTTATTTAATCATTTAGACTTATTAGATTTTCAGGCTTTTGAAGGCATTAGAATAAACATTACAAAGCCTTCACCTCTATTTTACATTGGTGGTAGCATTGGACTACTAGCTGTATTTGGTTTTATATTAGAAGTTATTTTTATAATTAATGCTAGTCTAAAGGCTAAAGAAGGAGCAGAATACCACTACCCATTAACAATAAAATTTATTAAATAATACTCATCATCAATCAATCAAATCATCAAAAAACGAACAGTTTAATTATGAAACATCTTACAGAATTATGAAGATAGAAAACACAAAAGCACAGATGCGTAAAGGTGTTCTGGAATACTGCATCTTGTCAGTCTTAAAAGACGAAGATGCATACGTTGCCGAAATATTAGAAACACTTAAAGACGCTAAATTATTAGTTGTTGAAGGCACAATCTACCCTTTACTAACACGACTTAAAAATGCTGGATTACTTAACTATCGTTGGGAAGAATCCACCTCTGGACCACCACGTAAATATTACGGATTAACAGAAACAGGTCATCTTTTTTTAAAAGAATTAACCACGACTTGGAACGAATTACAACATGCAGTAAATATAGTAACATCAATTAAATCAACTAAAAATGAATAAGACAGTCAATATAAATTTAGCAGGTATATTTTTTCATATCGATGAAGATGCATACTTAAAACTGCAACGTTATCTTGAGGCTATAAAACGTTCATTTACAGACTCTCAAGGTCGTTCTGAAATTATCGCTGATATAGAAATTAGAATTGCAGAGTTGTTTTCTGAACGCATGAAAACAGACAGACAAGTTATTGGAAATAAAGAAGTTGAGGATGTTATTACCATCATGGGACAACCTGAAGATTATTTAGTAGATGACGAAATTTTTGAGGACGAACCTACTCCAAAAAGCCATGCTTCATCAAGATCTAAAAACAGTAATGCTAAAAAATTGTTTAGAGACACCGAAAATAGTTATGTTGGTGGTGTATGTTCTGGATTAGCACACTACTTTAATATAGATGTTATTTGGGTAAGATTAGTTTGGGTACTTTTAGTATTTGGAGCTGGTACTGGAATTTTCTTGTACATTTTATTATGGATTTTTATTCCAGAAGCAACCACAACTGCTGATAAGTTAAATATGACTGGAGAAGAAGTCACTATTTCCAATATCGAAAAAAAAATTAGAGACGGATTTGATAGCGTATCAGAGAATGTAAAAAATATAGATTTTCAAAAACATGCGGACAAGTTTAAAGAAGGCTTTGGACAAGCGTCAGGCAACATATCAGATTCGGTAAAAAAGATAGATACAAATAAGATCAAATCTAGTAGTAAATCCTTTTTTGGAGGTTTAGGAAACGTTATTTCATCTTTATTTAAAATTTTTTCTAAATTTATTGGTATTGCACTTGTAGTATCATGCGTTGCTGGTATCATCGCTTTAGCAATAGGTTTAATATTTGGGACCTTTTTTAATGCCGATTTTGGCTTTTTTACCACAGATTATGTTAGAACGTTCAATGATGGTGATGGGCTTTTTTGGTTATTTCCAGTCTTAATATTTTTAGTATCTGTTATCCCAATTATTTTCTTTATTTACTTAGGCTTAAAGATATTAGTAAACAACCTAAAACCAATGGGTAACGTTGCTAAATACAGTTTAATTGGATTATGGATTATGGCAATAATTGGATTGGCTATTATTGGTACAAGACAAGGCTTAAGCTATAAAGAAAAAGCTGCAGACATTAAAACAGAACAATTAGCAAACATTAAAACTAATGATACTTTAGTGATTAGCATGAATTACAACGACACCTTTGCTGAACGTTTTAGACGTGATTATGGGTTACAACGTGCTGATGACGATAACGGAAACGAGGTTGTGTTTTCTCAAGGTATTAGACTAATTGTTAAGTCTACTAAAGATAGTGTTGCTAAACTTAGAGTGGATAAATCTGCTAGAGGAAGCAGCTATAGTAAAGCTAAAGACAGAGCAAAAAACATAAGCTATAATTACACTTTAAATAACAACAACTTAATATTAGACAATTACTTTACGGTATCTAATAATGACATTTCAAGAGATCAAGAAGTAGAACTAACGGTTTATCTACCAGAAGGAAGCGTATTATTTGCTGAAGAAAGTACTTATAATTACCACAGAAATAACAGTCATTATTACAACGATATTTTAGATAACGGAATGGAAGAACACTTTTTACTAGTAAAACGTGCTAAATTAGAATGTTTGGATTGTGATGACGATAATGACATGACTTCAGATAACGACAATACCTCAACCATTGTTGTAAACCAAGAAGGTATAGTGGCAAAAACAGACACTATGGATGTTATTATTAACGACGAAGGTGCAAAAGCAAGTACAAAAAACGTAAAAGTCACTATTAATGAAGAAGACGGAATTAATATAACCAATAATAAAGACCAAAATTAAACCATAATCATCAATCAAATCAAAAACTAACCATTATGATCACATTAATCGAGTATCTAGTAACCTCCATCGTGTCTATTTTATTTTAAACAGGACGGATAATTTTATCAAAAATCAATCAAAAAACCAGCCATCTCAAGCTTTAATCAAGTTTGGGATGGTTTTTGCTTATATTTGTACGAACAAATCAAAATACATAAATGTCAAAACAATTACTTACAATATTATTACTTCTTGCAACTACATTTACGTTTGCACAAAAAAAAGAAAAGGTTAAAGGTAGTCGTGTCCTTACCAAAGTATCCACTCCTGTCAATGCTTTTCAGCGTTTAGTTTTAACAGAAGACTTTGAAGTTAATTTAGTACAAGCAGATTCTACTAGAATTGAAATTACTACAGACGAAAACTTACATAATTACATTAAAATAATATCTCAGGACAACACCTTAAGTTTAAAAACAACTGCAAGATTGCAAGAAAAAAAACTTGAAATAACCATATATTATAATTCGCTTTTAAATACTATCGAGCTTAAGGAGGATGCAGAAATCAGTTCTAAATCTAGCTTAAAATTTGATGACTTAACATTAACAACCTCCAGTAGTACAGAAGCTTACTTAACAATAGATAGTAACTTATTTAAACTAATAAATAATGATAAAGCTAAAGCTGAATTAAATATTACTGCAAAAGCTGCTACTTTAGAGTTAAACGGAAGCAGTAAGGTTGAGGCATTAATTAACGCGTCCAAAATAGTTGTAGATATGCTAGAAAGTGCGGATGCAAAAATTGAAGGTGATACTTCTAACTTGATACTAAACGCAGATAACTCGACGGATTTTAATGGCCAAAATTTAACATCAAAAAACGCAACTGTTACTGCAGAAAATAGAGCTGAAGCTTACGTAGATGTCAGTGGAGAATTAGTGGTAAAAGCCTCAGGATCTTCAATAATAGAAATTTTTGGAAGCTCTAAAATCACAATTGAAACCTTTGAGGATAATGCTATTTTAAAGAAAAAATAAGACCATTGTATTCCGAAAATATAAGAATAAAAAAACAAAAAAAAACCGAAGCAATTGCTTCGGTTTTTTTTATAAAATTTAAATACTAGTTATAAGTAGAAGTACTAACCTCAAAAGAAGAATCCTTAGCAGCTAAATAACGTTCTGCATCTAACGCAGCCATACATCCAGTTCCTGCAGCTGTAATAGCTTGTCTATACACGTGGTCTGCAGCATCACCACTAACAAAAACACCATCAATATTAGTCTTAGATGTTCCTGGCTTAGCGTTAATGATATAACCTGTTTCATCTAAGTCCAAAAAGCCTTTAAAAATATCTGTATTAGGTTTGTGTCCAATTGCCACAAAAAATCCAGTTGCTGGAATTAAGTGTGATTGCTTAGTTTGGTTATTTAAAACCTTAACACCTGTTACAACCTGACCGTCACCAATAACTTCTTCCGTTTCGGTATTAAAAAGAATTTCTATGTTTTTTGTGTTTTTAACACGTTCAGCCATAATTTTAGACGCTCTAAACTCATCACGTCTAACCAACATGGTTACCTTAGTACATAATTTTGATAAGTAATGTGCTTCTTCACAAGCACTATCTCCTGCTCCAACAATTACCACTTCTTGATTTCTGTAGAAAAAACCATCACATACAGCACAAGCAGAAACTCCACCTCCTAGTTTTAAATATTTTTGTTCAGACTCTAAACCTAAATATTTAGCGCTTGCTCCAGTTGATATAATTACGGTATCACAGTGGATTTCTTTTTCACCATTAACCCATACTTTATGTACATCTCCAGAAAAATCTACCTTGGTAATCCAACCATCTCTAACATCTGTTTCAAAACGTTCAGCTTGCTTTTGTAGCTCCATCATCATTGCTGGACCAGTAATACCCTCTGGGTAACCAGGAAAATTCTCAACTTCGTTTGTAGTTGTTAATTGTCCACCAGGTTGCGTCCCTTGGTATAAAACAGGTTTCATATTAGCTCTTGCTGCATATATTGCTGCTGTATATCCTGCAGGTCCAGAACCTATTATCAAACATTTTACTTTTTCTATATTCTCTGACATATTATATTCATTTTTATCTTCTACAAAAGTAGAATTTTTATAAGAAAACTTACACTAGACTTATTAAAAGTTATTATTAAAGAATAAAGAGTTCTTATAGTCTATTTTTTTTCTTTTTTTTAAGAAAACTTTATTTGAAATATTCTAACTTGAAACTCTAATTTAATTTTAAAAACCAATGGGTGTGATAGCGACCAACACTAATAAAAATACGTTTTACTATAATTCTAACTCTAATGTAGACAAACAAACATTAGCATATATCCAAGATAGTGTAAAAAAAACGTTAACAATTGATGTTTCAAAAACTAAAGTTTCTGACACTCAATGGATAGAAATTGCTGCTAAATTAAATATAGCTGTAGCTGAATTAATAAATAAAGAGCATCCAGATTTTACTAAAAATTATGATAATAAAGCGGTATTAAAGGATGAGGATTGGATTAAAGTAATACAAAATAATCCAGAAGTACTTGCTAATTCTATATTAGTAATTGAAGATAAATTTTATAAAATTGAAACACCATCTCAAGTAAGACAGCTTTTAGGTACTAATAGTTAATTTAAAAGTTTTTAATGTTCTGATATAAACTTGTAAACTGTACCAATAAACAAAGCTACAAATACAAAAAAACACAGCTTAGCCAAAAATGCTAAGTTTCCTGCTAGGTCACCAAAACCAAAAATAGCTGATATAAATGCAAGAATTATAAAAAAGATAGTCCAGCGCATAATTAATTGTTTTAAATATTATTCAAATTTACAATTTATGCAACCTTATATAATACTGTTTAACACGCATTTACAAAGACTTTAACTGCACTTAACATAAGCACACTGCTATTTAAGACGTTATTAAGAAATCCCAATTAAAATTCTGGCTGATATGATTTTAAAAGTCGCATTAAAGCGCTTTCCATGGGTGTGAAGTGATCTGGTATTTGCTTCTTTTTTTTAGGAGATTCAAAATAATTAACAATGGTACCTTCTTCGTAATTTTTAATAATTGCAGGATGTATATAATATTTACGACAGACATTTCTTGTATTTCCTAATTGACTAGATGTAACATCCATAGCGTGTAATATATTTTCCTTATTTAATTTTGGATTTTCTGTGTATCCTAAATCCTTTAAGGTTTCAAAACAAATTATACTAGCAGCCCATGTTCTAAAATCTTTTGCAGTAAAAAGCGTCCCACTTAAATCTTGTAAATACTTATTTAACATAGCACTATCAACCTTTTGTTTTTCCCCATTAGCATCGTAATACTGAAACAACTCCCAACCAGGAATTTCTTCACATTTATTAACTAATTTTATTAGCTTTTTATTTCTAATAGAAACTTTGTGCGCTTTACCTTTTTTACCAACAAATTCAAACTGAATCTTATCCTTAAAAGTATTTACATGTTTTGACCTTAATGTAGTAAGACCATAGGTTTCATTACGTTTAGCATATTGTGTGTTACCAATCCGTATATGTGTTTCTTCCATTAATCTTACAATCAATGCTAATACTTTGGTTTGCGTCCATGTAGTTTGGTCCAAATCAACCTCTACTTGTGCTCTTATGTTAGGCAACTGTTGCCCAAAAAGATACATTTTATAAAATTTGGTTTGGTTTCTAATTTTATTCCATTTAGGGTGGTATCTATATTGTTTTCTATTTTTAGCATCACGACCTACCACTTGTAGGTGACCGTTTTTTAACTGAGAAATTTTTACATTATTCCACGCTGGAGGAATGACCAACTGTTTAATTCTGTTTATTTCATTTTCCTCCTTGATGACTCTATTTTTAAGTTTAAAAATAAAGTCATCATCTAAGCGTTCTCTTATTATCTTTAAATGAGAAGGATTGGTATAAACCAAATCAAATTCTTCTATAACCTGTTCTGGTTGTAAAAGAATTTGATTGTAAATATCTGTATGTATAGCTTTCACTTATAAATCTATAAATTAGTATCCATATAAGATCTATAATCTTTGGCTAATGCTGTTTTTTGGGTCTCATTAAAAACTTTTCCTGCCAACTGAAAAAACTTGTGTTCTTCATCTTCTAGATGATGCTCTACCTTTTCTTTAAGGTCTTTAGCTATTTTAAGCCAAGCTGAAGAGCTATATTCCGTTTCATCCAATTGCTCTAATAATTCGTCAATTTCGTGATGCTCGGCAATACCATGTCTAGCTTTTTCCTGCATCATGTCATTACTTATAAGTGGTTTATAAAAATGACGTTCTTCCGCTTCTGCATGAGTATTTAATTCATTTTTTAACTGCTTATATATTTCATCTCGTTGTTTACTATCTCCTGTAGTTTTTACTAACTGATCTAGTAATTCCCTTTGGGTATCATGGTCTTTTCTTATAGATTCAAATATGGTCATTGGTTGATTTTTAATGGTTAAATTATTTTATTATTTTTTTGAATAACATCATCATTCCAAATTTTGTAAACATTTTATAACCTGTTTGTAACCAATTTGGAGGTTGCACAGCTTCTTTAAAGTCCCCTTTAATAGATTTTAATTCTTCCCATGCAATTTGCTTTTCAAGACTAAGTCTTTTAAGGTCATTCTCTAAATCGTGTTCTGTTTTATATTGTTTCATCATTATTCAAAAAATGTTTTTGACAGTGATTGAATAACCTTACTGTTTATCTGTTTTCTTATTAAATAAATAACTGCAGAAAATAACATAAAAATAAGACCGACAATTAAAAATCCAAGTGAAAAACTATCTAACATGTTACCTACAGCAATTGCTCCAGCAACCGCTACAAAAACAAATCCTATAAGTATTAATCCACCAATTAATAATGATTTTAAAACTAAACTAATTGACATTGTCAATTGCTGAAAAACCTTTAGCTTATAATACTCATGGGATTTTTTTAAATATTCTTCACCTTTATCAATCGCTTGATTCGAGGTATCTTGTATGGATTCAAAAACAGTCATCTATTTTTGAAGTTTTTTATTCTTCGCTTTTAAATCTTTTAATTTACTTTCTAACGTAGTAATTACATCGTCTGCTTTATAACTAGCATCAGAAATTACAGTTTCTAACTGAGAATCTAAACTATGTTTTTGTGACGTTATAGTACTAGCTACTTGATCCTTTAAATGCAAAGCACTATCTGCTAATTTATCTTTAGTAGCAATTGCGTCGTCCTTAAGTTTTTTTCTTGTATTTACACCTTTATCTGGTGCAAATAATATTCCTAAAGTTGCTCCAATTGCTCCTCCTAATAATAGTCCTAACGCTGTATTTGTGTTCTTACTCATTTTATTTTTTTTTATGGTTAATATTTATACTGATGGTTTGTATCAGCCTGAAACAAAGATAAAATATAAGCGTTTAATTATTCTTAATAAAACTTTAAATAAATTGATAAATCTATGTTAAAATAAGATTTAAATCATAAATTACTATGGATTATTTATAATTTTAACAAAAAATAAACCAATGAAAAAGGAAATAATCACAGCTAATCCGCATACAGGTGACGTAATTAATAAATATAATTATCACACGCCAGAAGAAATTTCTAACATATTAACTGTTTCAAACACAACGTTTGAAACTTGGAGCCAAACCGAAATTTCTAACAGAACCAAATTATTAAAAAACTTAGCTAATCTTCTAGAAGAAAACAAAGAAGATTATGCCACATTAATGGCAACCGAAATGGGAAAACCGGTAGCACAAGGTATTGCCGAAATTGAAAAATGTTCTGTCCTTTGTGATTTTTACATTGCTAATGCAGACAACTTTTTATCTGATCAAATCATTAAAACTGAAGCTTCAGAAAGTTTTATAAGCTACGATCCTTTAGGCACAATATTAGCCATAATGCCTTGGAATTATCCCTTTTGGCAAGTTTTTAGATTTGCTGTTCCAACATTGACAGCTGGTAATGTGGGGCTTTTAAAACATGCATCAAATTCAACAGGGACAGCAATTGCAATACAAAAATTATTTATCGATGCAGGTTATCCTGAAGGATGTTTTCAAGCTTTACTAATTAACCACAAGGATTTAGAAGCGGTAATCCAAAATGATATAGTAAAAGCAGTGACACTTACTGGTAGCGAAAAAGCTGGAAAAAGTATAGCTGCTGTTGCTGGAAAAAGCCTTAAAAAAACGGTATTAGAATTAGGTGGTAATAATGCTTGTGTTGTATTAGATGACGCAGATTTAGACAAATATTTAGACACAATGGTTAGCGCCAGAATGCAAAATAATGGTCAAAGTTGTATTGCTGCGAAACGATTTATTGTTTCAGAAAAAATTTACGACACATTTTTAGAGCAATTCACTAAAAAAATAAAAGCTTTAAAATATGGAAACCCTGAAGACAAAGACACCTATATGAGCGTCATGGCAAGAGAAGATTTAGCTGAAGAATTAGAAAAACAAGTAACCGAGTCATTAAAAAAAGGCGCAACTGTACACTATGGCAATACCAGAGAAAAAGCAAAATACCAACCAACTATACTTACTAATGTAACGCCTGGAATGCCAGTTTTTGATGAAGAAACTTTTGGACCTGTAGCAGCAATAATTAAAGCTAAGGATAAACAAGATGCTTTACAGCTAGCTAAAAATTCTAGATTCGGTTTGGGTACAATGATTTTCACAAATGATATTGATGGCATTTATGATAATATCAGTCAAATCCCTGATGGTGCTTTATTTATAAACGAAATGGTAAAATCTGATCCTAGATTGCCTTTCGGCGGAACAAAAGCCTCAGGTTATGGTAGAGAATTGTCAAAAGAAGGAATATTAGAATTTGTAAACACTAAAACAGTATACATTAACAAATAAAACTAAAATATGAGTTTAATAAAAGATAAAAACGAAGATAGAAAAGATTACATTTTACAAAAAGATAAAACAACTAAATTAACAAGTGGCTTTGTAGTAATAATATTACTATTGCTTGTCGTGGCAGTATTAATTTCTGGTTTCTTTTTCAAATGGTTTTAATAAGGTTCAAATATATTCTGTACCAACAAAAAAGTTTTCATTATTTTTTTCGTAAATTGTAGTAAATCAATAACTTAATTCACGAATTATGAAAAACACAATACTACTTTCAGTAATTCTGCTACTATTATTTTCTTGTAAAAATAATAGTGACATAAACCGAGAAACCAGTAAAAAGGATTTTACGCAAATTAAAACAGACAATAAAAGTAAAAATCTTCAAGGTGCATGGCAATTAGTGAGTTTCTATAACTATGTCAACGATAAAATCAAAGATTCCACATTCTCCAATGCCAATCAAAAACAAATTAAATTGTTTACCGATGGAAAATTTATGTGGAGTAAAAAAAGACCTGCAGATTCAACCGAATGGTTTGCTTTTGGTAAATACAACATTAATGATAATATTCTAACTGAACATGTTGAATATGGCTCATTAACTATGGATAATATCATGAAACTTCGAAAAACCTTTGAATACGAACTAATACTTTCAGAAAATAGATTTAGTCAAGTAGAATTGGACGAGAATGGATCAAGAATATATTCAGAGAATTATATAAAATTAGAATAAAAAAAAGCTTCAGTAAAACTGAAGCTTTTTTTGGTCGGGGTGGCAGGATTCGAACCTGCGGCCTCCACGTCCCAAACGTGGCGCGATAACCGGGCTACGCTACACCCCGATTTGATTATCATTTCCTCAAAGGATTTCCTTTTTGGAGGTGCAAATATACATCTTTTCTTTTAACTAAAACCAGAAAAAATATTAAAATTCTAAACACACAGGACTACAACATCAAAACATATTAAAAATCAATGATTTAACCTTAAAAATTTATTCTAAAATTATAAAACATTTCACTTTATTTTTTATTCTAAAGCTAAAGTTTACAAAAAAAATTCAGCAAGACGTACGCAATAACAATTTACCAAATTAATACGTTATAAAAATACCAATTAGATAACTTAGAATTATTAAATTTGTCACCAAAGATTTAATAATAGAATATGCTTATAATTGGAATTGCAGGAGGTACTGGTTGTGGAAAAACAACAGTTGTTAATCAAATTTTAAATCAGTTGCCTGAAGGCGAAGTTGGGATAATTTCTCAAGATTCGTATTATAAAGATACAAGTCACTTGTCTTATGACGAACGAATCAAAATCAACTTTGACCATCCAAGATCTATAGATTTTGATTTATTAGAACAACACCTAAAAGATTTAAAAGACGGACAAATCATAGAACAACCTGTGTATTCATTTGTAAAACACAACAGAACAGGAGACACTATCAAAACTAAACCAAGAAAAGTTATGATAGTAGAAGGTATTTTGATACTAACACATCCTGAGCTAAGAGAAATGTTTGATATTAAAATATTTGTTCATGCAGACAGCGACGAACGATTAATAAGAAGATTAAAACGAGATATCACTGAACGCGGAAGAGATATAGACGAGGTTTTAGCAAGATACCAAAACACACTAAAACCAATGCATCAACAGTTTATACAACCAATGATGGAATATGCTGACATAATAATACCTAACAATAAGTATAATACTGTAGCTGTGGACATTGTTAAGACCATTATTAACGAAAAACTACAATAACAAATACAATGAAGTGGTACAAAAACATATATATAATTATCCTCATCAGTTTTGGTGTATGGATGATTTTTTTTGACACCAACTCATTAATAAGCCATCATGAAGTCAACCAAGAATACAACAAGCTGGAAGACGAGAAAGATTACTATAAAAAAGAAATTGCAAAAGATAAAAAAGCTATAAAAAAACTAAGTACAGAAGATGGTTTAGAAACTTTTGCAAGAGAAAAATATTACATGAAAAAAGAAAACGAAGATATTTATATCATCGAGTATGAAGACAGTTTAAAAATTAAAAACAATGACTAAATCCCTTTTTTCTGCATTTGAAAAAGTATCATCTAAAGCTTGGAAACAAAAAATCCAAGTAGACTTAAAAGGTGCTGATTACAACGATACACTAATTTGGAAAACGACTGAAGGTATTGATGTACGTCCTTTTTATCATCAAGACGAAATGTTGGATACTTTAAAACTACAACCACAACAATGGTCTGTTGGTCAAATTATTTTTGTCCAAAATGAAAAAGCATCTAACAGTAAAGCCATAAATGCTATTGAAAGAGGTGCCGAAACCATTAAATTTATAATCCCAAATAAACAAACTTCAGCTTTAAAAACACTTGAGAATATAGATTTAAACGCTACTAAAATACAATTAGAATTATTATTTTCAGATTCAGAATATATTAGTAACCTAAATACAATAGCTTCTAACGTACAAGTTATTGTTGATCCTATTGGTCATTTGGCAGCTACAGGAAATTGGTTTGAAACCACTAACAATGCGCTTGTTTTATCAAATCAAATTACAGTCAATACCACGACTTATCAAAATGCAGGTGCTTCAATTATACAACAATTAGCTTACGGATTAGCACATTTAAATGAATACTTTAACGATATAACCTACAATAGTACGGAGTTAAAAAAAGTATATTTTAATACAGCTGTTGGTACTAACTATTTTTTTGAAATAGCAAAACTTAGAGCCTTACGCTCACTATACAATACCTTAGCATCAGAGTACGATTGCCAAGCTCAATTAATTATTAACGCCATTCCTACCAAACGTAACAAAACAATCTACGATTACAACACCAATATGTTACGTACAACCACAGAGTGCATGAGCGCTATACTTGGTGGTGCAAACACAGTATTTAATTTACCTTACGATGCTATTTACCATAGAGACAACGAGTTTGGAGAGCGTATAGCGCGTAATCAACTTTTAATTTTAAAAAACGAAAGCTATTTTGACGCTGTAAATAATGCATCAGATGGTAGTTATTATATTGAAACATTAACAACACAGTTAGCAGAAAAAGCTTTAACCTTATTTAAAGATATTGAAGCTAATGGTGGTTTTATTGCTCAGTTAAAAGAAGGCATTATTCAGAAAAAAATTAAAGAAAGTGCAACCAAAGAACAAGAATTATTTGATAGTGGTAAAATTACATTATTAGGAACTAATAAACATCCTAATAAAGACGATAAAATGAAAGATGAATTAGAGTTATTTCCGTTTTTAAAAACTAACCCAAGAAAAACTCTGATTATTCCTATCATAGAAAAAAGACTTGCCGAAATTTTAGAACAAAACAGATTAAAAACCGAATAAATTTTTACTTAATTATCTTAATTATGAACACACGTATTTTTAAAATAGCCTTAGTATTGATTATAACTTTTAATGTAAGTTGTAAAAAAGCTGAAGTAAAATTAGCTGAATTTAAATACGCAGACCTACCTAAAGCAGTAAATTGCGACTCTGGATATGACGACTTATTAAGTGAGGCATTGTATGCTTTTGAACAGGATATAGTAAATAAATACGATCCTAAAACAAAAAATAAACTAAGAGCTTACAGAGCATATATAAGTAATTATATTTCAAACAGAACCGCTTTAGAGCAAATCGTTACTCCACATACCAAAGCGGTATATGATGTATTAAAATCTAAACAAGAATTATGGGATGGTAACCATTTAAATTATAATAGTACAGCTATAACTTGTATAATAGACAGTATAAAAGACAAAGGGTTACAACAAACTTTAAATGCTTTAAAAAGTACAAATAGCATGAATTCTGAGATATTTGCTCCACCATTACGAAGCAATACGTCTTATTCTAGAGACACAAACCTAGCGACCTTTATAGCATTAGACTTATTTTATTCAAAATTTAATACAATAGATTTTACAACGGTAGACTTATCTCTTAATCAACCTAAAGATCAACCAATAGATTTTAATAAAAGACCTGTCAATACACCTGCAAAACAACAAAAGGAAGAAGATCACACAGGTCACAACCATAATTAAAACGATTACGTTTTAAATTTATATGGCAGCTTATTAAACACAACAAACATAATCAGACAATGTCCAGAAAAGACCTTCAACATATAACGCTAAAAACAGATAGTAAAAGTGCTAAGCCTTTAACTAACACGCCTTTTTTAACTGCTGAAGACATACCTGTAAAATCAGAATACACCAAAGATGATTTAAAAGAGGTTAGTCATTTAGATTTTGTTGCTGGGTTAGCTCCAAACCTTCGTGGACCATATAGCACAATGTATGTCAGAAGACCATGGACCATACGCCAATATGCAGGTTTTAGTACTGCTGAAGAGAGTAATGCCTTTTACAGACGTAATCTAGAAGCAGGTCAAAAAGGACTATCCGTTGCTTTTGATTTAGCCACACACAGAGGGTACGATTCCGATCACGAACGTGTAGTTGGTGACGTTGGTAAAGCAGGAGTAGCAATAGACTCTGTTGAGGACATGAAAGTTTTATTTGACCAAATACCGTTAGATAAAATGTCTGTATCTATGACTATGAATGGTGCAGTGTTACCAATAATGGCGTTTTACATTGTAGCTGCAGAAGAGCAAGGTGTTAAACCAGAGCTATTAGCTGGAACCATACAAAATGATATTTTAAAGGAGTTCATGGTGCGTAATACTTACATCTATCCTCCTACGCCTTCAATGAAAATTATATCGGATATTTTTGAATACACTAGCAAAAATATGCCTAAATTTAATAGTATAAGTATTTCGGGATACCATATGCAAGAAGCTGGTGCTACTTGTGATATCGAGCTGGCTTATACGTTAGCAGATGGTCTAGAATACATTAAAAAAGGACTAGATGCAGGAATGGATATTGACACCTTTGCACCTAGACTATCCTTTTTCTGGGCAATTGGTATGAATCATTTTATGGAAATTGCCAAAATGCGCGCTGCACGAATGCTTTGGGCGAAAATGGTAAGTCAATTTAGTCCTAAAAACGAAAAAAGCTTAGCCTTACGTACACACTGTCAAACAAGTGGTTGGAGCTTAACAGAGCAAGATCCATTTAATAATGTGGCGCGTACAACTATTGAGGCAGCAGCTGCAGCATTTGGTGGTACACAAAGTTTACACACAAATGCTTTGGATGAAGCTATAGCTTTACCAACAGATTTTTCGGCACGTATTGCACGTAACACTCAAATATTTTTACAAGAAGAAACTAATATTACAAAAACAGTAGATCCTTGGGCTGGAAGTTTTTATGTAGAAAAACTAACTCATGATATTTCAGAAAAAGCATGGTCTTTAATTGAAGAAGTCGAAGCACTTGGAGGTATGACAAAAGCGATTGAAGCAGGAATACCTAAACTTCGTATTGAAGAAGCTGCTGCACGTAAACAAGCACGTATTGACTCTGGTCAAGATATAATTGTGGGTGTTAATAAATATGTTTTAGACCAAGAGGATGCTATTACAACCTTAGAAGTTGATAATCAAACTGTACGTCTACAGCAAATAGAAGGTTTAGAAAAAATTAAAGCTGAAAGAAATACAAACCAAGTTAATATAGCGCTAACAAATTTAACCGAAGCTGCTAAAACAGGTCAAGAAAATTTATTAGCTTTAGCTGTAATAGCAGCTAGAGAACGTGCTACTTTAGGCGAAATAAGTGATGCTTTAGAAGCTGTTTTTGGACGTTATAAAGCACAAATTAAATCTTTTTCAGGCGTGTATAGTAAAGAAATTAAAGACGATAAATCTTTTGCAAAAGCAAAAGCATTGGCAGATCAATTTGCAGAGCAAGATGGTCGTAGACCTCGTATTATGATTGCCAAAATGGGACAAGATGGACATGATCGTGGTGCAAAAGTTGTAGCTACAGGTTATGCAGATGTTGGTTTTGATGTGGATATTGGACCATTATTTCAAACACCACATGAAGCAGCAAAACAGGCAGTAGAAAATGACGTACACATACTTGGTGTGTCATCATTAGCTGCTGGACACAAAACATTAGTGCCTCAGGTTATTGAAGAGCTTAAAAAGTATGGTCGCGAAGATATTATGGTAATTGTAGGAGGTGTTATACCTAAACAAGATTACCAATATTTATTTGATGCTGGAGCTGTTGCTGTTTTTGGACCTGGAACTAAAATTAGCGAAGCTGCGATTAAAATTTTAGAGATTTTAATCGATTAGAATCACATGGGACTTTAAAAAAAATTATCCATAACCATAATTACGTTTGTAGTTCTAGTGTCTTGCGGAAGTAGTAATGGTACTGGTAGCACAAATGCTTCTATTGTTTTAACTGAAAACATAAATACAACTTTTAATAATGAGTACAAACGTCATATTAAAGAGTATTATGGGCAAATTGAAAGTAAAGAATATGAAGTCATCTGTAAAAAAATAGAGCAAGAATTGCCTTATAAAATTTCACCACAAGACGCTGTTTTAATCCATTTTAGACAACAAGCTGACAACTGTATTTCTATGCGTGAGAATGGATCAAATTATTTAAAAAGCTTAAAATTTAATTTAAAAATGTCTTCTAAAGTTTCAAGAGGTCAAGGTTTATCAGACTTTTTTGTATTTACTAAAGATGCTTATTTAATGGATCGTGTAGCTATGAAAAATAATTTCATCATGGATTCTGGTTTCTTCTCAAATAATATTTTTACTGAGCGTGAAATGTGTTCTGCATTTATTATCATAAAACCAAACGGGAAATTCTTAAAATATTATGGAGAAGATTATTAAACTAAAATTAACGATTTTTTAAAAACTGACTAACAGTTGTTTATAAAAAAGAAGATTGTTCTTAGCTATTTCTGTTTAAAATAAAAGGATATCAAAAATTAGATAACTATAAAAAAACAAAGTAGTTAAAAGCCCTAAACTATTCTAAATCTTTGTTTTAAATTTTATAAATCAACAAATTATCTAATAGTTACAACTGCTAGCACTAAAGTTTGATTAAGTGTTAACAACTAACATTTCATTTCCTCATAAATAATTGTATTTTTACGCTGGACTTTTAGCTTTAGTTAAAAGCTAAATTTCAATTAAAACCAATTCAAATTAATGGGTAAAATAATAGCAATTGCCAATCAAAAAGGTGGTGTTGGTAAAACAACAACCTCTGTTAACTTAGCTGCATCGTTAGGTGTTCTAGAAAAAAAAGTACTATTAATTGATGCAGATCCACAAGCAAATGCATCGTCAGGTTTAGGGATTAATGTTGAAAACGTAGACATTGGTACCTATCAATTATTAGAACATACAAATACAGCAAGAGAAGCTATTGTCAAGACTGATACACCTAATCTTGATATAATCCCTGCTCATATTGACTTAGTTGCTATTGAGATTGAATTAGTGGATAAGGACCAAAGAGAATACATGCTTAAAAAAGCATTACAGGATATAAAAGATGATTACGATTATATACTTATAGATTGTGCACCATCATTAGGTCTATTAACCCTTAACGCTTTAACTGCTTCAGATGCTGTAATTATTCCTATCCAATGCGAGTATTTTGCATTAGAAGGTTTAGGTAAGTTATTAAATACGGTAAAAAGTGTTCAAAAAATACACAATCCAGAATTAGATATTGAAGGATTATTGTTAACCATGTACGATTCGCGTTTACGCTTATCCAATCAAGTGGTGGAAGAAGTACAAAAGCATTTTAACGATATGGTTTTTAAAACTATCATACAACGTAACGTAAAACTAAGTGAAGCACCTAGTTATGGAGAAAGTATTATAAATTATGATGCTTCTAGTAAAGGTGCAAGTAACTATTTAAGTTTAGCTAAAGAAATTATTACAAAAAACTCCTAATTTATGGCGAAGGCAACCAAAAAACAGGCTTTAGGACGTGGACTTTCAGCATTACTAAAAGATCCCGAAAACGATATACAATCTGCAAAAGATAAAAACGCAGACAAAGTAATAGGTAATATAGTCGAGCTAGATTTAGACTTTATTGAAATGAATCCATTTCAGCCTAGAACTAACTTTAACGAAGAAGCTTTACGCGAATTAGCATCTTCTATTAAAGAGTTGGGTATTATACAACCCATTACTGTTAGAAAATTAGGATTTGAAAGTTACCAATTAGTCTCTGGAGAGCGTCGTTTTCGTGCTTCAAAATTAATAGGATTAGAAACTGTACCTGCCTATATTAGAATAGCAAATGACCAAGAAAGCCTAGAAATGGCATTGGTTGAAAACATACAACGTCAAGATTTAGATCCAATCGAGATTGCTTTAAGCTACCAACGTTTAATTGACGAAATCCAACTAACACAAGAGCAAATGAGCGAACGTGTTGGTAAAAAACGTAGTACTATTGCTAACTATTTACGTTTATTAAAATTAGATCCAATCATCCAAACCGGAATGAGGGATGGATTTTTATCAATGGGACATGGTCGTGCAATTATAAACATTGAAGACCAAAATATTCAGTTAGAGATTTACGAAAAAATATTAAGTAATAAATTATCTGTAAGGGACACAGAAACCTTAGTACGAAACTACAATACAACTAACGAGGTTAAGACGCCTGTTAAAAAAGAAGCAGAAGAATTACCAAAATATGTTAAAAAAGGAGTTGCAGCATTTTCAGAATACTTTGGACACAAAATAGACGTTAAAGTAGCTAGTAACGGAAAAGGAAAAATAACTATTCCGTTTCATTCTGAAGAGGATTTTAATCGTATTAAAAAGTTAGTAGAAGGTGATAAATAAGTCACACATACTTGTTATTATATGCTGTTTTATTTGTGCACTATCTTTTGCGCAAGAAGGCTCTGATTCTACGAAAGTAGAAATAGAAAGCCTACCTGACACCAAAGTATTAAAAACAAGGAAGAAAAATAAAAAAGAAAAAGCTGTCATAATCGACTCAACTGTTTTAAAACAAGTTAAAGCGTATGACCCATTAGCTCCATCTAAAGCTGCTTTTTACTCTGCAATATTACCTGGTTTAGGTCAGGCTTACAATGGTAAGTACTGGAAAATCCCTATTGTGTATGCTGCTATTGGGACAGGTGTCTATTTTTATATTGACAATAACAAGCAATATAATCGTGTAAGAGATGCTTATAAAAGAAGATTGGCTGGTTTTAGTGATGACGAGTTCCAGAACAGGTTAACCGATGACGGTTTGCGTGAAGCACAAAAAAATTATAGAAGAAACAAAGAGCTATCCTTACTAGTTACCTTTGGATTATACGCTTTAAATATTATAGATGCCAATGTTGACGCGCACTTGCTTCAATATAACATTAGTAATGACTTAAGTTTAAGACCGCATTATAAAATTGAAGAATTTGATAACGTTGGACGCGTTGGTCTATCTTTAAATTTTCAATTTTAATTAAATACTATTTCATGAAAATCGCTTTACTAGGCTATGGTAGAATGGGAAAAGCAATAGAAGCTATTGCTTTACAACGTGGGCACACCATAGTAATCAAAACGTCTCAAGATAAAGATTACGATATTACGACTGCAGATGTTGCTATAGACTTTAGTGTCCCAACTGCTGCTTATAATAACATTAGTAACTGTATAAACCATAATGTACCTGTAATATCTGGTACCACAGGATGGTTAGAAAAATACAACGCTATAGTTTCGCTTTGCGAAAAACAAAAAGGAGCTTTTATTTATGCTTCTAATTTTAGTTTAGGCGTTAACATCTTTTTTGAACTTAATCAATACTTAGCTAAAATGATGGCTAAATTAGAAGATTATAAAGTTGATATTGAAGAAATACACCACACACAAAAACTAGATGCTCCAAGTGGAACTGCTATTACTTTAGCCGAAGGTATTATACAAAATAATAAGGCTTACACTAGATGGGATTTAGAAAAAGCTAAAGACCAACAGAGTATTGCAATACACGCAAAACGTATTACAGATGTACCAGGAACGCACACGATAAGTTATAATAGTCCAATAGATACCATAAAAATTGAACACGAAGCACATAACAGACAAGGTTTTGCTTTAGGTGCTGTGATAGCTGCAGAATGGATTATAGATAAAACTGGCGTATTTACTATGAAAGATGTGTTAAATATTGGGTAACTTTATTATTTTTAACAACATTTGTAACTAACAACTAACCAAAGTCTTTTAGACAACTACCTTAATAAAAATAATATGGACGTAACACAGTGGATTATATTTTTCTTTGTCATACAAATTTTACATGGTTTAGCTACTTGGAAATTATACATTAAGGCAGGAAAACAAGCTTGGGAAGCCTTTATACCTGTATATAATGCTGTTGTTTTAATGAAAATTATAAATAGACCTTGGTGGTGGACCATTTTACTATTTTTACCTATTGTTAACTTAATTTTGTTTCCGGTAGTTTGGGTAGAAATTGCTAGAAGTTTTAAAAAAAATACTCCATTAGATACTTTTTTAGCCATATTTACACTAGGTTTTTATAGCTTTTATTTAAACTATGCTGCCAAAGACCTAAATTACGTTAAAGACCGAAGTTTACAACCAAGAACAGAATTAGGTGATTGGGTAAGTTCTATATTATTTGCGGTTGTAGCTGCTACTATTGTGCATACTTATTTTATACAACCTTTTGTTATTCCTACGTCCTCTTTAGAAAAAACATTATTAGTTGGTGATTTCTTATTTGTTAGTAAAGTACACTATGGTGCACGTACACCAGAAACAACTGTTGCTTTACCAATGATTCATGACGCTATTCCTGGAACATCAACACCTTCATATTTTAAATTCCCACAACTACCTAAATTTAGATTTCCTGCATTTCAATCTATAAAACGTAACGATATTGTAGTTTTTAATTGGCCTGTAGATACTCTAGTTGATATTAATAATGAAAATGGTGGTGTTAGATATAAACCAGTAGATAAAAAGACTAATTACGTAAAACGTTGTGTTGGATTACCAGGTGATACACTATCAATTAAAGATGGTTATGTATACATAAATGGTAAGAAAAATGAATTACCAGACAGAGCTAAATTACAGTTTTTTTATAAAGTTATTCTTAACGATGTTTCTGCTGAGTCTATTTACCAAAAATATGGTATCACAGAAAATTATGAACGTTACGTTTTTAAAACACCTACTGATAACTGGAATAAACCTGAGTTTCAAAATTACTTAAAAGTAAAAAAGATTGGAACAGAAGTTATTAAACAGGACTCGACTGAGGTTAGGTTTTTATCAAATTTGGATCAAAAATCATTCGATTTATTAAAACTAGAAATTGCTGAAAAAGCACTTTATGTTAACTTAACAGAGGATTTAGCTAATATAATGACTAGCGATCCAGATGTTTTAACCGTAACCAAAGACCTATCAAATAGTACTACCGAAAACATTTTTCCAAAATCACAAGGTTACACATGGAATCGTGACTTTTTTGGTCCAATTTACATTCCTGAAGCAGGAAAAACTATTGCACTTACTTTAGACAATTTACCACTTTACAAACGTGCTATTACAGCCTATGAAGGAAATACACTTAAAGTAAACGGTAACCAAATATTAATTAATGACAAGGTTGTAGACTCTTATACTTTTACTGAAGATTATTATTGGATGATGGGAGATAATAGACATAACTCACAAGATGCCAGAATGTGGGGATTTGTACCATTTGACCATGTCGTTGGAAAACCTGTATTAGTTTGGATGAGCTGGGACTCTAACGCTAAAGGTATAAACAAAATACGCTGGAATAGATTATTTACTACTGTTGGTGGTAATGGAAAATTAACCTCATATTTCATTCCGTTTTTAGTATTATTAGGTTTAATCTATGGATTTAATAAATACAGAAAACGTAAAAAAGCGTAGTCAATACTAATAGATTGTACTAATTAATGGACATTTTACTTCATCCTACCTATTTTCCAAGCATTGCTCAGTTTACTGCTATAGCAAATGCTAATAGTGTTACGTTTGAAATTAATGATAACTACCAAAAACAGTCTTACAGAAACAGAGCCTATATATACGCAGCAAATGGAAAACTACAACTAAGCGTTCCTGTTATTCATAGTCATAAAAAACGTCAGTTATACAAGGATGTAAAAATAAGTGATCGCGAAAAATGGCAGTTGTTGCACTGGAAAAGTTTAGAGTCTGCTTATCGTACGTCACCTTTTTTTGAGTTTTATGCATATGAATTACAACCGCTTTTTAAATTAAAGTCAAAATTTATATTTGATCATAATTTAAAATGTTTTGAAGTTATTACTGAGTGTTTACAATTGGATATTACACCAAAATTTACATCAACATTTGAAAAAGAACCAAAAACACTTACCGATTTACGCTTTTTAACAAATGCTAGGCAAGAACAGCCTAATGTATTTGAAAATTACAACCAAGTGTTTACAGAAAAGCATGGCTACATTAATAATTTAAGTATTTTAGACTTGTTATTTAATGAAGGTACCAACGCACTACCCTATTTAGAAAACCAAATACAACCTTAAATGTATAAAGACATTATACATTATGGCATTCATTTTATAGTACCTGTAATCGTTGCTTTACTATTTTTTAAAAAACAATGGAAGTACGCTTTAGGTATTATGCTACTTGGTATGCTAATTGACTTGGACCATTTATTAGCCACTCCTATTTTTTTACCTAATAGATGTAGTATTAATTTCCATCCACTACACTCCTATTATGCGATTATTGTTTATATCGCATTAATAATACCTAAAAAGACAAGGCTTATAGGGTTAGGATTGGTTATACATATTATTGCCGACTTTACGGATTGCATGATGATGACTTAGTCACAGTTAATCACGCCTTAGCTTAATAGTTACTATAGTTAAAAACTAACTTTAGTCATTATTGGATAGTGGTCCGAAAACTCGACATCAAAGGTCTTAAAACTATTGACTGTCCATGATTTATCTACTAATATAAAGTCAATCCTTAACGGAAAAAATTTAAAATTATAAGAACGTCCAAAACCATTACCCTGTTGCTTAAAGGTGTCTTTCATATCATCCTTTATAGCATTGTAAACATATGAAAAAGCAGAATTGTTAAAGTCTCCAGAAATAATGACTTTATAAGGACTTTTTTTCTTGTGCTCTAAAAACAATTCGGTTTGCGTTTGTTGAAGCTTGAAGGTCTTTCCGATTCCGTTTAATAATTTTTCAGAATTTTCGGTCGTTAAGCTTTGAACTCTAGGATCAATCCTTAGCGATTGAAGATGTAAATTATAAACTCTGACAGTATCTTTACCTTTAACTATATCAGCAAATATGGCATTATTGGCTGTATTAGGAAAATTAACAGAACCCGAATTAATAATTGGATATTGAGAAAAAATAGCTTGACCTAATTTAGTTTTTTTACCTTCTAGTTTTTGATAATTATATTTATAAAACGAGAAATCAATATTATCTTGAGGATGATACTCTTGAATACATAAAATTTGCGGACTTTGCTCCTTAACAAATTGGACTAACTTTAAATCTATATCCTTTTCTGGTATCCAATCATAAAGATTAAATAAACGGACATTATAATTCATTATAGACAAACTTTCAGCATCGTCTTCTTCCCAATTAGAAAATTTATATAAGGATCCAAATAAAAAATAACCAATAGAAATAACTACAAGTGATAATAAGAGTTGCTTTTTAATTTTAAACAACCAATACACAAAAAACAAAACGTTAAGCAAGATTAATAAAGGAACGCCTAAACTTAAAACTGAAAGTATTGCAAAGGTTTTTGGAGGAATGTTAGGTAAAACATAAGAGAGTAGTAACAAAAAAGCCACAATGGAATTGATGATAAAGACAACTTTTTCGAAAAATCTTAAGTTTTTCATATACACTAATTAGTGACTACTTTCCTGCTTTAAATAGATATTCTTTTTCTTCTTTAGACAAACTATCATATCCACTTTTACTTATTTTGTCTAAAATAGTATCAATTTTTTTCTGGTTATTAAATTGATTAAACTCTTCTTTTTTATAACCTGCTACTTTACTTTTTTTATGAACCGTTTTCATTTTTACTTTTTGTTTAGCTTTAAATAACATACTAAACCAATCCATAAAACGTCCAAATCCAGTTCCAATATCTTGACCTTTGACTAATTGTTTAGCATATACATAACCTAAAATAGCACCTCCAAGATGCGCTAAACTACCACCTTGGTTATTTCCGTTTACAATACCTAAAATGTCAAGACCTATAAGTACTGCTCCAATCCACCATAATTTAAGATTAAACGTAAAAAACCTTATATCCTTGTTGGGCATATAAGCACAGATAAAAATAAGTAATGCCCTAACACCTGCTGAAGCACCTAAAACATAAGCATTAGCAGTAAATATATTAGGAAAAATATTATAACCTAACAAAAAGACTAATCCTCCTGTTATAATACCCATAAAATAGATATTTAAAGCCATTTTAGGACTAAACAGATTTAACATCATACGTCCTAAAAAATAAAGCCATAACATGTTAAATAATAGGTGTAAAAAATCAAAATGTAAAAAACCATAACTAACTAAAGTCCATGGTTTACTTAAAAAAGCCCAAAAGTTACTAGGCAAATATATCCATGAAAAAAAACCAGGTATAATCTTTCTAAACAAAGCAGCAAATAGAAAAATAATAACATTTAGTGCTATAATTTTTTCTAAGACATTAAGTCTTGCATATTTATATTTAAGTTGCTCTATTTGATTCATTTTTATCTATCCCAACGGTTTTTATTAAATTGTGTTTTACGCCAATACCACATAATTATAAACCCTATAATTGCACCACCAACGTGAGCCAAATATGCTGTATTGCTTGGGCTAAAAAAGGATTGACCAGTAAACGCTGATATTACATCCAATAGTATAATTCCTGGAATAAAATATTTAGCTTTAATAGGTATGGGTAAGAAAATCATCATTAACTCTGCGTTTGGATTCATCATACCAAAAGCTGCTAAAACACCCATAATACAACCTGATGCTCCTACCATTGTACTATTGTGGATTAATACATTAGTCTCAAATAATGCCTGATAAGACGCCTGATTAATTACACTTGCGCTAATATTATTATCTGCTAAATACACGGTTAGTTGTTCTTGTAAAAGTTGTCCTGTGTATTGGTTACCATCTAAAATATTAAAATTAATAATATCATTAATAGCGGTTTTACTTAAACCAGACTCCATTAAACTTTTTAAAGCAGGAAGATAATCCCAATAATAACCTGCTAATTGGAACAATACAGCTCCTAAACCAGCAGAAAAGTAAATAAACAAAAATTTATTTCGACCTAAACGTTGCTCAACTGGACCTCCAAACATCCATAATGCAAACATATTAAATAATAGATGTGTAAATCCACCATGCATAAACATGTGCGTTACTACTTGCCAAGGCTTAAAAGCATCACTTGCAGGAAAATGCATTGCAAATAAATCATAAAACAAACGACCATCTCCAACAGTCATTGTACCTACAAACATAAGTACGTTTATGATTATTAAATGTTTTACAGTATCTGTTATTCTCATCATACGTTACATAAATTTTTTCTCTAACTCATCCACAGACATCGTAATAAAAGTGGTTCTGTTAGTAGGTGACACATTAGGCTCCTTACAAGCAAACAAACGATTTACCAAATGTTCTTGCTCTGTATTGGTTAATGATTGTCCTGTTTTAATCGCTAAGCTTTTAGCCATAGATTTTGCTAATAAATCTGTTGCAGAAAAGTTACTATCTGGCACTTCATTTTCTACATCGCTAATTAATTGCTCTAAGATTATGGATACTTCGCTTTCTGGCACATTAACTGGTACACCTGTTATTTCTACTGTTTCATTTTTAATAGATTGAAAAACAAAACCTGTAGACTCCAAGTCCTCTTTTAATTGATTTATTAATGCTATTTCTTGCTTTGAAAAGTGTAGGTCTAACGGAAATAATAGTTGTTGGCTTACACCTTCTTTAATTGTAATATGTCTTAAATAATCTTCATATAACACACGTTGGTGTGCACGATGTTGATCTATAACTAACATTCCAGATTTGATGGTACTTATTATAAATTTATTATTTAATTGATAAGTGGATTGCTTTGTTTCTACTTCATTTTCATTTTTAAAAAAGCTCTCGGTATTTGGTTCGCTTTCAAAATGCACTTCACTAAACTCTGTATTTGTTTTTGTGCCTTTAGATTCTAAACCAACATATAAACTGTCCCAACTTGCTGTAGCAACAGGTTCTTTTTTGTAGTTAGAGACATTTCTAACTTTAGGTGTTTCCTCTTTAAATGGATTAAATGTACGATCCACCTCAACACTTGGCATTCCTTTTTGTTGGTAACTGTATGGCGTATCCAAATTGGCATCTCTGTCAAAATCTAAAACTGGAGCAATATTAAACTGCCCTAAACTATGTTTTACTGCAGATCTTAATATAGCGTATAATGTATGTTCGTCATCAAACTTAATTTCGGTTTTAGTTGGATGAATATTTATATCTATTGTTTGCGGATTAACTGTTAAATTTAAATAATAACTAGGCTGTGCACCATCTTTAAGTAAACCTTCAAAAGCAGAATTAATAGCATGATTTAAATACGCACTTTTAATAAAACGGTTATTGACAAAGAAAAACTGTTCGTTTCTAGATTTTTTAGCAAACTCTGGTTTACCAACAAACCCTGAAATGGTCAACACTTCGGTAGCTTCCTCAACAGGAACTAACTTCTCATTAGTTTTATTTCCAAAAATATTTACAATACGCTGTCTGTAATTGCTTTCTGGTAAATTAAAAGTCTCACTTCCATTGCTAAACATAGAAAAGCTAATAGATGGATGTGCTAATGCTACACGATGAAACTCGTCTATAATATGTCGTAATTCGACTGTATTAGACTTTAAAAAGTTACGTCTAGCAGGAATATTAAAAAATAAATGTTTTACGGATAATGATGTCCCTTTTGGTGTCACAACAACTTCTTGAGACTTAACTTCACTACCTTCTATAATTATAGTGGATCCAAGATCTTCATTGTCTTGCTTCGTTTTAAGCTCGACATGCGCAATTGCAGCAATACTTGCCAATGCCTCACCTCTAAATCCTTTAGTATGTAATTGGAATAAATCCTCAGCAGATTTAATTTTTGATGTCGCATGACGCTCAAAACTTAATCTAGCGTCCGTCGTGCTCATCCCTTTACCATTATCGATAACTTGGATTAACGTTTTTCCTGCATCCTTAACTATTAACTTAATAACTGTTGCATCTGCATCGATAGCGTTTTCCAACAACTCTTTAACAACAGACGCTGGACGTTGTACAACCTCTCCTGCTGCAATCTGATTGGCAACATGGTCTGGTAATAGTTGAATAATATCTGCCATAAGTCTAATTAGGGAAGAAAATAGATAAATCGAAACCTATAATTAATAAAAATAAAAACACTAAAACAGCTACAATTAAAACAATCCTTCTATTGGCAGTTTTATCTGTATTGTTTTTTAAATCTTCGATAGCATTATTAAATTTCTGCTTTAAATTAGGATTGTCTCCTACTGTAGTCCTATGCTCGTCAAACTTATGTTTTATTTCAAATGGACTACCCTCACCTTTGTAAAAACGAGGTGTATAATCAAATTTTTTATTTTTTCGTTTAGAGAGAAATCCCATAGTAAAAGATTACTTAATTTTAGTTTCTAAATAGTACATTAAAGCAGCCAAAAAAAGCAAAACTCCAACTAAAAAAAATAACGTATTGCTTTTTTTAGAATTAGTCTTAGATTTTCTTGAACCATTCCAGCTAGTATTTAAACTCTCTTTTAGCTTTACAGCTGAGTTTTCTTCTTTAGAAAAACGGGATTGGTAGTTAAATTTTTTATTTTTCTTTTGACCAAACAAGCCTTTACAGTTTTAATGTGATTAATATCCAAAAATACTGAAAATACTACAGAAAGGTTGTTTAAGAATGCTAAAAAATGTTAACAGAATTTTAGGCGTTTTTACGTAGTGTTGCCATCTTTAAAGCTGCAACTGCTGCCTCTACACCTTTATTACCATGTTTACCACCAGAACGATCAATAGCTTGTTGCAACGTATTATCTGTCAATACACAAAAAATAACAGGTGTCTCTGTAGTAACATTAAGGTCTTTAATACCTTGGGCTACTGCATCACAAACAAAATCAAAATGTTTAGTCTCGCCTTGGATTACACTTCCTATCGCAATGACAGCATCAACACTTTGTGCTATCATTTTTTTAGAACCGTAAATTAACTCGTAACTTCCTGGCACATCCCAAACCAAAATATTTTCTGGTTGCACATCATGTTCTAAAAGTGTGCTTTTAGCACCTTCTAACAACCCTTGTGTGATATTGTCATTCCATTCTGAAACAACAATCCCAAACCGAAATTGCTTTCCGTTTGGGATTGATGCTTTATCGTATGCTGATAAATTTGTTGTTGCCATAAGCTTATTTAGTTAGACATTGCTTGCGCTTTTCCAATAAACACTTCTGCTTGAGTAGCTTCTGGTGAGTTTGGATAGTTGTCTTTTATTTTATTAAAAAAGTCTAATGCTTTAGATGCTTTACCTAAGTCTAAAGCAGTAATTCCTGCTTTGTATAGATATGTTGGAGCTGTAAATTCGTTTTGACGTAAGTTAGCAGCTTGTGTATAATAATCTAAAGCGTTTTCATTATCTGTTAATTGTACAAAAGCATCTCCTATTGCGCCTTTAGCCATAGGTGCTAATGCTTCATCTTCACTTTCAAACTTATCTAAATAAACAATTGCTTGTTCGTAGTTTTTAATATTTAAATAAGCCATACCAGCATAATAATTAGCTAAGTTTCCTGCAGCAGTACCACTATATTGGTCTGCAATATCTACCATACCTAATTTACCTTCACCTCCTTTAAGTGCTAGATTGTATAAAGAATCTTGTGCTACACCATTTGTAACAGCTTCATTAAAGAATTTTTGTGCTTGGTACATTTCATTCATTGCTTCACCTTGCTTAGGCTTAACTATAAATTGTTGATAAACTAAATAACCTAAAGCTAATGCAGCTACAACACCAATTATTATAAAAATGTTTTTCTGATTTTTTTCAACAAACTCCTCTGCTTTGTTTGCAGATTCGTCTAATGTATTAAAAACTTCAGCAGTTGTTGAGCTTTCTTCAACCTCTATTTCCTTTTCTACTTTAGTATTTGGTTTGTATCCTCTTTTCTTGTAAGTCGCCATATTAGTTTTATTAATGCGCACAAAAATATAATTTTTCTTCAGAAATAAAAGGTTATTATTTGATAATTTTCAATAATTTGCACATCCTTATTAGGCTACCCTATTTAAAACCCTATATCCTAGCAATAACTACATGATTTTAAAATCTTTAGCGCTTTTAAACTATAAAAATTTCGACTCTAAATCATTCGAGTTTAACCATACTATTAACTGCCTTGTTGGTAATAATGGTGTTGGAAAAACCAATGTATTGGATGCAATCTACCATTTATCCTTTGGTAAAAGCTACTTTAATCCTGTAGCATCACAGAATATTAAATATGACGAAGAGTTTTTTGTTATTAATGGTGAATATGACAAAGACGAAAAAACAGAAAACATTGTAGTAAGTCTGAAAAAAGGACAAAAAAAAATTATAAAAAGAAACAGCAAAGCTTACGACAAGTTTAGTGATCACATTGGTTTTTTACCTTTAGTGATAATAAGTCCAGCTGACAGAGATTTAATCATTGAAGGTAGTGATACTAGACGAAAATTTATTGATAGCGTTATTAGCCAAAGCGATAAAAACTACTTAAGTAATCTAATTAATTACAACAAAATTTTATCTCAACGCAACTCATTGCTTAAATATTTTGCTGCAAATCACACTTATAATAATGACACTGTGGATGTTTACAACCAACAACTACAACAATATGGAACCCTTGTTTTTGAAAAAAGAAAACAGTTTTTAGAGTCATTTATACCTTTATTTAAAGCTAGATACAAAGCCATAAGCAATAATAACGAGGACGTAAGTTTAAATTATAAAAGTGATTTGTTTGAGGACAGCTTAGAACAGCTATTAAAAAAAACAATTAACAAAGACAAGGCATTACAATACACTAGTGTTGGTGTACATAAGGATGATTTAGAATTTAATTTAGGCGAATATCCAATTAAGAAGTTTGGAAGTCAAGGACAACAAAAATCATTTTTAATTGCGCTTAAATTAGCACAATTTGATAGTATAAAAGCTATTAGTGGTGATAATCCTATTTTATTATTAGATGATATTTTTGATAAATTAGACGAAACACGTGTAGCACAAATTATTAAATTAGTTAATGATGAAAATTTTGGACAAATCTTTATTAGCGACACACATGCCGAACGTACTGAAAACGCTGTTAAACAAGTACATCAATCGTATGAAATATTTAAATTATAATATGAAAAAGACGTATTACCTATTATTAATAGTACTAGTAGGATGCTCAAAAAATCCTGAAGATTTAAAGCAACACCTTTCGGGTTATTGGGAAATAAACGAAGTAACCTTAAGTAATGGTACAAAAAAAGTGTATAATATAAACGAAACAATAGATTATATAAATTTAGATAAAGACTCTGTTGGGTTTAGAAAGAAACTAAAACCAAACTTTAATGGGACTTACCAAACCTCTAAAGATGTTGAACATTTTATTTTTAAAGTAGAAAACGACAGTCTTAACCTTTATTATAAAACACCATTTGCTAACTGGAAAGAAACTATTTTACACGCTAGCAAAGACAAATTACAGATTATGAATCAAAATAAAGATTTGTATTTATATAAACGCTACACACCTATAACCGTAGACTAATGGCAAAACGAAACAACAACTTACTTAATATCTCTGACGCATTAAAAGATTTTGTTACAGAAAACAACCTGGAAAAAGGACTGGATAAAGTTAATGTAAAAGACGCTTGGGCAAAATTAATGGGTAATGGTATTACTAATTATACCACAGCAATCGAGCTTAAAAAAGACATACTTTATGTACAACTAAGCTCTAGCGCACTTAGAGAAGAGCTTAGTTATGGTAACCAAAAAATAATTAAGTTATTAAACGAAGAACTAGGTAAAGAAATAATTAAAAAACTGATATTGAGATAATTGAAAATAATACCAGCAAAATATATTTTTTAAAATAAATTAAAATTTACTTTATAGTATTATTAAATATTATATCTTTGAGACATTATTAACAAATTTTTTTTATTACAATGGCTCAAGGCACAGTAAAATTTTTCAATGATTCTAAAGGATTCGGTTTTATAACTGAAGAAGGATCAGACAAAGACCATTTCGTACACATCTCTGGACTTATCGACGAAGTTCGTGAAGGTGATGTTGTAGAATTCGATTTACAAGAAGGAAGAAAAGGTATGAACGCAGTAAATGTAAAAGTAGTATAATTATATATTTTCTATTTAAATCATTACAAAAAAAGCCTTTCCACACGGAAAGGCTTTTTTAGTTAAAATTGCTAAATAATTGAAAATAAATAAAATAAAAGTGCATTATTAAAATTATTGGTACCATCTTTGCAATAATTAAAATAATTAATATTAAATTTTATTACAATGAGTAAAGGCACAGTAAAATTCTTCAATGACGCTAAAGGTTTTGGATTCATAACAGAAGAAGGTGTAAACAAAGACCATTTTGTACACATTTCAGGATTAATCGACGAAGTTCGCGAAGGTGACGAAGTTGAATTCGACTTACAAGAAGGTAAAAAAGGATTAAACGCAGTTAACGTTAAAGTAATTTAACAACTACCATATATCTTTAAGATTAAAGCCTCTCTATTTATTTAGAGAGGCTTTTTTTTGTTTTTAAATCCAAAACACTTCAAAGTCTTTAATTATAAAACAAAAAAAATCCAGCAAAAAGCTGGATTTTCTAATTTATATAGTTTTAAAACTAAAACATTTCACGTCCAGCAAAATGGAAAGCACCTTCAATAGCTGCGTTTTCATCACTATCACTTCCGTGTACTGCATTTTCGCCAATAGACGCTGCATATAATTTACGGATCGTTCCCTCTGCTGCATCAGCAGGATTAGTTGCACCAATTAAAGTTCTAAAATCTTCAACAGCGTTATCTTTTTCTAAAATAGCAGCTACAATTGGTCCACGTGTCATGTACTCAACTAACTCACCATAAAAAGGTCTTTCACTATGTACAGCGTAAAATGCTTCAGCATCTTGCTTAGTCATGTGTGTTAATTTCATTGCAACGATTCTAAAACCTGAAGCGTTAATTTTTTCTAAGATTGCGCCAATGTACCCTTTTTCAACAGAGTCAGGCTTAAGCATTGTAAATGTTCTGTTAGTTGCCATTTTTTTATTTTAATGTTATCTAATTTATTTAAAACAACAATCCTTTTATAGTTAAAAGTGCTTGTTAATTTTGTGCAAAAGTACGCCATTTATTAAGAAAAACAATATATTCGAATATTAAAAAATTGTATCTTCGTGGGCTATGACAAAACAAGACATTACAGCAATTAAACAGTTATTAGAAACACCTAAAAAAATTGTAATTGTAAGCCATAAAAATCCTGATGGAGACGCTATTGGTTCTAGCCTAGCCTTATTTCATTATTTAACAAAAACTAATCACTTAGCTACGGTTATTGTACCAAACGATTATCCTGATTTTTTAAAATGGATACCTGGTCAGGATTTGATTTTAAAATATGATAGTCAAAAAGAAGAAAGCGAACAAGCACTAAATGAAGCAGATATCATTTTTGCTTTAGATTTTAACGCGTTTCACAGAACTGGTGACATGGAACACGTGTTAACAGACTGCAAAGCATTAAAAATAATGATAGACCATCATCAACAACCTGATGATTTTGCAAAATATATGTACAGTGATGTTAGCATGAGCTCGACTTGTGAGATGGTGTATAATTTTATTGACATGCTAGAGGACACACCTATAATAGATAGCAATATAGCTACAGCAATTTACGTAGGTATTATGACAGATACAGGATCGTTTAGATTTAGATCTACTACAAGTGCAACGCATAGAATAATAGCTAATTTAATAGACAAAGGTGCAGACAACACCATGATACACAATCAAGTATACGACACTAACAGCTATAACCGTTTGCAATTATTAGGTTGTGCTTTAAGTAATTTAAAAGTTGTACCAGAATCTAGAGCTGCTTACATTACGTTATCTCAAAAAGAATTACAACAATTTGATTACAAAAAAGGAGATACTGAAGGTTTTGTAAACTATGCTTTATCTTTAAACAATGTTGTACTTGCAGCTATATTTATCGAGGATTTACAACAAGGTATCATTAAAATTTCATTAAGATCTAAAGGTGATTTCTCTGTTAACGAAATGTCTAGAGCTTACTTTCAAGGTGGTGGACACACCAATGCTGCAGGAGGAAAAAGTGATGTAAACTTAGAGGAAACCACAGAAAAATTTATTAGTATATTACCACAATACAACACAGCACTACATGAAGCGTAATTTAGCCATACTATTACTAATATTAATTACTGTTTTAAGTTGTAAAACACCTGAAGCTAGAAAACCAAAATCGGTTAGTTCGGGATCTTTTATCGACCAATCTGTTGCTAGAAACAAAGCGTTAAACAAAAAAGAAATTAAAGCAATTGAAACAGTAATAGCAAGTCAACCACAAAATGATTATAAAACATCAGGCAATGGATTTTGGTACTATTACAATACTAAAATTGAAACAGATAGCATTGTAAAACCTGATTTTGCAGACATTGTAAACTTTAATTATGACGTAAAAGCTTTAGATGGAAAAACCATTTATACTGAAGAAGAATTAAAAACACAAAATTACGCAATGGACCAACAAGAACTTTTTACAGGTTTACGTGAAGGTCTAAAACTAATGCAAGCAGGAGAAACGGTAACCTTTTTGTTTCCATCACATAAAGCTTATGGCTATTATGGAGACGAAAACAGAATAGGAACAAATACACCACTAATCTGCAAAGTTACAGTTAACACAATTACTAAAAAAGAATAGAAACAAACCCAATATTAAAATGAACAAATTAATTAAAACAATGAAACTATTATTGATTGCTCTTTTGGTTAGTATGGCTAACACATCTTGCCAAGATAAATATCCAGATTTGGAAGACGGATTATATGCCGAATTTGTTACAAATAAAGGTACAATGGTTGCCAAGTTATTTTACGACAAAGTGCCTGTAATGGTTGCTAACTTTGTTGGTTTAGCAGAAGGTACTCACCCAAAACTAGATGACTCTTTAAAAGGAAAACCTTTTTACAATGGTGTTACTTTTCACCGAGTAATGGATAAATTTATGATTCAAGGTGGTGACCCAACCGGAACAGGAACTGGAAGTGCTGGATATAAATTTTTTAGCGAATTTGATACAGACTTAAGTCATGACAAAGCAGGGATTTTATCTATGGCTAATTCTGGTGGATTAGACACAAATGGAAGTCAATTTTTTATTACCGAAATACCTAAGCAAAACCTAGATGCTTTTTACGCAGACGGAAGTTTAAAAAACTGTGGTGCACCAAGGGTAAGTTGTCACTCTGTATTTGGAGAATTAGTTAAAGGTATTGAAGTACAAGACACAATCTCTAACGTTAAAGTTACACCTGGAAGCAACAAACCAATTGAAGATATTGTTATCCAACAATTAAATATCATCCGTAAAGGTAAAGATGCTAAAGCATTTGATGCAGCTAAAGTTTTTACAGAACAAGAGCCACTTTTACCACAAAAATTAAAAGATTTAGAAGTAAAAGCTCAAGAAATTTTGAAAGAAAAAGCTAAAGAAGCTGCTAACAACTTTAAAAAAGCTAATGCTGATATACCAGGTGAAGTAAAAGAATTTCCAACTGGATTAGTAATGATTATTGAAGCAAATCCAAACGGAGTTACACCAAAACCGTCAGATCAAGTATTAATTGATTGTACTGGATTATTTGAAGATGGACGTTTCTTCTTTTCTACAATAGAATCTGATGCTAAAAAATATGACCAATACAATGAAGACGCTGCAAAACAAGGTGCATACCAACCTTTTGCAATGCCTTATAACGAGTCTGCAACTTTAGTCCCTGGTTTTAGAGAAGCTATGCTAAATATGAATGTTGGAGATAAAGCTAGAATATTTGTACCAGGTTATTTAGGATATGGTGCTTCAGGTCGTGGTCCAGTACCACCAAATGCAAACCTTATTTTTGATTTAGAAATTGTATCAATCAAATAAATTATTTCTGTTTTACAGAAAAAAAGCACTCTTTATGAGTGCTTTTTTTGTTATAAACAATTTTATAATAGAGACTAAACCTTTATAAAAAACCAAATCCTACTCCTAAAAAGAAGTAGGATTGTGGCTCCTAACTAAACTAACCAATTACTTCTCTTCGCTTGTAAGAAATAATTTTCCTTTAATGACATCAAAGTGATGTATGCTATTAATCAACTATATTATCTTGAAAAGATTATGTCATTTATAAGTATATACGACACATTTCTAGTTTTGGACTTTTTAAATAGAATAAAAATTAAAATTTTAGAAAAAACAACATTTTATAACACCTAGATTTTAGCACACAATTAAATGATAATGCGCATTTCAAGCTATTTATGTTTTCAATATTTATTGAATAAAAAAATCCTACAATAGCAGGATTTTAAAATATTTTTTCACAATTCTAGCTAAAAACCAAACCTAATCTCTTATATTTTTCAATCGAAAAAACTAAGTATGTGAAAAATCACAAATTTTCTAATTACTGTTTTTTGGCTTCCTCCCAAAAAAACTGAGTATTTGAAAATCACAGATTTTCTAATTACTGTTTTTTGGCTTCCTCCCAAAAAAACTGAGTATTTGAAAATCACAGATTTTCTAATTACTGTTTTTTGGCTTCCTCCCAAAAAACATTCATTTCACCCAAAGTCATGTCTTTTAAATCTTTATTTAATGCTTTTGCTTTTGACTCTAAATACTGAAAGCGCTTAGAGAATTTTTTATTAGTACGCTCTAAAGCGTTTTCTGGGTTTATCTTTAAAAACCTAGCGTAGTTTACCATAGAGAACAATACATCTCCAAATTCGTCTTCCATTGCATCAGCATCGCCTTTATCAACCTCAGCTTTAAATTCATTTAACTCCTCCTCTACTTTTTCCCATACTTGCTCTGGTTTTTCCCAATCAAAACCTACGCCTGCTACTTTTTCTTGTATTCTGCTTGCTTTTACTAACGCTGGCAAACTATTAGGTACGCCTTCTAAAACACTTGTTCTGCCTTCTTTTAATTTTAGATTTTCCCAATTACGTTTGACTTCAGCTTCGTCTTTTACAGTCACATCGCCATAAATATGTGGATGCCTATGGATTAGCTTTTCACAGATACCATTACAAACATCTGCAATGTCAAATGCCTTTTTCTCACTTCCAATTTTGGCATAAAAAACCATGTGCAGCATTAAATCACCAATTTCCTTTTTAACTTCTTCTAAATCGTCTTCTAAAATAGCATCGCCTAACTCATACGTTTCTTCAATAGTTAAATGACGTAAGGTTTCCATGGTTTGTTTTTTATCCCAAGGACATTGCTCGCGTAACTCGTCCATAATAGTCAATAAACGGTCAAATGCTTTTAATTGGTCTGCTCTAGAATTCATATAAAAAAAGGTTTTTGTAAAAGTACGTTGATTTGTTTCATCTTAAAATATGATAAACAAAAAAATCCAGCAAAAGCTGGATTTTTAATATCTATAAATAAAGTCAATTTATTCTTCTTCGTCAGACGTTTCAGTCTTAGCAGTATCAAAGTCTAACATGTCATTTTTTTGTAACATATTATACCATTGTATTACTTTTTTGATATCACTTGGGTACACTCTATCCTCATCATAGTCTGGTAATACTTCAAAAAAGTATTCTTCTAATTTATCTTTAGAGTCTTTATGACTAATACTAGTTTGTGCACCATTTTCTTTGTCTTTAATTTTACTTAAGACATCTTTTAATGGTACTTCTTCTGTTAAAGTATAAATTGCAATCTCACTTAAAATACTAACGTTTTGTTGTATTCCAACAGACATACGTCTGTTATCAATTAAAGATTCGGCAATAAAACCACCTCTTGTTTGAGTTACTAATTTATATAATCCAGGTTTACCTGCAATTGCTAATACTTTATCTAAAGCCATATAGTTTATTCTTTTTAATTATCCTTTTATCTTTCACTATGACGCTGCATAGTGTTAAAAATTGGATGGCAAATATCTTATGTTAGTTTGGGTTTTCCAAACGTTTAACGTTTCTTTTTCATTAATGGAAATTTCATGCGATAATCCACATTAATTTTTCCTTTAGAGATGTTAGTTAATTTTCCTTTTATCAAACGCTTTTTTAAAGCAGACAAATGGTCTGTAAACAAAATCCCTTCGATATGATCATACTCATGCTGAAACACTCTAGCAGCCAAACCATCTAATTCCATAGTTTGCTTGTTAAAGTCTTCATCAAAATATTCAATTTTAATATTTGGTTTTCTAAAGACGTCTTCTCTAACATCAGGAATACTTAAACAACCTTCATTAAAAGCCCATTCGTCACCAGATTCTTCTAAAATAACTGGGTTAATAAAAGTATGTTTAAAGCTTTTTAAAAAGTCACTTTCCGCTTTACTCATTACTTCTTCATCATCTGCAAACGGAGTCGCATCTACAATAAACATACGGATTGACAACCCAATTTGAGGAGCTGCTAAACCTACACCAAACGATCCATACATGGTCTCGTACATGTTTGCAATTAGCTCTTTCAATTTTGGATAATCCTTTGTAATGTCTGTCGCTTTTTTCTTTAAAACGGGATCGCCATAGGCAACAATTGGTAATATCATACTAATTTTTTATTGATTATAAAGGTAACTTTGTAAGATTATGGTTGCACTAACCTCGTCTAAAAGCGCTTTATTTTGTCTTTGTTTTTTCTTTAACCCGCTATCTATTAAGGTTTGCGTCGCCATTTTAGAGGTAAAACGCTCGTCTACACGTTTTATCGGAATCTTAGGAAATACATTTTCTAATTTCACCAAAAACGGAATAATCAACGCTTCACTCTCACTTGGCGTATTATCCATTTGTTTTGGTTCTCCGACTAAAAATAATTCGACTTGCTCCTTACTTAAATAGTCTTTTAAAAAAGTAATAAGCTCTTTGGTATTTACAGTAGTCAATCCAGAAGCAATAATCTGCATCTCATCAGTCACTGCTAATCCTGTTCTAATCTTTCCGTAATCAATTGCTAAAATGCGAGCCATATTAAATTTTGTGCAAATTTATAGTTTTATAATCTTAACACCTTAAATATTGTGCCATATTTTAATTTTTACGAATTATATTTGTCTTAAATTAAAATTGACATGACAGAATTACAAAAAACAATAGAGACTGCTTGGGATAACCGAGAGTTATTGACAGACGAAAAAACCATAGCAGCTATTAGAGAAGTGGTTAACCTTTTAGATTTAGGAAAATTACGAGTAGCAGAACCTACAACCGATGGTTGGCAGGTTAACGAATGGGTTAAAAAAGCGGTTGTTTTATATTTCCCTATTCAAAAAATGGAAACTTTAGAAGCTGGTATTTTTGAATATCATGATAAAATTCCACTAAAAAGAGGTTATAAAGAAAAAGGAATTAGAGTGGTACCAAATGCTGTTGCACGTCATGGTGCTTACATATCTGCAGGTACAATTTTAATGCCTAGTTATGTAAATATTGGTGCCTATGTAGATGAAGGAACTATGGTTGACACTTGGGCTACTGTAGGTAGTTGTGCTCAAATTGGTAAAAACGTACATTTATCTGGTGGTGTTGGCATTGGTGGTGTTTTAGAGCCTTTACAAGCGTCTCCGGTAATTATAGAAGATGGTGCATTTATTGGATCACGTTGTATCGTTGTAGAAGGTGTACATGTAGAAAAAGAAGCTGTTTTAGGTGCAAACGTGGTGTTAACCATGAGTACTAAAATTATAGATGTTACAGGAGATACACCTATTGAAATGAAAGGTCGTGTACCTGCTAGATCAGTAGTGATTCCTGGAAGTTATACTAAAAAATTCGCAGCTGGAGAATATCAAGTACCTTGCGCTTTAATTATTGGAAAACGTAAAGAAAGTACAAATAAGAAGACCTCTTTAAATGATGCTTTAAGAGAGTATGATGTTGCTGTTTAAAAATTAAAAGCAACCGTTTATAAAATGTAAAAAGCCTCTAAATTTAAAATTTAGAGGCTTTTTTGTATTTAAAATTTATTTCTTAAACTGCATTTTCCTTCCGCTACGTCTTAATTTTTTACTATTAATTTTTAGTTGAAATGCTCGACTATGCTTAAGCATTAAATCATAGGTATCTTGATACGACTTGTTATACAATTTGGCATAAGCTTCTGCCAAAATCTTAATCATAGTTTTAGACAACCATAAACGTCTAAAATTATGCATACGATTATCAAAACTCATTGGTTTAAAACGCATCCTATTTAAATCAATTAAATAGAAATTATAACCATTATCATCTTTAGTTATTAAAGTATTACCTGGTGAATGGTCTAAAAAATCAATATTATTCTCATGCAGTTTAAAGGTAAATGCTGCAAATTCCTGCAATATTTTATCACGTTCCGGAAATTGAGGGTTATGTATTAACGCTCTAAATTCAAAATCATAATCAATATGCTTACTAATATAATAACTTGATTTTAACCCAAAAACTGTGGTGTTTTCTATATATGCTATGGGAAAAGGTGTAGAAATACCACAATCAATTAATCTAGTAGCATACTCAAAAGATCGTTTTGCTTTAGTTGGTCGTATATATTTATACACAAAACTATTAAAGCCATTTGGTATTTTAAAGGACTTAACGTTTAGTTTTAAACCTTCAACTTCAAAAGACTTTATAACGTTACGTTGTCCAATAGTGACTGATTCTCCAGAGGTTTCAAATTCATGGATAAGCGCAATTAATTGTGACTCTAAGTATTTATATTTTGGATGACAGTGTATGATAGTTATCTATTTTAAGATTGTTCAAAGATATATTAAACTAAATTTTAATAAAAGCCGATAAAATTATATTTTGCGCTACAGCGTAAAAAATACGCAACTTTTAAATGAAGAAAATTCTTGTCATACAAAATAAACGTATTGGTGATGTGCTTATCGCATCAGTAATTGCCCAAAACATGAAAACTGTTTTTCCTGATAGTCAAATTGATTATTTGGTGTATGACTTTACAACTGGTGTTATTGAAAACAATCGAAACATTGATAACATTATAGCAGTAAATGAAAAAGAATTGAAGCAATTTAAATTTATGCAACGCTTGATTAGACGAGTTAAAAAAAATAACTATGATATTATTTTTGACCCTTACTCTAAATTACAAAGTCGCATTATTTGTTATTTTTCGGGAGCTAGCATGCGAATAGGTTTTCAGAAAAGAGGTAAAAACCCTTGGTTTAATTTTTACACACACACTGTCCCTTTATTAGATGAAAAAAAACACATTAGTGGTAAAGCTATTGAGGATAGAATAAACATGTTTAATACCTTTTTTCCGTTAGCGCATGACCAAATAGATTACGAGCCACATATTGTATTAACCCAAAACGAACAACAATACAACAAGCTAAACAAATACAACAAACCAGCAATTATGCTAGGTGTGTTAGGAAGTACGCCTCAAAAATCCATGCCATATCAATATATTGTTGCTTTAATAGATCATATTACTGCAACCTATAATGTTAACGTATTGTTTAATTACGCACCACACCAAAAAGCAGATGCGTTAAGTATTTACAACCAATGCCAGAATAAGTCTAATATTATCATTGATATTTACGAAGATAGTATAAGAGGTTTTATAACTTTAATGAACAAATGCGAGCTACTTGTTGGTAATGAAGGTGGTATTGTACATATATCAAAAGCTTTAAACAAACCAACCTTTACAATATTTTCGCCTTACGTTTTAAAAGAACATTGGGCTAGTTTTGAAGATGGTAAAAAACACACATCAATACATTTATTAGAAGAAAAGCCTAATTTATTTGACGAGTTTAGTGTAGAACAAAGACGTAAAATTGAAGAAAATCCGCACGAATTATATCAAATGTTAACACCTGAAATGATCTTAAAAAAATTGACTCCGTTTTTAGATTTACACTTAAAAGCTTTTAAAAACTAAGCCTTTTTTACAATTCCATAATCTGTCCAAGCTTTCTTTTCATTTTTAGTGACGTCTCTAATCGCTCTGTTTTTTGCTATTGAGGCTTCATTTTTATAACCTCGTTTATGGTCTAAATGCACACATATAGCTGAATACCTAATTTGCTTACTTTTAATACCTAAATTCATTAAACGCTCACCAAGCTCACGATCTTGACCACCATACTGCATACGCTCATCTAAACCATTAACTGCAACAATATCTTTTTTCCAACCAGAAGCATTATGTCCATTCCAGCTAGCATTTGTTGGTGTTAAAGCATTTAAAATCTTAGATTTTAAGCCTTTAGCAGTTAACTTATTGTTTTTAAAGGATGCTTTTAAGCCATTCTTTTTAAGCCATTTTAGATTAAAACAATTGGCTTTATAAATATCTTCTTTTGTGATTGCATGAGAAATATCCATTGGTAACATAAAATAACCACCAGATAAAAAGTAACCAATCTCTCGCTCTTTAACGTGCACTTCAACAAAATCTTGACGTGGTATACAATCACCATCAGACATGATAATGTAATCCGATGTACATTGTGTGATAGATTTGTTTAAAATTTCAGATTTCTGGAAACCATTATCCTCATGCCACACATGGATAATAGGATAAAAGACTTCTTCCTGTATGGATTTAATTAAATCTATGGTCTCTTGTTTAGAACCATCATCTGCGATTACGATTTCAAAATTACGGTACGTTTGGTTGTTATAACCATACAGTACTTTTGCTAACCATTCCGGAGAATTATAAGTGCTAATTATTATTGAAGTATCTATTTTCATTATAGCTACAAAGATAAAATTATTTTAGTAATTTTGGTTTTTATATGGATGCTATTACAGTAATTATACCAACTTATAACGAGGAAGCTTACATTGCGCAAGCGATCCAATCTGTGGACTTTGCTTCGCAAGTTATTGTTGTGGACTCCAACAGTACTGATAATACTGTACAAATAGCAAAACAAATGGGTTGCGAGGTCTATTTGCGTGCATTTGACAATTTTTCTAATCAAAAAAATCACGCTTTACAATTTGCAAAAGGCGAATGGATTTTGTTTGTAGATGCTGATGAGCGTATACCTTATGCCTTGCAACAAGAAATTTTTAAAGCCATTAAAAGTAACAAACATGCTGGCTACAAGTTAAACTTTCCGCATTATTACATGAATCGTTTTTTATACCATCATAGTGATAATGTGACACGATTAGTAAAACGTAATAACTGTAAATTTGAAGGTTTGGTACACGAAAAATTGATTATCGATGGTACCATTGGTCAATTAAAAAATCCTGTGCTTCATTTTACCTATAAAGGATTACTACATTACATTAGTAAAAAAGATAGCTATGCGTGGTTTCAGGCAGAGCAAATGCTTAAAAAAGGAAAAAAAGCGACTTATTTTCATTTAGCGTTTAAACCCTTTTATCGTTTTTTTAGTAGTTATATATTACGACGTGGATTTATGGATGGTATTCCTGGTTTGACCGTTGCTAGCGTTAATGCTTATGGTGTATTTTCTAGGTATGTCAAGTTAATGTTACTTCAAAAAGGGATTAGGTAATGTTAGAACAACTAAAATTTATATACTTAATAATAGCATTAACACAAATAGCAATTGGAACCTCTTTTGTTTTTATTGGATTTAAAATTATAAAATTATTTAAAAACAAGCCTCAAACACAACACCATTGGTACACTAAATATCAAACAACTTTTAAGGTTGGAGGTTTAATATTAATAATTTTTGGTAGTATATCGCTTCCTTTTTTTAACTTAATCTAAAACCAGTTTTTTCCTTTTTTAAGCTTTCGCTGAAAAACTTTCATGCTGTCATCTCCTTTAATATCTAAACGCTGAATTTCGTAATGGTTTTTAAACGGAAACTTATTAACTCTGTTCCCAATACGTAAACCATAAGCAATATTATTATCCTTTAAACATTTAAAAAAAGCATGCTGCTCCTCGCCTGTTTTAGGATATTTCCCGTAAGGATAGGCTAAGGTATTATTAATTTCAAGATTGTTATTGACTATAAAATCTTTACACAAATCAAAATCCTTTTGGACAGCATCAATAGATAACAAATCATAGCGTTGGTGAGCAAAACTATGCAAGCCTAATTCTATAATATCACTATTTAAACTTTGTAATTGTTGGACAGACATGATAGGCTCTTCTCCTTCATCCCAAGTATTAACACCATTTACATATTTAAAAGGTATATAAAAACAAGCCTTTAAATTGTGTTTTACAAATAATGGATAGGCTAACTCCAACTGGTTAACATATACATCATCAAAAGTGATTATTACTGCTTTTTCTGGAAAATCCTTAGCAGAATTAAATTGTTGTAAATCTTTGAAATGCAACGTCGTGTAACCGTTTGCTTTTAGATACAATAATTGTGTTTCTAAAATTTTGACGTCAATAGTTAACCCTTTACTCTCATGAGATTTAAAGGTTACACTATGATACATTAAAATGGGTAATTTTGGCACGTTGTTTTAATTTGAATACTCTGCACACAAATATATAAAGCCTAATGGTTATATTTGGCAAAAATCTGATTTTCTCTTGCATGATAACTGCTCTAGCAATAACATTTAACGAAGCACATAATATAGAACGCTATATTAATAGTATGTCTTTTGCAGATGAAATTATTATCGTAGACTCCTTTAGTACTGACCATACCGAAGCATTAGCCAAGCATCCAAAAGTCACATTTGTCAAGCGCGTTTTTGACGATTTTTCTTCTCAAAAAAACTACGCTATTAGTTTAGCTAAACACGATTGGGTAACCTTTTTTGATTTGGATGAAGAAGTGCCTGAATCATTAGCTACAGAGCTTGTCGCTACCGTTAGGTCTAACCCAACAGCTAAAGCTTTCCGCGTAAAGCGTGATTACCATTTTATGGGTAAACGTATTAAATATAGTGGCTTTCAAACAGATATTGCAGTACGTTTATTTAACAAAAATTATTGTAAGTATAACGGTAAATTAGTCCATGAAGCTATACAAACTACTGCTACCATTGGTAAATTAAAACACCATGTTAAGCACCAAACGTATAAAGATTTTGATAATTATAATCAAAAATTAACGCAGTACAGTAAATTACAAGCTGAAGCTTTATTTAAAAAAAATGTACGCCCAAATTTGTATCATTTTTTATTTAGACCTTGGTACAGGTTTATGCACCAATACTTTTTAAGGTTTGGATTTTTAGATGGTAAAGAAGGGTTTATTATTTGTTATGTCCATGCGTTTTCAGTGTTTAAACGCTATATCCAATTATGGACCATGTATCGTAATATAGATTAAAGTAAATACTTATCTACTCCGTTTTTAGCCCATTTAATACTTTGGTTAATAGTTTTTTGCTCAATAGTATCATTAATTTCAAATCTATCTCTAGATTTTTCGTTGTGATAAATATGAAACACAATACCTCTATAACGTAAACGTCTAGCTTGCAAACCATTATTATGCATTCTTAACACTAACTCAGAGTCCTCTCTTCCCCAACCAGTTATATCTTCATTATAACCATTAACAGCAATAAAATCTTTTTTAAAATAAGACGTATTACAACCTCTAAATTTACTTGAAAACTCAGCATTTGGTTTATACAATTTACTTAATATTGGTATGTGTAAAGCGCGAGTACGTTTTTTAATTCCTTTAGAAAAAGCTGAAAAAGTGGTTTGTTTAGTCTTAAACAAAGTATCTAAATAATCTTTTTGGATATTAACTCTAGAACCAAATAAATAGGTGTTTTTTTGAACAAACTGTAAATGATCTTTAATAAAATGCGGATGCATGATACAGTCTCCATCTACCTGTATTATATAATCTCCTGATGCTTTTGCTATTGCTTTGTTTAAAATATGGGCTTTTTTAAATCCTTCATCTTTTTGCCAAATATGAATCAAAGGAATTTCAAATTTTGATTTAAAACTATCAATCAAAGCTTTAGTATCATTAGTTGACCCATCATCTGCAATAATAACTTCATCAGGTAACTGACTTTGATTTAGTACGCTTTGTAAAACTAAATCTAATGCTTCTGGCCAATTATAAGTAGCTATTAATAAGGTTGTTTTTAAATGCTTCATACTAAAAATAAGATTCGAATTCGATTTTACTTTTATTAAAAACTTTTAAAAACTTAAACCATTGTCCAAAGTTTTTTTTGCGTAAAAAGGCTTTAGAAGGAGCCAAAGCTTCGTCTTTTTCTACTAAATTTTTAATTTGATTTAAATCATGTGTTGGAAAATACCCTAAGCTTTTCCATATTTCTGGATCTAAATAAAACAGGTTTTTTAATTCTTTGTAATTGTTTTTATCTGCTTTTTGCCATTTTGGAAAAAACTGATCGTTAAGCTCGTGAGAATGTCCCCAATTATCAAGTTTAAATTTTAAAGACGCTTCGTCTCTAGATAAACACTCGTGTAGCAATACATTATTTGTATATATTACACGCTCTTTACTATTTCTGGCGTATTTATAATTGGGGTAATTAGTCGCCAACATTACTTTTGTAGGCTCATCCACGTAAAGCATTCCGTCTTCTAAATACTTATAAATATTAATTAAAAAACCTGCTATTTGAACTGGATTTTTCTTAGGATTATCCAAAAAATGATCGTGTTGACGTAATGTTTTAACAAACTGAGAGAAGTCAATAAAAATCTCGTCACTGTCAACTTGCACTAACCAATTACCAATACCCATTTTAATGGACAACATGTGACGTTCTCTGGTATCGTTTTGTATTGCATTTAGCTCAGGTACAAAAAAATTGTCTTTATAAATTTCAATTTTTTGATCTTTATCAAAATTAGTAAGCCAATCAAAAAAACTAGAATCCACCTCAAAAGGTTCGCCTTTCCAGGTACGTTGTTTATGGTCTAAAGCTAAATAAATTTTATCTGCTTTTTCATAAACTGGAGGAATAGACAGTTTTAATTTCTCGTAGTCGTAAGACATCAAAAAGCCAACAACAATATTTTTCATTATAAATAATTAGTTAAACAAAACTAATAAATATTAAAACTTAAGTGAGTCAATCTATTGGTTTTATTTATTTTTACCCAAAATAGATAATTGATTTATGCCTCAAAAAATTTGTATTGTTAGTTTTGACCATTGGAATTACGATTACCATATTGCCAATACATTAAATAATTTAGGTCATGAAGCCAAGCATATTAAAATAGGAAACTACAAGCATAAAAACGTAAAGGATAAAATTATAAATACCCTTAGTAAAGTTTTTTTAGGTAAAAATTTAAAAAAAATTAAACGTCAAGATTATATCCTGGAATGTTTAGAAACTATGGGGAAACAAGATCAAATACTTGTTATTAACCCTGAAGTTATTGACCTTAAACACCATAAAGCTATAAAAAAACAAACTAATAGATATATTGCTTACTTATACGATAGTGTTGCCAGAAACCCAATGGAGCATTTATTAAATGGATTGTTTGATACTATTTTTTCGTTTGACAAAAACGATATTGTTAATTATGGTTTTAAACCTATTTCTAACTATAATTATCTACCAAAGTTAAAAACTTCAACAACAACCGATTACGATGTTGTATACCTAGGCTCTTTTGACGATAGGCTTCCAAAATTAATTTCTATCTTAAGTTTTTTAGAAACTGAAAATATTAGTTTTAAATGTATTATTGTTGGAAAAAACAAAGCTTTAAATCTTTTAAAAGAACAATATAAACATATAATTGATTTTACTGAAAGTGCATTATCACAAGACCAATTAATTAAATTTTACCAAACCGGAAATATAATTATTGACTTAATTAGAGATGATCAAACTGGTTTAAGTTTTAGGTTTTTTGAAGCTATGGCAATTCAAAAAAAGGTTATTACCAATAATAAAAATTGTAAAAATTATGATTTTTACGATGCAAATAATATTGTTGTTATAGATCAGGATGTAAAGATCGAGCAGTCGTTTTTTAAAACTGACTATAATCCAATACCAGAAGACATTTATTACAAATACACATTAGAAAACTGGGTAAAACAAGTGTTTAAGCTATGATTTTTTGGTTTTAAATAATTGCTTTCTAAAATGCCTAAATTGTCTGCTTTTTATTTTTATGTCTTGAAACATAAAAGCTAGTAGTAAACTAAAACCATTAGACTTTTTATTTAAAGACTGAGCATACATTAAATATTTATCTACTTGATAATTAATATTAAAGTTTTCTAAAGCAATATCTCTAAGTTTTTGACCATCGTTGGAGTTATATTTTTTTAATTCTAAGACCAAATCTTCAACTTCAAATTGTTTTTTAAAATAGCGTCCAGAACAGTTGTTTTTAACACATAAATCTACCATATCAGGTTTTAAATACCCATCTGCATAGCTTTTTGTGTATTCTCTTTCGTCATATACTAAGACGGTTCTACCACAAGCCATAGCGTCATAAGCAGATCTGCCTAGACCTACAATTAAATCGGCTTGATTAATATCCTTCTCTATATTCCAAATAGGATTTACATATTTATTAAATTTTTTGAAATTCAAATTTAATTGTTTACATGCTGCTTCAATCTTTAAATTAGCAACACTTGATTGGCTTAAACTTAAAACATTAGTCAGGTTTTGATTGATAGGTTGCGCTATATTAAAACGGTCACAATTAATCCCATTGACTATTAACCTAGCCTCAAACCCTTTGTTTGTTAGATGATTAATAACCTCTTCAGAAATTCCAACATGTCCATCTGCATGCTTATTAGGCTGCTCTAACTTTGGAAAAATACCATGACAAGTTTGAATGATTATTCCTTTTCTACTTAAATAATTTACACAAGTATTATGATTTGCTAAGATTAAATCATACTTACTTTTGGACATAAAGTTAACGCCAAGATTTTTTTCAATTTTATTGGAAGCTTCTCCTTTTTTAAACGTAAAATACTCAACAACATAATGTTTTTTTAATAAAGCTTCTATTAACGTAAACGTAAAAGTTTCTGTACCACCAATACCTTCTAAATGATTATTGGCTACTAAAATTGTTTTAAAGTCTTGCATAATATTTTAAAAGTATAAAAGTACATTTTATACTACAATTACCTTTATTTTTGTAATAAAAAAAGAATGAGAGACGAAATAGAAAAGGCAATAACCGTCTTAAAACAAGGTGGCATTATATTGTACCCAACAGATACCGTTTGGGGAATTGGCTGTGATGCAACTAATGCTAACGCAGTACAAAAAATTTACAAACTAAAACAACGCCAAGACAGTAAAGCACTAATTTGTTTAGTTAATAACTATAGTATGCTAGAAAGACATGTTGACAATGTCCCAAATATGGCGTATACTATTTTGGATATTGCTGACCAACCAACCACAGTTATTTATGACGCTCCAGCAGGAGTTGCTGAAAACTTAGTAGCAGAAGATAATACATTAGCCATCCGAATTGTTAAACACAAATTTTGCGAAAAACTAATAAAATACTTAGGCAGACCAATAGTTTCTACCTCTGCAAATATATCAGGCCAACCAACACCAAAATCCTTTGAAGAAATTAGCGATGCTATTTTAAAAGGTGTGGATTATGTCGTAAATTTGCAAAGCGAAAATAAAAACGCAAAACCCTCTACCATTATCAAATTATCTAATAAAGGAGAGGTGAAAATTATTCGTGAGTAAATTTACAATGAATTACAAAGACGCCTTACAAAACCCGATATTTAAAATTATTTCTGAAGCTTCTAAAAACCTAAATTTAGACAGCTATGTTATTGGTGGTTTTGTTAGAGACTACTTATTACAAAGAGGTGATGCCAAAGATATTGACATTGTAGCAGTTGGTAGCGGAATTGAACTAGCTAGGGCTGTTGCAAAATTATTACCCAACAAGCCTAAAGTACAAGTTTTTAAAACTTATGGTACTGCTATGTTGCGTTATAAGGATATCGAAATCGAGTTTGTAGGTGCACGAAAAGAATCTTACAACGAAGATAGTCGTAATCCTGTCGTAGAAAACGGAACATTACAAGACGACCAAAACCGTCGTGATTTCACCATAAATGCTTTAGCTTTAAGCTTATCACAATCCAATTTTGGTGATTTATTGGACCCTTTTAATGGCATACAAGATTTAGAAAACAAGATTATAAAAACACCTCTAAATCCTGACATTACCTATAGTGACGATCCATTACGCATGATGCGTGCTATTAGATTTGCAACGCAACTAGATTTTATAATAGAAGACGAATCGCTAAATGCTATTACAAAAAACAATCAACGCTTAGACATAATTACAAAAGAGCGTATAATTGTTGAACTTAATAAAATACTAGAAAGTCCAGTCCCTTCTAAAGGATTTTTACTTTTAGAAAAAACAAAACTTTTAAGTCACATATTGCCAGAACTTACCAATTTAAAAGGTATAGACGAGGTCGAAGGACAAACACACAAAGACAACTTTTACCACTCGTTAGAAGTTGTTGACAACATTGCTAAAAATACAGATGACGTTTGGCTACGTTGGGCAGCATTACTACACGACATTGGTAAAGCACCAACCAAACGTTTTAGTAAAAAAGTGGGTTGGACCTTTCATGGTCATGAGTTTGAAGGCTCTAAAATGGTATATCATTTATTTAAGCGTTTAAAAATGCCATTAAATGACAAAATGAAATTTGTTCAAAAAATGGTATTTATGAGTTCTAGACCAATAGTTTTAGCACAGGACATTGTAACAGACTCGGCAGTTAGACGTTTAGTCTTTGATGCAGGAGATTTTGTAGATGATTTAATGACGCTTTGCGAGGCTGATATCACCACAAAAAATCCTAAACGCTTTCAAAAATATCACAACAATTTTAAGATTGTTAGAGAAAAAATTATTGAAGTTGAAGAAAAGGATCATGTCCGAAACTTTCAACCGCCTGTTTCAGGTGAGGAAATCATGAAAACCTTTAATCTTAAACCTTCAAAAGAAATTGGTATAATAAAAGAAGCAATTAAAGAAGCTATTCTGGAAGGAGATATTCCTAACCAACATGAAGCTGCTTTTAATCTAATGCTTAAAAAAGGAGAACAATTAGGCTTAACTGCTGATTAATTTGGATGATGTTAGAATTACGTAAAACCAATTCTGATAATACCGACTTTAAAAGTCTTGTCAAACAATTAGATGATTTTTTAAAAATCACAGATGGTGATGACCACGCGTTTTACAACCAGTATAATGGATTGCAAAACATTAACAACGTTATAATTGCTTATAAAGACAGTACACCTGTTGGCTGTGGTGCCTTTAAAAAATTTAGTAAAAATACAGTCGAAATAAAACGTATGTTTACAACAGAAGCAGCCAGAGGACAAGGAGTTGCATCACAAATACTGCAAGCATTAGAGCATTGGGCTAAAATATCAGGTTTTACATTTAGCATTTTAGAAACAGGAATTAGACAAATAGAAGCGATTAATTTATATAAAAAATGTAATTATCAAATCACCGAAAATTACGGACAATATCAAGGTGTAAGCGAAAGCTTATGTTTTAAAAAAGAATTGTAAAAAAAAAGAAAAAGGCAATGAAAAAAGATAACAAAAAAGTCATCTATTGGTTGTTAACAGGATGTGTATTAATTTTTATTATGGTTATTGTTGGTGGTATTACACGACTAACGCATTCTGGATTATCCATTTCAAATTACAAACTTATTTCAGGCACCATTCCGCCAATGAATGATGTAGAGTGGCAAGAAGCTTTTGATTTATACAAACAATATCCAGAGTACCAAAAACTAAACACACATTTTACTATTGAGGAATTTAAGGATATTTACTTTTGGGAGTGGATCCATCGTGTTATTGGACGTTTTATAGGATTGGTGTTTTTCTTACCGTTTTTATACTTTTTAGTCACCAAACAACTTACCAAACCTACCATTAAAAAGTCCATTGGGTTAATGTGTCTAGGTGCATTACAAGGCTTTTTAGGATGGTACATGGTTAAAAGTGGCTTAGTGGATAGACCTGATGTTAGCCATTATAGGTTAGCCATGCACCTAACTACTGCTTTTATAACCTTTTCTGCTACTTTTTGGGTCGCATTAGACTTAATGTTTCCTTACAATAAAATTGTAAACACTGGATTTAACAGACTGGTAAAAGTTGGTACATTAGTCCTATTAATTCAAATTATTTATGGTGCATTTGTAGCAGGATTAGATGCAGGTTGGGTACATAACCATTGGCCAATGATGAGCGAAGGAAAATTTATCCATGAAAGCGTATATATTGAGCGTGATAGTTTATTTGCTAACTTAACAGAAGGTAAAAGCGGTGTGCAATTTGTACATAGGACTTTAGCTTATATTGTTGTTGTGTTTATTTTATTAATTTATTTTAAAGGAAAAAAACATATCGAAACCAACTACCAACGCAAAGCCTTAAACCTATTATTGTACCTAGTATTTTTTCAATTTATATTAGGTGTTTTTACTTTAATATTACAAGTTCCGGTTTGGTTAGGTGTTGCACATCAAGTAGGTGCCTTTTTATTACTTAGCGCAATGACATTTACGTTACATCGCTTTAGTAAATAACACCTAAAAGCAGTATCTTTACACCCTTATTTTATTATTATGATTTACAGATTTAGAGTAATACTAGACAACGATACAGAAGAAGATATTTTTAGAGATTTTGAAATTCGCGAAAGCGATACTTTAGAAGACCTACATAATGTTATTACGCAATGTTTTGGCTTTGATGGTAATGAAGTCGCTTCGTTTTACTTAAGTGACGACGAATGGAATCAAGGCGAGGAAATTAGCCTTTTTGACATGAGTGACGGAATAAATGATGTTAGATTAATGAATGAAACTAACCTATCTGACACTGTCCATGAAGCACAAACTAAATTGATTTACGTCTATGACTTTATGAATATGTGGACCTTTTTTGTTGAATTAGCTGAAATTGTTGAAGTTGCAGAAGGTGTTGATTATCCAAACCTAATGTATGTACAAGGTCAAGTGCCTACTGAAGCTCCTGACAAAATATTTGAAGCAGAAAGCAATGATGATGATTATGATGAATTTGATGACGATTTTAACATCGATGATTACGATAATTTGGACTTTGAAGAAAACTGGAATTAAAAATCTTTTGTATTAACGTCTTCATAGTTACGTTTTACAAACTCCAGAGCATTTCTTAAAATTCCACCCATATTTTCACTTTTTTTAAACTCTAAATCCATGGTATATTCATGGATTTTGGTTTTTAATAGCGCTATGTTTTCTTCATTAGATATAACATCGTGTGTCATACAATCTAGTAATCGCTCCAATCGATCGTTATAACTAATCATACGCTTAGCTACGATACTGCGTTCTTCAATTTTATATTGATCGATAGACTCCTTTTTAAACTTACTAACGACCAACTCTACCAAGCGCAGATTTTCTTTAAAAAACTGAGGTCTGTATACCTTAAACTTACCTTCATAACATTGTTGGTCAAAATCTATAGCTCTAATTTTAAACACCACATGATCAAAGTCATGGGTTGGCACAACTACGTAATTGTAAGAGCGCATATCACCAAGTAGCCTGATCATACAACGCTCGTTAAACTTAACAAACTCTTTTGCTATCTGGGATTTTTCAGATTCAGAACAGTCATCCAACATAGTTTCAATAAATACATCTCCAGGGATTCCTGCAATATGCTCTTCAATTAAAGTATTACCATGTACCATAAAATTTAATTGATATGGAGATAACATATGCTCTAATTCTAGACCATAGATACGAGAAGCATCTGCTTTTTTGACATAAAAATAGGTGTAGTTGTCATTTAAAACATTTCGGATTTTTATTCTAAAAGGTTTAGAGTTTCCAAAAGTACAATAATCAATAGCATCAATATTTAAAAAGGCATTACTAGTTTCGTTACCATCAGAATGTAATCTACTGTATACTTTTTTCAGGCTTAAATCAATTTCTACTCTATCAAATTCACTAAAGTAAACACGTATCCACAACGTATCTTTATCATCTTTATCATAAACGGTTACAGAACCTTGAAAACGCAAAAGGTCATCATACAGTATTGTAATTTTAGAGTTTCGGTTATAATCAGACAAATAACTACTCAATCTATCATTAATTGGGTAGGATGGTTTTTTCTTCGAAATTTTTAAATCCTTCATAAGTTTTTCTGTCATTCAAATTTATAACTAATTTTTAAATTGTAACATTTTTACCAATCAATCGTCTTACTTTTAAACCAATCAAAAAACCACACCTCTTGGAAACAATTTTAACCATTAGTAATCTAACTAAAAAATATGGCAATTTAACCGCTGTAAACAATTTATCCTTTACCATTAAAAAAGGAAATGTCTATGGCATTTTAGGACCTAATGGTAGTGGTAAATCAACTACTTTGGGTATCACTTTAAATGTAGTTAATAAAACCAGCGGAAGCTTTAGTTGGTTTGACGGACAAACATCCACGCATAATGCTTTAAAAAAAGTAGGTGCTATTATTGAGCGTCCAAACTTTTATCCATACATGTCTGCTTACAAAAACTTAAAGTTAGTTTGTAAAATTAAGGAGATTAGTGAGGACAAAATTGACGAAAAACTTGAACTAGTTGGTTTATTAGATAGAAAAGAGAGTAAATTTAAAACCTTCTCGTTAGGGATGAAACAGCGTCTAGCTATAGCATCTGCACTATTAAACGATCCTGAAATATTAATTTTAGACGAACCAACAAACGGATTAGACCCTCAAGGAATACATCAAATTAGAGCTATTATAAAAGATATTGCAAGTCAAGGCACAACCATATTATTAGCATCACATTTATTAGATGAAGTAGAAAAAGTTTGCTCTCATGTAGTTGTACTTAGAAAAGGTCATAAATTATACGAAGGACCTGTCGACCAAATGATATCTAGCGAAGGCTTTTTTGAACTAAAATGTGATAATCCAGAACACCTTGTAACCTATTTAAATAGCCATCCAAATATAAAAAACACCAAAGTAACAGATGATCTAATTACTGCCTTTTTAGATGCGCCAATGTCAGCATCGGCTTTTAATAAAGAATTAATTGATAACGGAATAGCCTTGTCACACTTAGTACTTAGAAAAGAAAGTTTAGAAGAACAATTCCTTCAACTTACTGACAATTTAGAGGACCAAAACTAATCAATCAAAACAACCAATCATGTTACGACTTTTACAAATAGAATTACAAAAACTTTTAGAAAATAGGATTAGCAAAATCTTAATTTTCTTTTCATTTATATTACCCTTTTTTATCATATTACTATCCTCGTTCAAAATTAATTTCTTTGGGCTTTTTACCATAGATTTAGGTAGCGTTGGAATTTTTGATTTTCCGTATATCTGGCATATCACCACATTTTTTGCTGCACTATTTAAGCTGTTTTTTGCTATAGTTGTAGTAAGCATGATAGGTAATGAATATAGTAACAAAACCATAAAACAAAATTTAATTGATGGTCTAAGTAAAAAAGAATTTATCCTATCTAAGTTTTACGCACTGCTATTTTTTTCATTAATATCCACACTACTTGTTGGTATACTAACCTTAGCAATTGGATTGTATTATAACAGCGATAGTGAAGCATACTATATGTTTAGCGAAAGTATTTTTTTACTAGCCTATTTTGTCAAACTAATTGGCTTTTTTAGTTTGTGTCTGTTTGCTGCAGTATTAATAAAAAGATCTGCTTTTGCTCTAGCCTTTTTGTTTATACTATTTATTGTAGAATGGATAATATATGGTATTATATTAAAAAACTATGATGATGATATAGCAACAAAAATTCATAATTATTTTCCATTAAAATCTATGTGGAAATTAATTGACGAACCTTTTAGACGTATTGTAGCCATGAAGTCTCCAGAAAAAGTAGATCTAGTCTATGACTTTGCAGTACATTGGCAAGAGATAGGTATTGTTGCGGTTTGGACTACAATTTTTATCTACTGCTCATATAAACTATTGCAAAAAAGAGACCTATAATTGATAAAACCTTTTTAACGTCAGACATTTATATTTAAGATAAAATTATAATATCTTTACTAGCATTAGCTAGAAAAAAGAAATGAAAAAGATATTATTAATTTTTGCTGTACTATGTGCAGTTACATTATCCGCTCAAAACGAAGCTGCCAACTGGTATTTTGGAAATAATGCAGGCATTACATTTGACACTTCAACCAATGAAGTTAGTGCTTTAACAGATGGACAATTATCTACTGAGGAAGGTTGTACAAGTATCTCTGATAGCATAGGTAATTTATTATTTTATACAAACGGAGAAAATGTATATGACAGACAGCATAATATTATGCCTAATGGAACTGGTTTATTTGGTAATCAATCCAGTACACAATCTGCTATAATTGTCCCTAAACCTGGTGACCCAAATATTTACTATATCTTTACCCAAGACACTACTTTTGAAGGAACTCCTGACAATGGTTTTAATTACTCCATTGTTGATATTTCACTAAATAGTGGCTTTGGTGATGTTACTGCTAAAAATCAATTTTTATTACATAAAGCTAGCGAAAAACTAAGTGCTGTTTTAAAAGATTGCGAATCACAAAATATTTGGGTTGTAGCTTTTGGAAGTACTGATGCTTTATCAAATTCAGGTGCGACAGATACTAACAATAACACCTTTTATGCTTTTGAAGTCAGCGCAACAGGCATTAATACCACACCTGTAATTTCCACATTACCATATACTGTAAACCAAAGACGAGGGTATTTAAAATTTTCACCTGACGGAACAAAAATTGCTATGGCTAATATTAGTGATGGACTACGCTTACTAGACTTTGATCCTGCAACTGGTATTATTAGTAACTCAATTACTATAGCAACTAATATTTCGCCTAGCGGAAAACCACAAAACCCTTATGGTGTCGAGTTTTCTCCCAACAATCAAATATTATACGTCACCACTTATTACGAAACTAGTGGTTCTAATTTTGATAATCCAAGTGCACAATATGGTGCTTTATTACAATATGATTTAACTGCCACTAATATTAGTGAAACAGAAGAAGTATTAGACCAAAGAGTAATGTACAGAAGCGCTTTACAACTTGGACCAAATGGTAGAATTTACCGATCATTAAGTGCGACATACAACCAAGGGACTCCGTTTTTAAGCGTTATTAACAACCCTAACAATCTTGGTCAATCAGCAGACTATCAACATGCTGTAATTGATTTAATGGGTCGATCCTCTAGACAAGGACTTCCTCCTTTTATAACCTCTTATTTTTCAGAAAAAATAGACATTATTCCAACAGATGACCAAAACACCGTCATATTACCTTTATGTACTGGAGATACATATACTTTAATTGCCGAAGCTATTCCAGGAGCAATTTATACTTGGACTAAAGACGAAGTCGCTATCCCAACTCCAACTATACCATATGAGTTATTTATTGATGAAGCAGGTAATTATGAAGTCGTTATAGATCCAAGCACTAGTGACTGCGAGATTAAAGAAGGTCAAGCCATAGTAAGTTATTACGATATACCTGTAGCAACACAACCAAGCGACTTAATTATTTGCGACGATAATAATGATGCAACCTCAACATTTGATTTGCAATTGCAGGATGCCAGTATATTAAATGGTCAAGATCCAATGCAATATAGTGTGCACTATTATTTATCTCAAATGGCTGCAGATTTAGACGAAAACCAATTAGAAAGTCCATACACTAACTCTAATCCTATTGAAACCATTTTTGCTAGGGTTTATAATATTAATAACCCTAATTGTTTTGACACGACTAGTTTTAATTTAGAAGTCTATAATACGCCTACCATAGCTACACTAGTAGATTTGGCTGTCTGCGATGATATTACTGATGGAGATGACACAAATGGACAAGCAACCGTAGACTTATCTTTTTATAACGCTCAAGTCTACAATTCCTTAAGTCCTGCTGTATATGATATTTCTTATCATAACACGCAGTTAGATGCAGATGATAATACTAATCCATTACCAACAAATTATTATAACACAACACCTTTTAGCGAAACAATATATGTTAGATTAGAAAACAGTAATAATACCAACTGTTATGCTACTTCAAGTTTTGTTATTAATATAAACCCTGTACCAGAGGCTAATAACCAGATCTTGTTTCAATGTGATGAGGATGGTGTTCCGGATGGCTTTACAACTTTCAACTTAAATCAAGCCATTCCTGATATTACAAATAACGCAACTAATACAAGTACCACTTTTTATAGCAGTATGACCAATGCGGAAACAGAAACTAATCCTTTAAATGCTGAAGCCTATAATAATGCTTCCAATCCGCAAACAATTTATGCTGTTGTCACTAATACTACTTCAAGTTGCAAAGCAATTTCTGAAGTTGTTTTAGAAGTTAGCGTAACACAAATTTCGGATTATAATGCACCTATAGTGTGTGATGAATTAGGATCTGAAGATGGTATAAACACCTTTAATTTGAATGATTTTTCGGCAGACATGCTAACGCTTCTACCTACTGGAATAACCATAAATTTTTACGAAACTTATGGTGATGCTTTATTAGAAACAAATGCATTACCATCTACATACAATAACACGACGCCTTATACTCAAACAATTTATGCTAGAGCAGAAAACAATAATGCCTGTTACGGTATAAACCAAGTATTTTTGACAATTAAACCATTACCTCAACTATCCGATGATCAAACCATCTTATATTGTTTAAATGAATTTCCTGAAACAATACAATTAAGTGCATCAACACCAACAAATAATAACTATTATTATGATTGGTCTACTGGCGAAACAACTGCCACAATAGACATAAATACAATTGGAACTTATACTGTAACTGCTACTACAGTTGATGGCTGTTCTAAAACTAAAACTATTATTGTAGAAGCATCTAACATCGCTACTATTGATAATATTGAAGTAATTGATGGCACTTTAAACAATAATATTATAACAATTTTAGCGTCAGGAGAAGGTAATTACCTTTATGAAATAATAAACGCAGAAAATTTATCATCTGGTTATCAAGAAAGTAATATCTTTAATAACGTAAAACCAGGTATTTATACCGTAAATGTCAAGGATACAAAAAACAATTGCGGTACTGTAAATCAATTATTTTCTGTAGTTGGATTTCCGTTGTTTTTTACACCAAATAACGATGGAAAAAATGATTATTGGCAAGTATATGGTGTGTCGTCTCAGTTTCAACCAAACTCGTTAATTCAAATTTTTAATAGATATGGTCAATTGTTAACAGAGTTTATACCTACAAGTAAAGGATGGGATGGTACGTTTAACGGACTACCTGTACCAACAAATGATTATTGGTTTACAGTAAAACTACAAGATGGTAGACTTTATAAAAGTCATTTTACTTTAAAAAGATAAAATATGAACAAACAAATATTATATACAACCGTAATGCTGTGTATTACTATTTGTTTTTCACAAAATGAAACAGCAAACTGGACATTTGGAGAAAATGCTGGCCTTAATTTTAATTCTGGATATCCTTTACCTTTAGGTGCTTCTCAGTTAAATACTACCGAAGGTTGTGCTAGTATGTCTGACAATAGCGGAAACTTGATTATCTACTCTGATGGATCAACCGTATGGAACAAAAACCATGACATAATGACTAATGGATTGGATTTGCTAGGTAATGACTCTAGCACACAGTCTGCTATAATTATCCCAAAACCTAATAGTGACACCATCTATTATATTTTTACGGTCGACGACAGAGCTGGATCTAATGGCTTAAGGTTTTCTGAAGTTGATTTGTCTTTATCTGGTGGTTTAGGTGCAGTAACAGCAAATAAAAACATCTTACTAGAATCGCCTATTACAGAAAAACTTACGGCTGTCGAAGCGTCTAATGGTGAAGACATTTGGGTTATTAGCCACAGATGGGAAAGTAACGAATTTGTTAGTTATCTGGTTTCAGATTTAGGTGTCTCAACAACACCTATTGTATCTAGTATTGGAACATATTATGGAGGAGATATTAATCAAACCATAGGATATTTAAAAGCCTCTCCTAATAGAGAAAAAGTAGCTTCGGTTGTAAGTTATGTTAGTCAAGTAGAAGTATTTGATTTTAATGCGCTAACTGGACAACTGACAAATCCTGTTTATATTCCTAATTTAAGCACAAATAATCCAGGATTTTATGGTTGCGAGTTTTCACCAGATAGCCAATTACTTTATGTTAGCGAGTTAAATTATGATACAAACCTTTCCTTTATCCATCAATACAATTTAGGCTTAAATTCTGCGTCAAGCATAATAGCATCTGATATTATCGTTGGACAAAGAACTGGGTCTTTTGGTGCCTTACAACAAGCGTTGGATGGTAAAATTTATGTTGCTGAGTTTGACCGAACGTCTATGGCTGTAATTACAGATCCTAACACTATTGGTGTGGATTGTAATGTATTGTCAGGATTTGTAAATTTAAATGACAAGATATGTCAATTGGGATTACCACCTTTTATTCAATCTTATTTTTACGCTACAAACATTTTTAATAATACATGTTTTGGTGATGTCACAGAGTTTTATACAGAGTTTAGTACAAGCATAGACGCCATACAATGGGATTTTGGAGATCCTGCTTCTGGCATTAACAACACCTCAACATTACTAAATCCAACACATGTTTTTTCAAGTTATGGTACCTTTAATATTACTATAAATTTTGTTGTAGATGGTCAAAACCAAACCCTTTACAGATCCTTAACTATTACTGATAAACCACCTGTTTTAACTTTAGACCCATTATATAGCTGCCAAACGGACAATCTATTTAATCTACAAAATGCAATTCCATCATCTTACTTGAGTCCAGATTATAATATTGCATATTTTGAAACTTTAGAAGATGCGCAACAGACAGAAAATAATATATTAAATTTTAGTAATTACGACGCAACAAGTACTAACCAAACAATCTACGTAACACTATCAAATGGAACGTTTAGTGATTGTTTTTCTATAAGTACGTTAGATTTAGTAACAGTTTCTGCTCCAATTGTAGCTGATGAAGATGTTTTTTTGTGTAAAAATTCAGTCTCAGATTTTGTTACCATTGATGTCGGATATTTAGATTTACCACACAATCAATATTCATTTTTGTGGTTATCAAGTTTAGAAACCACACCACAAATTGATGCATTTCAACCTGGTGAATATATTGTAAGAATCACACTTTTAAGCAGCATAACAACCACTAATCCTGAAGGCTGTTATGCAGACCGATTGGTAACAGTTACAGCTTCAAGTATTCCTTATATAGAAGAAATTATTACAAATAACACAACAATAACGGTTATTGTTTCAGGTTTGGGTGATTATGAATATGCTTTGGATAACATCAATGGTCCTTATCAAAACGATAACATTTTTGAAAACACAACTGCAGGTAACCACATAGTTTATATTAGAGATAAAAACCTTTGTGGTGTTGCCGAAGCACCAATTTGGTTAATAAAATTTCCAGATTATTTTACACCAAATAATGATGGTAAAAATGATTATTGGCAAGTCGAAGGTTTAAGTGACAATTCTAAAAAAAACGCACTAGTTCAAATTTTTGATAGATATGGCAAATTGTTAAATCAATTTAAACCTTCTAGCATTGGTTGGGATGGCAGTTTTAATGGCTATCCAATGCCAACTAACGATTATTGGTTTGTAGTAACCTTAAGTAATGGTTTAATTTATAAAAATCATTTTACATTAAAACGCTAGTTATTCGTACATTTAAGGATGAAACGCTATTAAATGTATCGTACAATTATTGCTTTAATACTATTAACCTTATCAACGCAATTTACCATTGCGCAAGATATAACGCTGTTTCAGCAGTTTAATGGTCGTTATGATTATACTGCAATTGGAAACACATTAAATCAAGCCGAAAATAATTTATCGCAATCCTTTTGTAGTATTTTACCTTCATCTCAAGCAAGTCTTAACTTGCCTATGGACAGTAACATAATATCTGCTTATTTGTTTTGGTCAGGCTCTGGACCAGGAGATACTGAAGTCTCATTAAATAGCCAAACAATAATTGCAGAAGACACATATAATGTTACTTATAACGCTGGATCTGATGGGTTGCTTACTTACTTTGCTAGCTATGCAGATGTTACCAATTTGGTAATTACGCATGGTAATGGCGACTACTTATTTGCAGATTTAGATATTTCAGAAGTACTAACCTCAACTGCTGGTTACTGTAATAATAGGACCAACTATGCAGGATGGAGTCTTTATGTTATTTTTGAAGACAGTACACTTCCTTTAAATCAAGTAAATCTATTTTTAGGATTAGAAATTATTAATGGAGACGTACAAAACAAAACGATTGTTTTAGAAAATGTAAATGTCCTTGATAATGACAATGCCAAAATTGGTTTTTTAGCTTGGGAAGGTGATAATGCCTTAAACTATGGCGAATCCCTATCTATTAATGGTAATGTATTATCCAATCCTCCTCTTAATTTAGCAAACAATGCCTTTAATGGCACCAATACTTTTACTAATGCTACTGATTTTTATAATGCAGATTTAGATGTTTACAATATAGAAAACAACATCGCTATAGGAGATACAGAGGTAACAATTAACTTAACAACAGGAGGTTTAGATTCTGGTGGAACTTTTAGAGCCGATTTAATAATAATCAATAATATTATTACGGTTTTAAATAGTCAATTACCAGACGCTACTATCCAATTAAATAATTACCAGGTTACTTGCAATGATAGAATATTAACTGTAAACTACTCTGTATTTAATTATAATAGTACAGACAGTTTGCCTGCAAATACACCTATTGCTTTTTTTATAGATGGTATTCTGGTAGCACAAAATCAAACCATCAATACAATATTAATTGGTGGAGAGGAAACCAATCAAATCAGTTTCCAAATTCCAGATACTTTTCCTGATAACTTTATTTTAGAAATTGCAGTGGATAATGATGGTACCTATAATGGTATTGTAACAGAAACTAATGAAGTTAATAATGATACCTTTGAAGTAATACAGCTAATACCTTTACCGCAAACCATACAATTAAATCCATTATTAGCATGTGATGAAGGTTATAATAAGTCGCATTATGATTTAACTAAGACATTAAACCAAATAGACACAACCATTTATCAAGATTTTTCATTTTTTGAAACCTTAGAAGCTATTTCTAGTAATACCAATATAACAAATCCCAGTAATTATTTTTCAAACAACACACCTCAAACCATATATATTACAGCTATGACTGATATTTGTTTTGACATATTTAAATTTGATTTATTTACAGAACATTGTCCTCCATATATTCCTCAAGGCTTTTCTCCAAACCAAGATACTAATAATGACCATTTTAATATACAAGGTTTATATACCATTTTTGAAAATCACGAATTATTAATCTACAATCGTTATGGCACTTTAATATTTAAAGGTGATGATAATTTAAAGTGGCATGGTCAAATAAACCAAGGTCTAAATAACCAAGGTAAAATAGTACCTATAGGTACCTACTTTTATGTACTTCATTTAAATGACCCAAAATATAAAACAAAAACAGGTTGGGTTTACGTAAACTATTAAGGAACAAATAATTAATTTAAACTTTTAATCGATAATTATTGCGTTTAATCGATAATTGATGTATCATTGCACAGTATAACGATGAAATATGTTATTCGTCGTTATTTAAATTTCCTTATTGTCAATGAAACTTAACCTACAAACCCCAATCATTGCTACATTTATCTTGTTTTGCTTGTCTACTCATGCACAACAAATTACAGTAGACGACTCATTTACAGCCCAGCAACTTGTAGAAAACAATTTAGTACAAGGTTGTGTTGAAGTAACAAATATTACATCTACCATTAACGGAAACGTTAATGGATTTTCTAGTTTTGGTTATTTTGAAAATGCAAGTTCAGGTTTTCCTTTTGAAAACGGAATAATGCTATCCACAGGTAGCGCTACTTCAGCAGGAAACACACAAAATACTAACCCTTTAAATGAAGGGACTGTTGCTTGGGGTACAGATCCTGATTTAGAAGCTGCTTTAGGCATAGACAATACCTTAAACGCAACATCTATACAATTCGATTTTATTTCTACATCAAGCAATGTTCAGTTTAATTACATTCTAGCTTCAGAAGAGTATTTTGCTGAATATCCTTGTTTATACTCGGATGGTTTTGCATTTTTAATTCGCGAGGCAGGAAGTGGTAATCCTTATCAAAACATTGCAGTAGTTCCTGGAACGTCTACTGCTGTAAATACAAATACAATTCATGACGAAATCGTAGGTTTTTGTCCTGCAGAAAACAATGCCTATTTTGAAGGTTATAACATTGGAGATACAAATTTTAATGGTCGTACAACTGTTTTAACAGCTTCTGCAAGCATATTACCTAATGTACAATACAATATAAAATTAATTATAGCAGATCAAACAGACCGAAACTTTGATACAGCTGTTTTTATAGAAGGAAATAGTTTTACAGATAGTGTAAATCTTGGAGATGATATAACAACATGTGATGCTACAGTAACTCTGGATGCCAATACTGACAATCCTTTAGCAACTTACACTTGGTTATTTAATGACACTGTTATCACAGGAGAAACCGGAAGTACATTATTAGTAAATACTGACGGTAATTATACAGTAGAAATTACTGTACCTTTAAATGCTGATTTTTGCACGTTTGAAGATTCAGTAAACGTTACACTTAATAGCATACAACTTGCAGATACATTGACAGACATAATTGTATGCGACGATGTATCTAACGATGGAGAAGAAAACTTCGATTTATCTATTAAAATATCTGAAGCTGAAGCTGCTTTACCAAGTGCATCGTATACTACAACGTTTCATCTTAATCAAACCGAAGCAGAAAATAACACAAATGCAATAGTAAATTATTTAAGTACAACATCAACACAATCTGTATTTTACCGTGTTCAAGATGATGTTTCAGGATGTGTATATATTGGTACGTTTAATCTTATAATTAATCCTTACTTAACTATAACCAACCCAACACCTTTAACTGTATGTTCTGCAGGAGGTGCTTCTGTGCCACTTACGGATAAAGATGACGAAATATCAAATGGCAACAGTAATTATAATGTTAATTACCACTATAATTTGGCTGATGCCGAAAGTGGATTAAACCCAATAGCTTCGCCTTATACTCCTGCTACTAATACTGAAACATTATATGTTAGTATCATAGATATAACTACGGGATGCAATACAACCACAACTTTAGACATACAAGTCAATGTTAATCCTGCAATAAATCCAGACACGCAAATGTTAGACGCTTGTGATTCTGATGGAGATGGCTTTGACACCTTTGATTTAACTCAAAATATTGATGATGTCCTACAAGGCTTAACTAATGTAACTGTAACATATCACGAAACATTGGATGACGCTAATAGTGGTACAAATCCTATTGCTAATCCGACCAACTTCCCAAATACTACAGATTTTCAGCAAACTGTTTTTATCAGAGTAGAAGATAACACAACTGGTTGCGCATCTGTAGTACCATTAGAGATTCACACTTTTTTATTAGAAACAGGTACAGAAATAACAGATTATTTTGAATGCGACGATCCATCAAACGATGGTATTGTGGATTTTGATTTATTACAAGTAGCTGAAGCCATAATTAATGGATTAGAAGATGTTACTATTGACTTTTACGAAACTGAAGCAGACCAATTGGCTAACATAAACCCAATTAATCAAAATGTACAATATGTCGTAAATGCGTCACCAAAAACATTATACATTGTATTAAATAGCTTAACGTGTACACACAACGCAACTATACAATTAATAATCAACGATGGGTTTGATATTCAAACACTAACCTCTCAAGATTATTGTGACACAGATGACGATGGTTTTACTAGTATAGATTTACATACGTTTGATGATTACGTTGCAACAGATATTGCAGGTGGAACGGTTTCTTATTTTGAAACTCAAGCAGACAGTCAATCTAACTCCAATCCTTTACCTGCGTTTTATTACAATACAGTTAATCCATTAACGGTTTATGTACGTGTACAAAACGAGAATGGTTGCAGTGCTACATCAAGCCTAACAATTAATGTATTACCTGCTCCAACCACAACAACTCCTGATAACATATTGGTTTGTGATGACGATCAAGATGGTTTTTCTATAATTGATTTATCAACTACTATTAATCAAATGGTAACTGACACATCAGACAGAACAATCACATTTCATAACTCTCAAGTCAATGCTCAAAGCAATACAGATGCCATAGCAGATTACCAAAACTATAACGCTAATACGCAAATGGTTTTTGCAAGAATAGAAAACAGTATTACTGGTTGCTATTCCATTGAGGTTATCACTATTTATGTAAATACATTACCTGTTTTTAATCCAATAACAACATTAATTAATTGTGAGACTGATGGTAATCAAATTGGAGAATTTATTTTTATTGATAAAGATGCAGAAATATTAAATGGACAAATTGGTAAGGAAGTTCTTTATTTTTTATCGCAAGCAGATGCAGATAGCAATAGCAATGCTATAGACAAAACAACCGTTTTTGAAAACACATCAAACCCTCAAACTATATATGTTCGTGTTCAAAATTATACAAATACAGATTGTTATGGCACCTCATCTTTTCAAATAGAAGTAGGTTCTAACCCAATCTACAACAATCCTACAGATGTATTTGTTTGTGACGATGTGAGTAATGATGGGTTTGAGACCTTTAATCTTTCAGAAATTTCAACACAAATCAGTGCAGGTTCGCCTGAAACGTTAAGCATCACTTACCACCTTAATATGGCTGATGCCGAAACACAATCTAATCCTTTACCTAATAACTTTACAACAACCGTTAATCCACAGCAAATTTTTGTTACAGTAGATAATGGTACTTACTGTAAAGGCATTACTAGTTTTGAGTTTAACGTTATTGCTGTACCACAAACTAATGTAGCTAGTGCATTACAACAATGTGATGATGATTTAGATGGCTTTACCAGTTTTGATTTAACACAATCAGAAGTAGAGGTTCTATCTATTAGACAAGACAATATTGTAATTGAATATTTTACATCTGTTTCAGATCTAGAGCTTGGAACAAATCAAATTAGTGATCCTTCTAATTTTACCAACACATCTAATCCACAGACTGTGTTTATTAAAATATCTAATACTGTGTCTAATTGCTATGCACAAATACCTTTAGATTTAATTGTAGACGTACCTCCTACTATTACTCCAAACGTGGTTTTAGATATTTGCGAAGATGCTACTTTTACATATAATTTAAACAATGCACTAAATGCATTGATTGACACAACATTAGACATTCAAATTACTTTTTATGCTACTCAACCAGATGCTCAAGCAGAACAAAATCCATTAAACACAAATTACGTTTATAGTGTGGCAAATAATACTTTATTTGCTCGTGCTAATTACACAGGCAGTACTTGTTTTACTATTCAACCTTTTGTTTTGGCAGTAAACCCAACACCTAATTTAGGTACATTGTTAGATTTACAAAATTGCGATGATGATTTTGACACATTCTCCATCTTTGATTTAAGTCAACAAACACCTTTTGCATTAGCTGGACAAAATCCTAGTGACTTTAGTGTATCTTATTTTACAACACAAAACGATGCTATTAATAATACAAATGCATTAACAGATTTACTTGTAGACTCAGAAAACAACACACTATATTATGTAAGAATAGAAAACAACGCTACAGGATGTTTTAATACCACTAGCTTTGCGACTATTGTTAACAGAAAACCAGAAGTAGACATTGAAGACCAAGTGTTATGTTTAGAAAACTTACCATTAATAGTAACTGCCGAAACTAATATTCCAACAGACAGTTATAGCTGGTCTACAAGTAGTAGTTTAAGCTATATTGAAATCACAGAAATAGGAACATACTCAGTAACCGTTACATCACAATTTGGCTGTACTTCTACTGCGACTTTTACCGTTTCAGAGTCAGAAGCTGCAACTATTAACTTTACCGAAACAGTAGATTTTTCAGACCCAAATAATATTACAGTAACCGTTTCTGGTATTGGTGATTATTTATATCAACTTGACGACTTAGACCCTCAAGACTCTAACATTTTTAGTAACGTACCAATTGGTCCACATACAATAACTGTAATAGATTTAAATGGATGTAACTCAACAACCAAAGAGGTAGTTATAATAGATGTACCAAAATTTGTTACACCTAATGGTGATGGCTATTTTGATTATTGGCATATTACTGGTGTAAACCAACTTAAAGGTACTGTGGTTAATATTTACGATCGTTATGGTAAATTACTTAAAACATTAACACATGCTTCTCTTGGATGGGATGGCAGATATAATGGTAACTTAATGCCTGCAAGTGACTATTGGTACGTAGCAGACATTAAAAAAGGACCAATCGAGTTTCAGAAAAAAGGACATTTTACACTTAAGCTTTAACATTTCAAATTTCATTTAACAAAAATTGTTTTTTTACCTTTGCAAACCATTAAAAAGGTATGCAAAAAAGACTCTTTATTATTCTATTTTTAATTGTAAGTTTTTCATCTGCTCAAAACGTAGTTACAGATGTTCAAACCTATACACCTCAGCAACTTGTAGAGGATATCTTAATTGATAGTAGTTGTATTACAAATGTACAAGTAACTAATGTTGTTGGTGGTAATTTTGGAGGATCAGACCAAAGTTATGGATATTTTGATGCAACAGGTACAACATTTCCTTTTCAAAGCGGAATTGTTTTAAGTACAGGTCGGTTAAGCAATGTAGATGGTCCTAACGATTCTTTAAGTGATGATGATGCTTCTGGTTGGGATGGTGACCAAGATTTAGAGATTGCACTAGACGAAACTAATACTTTAAATGCAACCATATTAGAGTTTCAGTTTACCTCTGAGGCTACACAAATTAGCTTTAATTATATTTTTGCTTCAGAAGAATATCAAGAAAACAACGCCAATACATGTCAATATTCTGACCTATTTGGATTTTTAATTCGTGAAATAGGCACAACAGACTACGAAAACATTGCACTTGTTCCTGGCACTCAAGTTCCTGTAAAAGTGACAACTGTTCACCCAGAAATACCTGGTGGTTGTCAAGAAGAAAACGAATTTTACTTTGGAAGCTGGAATGATAATACTGCACCAATTAACTTTAATGGTCAAACCAAAGTCCTGTCTGCAGTAGCTAACACTGTTCCCAATACCACTTACGAAGTTAAATTAGTAATCGCAGATGAACAAAACTACAGATACGATTCTGCTGTATTTTTAGAAGCTGGAAGTTTTGAATTAACTACAGACTTAGGTCCAAACTTACTTGAGTCTACAAACAACGCACTATGCGAAAACCAAAGCATAGACCTAGATGCCACACAAACTGGAGCCATAATTTACAAATGGTTTAAAGATGGTACAGAGCTTCTTACAGAAGTTAATCCTATCCTAACAGTAGCAGATACTGGAACTTACAACGTAGAGGTAACCTTATCTAATGGTTGCATATCTTATGGCGAAATTGTGATCGAGCAATTTCCTGCACCTACAACCATAAACACAACCTTAACCCAATGCGATTTAGAACAAGATGGCATAACAACTTATAATTTATTTGATACAGATCAAACCATTACTGTTGGTAATCCAGATTTATCTATCATTGGTTTTTATAATTCGCTGCTAGATGCAGAACAACAAATAAATGCCATAACAACGCCTGATAGTTTTCAAAATACTACAATCAATCAAGTGGTTTACGCTTTAGTCATAAATAATTTATCCAGTTGTACAGCTATAAGTCAGATAACGTTACAAATTTCAAATAATAATTTACCTACTTATAATTTAGACGCTTGTGACGATGCCATAATTGATGGATTAACCACTTTTGATTTAAGCCAAGTAAGCTCTCAAATTACACCTTTAGTTCCAGCAGGAGCTACAATTAGTTATTACTTAACTCAAGAAGACGCTTTCGCGGAAAATAATCCGTTGCCAACAAACTTCGAGTCTACAATTCCAAATTTTCAAACCATTTATGCACAAGTAACCTCTAATGGATCGGATTGTTATGCTGTAACAGACGTTAACTTAAATGTACTTTTTACACCAGAAATTTCGGAAAACGAAAGCTTTGAATATTGTTTAAATAATTTTCCTGAAACCATAACCTTAAATGGAGGAGTATTAAACGACTTACCAAATAACTATTACTACCAATGGTTATTAAACGGAGTAGACACAGGAGTAAACACCTCTTTTATTGAAGCAAACCAAATAGGAGTTTATACTGTTATTATTACAGGTACCAACGGTTGCTCAAACACCAGAGACATAACAGTTACTTCAATTGAAGCACCTATTATTGAAAATGTAGCTTATACAGAATTAACAACCAACAATACAGTAACGGTTACGCTATCTAACACAGGAGATTTTGAATATGCTTTAGACAATGGGACATATCAATCCTTTAATACGTTTTCAAATGTGTCTCCAGGCATTCATACAGTTTATGTTAGAGAAATTGATGGCTGCGGAATGTCTGAGCAAACCATTGCTATCTTAGGCTTTCCACAATTTTTTACTCCAAATGGAGATAATTACAATCAATTTTGGAAACCAATAGGTCTTAATGATACTTTTAATACGGATTTAGATATTAAAATATTTGATCGCTATGGTAAGTTAATTCATCTTTTAAATCCACAATCTTCAGGTTGGGATGGTACTTTAAATGGACAATTATTACCTAGTAATGATTACTGGTATTTAGTTTCTAGATCTAATGGTCAAAAGATCAGAGGTCATTTTAGTTTAATTCGTTAGTGCTAATTATCTAGATAATAAAGTAAGATTACTTTTATCGAAAAAAATCTCTAACAAATGAAAATAAAAATTTAGCAGCACCTATAAATCCAGCTATTTGCATAGACACTATGCCTTCATTTAAAGCAATAATACCAACAATAATAAACACAACTGCCAAAATCAAATTAAGAAAACCAAATTCTCCCCAATCCGGTCGATTGACTCTAAAATTATTCTTGCTTTTAAAAAGCTTAATACCCAAATATCCAATACCAATAAAAATAAATAATGTTATTAATTCAACCCAAATTGGAGCGTCACTTGGTTTGCTATCAAGCAAATTTACAAGACCTACAAAAGTAAATAGGGTACTTACAATAATTAATATGATGCCTATAATTTTTTTCATGAAATAAAACCTACCATTAAAACTACTTTAATATACTAATTATCAATTAATTAAAGTTAAAGTGTATTGTTTTTTATAAAAACTTATATTTTTTATAACCTTAGCAGTTTTTGGCTATAAACCTTAACCTTCCTTTAAATAAATAACTGCTTATTATTCTGTAATTTTACATTATGAAATTCAAAATCAAATCAGAGTTTAAACCTACAGGAGATCAACCTCAAGCAATCAAACAATTGGTTGGTGGATTAAATGGACAAGATAAATACCAAACATTACTTGGTGTTACAGGTTCTGGTAAAACATTTACTGTTGCCAATGTTATTGAAGAAACACAAAAACCAACATTAGTTTTAGCACATAACAAAACATTAGCTGCACAGTTATACTCTGAGTTTAAACAGTTTTTTCCTGATAATGCTGTTGAGTATTTTGTCTCTTACTATGATTATTACCAACCTGAAGCTTATATACCAACTTCTGGTGTTTATATAGAAAAAGATTTATCTATTAACGAAGAGATAGAGAAAATGCGATTAAGCACAACCTCTTCCCTATTGTCAGGTCGTCGTGATGTCATCGTTATAGCATCAGTATCTTGTCTATATGGTATTGGAAATCCAGTCGAGTTTCAAAAAAATGTAATTTCCATTGAAGTTGACCAACAAATTTCACGTACCAAATTATTACATCAGCTAGTACAAAGTTTATACTCACGTACGGAAGCTGATTTTAAACATGGTAATTTCAGAATAAAAGGAGATACAGTAGATATTTTCCCGAGTTATGCTGATGATGCATTTAGAATTCACTTTTTTGGAGATGAAATTGAAGAGATTGAATCTTTTAATATTCAAACAAACGAAATTGTAGAAAAATACGATCGACTAACAATCTATCCTGCAAATATGTTTGTAACCTCTCCTGACGTGTTACAAAATGCTATAAAATCTATTCAAGACGATTTAGTTAAACAATACGATTACTTTAAAGAAATAGGAAAACACCTAGAAGCAAAACGATTAAAAGAACGTACCGAATTTGATTTAGAAATGATACGCGAATTGGGCTATTGTTCTGGAATTGAAAACTATTCACGTTACCTTGATGGTCGTGAGCCTGGTACAAGACCTTTTTGTTTATTAGATTATTTTCCGGATGATTACCTAATGGTGGTGGATGAGAGTCACGTAACTGTATCTCAAGTACATGCTATGTATGGTGGTGACCGAAGCAGAAAAGAAAACTTAGTCGATTATGGTTTTAGATTGCCTGCTGCAATGGACAACAGACCTTTAAAATTTGAAGAGTTTGAAGCCTTGCAAAATCAAGTAATATATGTAAGTGCTACACCTGCAGATTACGAGCTTCAAAAAACGGATGGACTTTATGTGGAGCAAGTGATACGTCCAACAGGCCTATTAGATCCTATTATTGAAGTAAGACCTAGTCTAAATCAAATAGATGATTTAATTGAAGAAATACAACAACGCATAGAAAAAGACGAACGTACTTTGGTAACAACGCTAACCAAGCGTATGGCTGAAGAATTGACTAAATATTTAAGCCGAATCAATATTCGTGTTAACTACATACACAGTGATGTGGATACTTTAGAGCGTGTCCAAATCATGCAAGATTTACGTAAAGGTATTTATGATGTTTTGGTTGGTGTAAACCTACTACGTGAAGGTTTAGATTTACCAGAAGTCTCTTTAGTAGCTATTTTAGATGCTGATAAGGAAGGTTTTTTAAGATCTGCAAGATCTTTAACCCAAACCGTTGGTCGTGCAGCGCGTAACCTTAACGGAAAAGCAATTATGTATGCTGACAAAATAACCAACAGTATGCAAAAAACTATTGACGAAACCGAATATAGACGTGAAAAACAAATAGCCTACAATACAAAAAACAAATTAGTGCCTATGGCATTAAATAAAAGCTTAGATAGTGCTTTAACGCAAAACTCTGTTAGTACTTATAGTTATGAGTTGGAAGCTGCACGTGCTGCAGAGCCTGAAAGCGAGTATTTAAGTAAAGGTGATTTAGAAAAGAAAATTAGAGAAAAACGTAAGATGATGGAAGAAGCTGCCAAGCAATTAGACTTTATTATTGCAGCTAAATTACGTGACGAAATTAAAATGTTTCAAGGTAAACTTGAAGAGTTGAAAGCGTAGTTATACATACCTAAACTAAGCTTAAAGTGTACTGTAGTAATTATATATAGTTAATTATATTGTACTTTAAAGATGTCTATCAAAACCTCTGCAGGAACCATCATATCTGGAAAGCCCTCCATTAAATATAATACCTTAGTAATGGACTCATGGTTTAAGCCCATGCGCAATCCATAATTATACAGTTTAGCTAACTCTTGTTGTGTACGCTCTTGGTCAACATGCATTAACAATACCATTCTATGGAATTGGACAATACGCTCGCTATGAGATTTTAATACCATTCTATTAACAGGATTATTAATAAGGTAATCAAAATCTTCTCTAGAAACTTCTAACTGTTGCGCAACTGCTAACAAAAAACTGTATTCAACAGATTTTATACTGTCATCACTTTTTGCAAATGCAATCATTTCTGATAATAAACTTAACTTCTCTACTCTGTTAGGCATAAATAAGGGATTAATTATACTTTATAAAGTTAAGAATAAAACATAATTAATAATCGTTGAAAGCACGTAGCTTATCGAAAATAACATGGCTATACATCGTTTTTTTAGATATTTCTGTCTAATCTAAATTTCAAAACTCTAAAAACAAAATGAATTACAGCCTTAAATTTGACCTTTAAAACGCTATTACCCAATTATTAATTCGTTAATTTTAAGAGACTTAAATAAAAATATTAAATTAAAATCTATAAAACTGAATACATCCCTTTTTTAAAAAACATTAAAATATTACAAACGCTAAAACTACATCTCATGTATAAATTTTAAACCTATTATAATTTAAAAACAGATTTTTGAAATTGGAATTCTATTAAACTTATGGAATCTGTTTTTATACTTTGTATTTTGTACTTTTGCTTTTTAAACACGACAAATGACTAATAACGATATTTTTAAAAAACTAAGAGTTGCACATCAGTTAAGAGATACTGATATTGTAGAAATCTTAGAATTAGTAGACTTTAGAATTACAAAAACAGAGCTGAGTGCTTTTTTTAGAAGAGAAGACCATCCTAATTATGTAGAATGTGGTGATCAAATTTTACGAAACTTTTTAAATGGCTTAGTTATTCATTTAAGAGGTCCAATGCCTAAAAAAGGAGAAAAACCTAAAGGTGAAGTTTCAGCGAAAGCGAAAACAAAAACTTTTAATAATAAAAAGAATTTTAATAAGCCTAATACACGTCCTAAAAGAGATGATAAGTAATTTAAAATTACATTAGGCAAATGGATAATCAATTTTAATCCAAAAAAAAAGAGCAACTATTTAAGTTGCTCTTTTTTAGTATATAAATTAAAGTATTAAGCTAATACTGCTTGTACTTTGTCTGCTGCTTCTTGGAACTCTGTAGCACTCATTACATCTAATCCAGAATCGTCAATTAATTTTTTAGCGATATCTGCATTAGTACCTTGTAAACGTACAATAATTGGTACATTAATGTTACCCATGTTTTTATAAGCATCAATTACACCTTGAGCAACACGATCACAACGAACGATACCACCAAAAATGTTAATTAAAATTGCTTTAACAGCTGGATCTCTTAAAATAAGTTCAAAAGCAATTTCTACTCTTGCTGCATCTGCAGTACCACCAACATCTAAGAAGTTAGCTGGCTCTCCACCTGCTTGCTTAATTAAATCCATAGTTGCCATTGCTAAACCAGCACCATTTACCATACAACCCACGTTTCCGTCAAGGTCTACATAGTTAAGTCCTTGTTCTCCTGCTTCTACTTCAATAGCATTTTCTTCACGTAAATCGCGCATTGCTGCTAAATCTTTATGTCTAAATAAAGCGTTATCGTCAATTGTTACTTTAGCATCAACTGCCATTATTTTGTCATCACTAGTTTTTAAAACTGGGTTGATTTCAAATAATGAAGAGTCTGACTTATCGTAAGCAGTATATAATGCTGTTACAAATTTAGTCATATCTTTAAAAGCTGCTCCAGACAACCCTAAGTTAAAAGCAATTTTACGTGCTTGAAAAGGTAAGATTCCAGTTGCTGGATCAATTTCTTCTGTAAAAATTAAATGAGGTGTTTCTTCAGCAACAGTTTCAATATCCATTCCACCTTCAGTAGAATACATAATCATGTTACGTCCATTTGCTCTATTTAATAATACTGACATATAATATTCTTCTGGCTCAGAATCTCCAGGATAGTATACGTCTTCACATATTAATACTTGGTGCACACGCTTACCTTCTGCTGAAGTTTGAGGTGTTACCAAATCCATTCCTATAATTTCTCCAGCGATAGTTTTAACTGCGTCTAAGTTTTTAGCCAACTTAACTCCACCACCTTTACCACGTCCACCAGCATGAACTTGCGCTTTAACAACGTGCCATCCTGTTCCAGTATCTTCAGTTAATTTTTTAGCTGCAGCAACCGCTTCATCAGCATTTTGTGCAACAATACCACGTTGAATACGTACGCCAAAGCTGCTTAATAATTCTTTTCCTTGATATTCGTGTAAATTCATCTTGTTTAGAGTAAAATTTTAGTGTTACAAAAGTAAATAATCACATTTACTTACCCTAATATTTAATTATGAAAAAATTAAGTAAATCCAATTTTTAAATTGTTAAATAATTAACAAATTGTTTTAAATGTGTAATAATATGATGTTTTAATTTTTAAATAGGCTTAAAAAAATAACTTTGAAAAAAAATTAGAGATGCAAAACAATCAATTAATACAGATAGCAAAAGATTTTGGAAGTCCTGTTTACATATATGATGCAGACAAAATTGAGAAACAATATAACAGACTAACTTCTGCTTTTAAAAATGTTAAAAAACTAAAAATTAATTATGCTGTTAAAGCATTGTCAAATATATCTGTATTAAAATTAATGAAACAATTAGGTGCAGGTTTGGATACTGTATCTATACAAGAGGTGCAATTAGGTCTAGCTGCAGGCTTTAAAGCCGAAAATATAATTTTTACACCAAATGGAGTCTCCTTACATGAAATTGAAAGTGTAGCTAAGTTAGGTTGTCAAATAAATATTGATAACTTATCTATCCTAGAACAGTTTGGCACAAAACACCCAAACACACCAGTCTGTATTAGGATTAATCCGCATGTTATGGCAGGTGGAAACACCAATATATCGGTTGGTCATATTGATAGTAAATTTGGGATTTCCATACATCAAATACCACATATTTTAAGAATAGTAGATAATACTAACATGAATATTAATGGTATCCATATGCATACAGGTAGCGATATTTTGGATATTGATGTTTTTTTATATGCTAGCGAAATTTTATTTGATACTGCTAAAAATTTTAAAAACTTACAATTTATAGATTTTGGATCTGGTTTTAAAGTCCCATATAAAGCTGGTGATATTGAAACCAATATTGAAGAGTTAGGAGACAAACTAAGTGCAAGATTTAATCAATTTTGTAAAGATTATGGCAAACCATTAACCCTAGCTTTTGAGCCAGGAAAATTTTTAGTTAGTGAGGCTGGACAGTTTTTAGTTAATGTAAATGTTGTAAAACAAACAACCTCAACTGTTTTTGCACAAGTAGATAGTGGCTTTAACCACTTAATAAGACCAATGTTGTATGGATCACAACATGAAATAAGAAATATCTCAAACCCAAAAGGTCGAGAACGCTTTTATAGTGTGGTTGGATATATATGCGAAACGGATACCTTTGCCAACAACAGACGCATATCTGAAATTAACGAAGGCGACATATTAGCTTTTAGTAATGCTGGAGCGTATTGCTACTCTATGGCTAGTAATTACAACTCTAGATATAGACCTGCTGAAGTATTAGTATATAAAGGCGAAGCACATTTAATAAGAAAACGCGAAACGTTTGAGGATCTTATACAAAATCAAATTGAGATTAAGTTTAAAAAATAATTTACAAAGCCTTCAAATAGCCAATTTATACCAAATTGGCTATTTGTAGTTAAACATCTAAAATTAGACAACGCATTTCAGTATGCCTGTAAGTTAAAAGCTACTTAAAAGTTAAAATTAACGTATTTTAACCTAATTAATTGTATTTAATCCGTTTTAATGCTTAGATTCGCCATTATAAAGAATAAAATTATTTTATTTTTTAACTATTAATAGCAACTACCTCAAATTCCCTACTTATGCAAACTGATAATAATGAGATATTATCTGATGAAATTCTTGACAAAAGTTTTTTAAACACCATTGAAGATGCTCTAGTTATTGGATCATGGGAGTTGAACTTAAAAACTAACATTCTTAAATGGAGTCGTGTCACTAAAAAAATACATGACGTATCCATTAATTACACACCAAATGTTGACACTGCTATTAACTTTTATAAAGAAGGTTCTAGTAGAATTAGAATATTAAAATTATTTAATAACGCTTTAAATAATGGTGAAAATTTTGATGACGAGTTTATAATTGTAACACCTAAGGGAGAAGAAAAATGGGTAAGATCTATTGGACATCCTAAATTAGAAAATGGAAAATGCGTAGCATTAAGAGGTGTATTTCAAGATATTACTCAAAAAACAGTGCAAACTAAAAAAATAGCTATTAAAGAAAAAGAATTCAGATCTCTTTTTGATAATTCATTAACTGGAATGGCTAAAGTTAGCCTAACTGGAGGATGGCTTAACGTAAATAATAGTATTTGTCGCATTTTAGGATATAGCAAAGAAGAGTTATTACTACTAAACTTCAAAGATATAACACACCCCAAAGACCTATCAATAGGTAGTAAAGAATTAGAGTTAGTACTGTCTGGAAAATCAGATAATTTTGAAATAGAAAAGAGATATATCCATAAAAATGGAAAAGTGGTACATTGCATATTATCTTCAACTATTGTAAGAGATAATAACGGACATCCTCAGCATTTTATTGCAAATATCAATGATATTACAGAAATAAAACGCAGTAAAAATAAAATATCTGAATTATTATCTATTAGCTCTAAGCAAAACGATAGACTATTAAACTTTGCACGAATTGTGTCACATAATTTAAGATCTCATGGCGGAAACCTTGAAATGCTATTAAGTTTAAAAAAAGAAGATTACCCAGAAAATACTAACGACGAATATTTTCCTTTAATGGAAGAAGCAATAGGTAACTTAAATGAAACTATTGACAATCTTAATGAAGTCGCTTTATACAACTCGCTTGAAGCGGAAGAGCTAGAAGAACTAAACTTATTACAATTTACCAATAACGCCATCTCTAACATTGCAGCATATACCATATCACACAATGTTGATATTCAAATATTAATTAAAGATGACTTAAATGTTAAAGGTTTACCTGCATATTTAGATAGTATTTTAATAAACTTTTTAACCAACTCTATAAAGTATAAAAGACCTGATGTTGATCCTGTTATAAAATTAAATGCCAATCAGACTAGTGAGTACACAACATTAACAATTAGTGATAACGGTCAAGGTATTGATTTAGAAAAACATAAAGACAAACTGTTTGGCATGTATAATGTTTTTCATAAACATGAAGACTCTAGAGGCTTAGGTCTATTTATTGTTAAAAATCAAATTGATGCCATGGGTGGAAAAATTGAAGTAGAAAGCATTGTAGATCAAGGCACTACTTTTACTTTATATTTTAAAAATTAAAACCTAACTGGTTTTTAACTAACTGTTTTGGTAAAAGGTTAACCCATTGTTATATAAATCATAAAACGAAAACTCTTTTGTTCCCCAATCTGATTTTATAACTTCAGTCTCCTTAGGAAACACATTTTTAAAATTATACTCTTGATGCAAAATGTCAACATGCTGTGTAACAATACGCAACATAGGTCTGTCAATAGTATAATCCCACTCTTTTTCGTCCTTCCAAATTAGGTGTATTTCTATATGATCTCTTTTAATTCCTACGTATTTTGGGTCTTTAGAATCGTCTGCAAATGCAATTTCAAAACCTAATTTTTGCGTATAAAAAAACAAAGCAGCTAATACGTTTTGAACAGGAAGTATAGGATGTATTTGATGTAGAATTGGAGTCATAAAATTATAATTATTTATTTTTAACCGTTCCTGTAAAATGATTAACATTGGGACTGATTGGATTATTGGTTGCACGTCTAAACGATGCAATTTGACCACAATGCCAAATAGAATCTGCGATTGGTCCATTAATATTATTCCAAAACGGAATTTGGCTTTCGCCGAAAATAATTTTGAATTGCGAAATATCGTCACTACTCCTTAAAATATCTGCAGCTTGTTTTAAATTATTTAAAGTCGCTACACGTTGTGCTTCAAAAGATAGTTTAACAGTTTCTTTAGTATTTGCTTTTTTTAAAGTCGAATTTAAAATGATTTTAGACAAATCATAAATATGTTTTATGGTTTCGGCTGTTGTTCTAACCGAATCTGAAGGCTTAAAGTCTAAATCTTTTGCTGACAATCCATCTGTTGCGTGATAAAACCTAAACCCTAGAGCATCTATTTGTCTAGCAGCAACAGTACCAGCAGTAAAATTTTCTGATGCTTCAGGAAGCTCATAATACGGAATATTTGAATCTGATTGAGCCACCATATTTGTAGTAATTAGTAATGATAAAAAAAGCACTAGTGTTTTCATTTTTAAAAATTTGTAACAGTTAAATACAACAATTAATCCTTAAATTCTTTAACCTGAGGAATGTTACTTGTTCCGTATTTATCAAATAGGTACACTAAGCTTGTCATGGTTGCTGCACCAAGCTCTAACTCGCGTTTATTTACTGCATCAAAAGTATCGTTTGCTGCATGATGATGAACAAAATAACGTTGTGAGTCTGGACGTAAGCCAGCTAAAACAATGTTATCGTTTTTTAATGGTCCAATATCTGCACCACTATATCCTTTTTCAAAATAATGAATTAAGTACGGTTTAAATAAAGACTCCCAACTTAATACTTTGTTTAATGCAGCTTCACTACAATCAAAACTAAAACCACGAGGTGTAAACCCTCCAGAGTCACTCTCTAACGCAAAGACATGGTTTTCGTTGTTACGTTTTGCCTCTTCTGCATATTTTTTTCCGCCACGCAATCCATTTTCTTCATTCATAAATAACACAACTCTAATGGTACGTTTTGGTTTAATTCCGCTTTCTTTTAATAATCTAATTACATCCATAGATTGTACTACTCCTGCTCCATCGTCATGCGATCCATCTCCTAAATCCCAAGAATCTAAGTGACCTCCAACAACCATTATTTCTTCTGGGAATTCGCTTCCAGTAATTTGACCAATAACATTGTATGACAAAACGTCTTCAAATTGTTTACAGTTTTGTTTAAAATAGAATTTTAGATTGGCATCTTTTTTTAGGGCTTCGGATAGTTTATTAGCATCATTGGTACTTATTGCTGCAGATGGTACACGTTGCTCAGTAGGCAAATCCATGTAACCCATACTTCCTGTGTGTGGTAAATCGTCTTGACGTAAATTAAGAGAACGCACAATTACGCCAACTGCTCCTAGTTTTCCTGCTTCGTAAGCTCCTGCATAACGCTGTTTAGAGCATCCTCCATAAGCTTCAAAAGTATGGATTAATTCTGGATTCATGGCACCATTAAAAAAGACAATTTTTCCTTTTACTTTATCACCAAGTGCAGCAAGCTCTTCAAAACTTTTTACTTCTATTACTGTAGCCTCTAACCCTGAATTGGCAGTTGCTACTGAGCCACCTAAAGCACATATATTGACGTCAAATTTGTTGTTATTACTTGTAAAATGTGCTACCTCTTTTGCGCCACGTTCCCATTTTGGCACCATAACTTCTTGTAGCCATACTTTATCTAATCCTATTTTTTCTAGTTCGGATTTTGTGTATTGCACTGCTTTTTCTGCGTTTACAGATCCTGATAATCGTCCTCCTATTTGATTTGATAAATAGTCTAACCATTGGTAGGCTTTACCATTGGTTAAGGACTGACTATATATTGTTTTTAATGCGTCTTGGTCTGTTTGTGCTAAAACATTAATAGACACTAAAAGTGTTAGAAGAATTGTTAGTTTTTTCATGGTTGGTAATTTTACTTTAAAGATAGTATTTAAATATGAAAAGACCTGATAGAATATTAATCCTATCAGGTCTCTTGTTTTATTTTGATTGACCTTAACTGTTGTTTTTTAGGTCTTGTGGTTTGCGTTAGCGATTGAAATGACATCCTTTTTTTGCTGCCATATATGGCAAAAAAAGATATAATGGAAAGCGCGACCCTTGTGGTAACGCCCAAAATATACTATTCGTTATTTAATTGCTCTCTGTATAAATGCAGATTAGCTTTGGTTTTGTCATCCAAATCTGGCTCTTTTATGTCTGAATATTGTTTTAAAGTATCGTACAAAATTTGAGCTACAATTAAACGTGCTGTAGGTTTGTCATCCGCTGGAATGTTGTACCATGGTGCGTGATCCTTACTTGTCCTGTTTATTGCGTCCTGATAACAGTCCATGTATTTGTCCCATAACTTACGCTCTTTTAAGTCGCCTGCTGAGAATTTCCAGTTTTTTTCTTGTTTATCTAAACGTCGTAATAATCTGTTACGTTGTTCGTCTTTTGATAAATTCATGAAAAATTTAAAAATTAGTGTTCCGTTTTGTGTCAGGTGTTTTTCAAAGTTATTGATTTGCTCAAAACGCTGGTCCCAAAAGGCGTCGTTTACATCGTCAATACTGTTTACAAATGGTAGTTTTTCGTTTAAAATATACTCTGGATGTACACGTGTTACCAAAACGTTTTCATAGTGTGTACGATTGTGGACTCCAAATTTACCTCGTGCTGGTAATTTTATATAATGTCTCCAAAGGTAATCGTGTTTAAGCTCTAATTCTGTTGGTACTTTAAAGCTCATGACCTCAACACCTCTTGCATTAAAATCTTTAAAAACTTCGCGTATTAAACTGTCTTTTCCAGAGGTATCCATACCTTGTAAGCATACTAAAACCGAGTATTTACCGTGTGCATACATGGTGTCTTGTAGCTTACCTAATTGGCGTCTTACTTTACGCAAAGCATCCTCTGTGGTATCCTTATCTGCTTTTAAATCTAGCTTACTTGGTAGGTCGCTTAGCTTTATTTTTGAAGTGATTTTATGGTCGTTAATATTGATGTCTTTCATGTTGTTTTATTTACTTGCAAAAAGTTTTACATCTTGCTCACTAACTTCTGTGCCTCCTAAAATTATTAATCTTTCAACTACGTTACGAAGCTCTCTAATGTTTCCTGTCCAATCATATTCTTTTAATAAATTGATTGCTTTTTTAGAAAATGTCTTATTGGCTGTGCCTTGCTCTTCGGCAATTTTAGCTGAAAAGTGATTTATTAATAATGGTATGTCATCACGTCTGTCATTTAATGCAGGTACTTTAACTAAAATTACTGCTAATCTGTGATATAAATCTTCACGGAATTTTCCGTCTTCGATTTCCTTTTTAAGATCTTTATTTGTTGCTGCTACGATGCGCACATCTACTTTAATATCTTTATCACTACCTACGCGTTGTATGCGACTTTCCTGCAAAGCACGTAATACTTTGGCTTGTGCAGATAGGCTCATATCACCAATCTCGTCTAAAAAAATGGTTCCACCATTGGCTGCTTCAAATTTACCTGCTCTGTCTTTGGCTGCACTTGTAAAGGCACCTTTGACGTGTCCAAATAATTCGCTTTCTATCAGCTCGCTTGGTATTGCTGCACAGTTAACCTCTATCATTGGACCTTTTGCACGATCACTTTTTTGGTGTAACCAATGTGCGACTAGCTCTTTACCTGTTCCGTTTGGACCTGTAATTAAGACTCTAGCATCTGTTGGTGCAACTTTGTCTATAATGTCTTTGATTTGAGAAATAGCGTCGCTATCTCCTATCATTTCGTATTTTTTGCTGACTTTCTTTTTAAGAATTTTGTTTTCAATAACTAACTCTTTTCTGTCTAAAGCATGTCTTACTGTATTTAGTAAACGATTTAAATCTGGTGGCTTGGATATGTAATCAAATGCACCTAAACGCATTGTATTTACTGCTGTATCTAAATCTCCATGTCCAGAAATCATGACCATTGGTATTTCTGGCTTTATTTTTTTGACAGCCTCTAATACCTCAACACCATCCATTTTAGGCATTTTAATATCACATAGGATTAAATCGTAATCGTTTTTTCTAATTTTATCGATTCCTACTAATCCGTCTTCAGCTTCTTCTAGCTCATATTTATCATTTTCCTCTGATAGGATTTTGACTAATACTCTTCTAATTGCTGCTTCATCCTCTATTATTAAAATTTTTGGCATTATATTTTGAATTTAATTCCTGTTCTTAAATAAAACGCATTAACATTATCTAACTTAAATACGTCCTCTCTGTTCTCGTCCCTTAATCTGTTACTCATACTTAAAGTATAACCTACGTATGAGTACCATACTAAATTGTCTGTAAAGCAATACTCGTAACCTAAACCTGCTAATATTACTGATAAAGACACACTGTCTGCTTCCTTACCATCAATGGTAAATACTTCTTGTGTGTTGGCAAAATAACCATCAATTCCGACAAAGGTTTGTACGATGTTTTTTTCGTTAAAAAAGTACTTCACATTTGTTTTTGGCACTCCTAAGTTATAAGACCAGTTTTCATTTAAACGTCTGAAGTAACTTACAAAAGGTAGTGGTAATGGTATACCTGTTGTGCTATTATATGTCAGCCCTAATACTAGTCTATATGGTTTTTTTATGTTTTGGTCTTTTGTTTTGTCGTTTATAGCGTATACACCTCCATTTAAAAACATATCATCACCTGTAATTTTATGCCTAAGTGTAGATGCTATTCTTGGTGTAATCTTAGCACCTAATCGCCAATCTTCTGAGAGCTTAAAGGTATACCCCAAATTAAAATCTATGATATGTAATCGTCTTAAATTAGAGGTTGGAAAAGGGTAATCGTCCTCTAAATCTAAGGTCAACCTACTATACTCTGCACCAACAATTAAATAACAGTCTTCACTTGTTTTGATAGGATAATTTAATAACCCTCTAAATCTATCAAAACTATCTTCAGAATTACTTTTGGGCACATAAGAATACTCTAACCTAGCTAAATCTGTTAATTGTGCATGGGCTACATTTACACCACTTAGTAGCGTTAATGTTAGTAAAATGGTTCCAAAATGTAATTTCATATAATCTATAATTATTTAATTGCTATATTTTTATTTGCTATCCTTTATAATGTGAATATCGCGTTGAGGGAATGGTATGGTAATATTATTTTCTCTAAACAGTCTATCTATTTCAAAACGGATTTCACTTTTAGGTATTCTTGAATTAAAGCTATCATCTATAGTAAACGTTACCCTAAAATTTAAAGCACTATCCCCAAAGTCTGTAAAAGTAACAGCTGGTTCTGGAAATTTAAAAACATTTGGTATAGACGTTGCAGCTTCTAATAATAATTTTTTAACTAATTGTACATCACTTCCATAGGCAACACCTACATCAACCCCTTCTCTTGTACTTGTTCCGTTTTGAGTCCAATTATAAAGGCTGTTAGTAAGGTATAAATGATTAGGTATAATTAGTACTTTATCGTCTATAGTTACAGCTCTAGTTGTACGCAACTTAATCTCTTCTACACGACCCACTTTGCCATCAAGTTCTATAATATCTCCAACGTGAACCGATTGATCAACTAATATAAAAATTCCGGAAATTATATCCTGAAACAGCGTTTGAAGCGCTAAACCTACACCAATTAAAAGTGCTGCGGAAGCTGCAAAAATAGCTGTGACATCAATATTTATTGAATCTAATATTATAAGAAATACTACTATGTATATAAACCAACGTGCAAATGAAAATACAGTAGTAAATTTTGCTTTATCATCATCAGGCATGTGACGTGTAACTACTTTTCTAATAAATCGTAATACTATAGTTGTTAGTATTAAAACTAATATAATAAGTACTATATACTTAACTTTAATTACGCTAGTAGTCAAACCCTTATCATCAGTAAAGGTGTAAATTTTATAGTTTAATAATTCTATAAATTTTTCCCAAATAGAACTTTCAGTAATCACATCACTTACTTTTTCTACTTCTTTTTCAATTTTATCTGCTACTTTACTTTCTTGAATCATAGTAAAAATTAATATCTAATCCACTTAATCAACTCTTTATAAGTTGGTTTTTTACCATACATTAATATACCTACTCTGTAAATTTTTGCTGCAAACCATACCGTAAACATAAAGGTACCAACCAATAGTAATAACGATACTACTTGTTGCCAAATTGGCACACCAAACGGAATCCTCATTAACATCACTACAGGTGAAGTGAACGGTATAAACGAAAATATAGTACTTACCGTACCATGTGGATCCTCTATTACTGTAAACATACCAACGTAAACTGCTAATATTAATGGCATTAAAATAGGTAACATAAATTGTTGCGTATCTGTTTCGTTATCTACTGCTGCGCCAATTGCTGCGTATAAAGAACTATACAATAAATAGCCACTTATAAAAAACAATAAAAATGCAATTACCAAATTGGTGAGTGGTAAGTTATAAAATGCTGTAAATAAACTTTGTACTTTCATGCTTGCATCTGGATTAGCCATTGCTTGACGCATAATTTCTTGCTGTGGTGTTTGTGCCTGTGCAAAGTCAATTCCAAAAATAGCAGAGACTACTGTTAGTAAGACACCTCCTAAAATAATCCATATAATAAACTGAGTCACTCCTGCTAGAGATGTCCCAATTATCTTACCTAACATTAATTGCACTGGTTTTACAGAAGAAATGATAACTTCTATAATACGACTTGTCTTTTCTTCGATTACACTGCGCATTATCATATTACCATAAATAATGATAAACATAAATAGTAAATAACCTGCTGCACCACCAAATGCAAGTTTAACCACACTGTCAATTTTAGATGATTTGACACCAGAAAAATTTTCTTGTGCAATGTTAATCTTTATTTTAGACGCTTTAATCATCTCTATATCGACACCTTGACTTGCCATATTAAGATTGGTTAGCTCTTTTTCTATTTTATTTTCTAATGAAGAAATTACAGATAAGGATGGTGATTCTTCAGAATAAAATTGCACACTAGTAGCTGCATTTTCAAAATTTTCTAATTTATTTATATGAAGCAAGCCATAATCTCCTTTTTCTTCTACTATAGTTTTTGCATTATCTAAAGTTAAACCTGTCAGGAGGTTATATTTTGTATTATCTGTATTTTTAAAAACCTCAGTCAACATTCCCGAATCATCCAATACCGAAATGACACGCTGTTTATTGTTATTCATCTGAGATAAATATACAACGACAGTTATTAAAGCTATAAATATTAACGGACTTAAGACCGTCATTATTAAAAATGATTTGTTTCTAACCTTGGTTAAATACTCGCGTTGTATAATAAGTGGAAGATGGTTCATGGTTAGTTATTCTTTACTGTTTGAATAAAAATATCGTTGGCACTTGGAATAACTTCTACAAAGTGAGAAATCTGTCCTTTACTAGTCAGGTAGCTTAATAGGTCATTAGCCGACTCGTTATTAGATAACTTAATATTAAGTTTTAAGTCGTTTTCTAGTGTTTTAAATTCGGCTGGTGTCACACTAAATTTACTTGCTAACTCTTGTTCTAAATTATCATTGTTTGGATTTATACCAATTTGAAAAGTATTGCTTTTATATTGGCGTTTTATATCCATTAGGTTACCATCTAATACTTTGTTAGATTTATGTATTAAGGCTATTTGATCACACAACTCTTCAACCGACTCCATACGATGTGTAGAAAAAATTACGGTTGCACCTTCATCTCTTAGTCTTAAAATCTCATCTTTTATTAAATTTGCATTAATTGGATCAAACCCAGAAAAGGGCTCGTCAAAAATCAATAATTTGGGTTCATGCAGGACAGTAACCACAAACTGAATTTTTTGTGCCATACCTTTAGACAATTCCTGTATTTTTTTATTCCACCAGTCTCCAATCTCTAAGCGTTCAAACCACATTTTAAGGCGTTTTTTAGCTTCTGCTTTTTGCATACCTTTTAATTGTGCTAAGTACAAAGCTTGCTCGCCAACTTTCATGGATTTATATAATCCACGCTCTTCCGGTAAATATCCAATATCTTTTACGTGGTGATTTTTTAAAGCTTCTCCATCCAACAAAACATGTCCAGAATCTGGCATTGTTATTTGGTTAATGACTCTAATTAAAGTTGTTTTTCCTGCTCCATTTGGACCAAGCAAACCAAAAATACTACCCTTTGGAACAGTAATAGACACATTATTTAGTGCTGTAAAGTCTCCAAATTTTTTAGATACTTGGTGCACCTCTAAAAGGTTATTCATCGTTATTTATTAAGATTGATTAGTTAAGCTAACACTAGCTTTAGTTGTAAATATAGAAAATGTTAAAATAGTAACATTACTGATTTAGGTATTTTTAACTTAAAGGAAGAAATATCTTTTTATATAAAACAAAACCCACCCTCTAAATAAATAAAGGATGGGAAAAAATTGCTATGAAAAAGAAAAATTATCACTAGCTAGGCTAGCGATAAACCAAATATACTATTTTTTATTAAATAAGATGTTAAATGATTTAAATAGTTAAACAAAAAGCAAAAAAAAGCTCACAAAATGTGAGCTTTTAAAATTTAGTTTATGCTTTTTGTTACGAAAACATGTCTTTTACTTTTTCAAAAAATGACTTATCACTGCGCTCTGGCTTAGGAGAAAAGTGTTCGTCCTCTTTCATACTTTCAAAAAACTCTTTTTGTTTTTTGTTTAATGTTTTTGGTGTCCATACGTTAACGTGTACTAATAAATCTCCTTTACCGTAACCATTAATACTAGGAATACCTTTTCCGCGTAAGCGTAATATTTTACCAGATTGCATTCCTGCTTCTATCTTGATACGTACTTTTCCGGTAACTGTGTCAATTTCTTTTGAGTTTCCTAGTATTGCATCAGGTAAGCTTACGTATAAATCATAATGTAGATTATCGCCTTCACGTTGTAAAGACTCGTGTGCTTCCTCTTCTATTGCTACAAGTAAGTCTCCAGACACACCATTACCTGGTGCTTCGTTACCTTTTCCTGATACTTTAAGTTGCATTCCGTCTACTACTCCTGCTGGTATATTAACTGGAATAGTTTCTTCTTTTGCAATCATACCTTGTGCGTCAGCTTCACTTGGTTTTTTGTCTATTATTTGTCCTGCTCCACTACATGTTGGACATGGTGCAGCTGTTTGCATACGACCTAATATAGTATTTGTAACTCTAGTTACTTGACCTGCTCCATTACAAGTATTACATGTTTTATAAGTAGTACCTGGTGCCTGAACTTTACGTTTAACTTTAATTTTCTTTTCTACACCATTAGCAATTTCTTCTAAAGTAAGTTTAAGACGTACACGTAGGTTACTACCTTTAACGCGACGTTGTCCTCCACCTCCACCGAAGCCACCTCCAAAACCAGAGAAACCTCCACCTCCAAAGATGTCACCAAATTGGCTAAAAATATCGTCCATGTTCATTCCGCCACCACTGTAGCCTCCACCACCACCTTCAAATGCTTGGTGTCCAAATTGGTCGTAACGTGCTTTTTTATTGTCGTCACTTAATACCTCATAGGCTTCTGCTGCTTCTTTAAATTTAGACTCAGCATCCTTATCATCAGGATTTTTGTCAGGATGAAACTCGATTGCCTTTTTACGGTATGCTTTTTTAATTTCAGCTTGAGATGCTGATTTATTTATACCTAATATTTCGTAAAAATCTCTTTTAGCCATATTTAATTTATTGTCCGATTATTACTTTTGGAAAACGTATAACAGTTTCGCCTAGTTTATAACCTTTTTCTATAACGTCTACAATCTTACCTTTTAAGTCTTCAGTAGGTGCTGGTATTTGTGTTATCGCTTCATGATGATCTGCATTAAACACATCACCTGCTCTAACTTCTAATTGAGACAATCCTTTTTGTTGTAATGTCTGTAATAATTTGTTATAAATTAATAAGACACCTTTACGCATTTCTTCTGCTTCTTTGTCATCGTCGATGTGTAATAAAGCGCGTTCAAAATCATCTAAAATTGGTAACATAGATACCATTACATCCTTACTTGCAGTTTGAAACAATTCAATACGCTCTCTAGATGTACGCTTTTTATAATTTTCAAACTCGGCAAAAAGACGTAAAAATTTATCTTTTTCTTGTTGTAAATCAGCCTTTAACTGCTCTTCCACAGATAACTCTTCTGCAACCTCTTCTTGTGTTGTTGCTTGTTCTGCTTGATTTGAAGTAGAATTAATTTCTTCTTCTATGTTTGTTTCGTTGTTGCTTTTCTTGCTCATTATTGTACTTAATTTAAAATACTGTAATTGGGATGGCAAAAGTACTGCCATTACTATTAAAAATGTCAAAATGTCATTGTTTTTTTTTAACAAACAAATAATTAGTTTCCATGGAAGATTATTTATATATTTGCACTTTAAATCACTAAAACTAAAATTTTATATCATGAAAAAAATTGTATTAAACCTTTTTGCAGTAGCAATCGTTGGATTAAGTGTTGTTGCTTGTAAAAGTGATGCTAAGGAAGCAAAAACAGGTGAAGTTGAAGCTGTAGCTGAAAACACAGAAGCTGCTAAATATAAAGCAGATGCTGACAACTCTATGATTATATGGAAAGCTAACAAAATTGTTGGTGGACATGAAGGTACTATTAATGTATCAACTGGAGTTGCTGAGTTTGAAGGAGACAAATTAGTTGGTGGAAACTTTATGTTTGACATTAACACTATTAAATGTACTGACATTCCTGAAACTGAAGAAGCTAACGCAAATCTAGTAGGTCATTTAAAAAGTGAAGACTTTTTTGATGTAGCGCAATTTGGTACTGCTGCATTTGAAATTACAAAAGTAGAAGGAAACAATATTAGCGGTAACTTAACACTAAAAGGAATTAAGAAAAACATTACTTTTCCTGCTTTAGTAGCTGTAAATGGTGATGATGTTACAATTACAAGTGATACATTTACTTTAGATAGAACAGAATGGAACATTATGTACAACTCTGCAACAAGCGATGATGTTGCTGCTTCATTAGGAGATAAACTAATTAAGGATGATGTTGAAATAAAAATATCTGTTAAAGCTAAAAAAGCTTAACCTTTATATATTTTATAGAAAAAGCCACAATTAACGTTGTGGCTTTTTTTATTTCTAATAATGACATTACACTACAAACCCTTAAAAAAAATTATAACTTTAGCCTATACTAACCAATATAAATTTACAATGACTTTAGGTGCCTTATCAATAAGTATAGCAGTAAAAGATATTACTGCGTCAAAGCAATTTTATGAAACTTTAGGTTTTACAATTTTTGGTGGACAACTTGAACAAAATTATTTAATAATGAAAAATGGTAATGCGTTAATAGGACTTTTTCAAGGTATGTTTGATAAAAATATTATCACGTTTAATCCTGGTTGGGATGAAAACGCTAATCCGTTAAAAGATTTTGATGATGTTAGGTCCATACAAAAACAATTAAAAGATAATAATATTTCTTTTATTACTGAAGCTGACACGACCACCAAAGGTCCTGCAAGTTTTGTGGTACTGGATCCTGATGGTAACCAAATTTTAGTAGATCAACATGTTTAAACTTTACTCTACCGGAAAATCAAAATATTGATTTTTAAAAGGTTCTCCTTTTAAGGTAAAATGCCACCATTCTTTTGGGTAATTTCTAAAGCCATTTGTCAACATGACGTGTTGTAATAGTTGTCTATTTTCCTGCTGTTTTGATGTCAATTTAGTATTACTTACCCAAGATTCTGGACCAAAAAAATCATAAGGACTACCCATGTCTAAAGCTTTTCCTGTCTTTAAATTTATAATTGTCAAATCTACTGTGCTTCCGCTACTATGTCTAGATTTGGAGGCAATATAACCTTGACTAAAAAGATTTTTTTTATCTACATTTGGATAATACTCTTGCTTTTTTAAGGTATCATTAACTTGTTTTGCCCACCATACAAAATGGTTTACCGCTTGTTGTGGTCTATAAGCGTCATAAATTTTTAAACCTAGCCCCTTTTTTTTAAGGGTATCTTGTACATTTTTTAAAGCTTTAGCTGCTAATGTTGTCATAATCACAACCTCTTTATTGTAACCATCAATTTGTTCTCCTACAAAGTTATCATCATTACAATACCTTAACTCTACATCTAAATCTTGAATTATATCTTGAGCATAGACAAATCCATCCCTTAATTGTGCAATACTAATAGTTGTAAAAAATGTTAGTAAAAGCGCTAAATTATACTTCATGATTTAAATTTTATAGGCTAAATTTATAAAATAAAAAACTAATTATGACCTATCCTTGGCATCTATATTTAATGGGAGCAATTTATGTGTTTGCAGGTGTTATGCATTTTATTAAACCTAAAATGTATTTACGCATCATGCCAAGATACTTACCAAATCATAAACTACTAGTTAAATTAAGTGGTATTGCAGAAATAGTTTTAGGTATAACAGTCTGCATTCCTGCATTAAAAGCTATTTCAATTTATGGTATAATATTAATGTTGCTTTTATTTTTAATGGTCCACATATATATGTTAACTGAAACAAAAGCTTCGGTTGGACTACCAAAATGGATCTTGTTATTACGTCTTCCGTTACAATTTGGGCTAATGTATTGGGCATTTTGGTATTTTAAATTTTAAGAAATGCTTTTTACAGAAGAAATCAAACTTAATTTGCCAGATGCTGAGATTAGTTATTTTCCTAATTTTTTTGACATAAACGAAGCTTCCAATTATTACGATTTGCTATTTAATGACATCCCTTGGCAGCAAGATAACATTACTTTATTTGGAAAAACGCATGCACAACCCAGATTAACTGCTTTATTTAGCACCAATAACAAACCCTATAGTTATTCCAATATTACAATGCACCCACATGGCTTTACTTCCGCTTTAAGCGAAATAAAAAAAAGAGTAGAAACTATAGCAAACATAAAATTTACTACATGCTTAGCAAATTTATACAGAGATGGTCAGGATAGCAATGGTTGGCATGCTGATGACGAAAAATCTTTAGGTATAAATCCTATAATTGCCTCTGTTAGTTTTGGCGAAGCACGATATTTTAATCTCAAACATAAAACGGACAAATCATTAAAGCAAAAACTATTACTAGAGCATGGTAGCTTATTATTAATGAAGGGTAGCACGCAACATCATTGGTTACATCAGATTGCTAAAACCAAAAAACAAATAATGCCTAGAATTAATTTAACTTTTAGAATCATAAAATAAAAAGTATTATAAACATAAAAGCCAAGGTCCCTCAACCTTGGCTTTTTGCTATTTGGCATTTTGTGTTAAATTAATTTAGATTATCCAAACTAACCTAACAATGCAAATATTAATTAATTAATCCATTGAACTAAAAGTATGTAATTTCTAGCACAAGACAAACATAAAGCTTATCTCGAAGCAAAACGATAAAAAACATTATAAATCGATGAAATGCACTAAATTTTAACATTCACCGATTAAAACACACCAAAAAACGATTAAAAACACTTTTTAAAATCCTTTTAAACATTATTTTTATACCAAATTTTAAGTGTAACTTTGAATAGCATAATTTAATATTTGGCATCCTATTTGACTTACTTGTTAAAACCATTAAAATGAAATCACAACTTATAATCATTCTGTTTTTTATATTATCTACAGCCAGTGCCCAAGATGTAACGTTTACATCTAAAGATATCGTTGTAAACAAACACATAAATGGAACATTATTAACACCTTTGCATGATGACAAACCAACTTTAGCCATAATTATAGCAGGATATGGACCCAATGATAGAGATGGTAATCAAAACTTTTTAAAGACTAATAACATCAAAAAATTAGCAATCGGACTTACCAATAGTGGCATTGCAACCTTTAGATACGACAAGCGTATTGTTAAACAAATACGACAAAACAACGTAGATCCTAATTTATCTTTTGATGATTTTATAACAGATGCCAGTACAGTATTAGACTATTTTAAAAATCTAAATCTATATAATAAAATATACATTATAGGACATGATCAAGGAAGCCTAATTGGTATGCTAGCAGCAAAGGATAAAGCTAGTGGCTTTATATCCATAGCTGGAGCAGGACAAACTATAGACAATGTTATTATAGAACAAATAGAAAAAACAGCACCACAATTTACAGAAGATACAAAACGCGTGTTTACTATTTTAAAAACAGGAAAAACAACATTAGATTATCCTGAAGCTTTAACATCCATTTTTAATATTGAAACACAACGTTTTTTTATGAGTTGGATGAAACACAATCCAATTGATATAATGGGTACCTTAAACATACCAACATTAGTAATAAACGGAACTAAGGATTTACAAGTTAGTGAAACCGAAGCTTTATTATTAAAAGAGGCTGCAAGCGATGCTTCTATAACAATAATAAAAAACATGAATCATGTTATGGTAACTATTGAAGGTGATGACCTTGAAAATTCTAAATCTTATAACGAATCGCATAGACCATTAGCAGATGGTTTATTAACAAGTATTATAACTTTTATTACAACCAAATAAAAATTATCAAACATTCTAAAATAGAAAAAGCATCCTAAAAAGGATGCTTTTTCATACTAACCAACCAAAAATATGATAATTACTACTCGTTTCATTTAGGTAACCACACCTGTGTGAAAGTCATCATAAGTAATTACACTTATAATATTACAATTGTCGTGCCAAAACAAACTAACTAACATCTTGTAGTGTTAAAGGTTTATTAAAATTAAAAACAGAAAAAGCATCCTTTATAGGGATGCTTTTTCATACTAACCAACCAAATGTAATTATTACTATTTTCTGTTTAGGTAACCACACCTAGTATTAGAACGTCATCATAAATAATTACAATTTATATTATACAAATCCTGTGCCAAACTTTGTTTTTAAATGTTTTAATAACCATATTATTTGATTATTTTGCGTTATCTATAAATTAAAATTATGAGTGAACCATTATTTACTAACGACACTATTGTTTTTGGAGTGTTAATGATTGCCTTAGGCTTAATATTTTATACAGAATCTTTAAAAGGCGGTTTCTGGGAAAAATTTTACAAGATTGTTCCTGGCTTGTTTATGGCATATATGTTGCCAGCTATACTAACAACCATAGGTCTAATTGCTCCAGAATGGGAAACAACAACCGAAACTGGTGACATAGTAGCACATAAAACCAACTTGTATTATGTAGCTAGTAGATATCTATTACCTGCAGCACTAGTCTTAATGACATTAAGCATTGATTTAAAAGCAGTTTTTAATTTAGGATGGAAAGCACTTATCATGTTTTTTACAGGTACAATAGGTATTGTAATTGGTGGACCAATTGCTATACTATTAATTGCCACAATATCACCTGACACAGTAGGCGGAATAGGCCCTGATGCTGTTTGGAGAGGTTTATCTACTTTAGCCGGAAGCTGGATTGGAGGAGGTGCTAATCAAACCGCAATGTTAGAAATTTACGGTTATAATCAAGCTGAGTACGGAAAAATGGTATTTGTTGATATAGTTGTCGCTAATGTATGGATGGCAATCCTACTTATTGGTATTGGAAAACGTGCTAGTATCAATAAATGGTTAAAAGCAGATACATCCTCTATTGAGGCACTAAAAGATAAAATGTCCACATTTACTGAAAGTGTTAAACGTAATCCAAGCTTAACAGATTTAATGTTATTGGCTGCCATAGCTTTTGGAACTGTAAGTATGGCACATTTATGTGCTGACAATTTAGCGCCTTTCTTTGGAGAAATAATTTCGGGAATAAAATCTACTACTTTAAAAAATACTTTTACGTTTTTAGATAGTTCGTTTTTCTGGATGATTAGTATTGCAACACTTGTAGCTATATTATTGTCTTTTACTAAAGCTAAAAATTATGAAGGCGCAGGTGCTAGTAAATTTGGTAGTGTTTTTATATATATTTTAGTTGCAACCATTGGAATGAAAATAGACATTAGTTCTATATTTGATAACGTTGGTCTTATAGCTATTGGATTTGTATGGATGGGTATTCATGCATTACTTTTAATTGGAGTTGCAAAACTTATTAAAGCACCTTATTTCTTTTTAGCGGTTGGAAGTCAAGCTAACGTAGGTGGTGCTGCATCTGCTCCAATTGTAGCTTCTGCTTTTCACCCATCTTTAGCGACAGTTGGTGTTCTTTTAGCAGTATTTGGATATGCTGTCGGAACGTTAGCAGCTATTGGTTGTACAATTTTAATGCAATTAGCTTCTGGAGGTTAGTATTTTTCTGTTTTTTAATTGATATTTGCCACCTTAAAAATAAGTTTTAAATGAAAAAAATTATTGCATTATTAGTATTGGTGTCTTTATTTTCTTGCGGAAATGATGCTAATAAATTGACAGTCAAAGGGACTGTAAAAGGATTAAAAAAAGGGACAATATACCTAAAAAAGGTAAGCGATACTGTTTTAGTGACTGTGGACTCTATTGTTGTTAATGGTTCTCCTGAATTTACGTTACAATCAGACATAGATGAGCCAGAAATGTTTTATTTATATTTAAATAAAAACACCAAAGAAGATGATAGAATATCCTTTTTTGCTGATAAAGGTATTACTGAAATTAATACAACTTTAAAGGGGTTTTCTTACGATGCTAAAATAAAAGGATCTAAGCAACATGATGTTTTAGAAGAGTATCTGAGTATGATAGGAAAGTTTAATAATAAAAATTTAGACTTAACTAAAGAATATATTGAAGCAGCAAGAGACAAAGACACTGTCAAGTTAAAACAAACTGAAGCCATATTGAATAGCTTTAAGAAAAGAAAGTATTTATACACTGCTAATTTTGCTGTAACACATAAGGATAGTGAAGTTGCTCCATATTTAGCACTTTCGGAAATTTACGATGCTAATGTTATTTATTTAGACACCATTAGTAAAGTACTTACGCCTGAAATTAAAGCCTCCAAATATGGAAAGCAATTAGAAGTATACATTGCCGAAATTAAACGTACTGAGCAATAGAAAAAATAGTTTCATATAAAAAAAGCCATCTAAATTTAGATGGCTTTTTTTATTGTTAAAATTTTGATGTTAAATCAAAAAAAAGCTTCTCAATTAAGAGAAGCTTTTTTGAGCCGATGGAGGGACTCGAACCCACGACCTGCTGATTACAAATCAGCTGCTCTAGCCAGCTGAGCTACATCGGCAAAAGAGTTTGCAAATATAATTCTCTTAATGATATCTGCAAGCTTTTTTTAAAAAAAAATTAACCTAATTTGTTAATTCTTTCAATTAATGCACGACCCTTATCTTCAAGCTCTTTTTTAACAGCGTTAAAATGTGCTTTTTTGTTATCAACGTCTTTAGCATTAGTCTTAGTTATAAGCTCGTCAAAAGTTACTATTGCGTCATCAATGATCGCTTCACTTTGTTTGTTGTCTTTATCAGTGTTTGTGTATTCCCAAACGTAAACTGCTTCAATAATATCTCCTAAAACGTAATTAATGTCTTTTTTTAGGTCTCTTTTATTTGCCATAATTTTAAAATTTATTTAAGTGCAAAGCTACGATTAAAGTTCGAAATTAGAACTATTTAAATCCAATTTAAAGCCTTTATTTAATTTATGTATGTTATTTACCAGAATAGGATACAAAGTTTCTTGGTGTCTCGTAAAGTGTTACTTCCAAGTCCAAGCCTTGTTTTAATTTGGCTTTGATTTTATTATAAATTACAACGACAATGTTTTCTGCTGTTGGATTTAAATCTTTAAACTCTGCAACATCCAGGTTTAGGTTTTTATGGTCAAAAGCATCCTCTACTTCCATTTTAATGATGTCTTTTAAAATCTTAACATCAATTACAAAACCTGTTTCTTGATCAATATCTCCCGTAACACTAGCTATAAGCTCATAATTATGACCATGATAATTAGGGTTGTTACATTTTCCAAAGATTTCATCATTTTTTTCCATGGACCAATCTTTACGATATAATCTATGGGCTGCATTAAAATGGGCTTTACGACTGACTGTTACTTTCATCACTAATATTTATAAATTGATAAAACTTATCAAAAATTATTTTAAACCAAGCTGTATATAGTTCTGGCTGATTTTGAATATCTGCTTTTACATCTTCTAAAGACATCCATTTCCAGCTTTCAACTTCATCTTTATTAATAATTGGCTGATCTTGATAATAACCAACCATAATATGGTCCAATTCATGCTCTGTTAAACCATTATCAAAAGGAGCTTTGTAGATAAAAGATGTTTTTTCTTCAAGTTGTGTTACAAAACCCATTTCTTCTTGTAAACGTCTTGTACCAGCTTGTATATTGCTTTCTCCTTCACGTTGATGACTACAACATGTGTTAGTCCATAATCCAGGAGAGTGGTACTTACCTAAAGCTCTTTGCTGTAGCATTAACTGATTTTTATCATTAAAAACAAAAACAGAGAATGCACGATGTAATAATGCTTTTTCATGGGCTTCCATTTTTGGCATTAGTCCAATTTGCTCATCAAACTCGTTTACTAAAATTACATGTTCTTCTTTCATTAAAAATATTTGATAAAAACAAAGTTAATAATTAGACTTGGGCTAATTTTTGTTTTAAGTTAATTTTAATAAAAAAGCATCTCAATTGAGATGCTTTTTCCATATTAATATAGTTGAAATTATCTATTAATAACTATAAAGTTACTTCTTCTATTCCAATCATGTTCTTCTTCGGTACACTTAACTCCGTTACTACATCTATTAACTAACATAGTTTCTCCGTAACCTTTACCTTCTAATCTATCTGGCTCAATACCTCCTTTTTGAATAATGTATTGTTTGGTAGATACGTTTCTTCTATTTGATAAAGCCCAGTTATAGTCATCTGATGCTCTTGAATCTGTATGTGATTGTACATCAATTCTAACCGTTGGATACTTATTCATGTAATCTATTACCTTTTTTAACTCTAATTCTGCATCTGGTCTTATATTAGACTTGTCAAAATCAAAATAGATTGGATTTAATTTTAAAACTTCGGTTAAATCCATTCCAACTTCTGCAGGTAATGTTGTTTCAGGTGTTAAGTTTAATTTTAAAACAACATCTTCCTTCTTTTTAGGATTAACAACAAACGTTTGGTCTGATTGTGTATAACCATCTTTAGATGCTATAATATTAAATTTTTGCTTGTTACAAGGTCCTTCATAACTAAAGGAACCGTTTTGATCTGATGTCAAGTTTTGGACCTCTACTCCTTTTTCATTTAAAACAACAACACTTGCGTAAGGCAGTATAATATTAGTTGTTTTGTCTACTGTTGTACCAGACACTAATTGCGTACAAAATGATCTAGAAAACTTATAAATGTCATCATCTCCTTTACCATTGTATCTATTAGAAGTTAGGTATCCAATATTTGAAAATTCGTCAATTATAAATTCAAAATCGTCTCTAGAACTATTAATAGGTTTACCTAAGTTGGTAACTGTTTGACTTGGGTCATCTAACTTAGTCATAAATACATCTAATCCACCAAGACCTTGATGTCCATCTGATGAGAAATATAGTGTTCCATTATTACTTATATATGGAAAATTTTCTCTTCCTTCTGTATTGATAGCATCTCCTAAATTTACTGGTTCGCCATAAGTACCATCTTCTAAAATATCTACATAATAAATATCAGATTTACCTCGAGTACCTGGCATATCACTAGCAAAATATAATCTAGACTCATCTAAGCTTAAGGCTGGATGCGCGACATTATAATCGTCATTATTAAATGGCATACTAACTATATTTGACCAAGCGCCATTTTTAAGTTCGGCTTTAAAAATTTTTAATCCATTTACCTTTTCATTACTTTTTCTGACTTTACCATGAAAATAATTGTTTCTAGTAAAATATGCGATATTCCCATCATGAGTAAAAGATGTTGAAGACTCATGATATTTAGTATTTATAGCTGTAGATAAAGGGGTTACAGCACTAGAATCGTTGGCTTGATAGTATAAATCTAAAAATGGCTGTTCGTTCCATTTATATAATTTACCGTCACCTCTAGAAGAAGCAAAAACAATTCCACCTTTATAAAAAGAGGTTCCAAAATCTGAAAAACGAGAATTTAAATCTAAATTTTCCAATTCAAAATCACCTGAAAGTGATTCGATAGTTTCAAGATAGTTTGGAGATTTAGAGAATAATATTGCTCTAGAATCATTTGGCTTTAAAGCAGCAAATTTTTTCATATTAGCATTTGCACCTTCATAGTCACCAATAGCTTTTAAACTCATCGCATATCGATAATAGTACTCATACTCCACTACTGCGTCCAATTTAAACATTTCACCATACCACTTGGAAGCGTCTTCCATTTTGGTATTGAAATAATATGAATTAGCTAGTTTTTTATAAACTTCTGGTGTTTTATTACCTTTTTCAATTAACTTTAATAACTCCTTTGTTGTTTCAACATAGGATAATTTATCATACTTTTTTTCTGTACTACTAGAAATACCATCATTTTGAGCAAATGTTAGATTAAATGATAGTGCAATAATTAAAGTAGAAAGTATATATCTATTTTTCATAATCTTTGTTATCTATGTTTTAAAAGAATCTTGGTGATAAAATTTTAGTTAAATCTCTAGGTTCAAATCTTAAAAATACCTCGAAAGAACCAGCATCAAACTTAGTCTGACCTAAATCTGTTACTTCTCTGTCATAACCAAAACCTAACATTAAACTTTCTGATACCTGATACCCTAACAATCCACTAACTGCAGCATCCCAACGGTATGCTAATCCAACTGTAAATTTATCTTTATACAAAGCATTTGCAGTTAAATCTGCCTGTAGAGGAGATCCTGAAACTTGTTTAACTAAAAAAGCTGGTTTTAATTTTAAATCCTGATTAATATCAAAAACATAACCTCCCATTAAATAAAAGTGCATTCTTTCTGAAGCTTGAGATAAAGAAGCATCGTCAAAATATTTAGTTTCAAGTATATTTGGTACTGATAATCCTAAATACCATTTATCTGAATTACGATAATAAACACCAGCTCCTATTTGAGGTGAAAATTTATTATCAATATCACTTTGTAATAATACATCTCCATTATTATAAGAGCTTAATTCTGAATATTTTATATCTAACAAACTTCCACCACCATTCAAACCAAAAGATAATCTACCTTCATCTGACGTATTTATAGAGTAAGAAAATGACACATCAAAATAGGTTTCTTGCGTTGGTCCAATCCTATCATTTACAACAGATAAACCTAATCCGACATTTTGCTCATCACCAAAAGGAGAATGGATATTGAAACTACCTGTATCTGGAGCTCCATCTAATCCTACCCATTGCGTACGATACAATAATAAAGCACTAAGTCCATCTCTAGAACCTGCATATGCTGGATTTATACTTAAAGTATTGTACATATACTGTGTATATTGTGCATCTTGTTGCGCAGATAATTCTGTTACATAAAATGAACTTAATACAGCTATTAATATTAAAATTTTATTTTTCATTTGAAATAAGGTATGAATTTATTTTGTTATATAAGAGGCAGCTTTAACACTGCCTCTATAGATTTATTATCGTTGTAGGTATAAATATCCTGCTCTAGATTTAGTTTCTCCTTCTACAGTATACTCGACTACATAAAAGTATGTTCCTACAGGTAATAATTCATCTTCTTGAATTGTTACTCTTCCGTTTGATCTACCATTAAAATAATTTCCTACAGAACCATAACTAGACGTTTCATAAACAATTACTCCCCATCTGTTATAAATCTTAACTGTATTCTCTGGATATAATTCAATATTTCTAATGATAAACACATCATTATCTCCATCGCCATTAGGTGTAACAGCATTAAATATCTCTAAATCATCTTCCTGAGGCGATGCGTTATTTACATCTAAATAATCTGGTAAACCGTCACCATCACTGTCGACTGCATCATCACCAAATCCAATACCATTATTGTCAGGATCCGGATACTCTTCTTCAGTTGGTATACCATCATTATCATCATCTGTATCTAAATAATCTGGTATAGAATCTCCATCTGTATCATCATTAGTAGGATCATTATCACCTGTTGGATCTATATCTCCATCTTCAAAATCCGTGTTACCATAATCTTCATTGATAGTATCCACTCCATCACCATCATCATCTGTATCCAAATAATCTGGTATAGAATCTCCGTCAGTATCACCTTCAGATTGTTCAACTCCGTTAGGAACGTTATCATTATCACAATCTCCATTTAACCACTCAGTAGATTGAGCCACAGTCGTACTTGCTGCAATAAAATCACATGGGTTTTGTGGGTCAGTACTATCTAATATCTCTGTACTATTAATTACTCCATCACCATCACAATCTAAAGCTTCCCATTCTTCAGAAACTATAGTTATGTCTTGATTTCCTGCTAAGTAATCACAAGGATCTAATGCATCTGTACCATCAATAATTTCTTGACCATTTGTCACACCATCTCCATCACAATCAGCTGCAAGATATACTTCATCTTGAGGTAATGTAATACTTGACTCTAAATACTCACATGAGTCATTTGGATCTGTTCCGTCTAATGCCTCTTGTCCATCTGTTACTCCGTCTCCATCTGTATCTGGATCTGTTGGATCTGTTGTGTTTCCTGCTGGATCTGCTGGTGTTAATGGATCATCCTCTCCTGTGATTTCCTCTGCATCTGTTAATCCATCATTATCACAATCTGCGCCTGAGTCGATTGGTAATGAAATACTTGCGATTACATACTCACATGAGTTATTTGGATCTGTTCCATCTAATGCTTCTTGTCCATCTGTTACTCCGTCTCCATCTGTATCTGGATCTGTTGGGTCTGTTGTGTTTCCTGCTGGATCTGCTGGTGTTAATGGATCATCCTCTCCTGTGATTTCCTCTGCATCTGTTAATCCGTCGTTATCACAATCTGCGCCTGAGTCGATTGGTAATGAAATACTTGCGATTACATACTCACATGCATCATTTGGATCTGTTCCATCTAATGCTTCTTGTCCATCTGTTACTCCGTCTCCATCTGTATCTGGATCTGTTGGGTCTGTTGTGTTTCCTGCTGGATCTGCTGGTGTAGATGGATCATCTACGCCTGTAATCTCCTCTACATCTAATAATCCGTCGTTATCACAATCTGCGCCTGAGTCGATTGGTAATGTAATACTTGCGATTACATACTCACATGCATCATTTGGATCTGTTCCA